>JAVKFY010000036.1:0-85779 GCA_040223615.1 Alphaproteobacteria bacterium
CCGGTGTCGGCATCGTAGCTGGCGCCATCGTTGACCGTCAGGCTGCCGGCGCCGGTGTCGGCCAGCGTCAGGGTCGCGGTGACCAGATCGCCGGTGTCGACGTCGCTGACCACGATGTCGGTGATGGCGACGCTGGCGGTACCCTCGGCGTAGTTGCTGGTCGAGGTCAGGTTGGTCGCGCTCGGCGCGTCGTTCACCGGCGTCACGTCGAGCGTGATGGTGCCGGTCAGCGGGCCGCTGCCGTCCTCGTCGCCGTCGTCGATGCTGACCGCGATGGTGGTGTCCTGGTTGTTCTCGGTGGCCGGCAGGAAGGCCAGGTTGGCCAGCGCCGTGTTCACCGCCGCGACCGTGCCGGTGATAGACCACCCGCCGGTGTCGGCATCGTAGCTGGCGCCGTCGTTGGCGGTCAGGCTGCCGGCCGCCTTGTCGGCCAGGGTCAGGGTCGCGGTGACCACATCGCCGGCATCGGCGTCGCTTACCACGATGTCGGTAATGGTGACGCTGGCATCGCCCTCGGTGTAGCTGCTGGTCGAGGTCAGATTGGTCGCGCTCGGCGGGTTGTTCACGATGCTCGTCAACAACGCCGTCGCATCGAGATCATGCCCGTCTTGGGTTAGCCCGACGTCGCTGCCGTCGAAGAAGAGAAACGCCGTCGCCGCCTCATTGCCGCTGCCCGAGCCGAGCGTTGTCCGGGAGATGTTGAGGCCGAAAATGTCCTGTTTCGTGACGTCCAGCTCGTTGTCGCCAACCTCCGCATCGGCGTCGATGGAGACCAGGATGGTGCCCGCGTTCAGCGTCGATCCGGCTATGGTGATGGTCTGCTCGACCAGATCGAGACCGTAGATGCGGTCACTGATATCGATCTCGCCGCCATCGATCAGCGTCTGGATCGTGCCGACCGCCGCGCCCGAGCCGACCGTGGTCGGGGTGTAGTGCAGGATGTCTTCCTTGTCGAAGCCGCCATCGCTGTCCTGCGCGAACAGGAAGGTGCCGGCGGCCAGGACGGTCGAGGCTTCGCCGACGATCGTGTTGGCCTCGACAAGCGAGATGGCGTCGACATCCTTGCCGCCGCTCGTGAACCCGTTCAACAGCATGAAGAAACGCCCGGCGCTGTAGTCGCCGGGCGTATCCGGCCGGTAGACGAACACGTCCTCCTTGTCGACCGAGATCGCGTTGATGCTGGTCAGCAGTTCCGAATCCTCGGTGGAGAGCAGCAGGTCGCCCTCCAGAAGGTCGAAGGTCGTCGAGGAGCCGACCGTGATGTCCTGCGAAACATAGTGCAGCGCGTCGATGTCGACGTTCAGGTCAAGCCCAAGCGCCCCGAAACTGGCCTCCGAAGAGTAGGTGCCGGTGGTCGTGTTCGCCGGTGCGCCGGCCGAATCGAAGCTGAGGCCCGGATCGGCGAACTGCAGCACCTCGCCTCTGTCCACGGCGCCTTCGTCCGGCACCACTTCGTCGCCTTCGATGGACAGCAGCAAGCCATCCGTTGCCAGGAGCGTGTGCGACCAGGTCACCTGCGCCTCGGCCGACAATGCGACGGCGGTGGTCACGTCGCCGATCCGGTACTCGAGCTCCCAGTCGCTCCCGGCGGCGGCAGCGCCCGTCAGGTCGGTACTCGCCGCGACATCGGCCCCGGTCAGCTTGGCCAGCAGGCTGGCCAGGGTGCGGCCGTCCTCGGTGGCCGCGAAGTCGCAGCCGTAGATCAGCAGATCGGCGCCGTCGGTCAGCGCGACGCCCCAGGTTTCAATCACGTTGCGGGCGGATTCCGCCGCGGCCAGATCGACGACCTTGCCCCCCAGCGCAAGCCCGACGGTCGAGGCGTGGCTGACGATGTGCACCGCGTCGATGTCGCGCATGGCGCTGAGGTGATCGGCGATCTGCTGCAACGGGTCGCTGGCGGAGTTCAGCAGCACGACAATCTGCGACACGTCATCGCGGTCGCGGCCGAAGTCGGCGAGCAGGGTTTCAAGGTCCGGCGTCGCGGAGTCGACGAAGATCACCTCGCGTCGCTCGTCGGCGGGCGGATCGGCCTGCTGCAGTCCCAGAGGATCCTCGGTCGGATCGCCCGCGTCGACGCCGTCGGTCGGCGCCAGCAGCCTGCCAATGGCGGCGATATCGAGTGGCGTGTCGGGTAGCGACGGCGCGATGGCGTGTTGTCCTGCGCCAAGGTGCAGATCGAACGGCAGGTCCTCGTCCGACAGGTCGCGATCCGCGTCGCCGGCGATGCCCAGGCCGGCCAGGAGGTCGGCGGACAACAGAATGCGAGGCTCCAGTCGTTCCAGCACGCACCGCGCCTCGTAAGTAGGTTTGCCGAACGGCCGCTGGCCGGTCTGCCATGCTGCGCCTGTCTGCCGGAGCCCTGCCACTGCTCGCATGACGCTATTGCGACGTCCGTCTGCCGTCGGCCGGTTTCGCGGCCGACGTGATCGGGGCGATGAACTTCAGCTCGCACTTCAGACCGGCTGGCAGCCTGTGCTCGGGATTGGTCAATGTGAGCCGGACCCCGAAAGTCCCGCTTGCCGCATCGGCGATCCGGTCGACCACTTCCACGGTGCCGCGAAGCGACTGCGCTGTCGCAAGCTCGGGCACGATTTCGGCCTCGCTGCCGACCTTGATGCGCCCGAAAAAGGCCACCGGCACGATCGCCTCGACCCGCAACGGGTCAAGCTGGGCAAGACGCAGGATCGGCTGTCCTTCGACGTACTCGCCCTTCGCCCGAAAAACCTCCAAAACGAAACCGCTGAACGGCGCCATGATGATTTTCTGGTTCAACTGCTCCTGGGCGCGGCGCAGCTCAAGTTTCCGTATCGCGACGAGTTCTCTTGCCTGCTGCAGCCGGATCGCCGAGAGATCCTGCTCGCGCTTGGCGTCGTCGGTGCGCTCGAACGGCACCGTCCGGCGCGCGTAAAGCCAGTCAACCCGTTCCTTTCGGCGCAGATTGAACTCGAGCTCGACCTGGCCAAGCGCGACCTCTGACGTGACGCCGGCGCGCGCCTTGGCGAGAGCCACCGTCGCCTCCTCCAGGCCGGCGTCCAGTGACGCCACCATCTGGCCCTCCGCCACCGCGTCGCTGCGCTTGACTTTGACCTCATCCACCACGCCTGGGACCGCGCTAGACAAATCCGCGACCCGATAGGGATGGATGACGCAGTCAACGGCTGGTGCATCGTCAGCGACGGCGGTCGCTGGGGCCAGGTTGAGTCCGATGCCGAAGGCAAAGCACGCGAGCACGCCGGCGGCAACAGGCCGCCTGCCCACGATCGGCTGTATCAAACTACCGCGTTCCCTTACGGCCCATGCCACTGGACACCACCAAAAAGTGCCATACGCAGAATTCACGTATCGCTAACCATGGGCGTCTCTGCTTAACAATCACTTAGCGTGGATCACCGTTCACGACGCACGATTCGTGCCATGTAACGATCTCAATCCGGGCGGTCGCGCTCGTCGGCAACCAGCCAATCCAGCCACTGCCGATACATCCAATGCCCGAGAGACGCGGCGATGCTGGCAGGCTCATGCAGGAACTTGACGTATACGAACTGACCGAGATGCAGGTTTCCGCGGTTCATTGGCAACGCGACGTCGACCCGGAAGACGTCGGACAGCGCCGTCGTTCCATCGCTGTCGCGGACATCGACCGGGATGGCGCCGCCCCGCAGTGAGCCCAAGCGCGCAGACGGCAGGATATCGGTCGCCACTGGTATCGTTCGAATGAGTTTCGCCGCTATCGGCTTGCCGACGTGCGTATCGGGAAAGACTTCGACGGCTCGCGTATCGGCTCGAATTCGTGCGATCGCCGATTGATCGACGACGGCATGGACTTCCAGGTTGCGGACGCCGGTTACGAAGCCGAGCACGTCGCCCTTGCGGATGACCCGGCCCGGCAGGTCGTCGGCGCGGGGCAACGTCAGGACGCCCACGATCCGGCTGCGCACGAGCAAACCCGCCAGCGTCTGGCGAAGGTCGGCGATCTCCGATTCGAGGGTCGTTCGCTCCTCCGCGAGCGTTGCCGCCCGTTGCCGGTCGGATTCCGCCGCCAGCTGTTGCCGGGCCCCCAGCTCGCGCAGTTTCGCGGTCAGGACGGCGAGCTGCCCGGTCAGTTGCGGATTGGCCATCTGCAGCACCGGCTCGGCCGCGCGGACCGCCACGCCGTTGCGCTGCAGCACGGCGACAACGACGCCGTCGGTGCTGGCCCGCAGCAACGTTTCCTGCGGCACCATGACGAGGCCCTGAGCAATCGTGCTGTGCGGCATCGGCGTTGCCAGAAAGACCGCGGTTGCGACGAAGCAAGTGCTGGCGACCAACACCAGCCTGCGCATCCGCCCCTCGGCCCGGGCTTCGCCGAACAGTCGCCAGGCGCCCGTCACGGCGGGGTAGACGAGCTGCCCGGCCAACGTCCAGATGGCCAGGGCGACGCCAAGAAGGAGCAACTGGCTGCCGACCCACAGTGCGATGGAAATGCTGACGACTAGGCGGTAGATGCCCGAGCAAATCCCATAGCCGACCAGCCAGCCCGTCTCCCCACGAGCGACGATTGGACGCCGGCACTGCTTGAGGCCGACGACGTGCCGTTTCAGCAGATAGCCCAGATACTGGACCGACCGCTGGCCGAGGTTGGGGCTCTCCAGGAAATCCGACAGCACGTAGTAGCCGTCGAATCGAAGCAGTGGGTTGCCGTTGAACACGACGGTAGATAGGCCGCCGATAACCATGATGTCGAACGCGATATCGCGGGCTAGGCCTGGGTCGAGGTACAGCCAGGCCCAGAGCGCCATCGCGGCAAGTCCGACTTCAACGATGATGCCGGCAGCGCCGACGACCATGCGTTGGTATTTGGAGTGGAGCTTGTGGGACGCCGACGCATCCACGTACGGCAGGGGTACGAATACCAGAAAGACAATGCCGAACTCCCTCACCCTGCAGCCCCAATGCCGGGCCGCCAGACCGTGCCCGGCCTCGTGCAGCAGCTTGATCAGCGGATACAGGAAGAGGAACCAGACCAGGTTCGACGGATCCGCGAACCGCGCCTCGGCATGCTCGGCAATCTCGTGCCGGTGCAGCCAGCCGGCCACCGCGGCGGTGCCGGCCAGCAGGCACCAGACGTACAGCCATGTCGGACGGAACAGCCACCCGACATGCTCGGCGCATCGGATTAACAGCGCGTCCGGCTCAAGCAGCGGCAGCCGCCACGTCAACGGCTGCCGCCAGCGCAGTTGCCGGCGATGCCGAGCGCGACGCCGCTCGCGTTCCACGAAGCCGCCCGCGTCATAGCTGCCGACACCTTGCAGCAGATCGGCCGCCTGCAGGCTCTGCAACAGCTCGACAACGTCGTCCTTCGACGGTGCCCGCGCGCCGGCTTCTGCCTGGACCAGGTGATAGGCCTGTTCGACCGTGCGATCCCCGTCCAGGAGCTGGACCAGCCGGAGCGATGCGACCGGTCCGCGGAAATAGCCTCGATTCACATCATCCGCCACGATGAGCCAGGCGGTACCGCGATAGCGATGCTCGTAGGTCTCGACGCCGTCGCGCAGCCGCACGCGCCATGCGCCAACTGTGTCCCAAGCGTGCCCGTCTGTCGCTACGGCAGCCACATCCATGTCCAAAGCCGCACGGCACTGGTCAGCTTGCTGAAGTAGATCCCGGCGTAGCTACGGTCGCCGACCGAGATGCGCGCGACACCCTGCATGCCCGGCAGCAGCGTCATCGCGCCCGGGTCTATGCTCGCCTCGACCCGGTACCGGACGCTGTAGTTGCGCTCTTCGAAGTCCGGCGACACTTCGCGAACAACAATTGGAAACTCGTTGGCCGGGAATGCCTTCAGTGCGAGCGTACCGGTCTGTCCCAGTTGCACCAATGAGACCTCGTCCTGGTCGACGTAGATCGCCAGGCGAAACGCGCCGAGTGGCGCGACCTCGAACAGGATCTGGCCGCGCTCGACCGGTGCGCCGAGCGACTGGCTCAGGTCACCGGCGATGATCACGCCGGTCAGCGGCGCCGCCAGTTCCGCTCGGTCGATCTGCAGGTCGATCAGGCGAACCTGAGCCTCGGCCTGGTCGATTTGCGCGCTGTGTATCGTGACCGCAGCCCGGTCCAACGTGGCCAGTGCCTTTCGATGCTGCTTTTCGAACTCGCTTCGCTTGTCGATCCAATGTCGTCGGTCGAGTAGCAATTCGCGGGTTTCGAGCTCGGCCAGGGCAGCGCCACTCTCGACCATGTCGCCAGCACGAAAATGCGCGGCCTTGATATAGCCGTCGAATGGCGCCACCACGACCCGCTGGACCTTGCCCTCGATGCGGGCGGCCTCGACCACGCGGTAGTTGCTCGGGCCAGCGACGGCGAGCAGCGCAGTCAGCGCCACACCTGCGGCCGCGACGATTGCCAAGCGATGACCTCGTCGAAGTCCATGCCACGTCCAGTCGAGACCCGGCAGCCGCTTGCCGGTGCTCCAGCGCACAGCGGAGAGAACAACGGCGACCATACGGCCCAGTCCGCCGTAAAGCTCAACCATCTCGGCCGAGAAGGGTCGCTCGCGTGCACGCTCAAGCAGCACCAGGCCTGCCTGGGAAGTGTTGTGGCTGGTCAACGGGACAAGGCAATATTCCCGTCGCTGCGCCCGCGCCATCGCGTCCAGCGCGGCGACGCGAACGTCAGGCGGCTCGCCGTCGCGGCCGATGAGGACAACGGCCTCGACATGGTCGCAGGTCGCCAAGGCGGCGGAAAGGTGCTGCGCGACGTCACTGCCGCGATCGAGGGCGCTACCGTGCGAGATCGCCGTCAGCTCGAAGCGGTCGCCTCGCCAGTGTCCGATCACGACACGCTCGCAGTTCAAGTATTCGGCCAGCGACGTCGCGCACGCCGCCGCCGCCGTCTCGACGGTTCGCGCGCCGGCCGCAGCGCTCAACTGATCGAGCAGCGATGCCAGGACGGCCCCCGGCGCTGCCACGGGCATTTCCGCAAGCCACCCCGTCGCCCATTTGAGCAGGTGCATGGCGGTCGCGCGCTGCGTCGCCGGTGCTTCCAGCAGCGCGGCGACGCCACCTCGCCGGCCGTCAGCCGTGGTGAGCGGAGCCGCGACGATTGCCGCGTCGGCCATCGCTTCGGCGGTCGGCACGGTGGCAGTCGAAGTGATGTCCTTGCCGGTGCGCATCGCCAGATCCGCGGTGCGGTAGAGTTCGTCCGACGCATCGCCGGATTCCGGCCAGTCGAACCGCCGGACGGCGCCGTCGGATCGCACGACGAGCGCCGCCCGCCGTACGGCTGGCACATGGCTGCCGAACAGCCTCAACCAAGCGGCCAGATAATCCGCGTCGAACTGCAATCAGACGGCCTCAAGTATCAACAAAGGCTGCCGGCGCCCACGGCCGGCGACACCCCAATGTGCCTCAGGGAACACCGGCGTGTCATGCGCAGCGACCTGGTTCCGAGGTGGTTCGTTGCCTTGACTGACGGTGTTGGGACGGTGGTGTCCAGGACGGTGATGTCGCGGGCGGCTGGTCCGCGATCCAAGCCAGGTGCCTCGACGCAGCGGAATTGTGGGAAATTTGTGGGAGAACGCGCGGCGTTTTCCGCTAGGTATTCTATTTGGTGGTGACCCCGGTGGGACTTGAACCCAACACCTCCGGCTTGAAAGGCCGGCATCCTAACCTCTAGACGACGGGGCCAGCGCCGCCGCTCTACGACGAAGCGGCGGCGAAATCAAGAGCGCGAGGCGGGCGCGGCATCCTCCACGACCAATTCGACGCGGCGCTGACCGTTCCAGGTGTTGCTGGAAAGATGGCCGGCCAGGTGCACCGGCCGGCCGTGGCCGCGCGCCAGCAGCAATTCGCCCAGCGGTCCGTCGGCGGCACGGAACGCAATCGCGCGCAGCGAGCCGCCACCGCTGTCGCCCAGACGCACGGCGACATGGCCGCCGCTGCGCAAGTCGGCCTGCCACACCGTCACCGCCGGCACCGCCAGGCGCGGCTGCGGCTGGCCGGCGCCGAACGGGCCGGCGCGGGCCAGGTCGTCGAACAGCGCCGTCGTGATGCCGGACGCGGTCACCGCGCCGTCCAGGCCCAGGCGGTCGCGCGCCGGCGCCACGTCCAAAGCGGCGCCAACCTCGATCTGCAGGCGTTCTTCCAACGCGGCAAGGTTTTCGGCGGTGACGCTGAGACCCGCGGCCATGGCATGGCCGCCGCCGGCGAGCAGCAGGCCGTCGCGGCGCGCGGCGCGGATGATGGCGCCGAGGTCGACGCCGGGAATCGAGCGGGCCGAGCCCTTGCCCTCACCGGTCGCGTCCAGGCCGATGACCAGCGCCGGCCGGCGGTAGCGCTCCTTCAGCCGGCCGGCGACGATGCCGATGACGCCGACCGGCCAGTCCGGCGCGCAAGCCCAGACCAGCGGGCGGTCGTTGCCGACGGCCTCGATCTGAGCCATCGCCTCGGCCAGCACGCGCTGTTCGATGGCGCGACGCTGGCGGTTCATCTCGTCGAGCTTCAGCGCCAGCGCGCCGGCCTCGCCGGCATCGTCGGTGCTCAGCAGCCGGGTGCCGAGATCGGCGCCGCCGAGCCGGCCGCCGGCGTTGATACGCGGTCCCAGCACGAAGCCCAGGTGGTAGGGCGCCGGCGCCTCGTTCAGCCGGGCGATGCCGAGCAGCGCGTTGAGGCCCGGGTTGCGGCGTTGCGTCAAAACCTTCAGGCCCTGGCGCACGAAGGCGCGATTGACGCCGGTCAGCGGCACCACGTCGGCGACGGTGCCAAGCGCCACCAGGTCGAGCAACGCCATCAGGTCGGGCTCTTGCCTGCTGGCGAAGAACCCGCGTCGACGCAGTTCGCGGGTCACCGCGATGGCGGTTACGAAGCAGACGCCGACGGCGGCGAGCTGGCGGCCGACATCAGCGGCGTCGGCCCGGTTCGGGTTGACCACGGCACAGGCCGCCGGCAGGTCGGTCTCGCCCTGATGGTGGTCGAGCACGATGACGTCGAGCCCGCGCCTGGCGGCATGGGCCAGGGCGTCAAAGGCGGTGGCGCCGCAGTCGACGGTGATCATCAGCCGCGCGCCGCCGCCGACCAGCTTGTCGATCGCGGCCGGATTCGGGCCGTAGCCCTCAGTCTCGCGGTCGGGGATGTAGAAGCTGGCCTCGACGCCGAGCGCGCGCAACAGCCGCAGCAGCAGCGAGGTGCCGGTGGCGCCATCGACGTCGTAGTCGCCGAACACCACGATGGCCTCGCCAGCCTGCACCGCATCGGCGATCCGGGCGGCCGCGGCGGCCATGTCCGGCAGGCTGTCGGGCTCGGGCAGCAGGGTTTTCAGTTTCGGATCGAGGAAACTCTCGGTCTCGTCCGGGCTCACGCCGCGCGCGGACAGGACCCGGGCCAGCAGCTCCGGCAGGCCGTGTTGCTGCACCATGGCGTTGGCGTCGCCATCATCTGCCAGGCGGCGTTCCCAGCGCCGGCCGGTGGCCGAGCGGGTGACGCCAAGGAAGACGTTATCGCCGGTCTGACCGGGATCGAGCGCGCGCAGGCTCACTTGCGCCGGCCGGGATCGCCGTGTTCGGTCTTGATCCAGCGCACGGTGCCAGTGGAGGAGCGCATCACCACCGAGTCGGTGGTCGCGCCGCCGGGCAGCTTCTTCACGCCGTCGAGCATCGAGCCGTCGGTGACCCCGGTAGCGGAGAAGGTGCAATCGCCGCTGGCCAGCTCGGTCAGCGAATATTTGCGGTTCAGGTCCTCGATGCCGACCTTGGCAGCGCGGCCCCTCTCGTCGTCGTTGCGGAACAGCAGCCGGCCCTGCATCTGGCCGCCGATGCAGCGCAGCGCGGCGGCCGCCAGCACGCCCTCCGGCGCGCCGCCGGAGCCCATGTAGATATCGATCCCGGTCTCCGGCATCACCGTGGCGATGACGCCGGCAACATCGCCGTCACCGATCAGCAGGATGCGGGCGCCCGCCGCGCGCACCGCGGCGATCAGCTCGGCATGGCGCGGCCGGTCGAGGATGCAGGCGACGATGTCGGCCGACTTCACCTTCTTCGCCTTGGCCAGCGCCTTGATGTTGTCGCCGGGCGTGTTGTCGAGGTCGACGATGCCGTCGGGCAGGCCGCGGCCGACGGCGATCTTGTCCATGTAGACGTCCGGCGCGTGCAGCAGGCCGCCTTCTTCCGCGATCGCCAGCACGGCCAGCGCGTTGGGGCCGCCCTTGGCGGTGATCGTGGTGCCCTCCAGCGGGTCGAGCGCGATGTGCACCTTGGGGCCGGTGCCCTTGCCGACTTCCTCGCCGATATAGAGCATCGGCGCCTCGTCGCGCTCGCCCTCGCCGATCACCACCGTGCCCTGGATGTTCAGGTTGTTGAGCGCGGTCCGCATCGCATCGACGGCGGCCTGGTCGGCGGCCTTCTCGTCGCCGCGCCCCATCAGGTCGTAGGCCGCGATCGCCGCCGCCTCGGTCACCCTGACCGCCTCCAGCGTCAGTTCGCGCTCCATCCTCGCCGTCTGCGCCGCTTTCGCCATGACCAGCTCCGTCCCGTGATTCTCGTTGTGTCTAAAGGTACTCGATCCGGATCATGCGCGGGCGATCGCGCACGCTGTCCAGGTCGCCGATGCGCGCCAGAGCCCGCAACATCGCCGCTTCGCCGACCTCATGGGTGATCAGCACCACCGGCACCGAGCCGTTCGCGTCGGTGGCACGGCCGCGTTGCAACAGCGATTCGATGGAGATCGACTCGTCGCGCAGGATGGCGGAGATGTCGGCGATGACGCCGGGCTGGTCGTAGACCTCCAGGCGGACGTAGTACGGCCCTTCGTGCCGGTCCATCGGTGCCGGCGACAGCGGCTTCAGCGCCGTGACCGGCACCGAGTAGGTCATGCCGTCGCGGCCACGGGCGATGTCGACGATGTCGGCGACCACGGCCGACGCGGTCGGATGGGCGCCGGCGCCGCGGCCTTCGAACACCGAGCGGTCGGCATAGTCGGTCTGCGTCTCGACCGCGTTGAAGGCGCCGTCGACATAGGCGATCGGGGTGTCGGCCTGCACCATGCAGGGGTGCACGCGCTGCTCGATGCCGTGCTCGGTGGCCGCCGCGATGGCCAGCAGCTTGATACGGAAGCCAAGCTCAGCGGCGAAGGCGATGTCGAGCGCCTCCACGTCGCGAATGCCCTCGATGTGGATCGCGTCGAAGTCGGTCTCGGTGCCGTAGGCCAGCGTGGTCAGGATCGCCAGCTTGTGCGCCGCGTCGATACCGTCGACATCGAAGGACGGGTCGGCCTCGGCATAGCCCAGCGCCTGGGCTTCGGCCAGCACCTCGGCGAAATCGCGCCCTGTCGACTGCATCTGGGTCAGGATGTAGTTGCAGGTGCCGTTCAGGATACCCGCCAGGCGCCTGAAGCCGTTGCCAGCCAGACCCTCGCGCACCGCCTTGACGATCGGGATGGCGCCGGCGACCGCCGCCTCGTAGCCCAGGATGGCCCCGTTGGCCTCGGCGATGCGCGCCAGTTCAGTACCGTGCAGCGCCAGCAACGCTTTGTTGGCGGTGACTACTGACTTGCCCGCCGCCAGCGCCGCCTGGCACAGCGACTTGGCCGGGTCGCCCTCGCCGCCCATCAGTTCCACGACCAGATCAACGTCATCGCGGCTGGCGAGCTCGGCCGGATCGGCGCACCAGGCCATGGCGGACAGGTCGACGCCGCGGTCGCGCTGGCTGCGTGCGCTGACGGCGGTGACGACAAGCGGCCGGCCGACGCGGGTGGTCAGCAACTCGGCCTGGCCATTCAGCAGTTCGATCAGGCCGACACCAACCGTGCCGAGGCCGGCGATACCGAGACGCAGCGGCTGGCTCATCCGGCGCTCGCCTGGATCGGCTTCTCTTCAGAGTACTGGTTAGACATGCTCAGGAACTTCTTGATATTTCTTACAGCTTGGCGAATGCGATGTTCGTTCTCGACGAGCGCGATGCGGACGTGGCCATCACCATACTCGCCAAAACCGATGCCCGGCGAGACCGCCACGCCGGCCTTCTTCAACAGCAGCTTGGAGAATTCCAGCGAGCCCAGCGCGCGAAACGGTTCCGGGATCGGCGCCCAGCAGAACATCGTCGCCGGCGGCGACGGAAGCTCCCATCCGGCGCCGGCAAGGCCCTGGACCAGCACGTCGCGACGCCGACGGTAGGTCTCGCGCGCCTCTTCCACGCAATCCTGCGGGCCGTTCAGCGCGGTGCAGGCGGCGACCTGGATCGGCGTGAATGCGCCGTAGTCGAGGTAGGACTTGATCCGGGTCAGCGCGCGGATCAGGTCGCGGTTGCCGGACGCGAAGCCGATGCGCCAGCCGGGCATCGAATAGGTCTTCGACAGCGAAGTGAACTCGATCGCCACGTCCTTGGCGCCCGGCACCTGCAGGATCGACGGCGGCGGATTGCCGTCGAAATAGATCTCGGCGTAGGCGAGGTCGGAAAGGATGTAGATCTGATGCTCTTTGGCGAATGCAACGATCCGCTCAAGGAACGCCAAATCAATGACTTCTGCCGTCGGGTTCGACGGATAGTTGAGAACGAGCGCAGTTGGCGGCGGTACGCAGTGGCGCATCGCGCGTTGCAGGTTCTCCCAGAAATCCTCGCCATGCGCGACCGGAATATTGCGGATCACGGCGCCGGCGATGATGAAGCCGTAGGGGTGGATCGGATAGGACGGGTTCGGCGCCAGGATCACGTCGCCCGGCGCGGTGATCGCCTGCGACAGGTTGGCCAGCCCTTCCTTCGAGCCCAGGGTGACGATGGTCTCGCCCTCGGGATCGAGTTCGACCCCGAAGCGGCGCTGGTAATAGGCGGCGTTGGCCTTGCGCAGGCCGGGGATGCCACGCGAGGTGGAATAGCGGTGCGTGCGCGGGTCCTGCACCGCCTCGACCAGCTTGGCAACGATATGCGGCGGCGTCGGCAGGTCCGGGTTGCCCATCCCGAGGTCGATGATGTCCTGGCCGGCGGCGCGCGCCCTGGCCTTCATCTCGTTGACCTCGGCGAACACGTATGGCGGCAGGCGCCGTATTCGATGAAACGAGTCCATCGCTCGACCTCGATGCTCCTTGATTGCGGCGGTCCGGCCGGGCCGGGCGCCCTGCCCGAGCGCTCCCCTACCTACGCCGATTCGACGCTCGGTTCGACCTATTCGAGGAAGATTTCGGCGCGGCGGTTCTCCGCCTCGCCGTTCGGCATGAACTCGAAGTAAAGCGGCTGCGTGTCACCCACGGCCTCGACCACGATGCGGCTGCCGTCGACGCCGGCCCGGGCCAGCGCCTGGGCGACGCGGTTGGCGCGGTCTAGCGAGATGTTGAAGTTGGCGATCAGGTGGCGCTCGAACGGCATGTTGCCGGTGCGCTGGCTGGAGTGGCCGACGACGCGGACGGTTCGGCCGGTGCGTTTGGCCTCCGCCGCGACGGCGCGGATGTCGCGCTGCGCCTGGGCCGAGAGCCCGGCGCCGCCATGGCCGAAATGCACGGTCGCGACCAGGCCGGCGGGCGCCGCGCCAAGTCCGCTCGGCGCCGGGCCAGGCCTGGTGGTGGTGTAGTTTGGACGACCCGGGCTGCCGCCGACATAGACGGTGCCGCCGGAGTCGATGACAGCGCCGCCGGGGGCCGGATCGCCGACCGGCAAGGCAGCCAAGGTCATGCCCTGCTGCGCCGCGATGTTGCGCGAGAAAGCTTCGTTCAGCGCCTGCTGGTCCGGCGCCACCGGGAGGTTCAGGCGCTGTGCCACGGCGGAGCTGGCCGGCGCGGCGGGCTGCATCGCCACGCGCGGCGCCGGTGCCGCTGGGATCGGTGCCGGCGTCGACGGCCGCGGCGTCGCTGCCGTCGCGACAGGAGCCGGCGTCGGTGTCGGCGGTGGCGTGGCGGCACGAACCTGCGACGGCAGCGCCGGGGCTGTCGTCGCAACTGGCGCCGGCGGCGGCGATGCCGGCGGCACGGTGGCCGCGCTCGGGACCTGCGGCGGCGTGGTGGCGGCGACCGCCGGTGCCCGGCTGACGCTGCCGGACTGGATTGGCGCCGGCGCCGGGCCGCGCTGCACGATCTGTGGCACTGCCATGCGCCGACGCCCGCCCGGCAGGTTGGTGAGGTCGGCGGTCGACGGCGGCGCGGCGTCGCTCGCATCCGAGGCTGCCGGCATCGGCGGCGGCGGCGGCGGCGCCATCGGCTTGGGCGGTTCAACGTCGGCCCGTGCCACGGTGGTCGCCGCGGGAGGTGGCGGTGGCGGCGGTGCCGCGGTTAGCGTCGGCGGCCTCGAGCCGCTATCGGTCGTCGTATCCGTGGCCGGTGCCGGTGTACTGGCGGCCGCTGGCGGCGGCGCTGGTCGCGGTGGCGGCGGCGCGGTATTGGCGGCTTGCTGCTGCAGGGCGGTGTTGGCGACCTGCTCGGTATACTTGGCGTTGTCGCGGTCGGCGACCAGGCCCTGCTGCACGCGCTGGCGTTCGGCGCTCGGCGTCGGGGCGTCCGGCCGCGCCGGTACCGATGCCAGCGTCGGGAAGTTCTGGTCGGAGCCCGGCACCGGCTGCGCCAGGGCACTGTCGTCCTGTTCCGGCGCCGGCGCGTCGTCGCCGGCGATGCTGTCGTACCAGTTCACCGGATTGGCGTAGTCCGGTACATAGGAGCAACCGGCAAGCGTCAGAACCACCGCCAATGCGGTGCCGCGCGCCAAAAATCCGGCTGGATTTCGCCGGTACTCGGTTGTTTCGACCGTCACGATCGCCTCGCAGCGTCTGCGCCCACTGTCGGTGGCGCCGAAATCCATGTAAACAGTTTGCCGTCCGGCGGCAATGCCAGCAACCGACCCGGAGCTACAAGCAATGCCTGATAAGAATGACCCGAACGATATGCCGTTGCCAGATGCGGCGGCATTTTCACAGAACCTGATGAAGGTGGCGAGCCAGTCGCAGAAACTGGTCGCCGAGTTCCTGGAGCGTCAAGCCGCCGACGGCGGCGGGCCACAGGACCCGCTGAACATCGGCGACGCCTTCATGGCGCTGACCCAGCAGATGCTGTCCGACCCGCAGAAGCTCGCCCAGGCGCAGCTCAGCCTGTGGCAGGACTACCTGGCCTTGTGGCAGCAGGGCGCGCAGCGGATGCTGGGACAGCCAGCGGAGAACCTGGCCGAGCCGGCCGCCGGCGATCGGCGTTTCAAGGACGCGGCGTGGCAGGAAAACCAGGTCTTCGACTTCATCAAGCAATCCTACCTGCTGACCTCGCGCTGGATGATGGACACCGTGCACGAGGTCGACGGCCTGGATCAGAAATCGGCCAAGAAGGTCGACTTCTACACCCGCCAGTTCATCGATGCGATGAGCCCGTCCAACTTCGTGATGACCAATCCGGAGGTGCTGCGCACGACGCTGGAGCAGAATGGCGAGAACCTGGTGCGCGGGCTCGACCACATGCTCGAGGACCTGGAGCGCGGCAAGGGCAAGCTGGCGATCAGGATGACCGACATGGACGCTTTCCAGGTCGGCGAGAACGTCGCCACCACGC
Source organism: Alphaproteobacteria bacterium (assembly GCA_040223615.1). Classification (GTDB taxonomy): domain Bacteria; phylum Pseudomonadota; class Alphaproteobacteria; genus JAVKFY01. Next base: position 15,481 of record JAVKFY010000036.1, read on the forward strand.
CGGGCAAGGTGGTGTGGCAGACCGACCTGATGCAGCTCATCCAGTACACGCCGACGACGGAGAAGGTGTACCGCCGGCCGCTGGTGATCTTCCCGCCGTGGATCAACAAGTTCTACATCCTCGACCTGCGGCCGGATAACTCGTTCATCAAGTGGGCGGTCGACCAGGGACTGACGGTGTTTGTCGCCTCCTGGGTGAACCCGGACGCCAGCCTCGCCGACAAGGGTTTCGAGGACTACATGCACGAGGGCGTGTTCGCGGCGCTCGACGGCATCGAGGCCGCCACCAGCGAGAAGAACGTGAACGCGATCGGCTATTGCCTGGGCGGCACGCTGCTGGCCGCCTCGCTGGCCTACATGAAGGCGGTCGGCGACGATCGGGTGAAGGCGGCGACCTTCTTCACCTCGCTGGTCGATTTCGCCGAGCCGGGCGAGCTGGAAATCTTCATCGACGACGAGCAGCTCAGGAACTTGGAAGAGCGGATGGACGAGCAAGGCGGCGTGCTCGACGGCTCGGCCATGGCGACGACCTTCAACATGTTGCGCGCCAACGACCTGATCTGGTCGTTCGTGATCAACAACTACCTGCTCGGCAAGGACCCCTTCCCGTTCGACCTGCTGTACTGGAACTCCGATTCCACGCGGATGCCGCGGGCGATGCACCTCTACTACCTGCGCAACATGTACCAGCAGAACCGGCTGTCGCAGCCCGGCGCGCTGACCTTCGGTGACGTCGACCTCGACCTCGGCAACATCGACATCCCGGTCTACATCCTGTCGACCAAGGAGGACCACATCGCGCCATGGAAGGCGACCTACGTCGCCACCCAGCTGTACAGCGGTCCGGTGCAGTTCACCTTGGCCGGTTCCGGCCACATCGCCGGCGTGGTCAACCCGCCGTCGGCCGGCAAGTACGGCTTCTGGACCAACAAGGAGAACCCGCCGGCGCCGGACAACTGGTTCGCCAGCGCCACGCAGCACCCCGGCTCGTGGTGGGAGAACTGGAAGGGCTGGATCGCCAAGCAGTCGGGCCGCAAGGTCGCTGCGCGCCAGCCCGGTTCCGAAAAGGCGCCAGTGCTGGAGGACGCACCGGGCAGTTACGTGAAAGTCCGCGCGGACGCATAGCGGGAGAAGCCGTGAGCATGGCGATGGCACCGCCGGAGCATGAGGCCCGACGGGAGTTCGGCCGGGCCTGGCGTCGGCGTCTGCTGTGGCTGACGCTGCTGGCGGCGGCCGGCTGGTTCGCGCTCACCGCCTACTATTTCCGCCAGGACCTGAGTATCAACCTGCGCCTGTTGTGGGACAACCGTGCCACCGCAGCGCAGGAATACGCACCCGTGCTTGGCGCGTTGATGGCGCCGCCGCCGGCCGCGGTGCCGATCGAGGCGGTGCTGCGGGCCAAGGTGCCACGACCGGTGACGGTGCAGATCAGCGTCGCCGACGTGCTGGTCGGCAACGCGGTGCGCCGGTTGCGCGACGTCGTGCCGCTGGTCGCGCTGCCGGCGCTGACGCTGCTGGTGGTCGGCTACGTGCTGTCCGGCATCGGCGGCCGGCTGCTGGGCATGGTCTCGCCCTCGGAGTTCCACCGGCTTTGGCCGGCGATCATCATTCCCGCCGTCGTCGCTTTCGGCTTCGGCGCCATGTTCGGCGCGGCGGTGCTCTACTACAGCGCCCCGATCCGCAGCCTGATCGGTATCTGAACCGGCCTACAAACGCGCGCCGGAAGCGGCGTCGAACAGATGTATGTTGGCCGGATCGATGTAGAGCGTCAGGCCTGAGCCCTCGACCAGCGCAACCTGGCCCGGCAGGCGCGCGGTGACGGTCTCGCCGCCGAGCTTGGCGTGTACCAACGTATCGGCGCCCAGCGGCTCGACCAGGTCGACGGTCAAGGACAGCGTGTCGACCCGGTCGCCGGGCTCGGTACGCAGATGTTCCGGGCGCAGGCCCACGGTGACGGCGCCGCTGCCCTTGGCGTGCCCTTCTGGGAGCGGCAGCACCGTGCCGTCGATCAGCTTCACCGCGCTTTCGCCGCTCCATTCGCCGGCGACGAAGTTCATCGCCGGGGAGCCGATGAACCCGGCGACGAAGATCGTCGCGGGGTCGTTGTAGACCTCCATCGGGGTGCCGATCTGCTCCGCGTTGCCGGCGTTCAGCACCACCAGGCGATCAGCCAGGGTCATCGCCTCGACCTGGTCGTGGGTGACGAACAGCGAGGTGGTGCCGAGCTGGCGCTGCAGGTGCTTGATCTCCAGCCGCATCTGCACGCGCAGCTTGGCGTCGAGGTTGGACAGCGGCTCGTCGAACAGAAACGCGGCCGGCTCGCGCACGATGCAGCGGCCCATGGCGACGCGCTGGCGCTGACCGCCGGAGAGCTGGCGCGGCTTCCGCTCCAGCAGGCCCTCGAGTTCCAGGATGCGCGCCGCATCGTTCACCCGCTTGTCGATCTCGGCCTTCGGCATGCCCTTGTTGCGCAGGCCGTAGGCCATGTTGTCGTAGTTCGACATGTGCGGGTAGAGCGCGTAGTTCTGGAACACCATGGCGATGTCGCGGTCGGCCGGCTCCAGGTTGTTGACCACGCGGCCGCCGATGGCGATCTCGCCGGAGCTGATGATTTCCAGACCGGCGACCATGCGCAGCAGGGTCGACTTGCCGCAGCCCGACGGGCCGACGAAGACGACGAACTCACCGTCGTCGATCTCCAGGTCGATGCCGTGAATGACTTGCGTGTCGCCATAGCTCTTGCGGACGTCGCGGATGCTGATCTCGGCCATCGTTACTTCTCGGTCTCCACCAGTCCCTTGACGAACAGCCGCTGCATCACCAGCACCACGATCACCGGCGGCAGCATCGCCATCATCGCCATCGCCATCACCTCGTTCCACACCGGCGCGGTGTCGGCGACCGCGACCAGCCGCTGAATGCCCATCACCACCGTGGCGAAGCGCGCCTCGGTGGTGATCAGCAGCGGCCACAGATACTGGTTCCAGCCGAAGATGAAGAGGATCACGAACAGCGCCGCGATATTGGTGCGGGACAGCGGCAGCAAGATGTCACGGAAGAATTTCATCGGCCCGGCGCCGTCGATGCGCGCCGCCTCGACCAGTTCGTCGGGCACGGTCATGAAGAACTGCCGGAACAGGAAGGTCGCCGTGGCCGACGCGATCAGCGGGATCGACAGGCCGGCGTAGCTGTTCAGCATGCCGAGGTCGGCGACCACCTTGAAGGTCGGCAGGATGCGCACCTCGACCGGCAGCATCAGCGTCAGGAAGATGAGCCAGAAGCAGAACATCCGGAACGGGAAGCGGAAGTAGACGATCGCGAAGGCGGAGATGATCGAGATCGCGATCTTCCCGATGGTGATCGAGAGCGCCATGATCAGGCTGTTCAGCATCATCCGCGCCACTGGGCCGCCATCGGCGTTGACGTTCCCTTCGCCCAGGACCTTGGCGTAGTTCGCGTACATGTGGTCGCCGGGCAGCAGCGGCACCAGTCCGGTGATCAGCGCGTCCTGCGGATGGGTGGAGGCGACGAAGGTGATCCAGATCGGCAGCAGCGTGATGGCGATGCCGCCGAACAGCACAGCGTAGGCGAACCAGAGCAGATAGCGTCGGTTTTCGACCATCAGTACTGCACCCGCCGCTCGATATAGCGGAACTGCACCACCGTCAGCGCCACGACGATGACCATCAGCACCACCGACTGCGCCGCGGAGCTGCCCAGGTTCAGGCCGATGAAGCCGTCATTGAACACCTTGTAGACCAGGATCGTGGTGGCGCTGGCGGGACCGCCGCTGGTGGTCGCGTGGATGGTGCCGAAGGTGTCGAAGAAGGCGTAGACGACGTTGACCACCAGCAGGAAGAAGGTGGTCGGCGACAGCAGCGGGAAGATGATGGTCCAGAACCGCTTCATCGGTCCGGCGCCATCGATCGCCGCGGCCTCGATCAGCGAACGCGGAATCGCCTGCAAGCCGGCCAGGAAGAACAGGAAGTTGTATGCAATCTGCTTCCAGGTCGCCGCCAGCGTCACCAGGATCAGCGCGTCGATACCGTCGAGCTGGTGGTTCCAGTCATAGCCGAGCCAGCGCAGGAAGTAGGCGTTGATGCCGATCGACGGGTTGAACAGGAAGTACCAGAGCACGCCGGCGATCGCCGGGGCCACGGCGTAGGGCCAGATCAGCAGCGTCTTGATGGTGCTGGCGCCCTTGATGATGCGGTCGGCCATCACCGCCAGCAGCAATGCGGAACACATCGCCAGCGCGGCAACCGCGAAGCTGAAGCCGAAGGTACGGCCGAACGAGCCGATATAGTGCTCGTCGGTCGCCAGGTCGGTGAAGTTGTCGAACCAGACGAACTTGGTCGACAGGCCGAACGCGTCCTCCACCAGCACCGACTGGAACAATGCCTGGCTCGCCGGCCACAGGAAGAAGACGACCGTGATCACGAGCTGTGGCAGCACCAGCAGATACGGCAACCAACGGTGCCGGAAGACGACTCGCTTTTCCATGTCGGGAACGGGTGAGGCCGCCGCCGGTCTCGGTTCCGGCGGCGGCCCCGTTCAGGTCAGCCGTTGGCGTCCTGGAACTTGCGCAGCAGGTCGTTGCCGCGCTTCACCGCGTCGTCGAGGCCCTCCTTGGCGGTCTTGTCGCCCGCCCACACGGCCTCCAGCTCGTCGTTGATGACATCGCGGATCTGCACGAAGTTGCCGAAGCGCAGGCCGCGCGAGTTGGCGGTCGGCTGGTTCAGGCTGAGCTGCTTGATCGCCGTGTCGGTGCCCGGCGCCTTCTCGTAGAAGCCCTGCTTCTTGGACAGCTCGTAGGCCGCCGTGGTGATCGGCACGTAACCGGTCGCCTGATGCCAGTCGGCCTGGATCTCCGGTGACGACATGAAGTTGAAGAACTTCGCGACGCCCTCGTACTCTTCCTGCGGATGGCCGCGCAGCACCCACAGCGTAGCGCCGCCGATGATCGAGTTCTGCGCCTTGGCGGCGACGTCGGTGTTCACCGGCAGCATCGCCTGACCGTAGTCGAACTTGGCGTTGCCTGCGATCGAACCGTAGTAGGCAGAGGAATTCATCCACATGCCGCATTCCTGGTTCATGAACTTCGGCAGGCTCTCGCCGCGCCGGCCGCCATAGTCGAACAGCTTCGACTTCTGCCAGTCGGCGATCTTCTGGATCATGCCGACGACATGGTCGTTGTTGAAGGTCAGCTCGGTGTCGAGACCGGCGAAGCCGTTCTCCTTGGTGCCGATCGGCAGGTTATGCCAGGAGGAGAAGTTCTCCACCATCACCCACGACTGCCAGCCGAAGGAGAAGCCGCAAGGCATGCCCGACGCCTGCAGCGCCTTGGCCGCGCTCTCCATCTCGGCCCAGGTCTGCGGCGGCTTGTTCGGGTCCAGGCCGGCTTTCTTGAAAGCGTCCTTGTTGTACCAGAGCACCGGCGTGGAGCTGTTGAACGGCAGCGAGAGCAGCTCGCCCTGCGGCGTGGTGTAGTAGCTGACCACCGCCGGGAGGTAGGCGTTGATGTCGAACGCCTGGCCGGTGTCCTTCATCAGCTCGTGCACCGGGTAGATCGCGCCCTTGGCCGACATCATGGTCGCGGTGCCGACCTCGAACACCTGCACGATGTGCGGCTGCTGCTTGGCGCGGAAGGCGGCGATCGCCGCCGTCATGGTCTCGGTGTAGTTGCCCTTGTTGACCGGGACGACCTTGAAGTCGGACTGGCTGGCGTTGAACTTGGTGGCGATCTCGTCGACCTTCTCGCCGAGCTTGCCGGTCATGGCGTGCCACCACTGAATCTCGGTCGCCGCGTATGACGCGGTTGCGACCAGGGCCACGCCAGCGAATGCCGTCGAAGCCAGAATCTTTCTGAGCATTGGACCTCCCTACGGGTTGACCGCCCAGTGTTGGGCAGCCGGGGCGAAGGCGCCCCTTATTGCAGGGTCAGTTTGCCCATTTGTGACAGTCGTGTGAAGGATTGAAGTCAGGCGCCGCCGGCGACCTCGGCCAGGCGGTCGGGATAGTCGGAAATGATGCCGTCGACGCCGAGCTCGATCAGGCGGCGCATGTCGTCGGGATCGTTCACCGTCCAGACCACCACTTTCAGGCCCAGCGCGTGCGCCTCGGCGATATTCTCCGCCGTTACCTCGCGGAAATAGGGCGACCAGACGTCGCCGCCCATCGCCTGGATCAGGCGCGGCACCGAGCCGTCATGGTCGTCGAGGTCGAAGCCGGCGGTCCATGGCGACGGGCCGTCCTGGCCGCGCTTGATGTTGTCGAGCCAGCCCTGCTGCGCGGTCAGGTAGACGGTGGTGACCTCCGGCTCGACCTGCCGCACGTGCTGCAGCGTGCGGAAATCGAACGACTGGATGGTGGCGTGGCTGAGCGCACCGGCCTCGCGCAGCACCGCCAGCACCGCGTCGGCGAAGTCCTCCGGCCCGAGCGTCTCCGCCGGCTGCAACGGGCTGATCTTGGTCTCGATGTTGTAGCGCACCGGCCGGCCCGCCGCCTTGCCCAGTGCCAGCACCTCCGACAGCTTCGGGAACCGGGTGCCGTCGATCGGCTGCTGGTCGGCGAAGTTGCGGGCGTAGCGCGAGCCGGGCTTGATGCGGCCGATGTCGTAGGTCTGCAATTCGGCGTAGGTCAGGTCGTGGATCGCCGGCGTTGGATCCGCCAGCCATTCGCCGTCCGGGCCACGGGTGATCTCCGGCGTCAGCCGGCGGTCGTGCGAGACCACGACGATGCCGTCGCTGGTCACGCCGGTGTCGAGTTCCAGCGTCACCATGCCGACGTCGATCGCCTTCTTGAAGGCCGGCAGCGTGTTTTCCGGCAGCAGGCCGCGCGCGCCCCGATGTCCCTGTGTGTCCAGCTTTGTGTCCAGCGACCCCGCCGTTGCCATCTGCGCACCCGCTCCCATCGCCACGATCAACCCGATCGCCAGCCGCAAGCCCATGATCCGGTCCCCTGGTCTAACCGGCGACGACGCCGGCCACTTCGTCGTCGGTCGGAAACCGGCCGAGCGACTTCTTGGAGAACCGCAGGTCGCCGTCGACGACAATCTCGAACACGCCGCCCGAGCCTTTCTTCAGCGCCACCTCGGCGCCGTGACGATCGACCAGGATGTCCCTCGCACGGAGGGCACGCGGTTCGTAGTTTCAACTCACGCAGTATTCGATCTCAATCTTCGCCATGGAAGTCTCCTTTGGCTGTGCCGACTCCTGTGCCAGAGCCGGCCGGCGATGGCAAGCCGGGCTCAGTCGGCGGCGTCAGCGGCCAGCGCGACATAAGGCGCCATCGGCAACACCTCCTCGCCACGGACCAACGGCATGCAGTCGGGCGGGTAGTCCTGGCGGAAGCGACCGCCGGCCTCACGCACGGTCTCGATGAAGCGGTCGAGGTGCGCCATGGCGCCGCCCGGCAGGTCGTGCAGCACCACCAACGACCAGGGCAGCGGCCGCATCAGCTCGCGTGCGCGCGTCGGCCAGCCGTCGGCGTCCTCCCAATCGCGGGGGATCACGTTCCACAACACGCACGTGAAGCCGCCGGCCTTCAGACATGACAGCGCTTCCGGGCTCAGCAGGTGCCGGCCGATAGCGCCGCCACCGCCGAACGGGCGGAACAGCTTGTCGGGGTGGGCGAGATCGCCGATCAACGCCTGGGTGCGCTCGATCTCGTCGACACCACGACCTGCCTCGCCCAGCCGACCCAGCGGCGTTTCATGCGAATAGGTGTGGTTGGCGATCCAGTGGCCCTCGGCCGCGGCGCGCTGCGCCAGCGCCTGTCCCGCCGGCTCGGCCAGCTTGCGGCCGAGCACGAAGAACGTGGCTGCCACGTCGCGGCGCGCCAGCGTGCGAAGGACTTGCGGCGTGGCGTCCGGGTCCGGGCCGTTGTCGAATGTGAGGGTGACGTCGAACATCGCTTCTTATACGACGGGAGCGGGCGTCGACGATGAGGAGAATGCGCACATGCAGCAGCGCCAGCTTGGCCGCTTCGGGCGGGTCTCGGTGCTGACCCTGGGCGGCGGCGGCCTGGGTCAGCTCTGGGGCGAGACCAGCCGCGCCGAATGCGTCGCCACGGTGCGGGCAGCGGTCGATGCCGGCATCGACCTGCTCGACCTGGCACCGCGCTATGGCGACGGCGAGGCCGAACGCGTCGTCGGCGCGGCCTTCGAGGGCAAGCTGCCGGCCGGCGTGCGGGTCACCTCGAAGTGCCTGCTGGGCGATACGCCGCCGGCCGAGGTCGAAGCCAGGCTGCGGCAGTCGCTGGCCGACAGCCTGGACCGCCTGCGGCTGCCCCGCCTCGACCTGTTCTTCCTGCACTCCAACATCGTGCCCGACGACCACGAGATGCGGCGCGGGCCACTGGCCGCCCAGCGCGCGACGCCGATCTCGACCTATCGCGAGGCGGTACGCCCGGCGATGGCGAAGTTCGTCGCCGAAGGGCTCGTCGCGCACTGGGGCATCACCGCCATCGGCCACCCCGACGCGCTCGAACAGGCGCTGGCCGAGGATCCGAAGCCGACGGCGGCGCAGTGCATTGGCAATCCGCTGGATTCCGCCGGCGAGCTGCAATTCTTCGATGGCGCGTTGCGGCCGCGCGACGTCATTGCGACCGCAAACGCGAACGGCGTCGGGGTGCTGGGTATCCGCGCGGTGCAGGGCGGCGCGCTGACCGAAAGTCTGGACCGTGACCTGCCGGCCGAGCACGGCGTGGTCCGCGACTTCGCCCGCGCCGCTCGGTTCCGCGCGCTGGCGGCCGAGCTGGGCGAACCAGCGGCACGGCTGGCGCACCGCTATGCGCTGTCGATGGACGGCATCGCCACGGTGGTGCTGGGGGTGAAGAACCGTGCCGAGCTGGCCGACTGCGTGGCGGCGGCCGAGGCCGGGCCCCTGCCCGCCGACACGATCGCGCGGATCGACGCCAGTGTCGCGCCATGAACGCCTGGCGCGTCGCCTGCGCCGCGCCAGGCTGGACACGGCCTGCTTGTGGCGTTGACGGCGTGCTGTTGCGCGCCGCCTAGCCCAGGCTGGCGTAGCCGCCGTCGACCTCGATCGCGGTGCCGGTGACGAAGTCGGACGCGGCGCTGGCCAGGAACACCGCGATGCCGGCGAAGTCCTCGATCGCGCCCCAGCGCCCGGCCGGCGTGCGGCGAAGCACGTTGTCATGCAGTTCGGTGAGCTGCTGGCGCGCGCGCTGGGTCAGCGGGGTATCGATCCAGCCCGGCAGGAAGCAGTTCACCTGAATATTGTCCACCGCCCAGGCGGTCGCCAGCGACTTGGTCATCTGCACCATGCCGCCCTTCGACGCGCCGTAGGCCGCGGCGAAGGGCAGGCCGAAGATCGAGGCCATGGAGCCGTTGTTCATGATCTTGCCGCCGCCGGCCTTCTTCATGTGCGGATAAACCGCCTGGCTGGCCAGGAAGGCGCTGGTCAGGTTGGTGTCGATCACGGTGTGCCAGTCGGCGACCTTCATGTCCTCCGGCCGGCCGCGGATGTTGGTGCCGGCGTTGTTGACCAGGATGTCGACTCCGCCGAGCTGGTCGACGGTGGCGGCGACCATGTTCTCGATCGCTGTCGGGTCGGTGACGTCGGTGGCCACGGAGATCGCCTTGTCGCCGAGCGAGGGCAGCACCGACTTGGCGCGTTCCTGGTCGCGGGCGGCGATCGCCACGGTGGCCCCGGCCTCGGCCAGGCCGCGCGCCATCCCGAGTCCGATGCCGCTGTTGCCGCCGGTGACCAGCGCCACCTTGCCCGTCAGATCGAAGAGTTTCATCGCCTCGTCGCTCCCATGCCTTTGTTGGACGGGAGCCTATCGCGGCCGGCGCGGCTTAGGCGAGGCTTTCGGCCGCGTTGGCGAGTTGGCGCAGCAGGCTTTGGGCATCGCCGGTCGGTGCGGCGCTCAGCGCCGGCCGCGGCGGCGGCAGCTCGATCGCGGCCGGCGGTGCCAGGCCGTCGTGGGCGCGCCACAGCGCCGCCTCCAGCAGCGGCTTTTCGACCGGCTTGGCGACGAAATCGTCCATGCCGGCGGCCAGGAAACGGTCGCGGTCGTCGGGCATCGCCTCGGCGGTCAGCGCCACGATCCGCAGCTCGGCGAAAACGCCGCCCAGCGAGCGAATCGCGCGGGTCGCGGCGATGCCGTCCATCTCGGGCATCTGGATGTCCATCAGCACCGCGTCGTACGCGCCTTCGCGCACTGCCTCGACCGCCGCGCGGCCGTCGCCGACAATGTCGACAACGTGGCCCATGCGGCCCAGCATGGCGCCGATCACGGTCTGGTTGACCGGGTGATCCTCGGCCAGCAGCAGCTTCATCGGCGGCGCCGGTCCGGCGGCCGGTAGCACCGGCTTCGGTACCATCGCCTCGGCATCGAGCGGCAGCTTGAACCAGACCCGGGTGCCGTTGCCTTCGTTGCTCTCCAGGCCGATCTCGCCGCCCATCAGACGCACCAGTCCGCGACAGATCGCCAGGCCCAGCCCGGTCCCGCCAAAGCGCCGGCGGGTGTCGGACGCGGCCTGGTGGTAGGGCTCGAACAGGTCCACCTGCTGCGCCGCCGGAATGCCGACGCCGGTATCGGCGACCGCGAACATCAAGCCGCCGTCGAGCGGCCGCATCGACAGGCTCACGCCGCCGGTCTCGGTGAACTTGATGGCATTGGACAGCAGGTTGACCAGTATCTGACGCAGCCGACCCGCATCGCCCACCACCGAATCCCGACAGGCCGGGTCGACATCCAAACGCAGCCGCAAACCCTTGTCCTCGGCCGCCAGCCGCCAGATCGAAACAATCTCGTCCAGTAGCGCGCGCGGCTCGAAGGGGGCGATTTCCAGTTCCCAGCGCCCGGATTCGATCTTCGACAGGTCGAGGATGTCGTTCAGCAACCGCTGCATCGCCTCGCCGGAGGCGACTATGGTGTCGATCAGGCGTCGTTGCTCGGGTTCCAGGCCGGTGCCGCTCAGCAGCTCGGCGGCGCCAAGTATGCCGGTCATCGGCGTCCGCAGCTCGTGGCTGATCGAGGCCAGGAAGGCCAGCGCGCCGCCGCCCGTCGGCGACGCCGCGACGGCCGACTCGGCGTCTGGATTCTTGAGTTGGCTGACCACGTGAACGCAGCTCCTGCGCGGCCGGGAGGTTTCCAGCGGCAATTCTCCCGCCCCGCGGTTAAGGTTTGTTAAAGCCGTGCGCCGCCGGGCCAGTTCTGGCTATCATGCGTGGCGCCAACAACGCCCAAGCGGACAGCTATTCGAGACCCCAACATGCCTGACTCGTCGACGCGCATCCTGGAACTCGGCAACAGCACGCGTGGTTTTGCCGACCGGCGCGAACCGTTCACCGGCGATGCCGACCTTGCCGAAGCCGGCGTCGTGGTTATGCACTTCGCCGAACTGGGCAATCTGTTTGCGCAGCTCGTCGGCCAGGACAAGGAAGCGGCCTGGCCGCGCGTGCAGGCCGGCATGAAGCGGCTGGAGGACTACCTGGAGGGTGGTGGCACGTTGATCGCCGTGCCGGTGGCGACCTCCTCGGCCTATTACGGCGCGCAGCCGTATGTGAAGGAGCTGATCGGCTGGGCCCAGCGCATCATTGGCGCGGAACCGAAGCACAAGACCGGTCAGCAGGTGATCGCCGGCGACGACCCCGCCTATCGCGCCTTCTTCGAGAAGATGGGCGCCGCGCTCTATCACACCATGTACCTCGACAATCCCGGCGGGCCGGTCGGCCTGATGGTGCCGGAGGGGCACGAGTGCCTGGCGACGCACCGCTGGGTCGGCGAGAATGGACTGGTCCTGGCGCTGCCGGAAGTGAAGAACCCGGAGAAACGCCGCGAGTATGTCGACGCCGCCGTCGCGCTGACCCGAGCATTGCGCGACGAGACCGGCCGGCCGGCAGCGACCATCGCCGCAGGCCCGGCGGTCAGTGACCCAGGTGACGATGACGATGGCCCCGGAATCGACGTGTCCGAGCCCAGCGATCGGTCCAGCGGCGCCATCGGCCCCCTGGAACGGTTGCTGCATTCGGTGCGCGCCGCCAGCCGCACCTCCGAGGCCGACAACGACGACGACGACGAAACCGACGACGATCTCGGTGCCGCCCCGGCGCTGACCGACGACGAAGCCGAAGACGACGCACCGACGCCGGCGGTGACCACGGCCGCCGAGATCGCCGCCGAGATCGCCAACGACGAAGCCGATGTCGAAGCCCAGGCGTCGCCGCCTGTCGCGCACGAAGAGCAAGTCGAGGACGCGGCGCCTGAACCGGAGCCCGAGCCCGAACCTGAACCCGTGCTTGAAGCGGACGACGAGGAGGAAGAGCCGCTCGAGTTGACCGAGCAGGTCGCGCCCTCGCCGCCACCGGCCGTCGACGAAGACGATGAGGACGCGGCGTCCGCCGAGACGGAGGTGGCGGAAGAACTCCCCGAAGCGGACGAACCGGAGGAGGACGAGCCGGAGGAGGTCGCGGCCGAAGCTGACGAGCCGGTGCCGGAACCGCCGTCGCCATCGCCGCCGCCGGCCAACGACGACCGTGCCGCAACGATGACGACCGTCGAACGCAGCGCCCGCGTGGAGCCGCTGAAGCACGGCCCGCGGCGGGTCGCGGCGGAAGACTGGTCGGACAATTTCCTGCTGCCAGCCGATGCCGAGATCGCGCAGTCGATCATGGCCATCGAGGAGCAGATCGCCGCGCTGCAGACGCAACAGAAACAGCTGCGCCAGCAGATCGTCGCCGGCAAGCACCGCAAGGCGCTGATCGCGGCGCAGGGCGATGGGTTCGCCGCCGCCGCGCGCGAGGCCTTCGAGGAACTGGGCTACAAGGTCGAGCGCGCCGGCAACGGCGACAACGCCTTTCTGCTGAACCACGCATCCAGCCCGGACCGCCCGCTGATCGCCTATTGCAACGGCAGCGTCGGCGCCATCGCCGACCGCGAGGTGATCGCTCGACTGCTGCACCTGGAAGCGGCCTTCTTCGCTACCCATGGCGAGTTGCCGAAAATGCTGGCGGTACTGAACGGACATGCCGGCCGGCCGCTCGATGCCCGCGACCTGTCACCGGCGACGCAGTTCGGCGACGGGCTGGTCAAGCTCGGGACACAGCGCGGCTGGTGCGTGATGAGCGGGCTACAGCTCATGGGGATGACGCTGGCCGGCGAACAGTCGCCGGAGCGGCGCGAGGAACTGGCCGGCCAGGTCGCCGGCGGCAGCGGTCCGCTCGACGCCTTCGAGGACTGGACCGAGTTCCTGGTCAGAACCTGAGCCGGGCTCACGCCGCCTCGTGCAACGCCGCCAGCGCGCGATCGATATCGTCGTCGTCGTTGTAAAGGTGCGGCGCCAGCCGTAGCGCGCCGGCGCGCGAGGCCACGTAGATCCCCTGATCAAGCAACGCGCGGTGGATGGCGGCATTGCGGGCGCTATCGCGGTGGCCGAAGTAGACCAGCGTGGAGCGGCGCTCGCCGGGTTCGGTCGGGCTAGTGACGACGAAACGCTCGCGATCGAGGCCGTCCAGGAAGCGTTGCACCAGCGCCTGGTCGTGATCGCGGATCGGCACCGGGCCGAGCGCCGTCAGGTGTTCCACCGCGACGCGGAACGGCACGAAGTTGAAGAAGTTGGCGGTGCCGAAGACGTCGTAGCCCCGCGCGCCCAGACCATCGCGGATCTCCACGTCGCCGACCGCGCCGGCTAGGTCCGCCGCGGTCTGCTGCGCCAGCCAGTAGGCCTTGGTGCGCGACAGCCGCGCGGCAAGATCAGGCGCTATCCAGGCAAAGCCGCTGCCGTAGGGGCCGCACAGCCACTTGAAGCCGACCGAGACGAAGGCGTCGACCGGCGCCGTGGCCAGGTCGACCGGACGCGCGCCCAGCGCCTGCGAACCGTTGACAACGAAGGCGACGCCGTGGTCCCGGCACACCGCTCCCAGGCCCGCCAAGTCGACGGCGTAGCCGGAGAAGGAGTGCACCCAGGTGGTACAGAACAGCCGGGTCGCGGGGCCGATGGCGGCGGCCAGTTCGTCCGGCTCGACCACGCGGCCGCGCGGCCGGATGCGGGTGACCTTGATGCCGTGCCGGCGTTCGGCCAGCAGCCAGGGCAGGATGTCGGACGGGAAGTCGCCGGCCATCACCAGCACCTCGTCGCCCTCGCGCCAGGGATAGGCGGTGGCGATCAGGTTCAGGCCGTAGGACGCGCTGTTGGACAGCACGACCTGATCGTCGGGCACGTTCACCAGCCGCGCCAGTGCCGCGCGCAACTTCGCAGGAGTCTCGTCGAACCGCGCCTGGGTCAGCTCGAACGGCATGGTCTTCCAGGCCACCGCCTCGCGCGCCGCCTCGGCCGCGGCAAGCGGCAGCGCACCCTGGTGCGCGGTGTTCAGCCAGGTGCGGCCCGCGAAATCGCCGAAGCCGGGAAACCTGCTCATGATCAACGCGTCATTGCTGGGTCAGGCGGAATTCGATGCGCCGGTTGCGGCGCAATTCGTCGCGCGTGTTGCCTTCCGCGATCGGGTGGAACTCGCCCAGGCCGGCGGCCATCAGGCGCTGTGGCGAAACGCCCTGCCGGACCAGAAAGCGCACCACCTCGGTCGCGCGCGCGGTCGACAGTTCCCAGTTCGAGGGGAACTGCTCGTTGCGGATCGGGCGGCTGTCGGTGTGGCCGTCGACCCGCAGGATCCAGTTGATATCGGTCGGAATCTCGCGCGCGATCTCCTGCAACGTATCGGAGAACCGTGTCATCTGGCGCCGGCCGGCCGGGCCGAGCCGCGCCTCGCCGCTGGCGAACAGCACCTCCGACTGGAACACGAAGCGGTCGCCGATTACGGCGATGTCGTCGCGGTCGCCCAGCGCCTCGCGCAGCCGGCCGAAGAACTCGGAGCGGTAGCGCGCCAACTCCAGGGTCTTCGCCGCCAGCGCCTTGTTGAGACGCTTTTCCAGCGCGAAGATCACGTCCTGCTGGTCCTTGCTGCGCGCTTCGGAGGCTTCAAGAACTTCATTCAATATCGCAAGTTGCTGCCGTAATTCGTTGAGTTGCCAATTCAATGTGTCGACCTTGGCCTGCGCGACATCGGCCAACGCGTCGCTCTCGCCGACCCGTGCCTGCAAGCCGTCGCGCTCGGCGGTCAATGCGTCGACCTCGGCCCGCGCGCCATCCAGCTCGGCGCGCAGCTTGCGCATCTCCGCCAGGGTCACGCGCAGTTCGCGACCGGCCTCGGCACTTTCGCGACGCAGCGCCGCCAGATCCTCGCTGAAACCCTCGCGCGCGTCGCGCTCGACCAGCAGCATCGCCGACAGGTTGGCGACCTGCTTCTCCAGTTCCTCCACGACCCGGTTGCGCTCGCTCTTGGCCGCCGCCAGTTCGGACGCGGCGGCCTGTTTCTCCTGCTCCAGCAGCGCGGTGAGGCGGGTGACCTCGGCCTGCAACTCGGCCAGTTCGCGACGCGAGCCGGCAAGGCTGTCGCGCAGTCCCTGCCCTTCCTTCTCCAGCGTATCGAGGTTGCTGCGCAGTTCCTTGGCGTCACCACGCAGCGCCTCGCTCTCTTGCTGGCGGTCATCGAGGCGGTCGATCGCCTGGTCGACCTGGTTCTGCAGGAAGTCGAGCGCGGCGCCGCTGGCGCCGGCATCCTGGTTCAGCTTCGAGAGCCTGCCCTGGATACGGTCGATCAGGCCCTGCAGATCGGCCGGCGGTGTCGCGGCTTCGTCGTCGGCCGCGCGCACCGGCCCCGCCGCCAGCAGCAGCGCCAGGATCAGCCCAAGGGTGGCCGCCGGTCGGCCCAAGGCCGTGCCTCCTCCAACTGTGCCGCCAGGCGCAGCAGTATCGCCTCCGCACCATAGCGCGCCGCAAGGTGCGCGCCGACCGGCAAGCCGTCCGGCGTCCAGTAGAGCGGCACCGACATCGCCGGCTGGCCGGTGATGTTGCAGATCGCAGTGAAGGACGCAAACTTGGCGCCGCGGCGGGCGCCGGCCATTGGCTGGTCCTTGGTGCCGACCATCTCGCCCAGCAGCAATGGCGGCGCCGTGGTGGTCGGCGTCAGCCACAGATCGCGGTCGACGAAGAAGCGGGAAACGTCGCGGGTCATGCGCTGGCAATCCTGTACCGCCAGCAGGTAATCGGCGGCGGAAATGTCCCGGCTGCGGCGATAGATCTCCCAGGTCAACGGCTCCAGGTTGTCCTCGCTCGGCGTGACGCCGTAGCGGCGGCGCCAGTCGGCGATGGCCCAGCCGAGGAAGCCGAACCAGAGCGTCGTGAAGCCCTTCTGCTGCACGGTGACGTCGAAGCTCGGCTGCGCCTCCTCGGCGTCATGGCCGAGATCAGCCAGCAGCGTCGCGGCGTCCTCCACGGCGGCCAGCGCCTGCGGGTCGAGCGTGGCACCGTCCGGGGCGGTACGGCTGAACCCGACGCGCAGGCGGCCGGGCGGCGCGCCGACTTCGTCCAGGAAGGCGCGCTCGGGTGCCGGCGCCTGATACGGGTCGCCGATGTCGGGGCCGGCCGTGGCGTCGAGCAGCGCGGCGGAATCGCGGACACTGCGGCTGACCACGTGCTCGATGGCGATGCCGCCGCCGATATCGCCATAGTGCGGGCCCATCGGCATCCGGCCGCGCGACGGCTTCAGGCCGAACAGGCCGCAGCACGCGGCGGGAATGCGGATCGAGCCGCCGCCGTCGTTGGCGTGCGCCGCCGGGACGATGCCGGCCGCCACCGCCGCCGCCGAACCGCCGCTGGAGCCGCCCGGCGTGCGGCCCAGGTTCCAGGGGTTGCGGGTCGGGCCGAACAGCAACGGTTCGGTGGTTGGCACCAGGCCGAATTCCGGCGTGTTGGTCTTGCCGATGATGTTGAGGCCGGCGCGCTTGTAGCGGGCGGTGAGCTCGCTGTCCTCGGTCGCCGGCGGGCTGTCGGCGAGGAACCGGCTGCCCTCGGCCATTCGGGTGCCCTTCAGTTCGGCCATCAGGTCCTTCAGCAGAAATGGCACGCCGGCGAAGGGGGCGTCGCGGTCCCCCGTGGCGGCGCTGTCGCGGGCCTGCTCGTAGAGCGGCAGGATGATCGCGTTCAGCTTCGGGTTGAGCGCCTCGGCACGAGCGATCGCGGCCTCGACCGCCTCGGCCGGTCCGATCTCGCCATCACGGATCGCCGCCGCCTGCGCCAGCACGTCCAGTTCCCAGATTTCCGCCATCGCGCCCTTCCGTCGCCGCCTGCATCAGACTCTGCGGCACGACGCGGCCCCTTGTCATCCGGCAGTGGAAGCGAACCTCGACCCATAGTGCCCGAGATATGGACGCCTTGTGTCAATGCGGGACGAAATTCGCCGCTCGTGGCAGCGATGTGTCATGGCGTGACGGTTATCGGCCCGAATCCGCCGATAACCTGTTGGCACGAGGCTTGCGGTGTAACTCTCGAACTCATGAGGATAACGGACCTCCCCCTCGCGTAGAGTTCACCTCTCCGATCGCTGAGCTCCCCAGTCCCCCGGCTGGGGAGCTTCGCGTTGTGGCATCCGCGATTCGGCAAACGAAAAAGCGCCGGCCAGAAGCCGGCGCCTGGTGGAGACGCGAATAGCGAGCCGATCAGCCCCGCCGGAGCGGGGAAATCCTAGTGCGCGGTGGCCGGATCGACGCGGGCGGTGTCGTCGTTCGCCGCCTGCGCGCTCAACCGCGCGATCTCGTCGGCCACGCCATACCAGCAATACTGCTTGGCGACGTGCACGGCGCGCTGGGCGCCAAGGGTCTCGATCAGGTTTCGCGCTAGGTCAAGCTGGGTCCGTCCCATGACCATCTCCTTAGATATTCGCCAACGCCGTTGCCGACGAAGGACTTGGTGGCCTACTCGGACGGAACAACGCAAAAGCCGGGCCAACTGTGGCGACGGCGGACGCGGTGCATACGGCAAAAACGGTTAACGATCAATGATCTCTTGCGGTTCCACGCGCCGGATAACGCGCGTGGAAGGCATCGACGAAGGCGTCGAGCCGGGCCTCGGCGATCGCCTGTCGCAGCGCCGCCATCAGGTCCTGGTAGAAGGTCAGGTTGTGCCAGGTCAGCAGCATCGCGCCGAGGATCTCGCCGGTCTTGGTCAGGTGGTTGAGATAGGCGCGGCTGAATTGCCGGCAGGCGGGACAGCGGCAGTCGGGATCGATCGGATCGATGTCCTCGGCGTGGCGGGCGTTGCGCAGGTTGAGCGGACCGTCCCAGGTGAAGGCCTGGGCGTTGCGGCCGGATCGGGTCGGCAGCACGCAATCGAACATGTCGATGCCGCGCCGCACAGCACCGACGATGTCGTCCGGCTTGCCGACGCCCATCAGGTAGCGCGGCGCGGCGGCCGTCAGGATCGGCTCGGTGGCCTCGATCATGGCGAACATCTCGTCCTGCGGTTCGCCCACCGCCAGGCCGCCGACGGCGTAGCCGTCGAAGCCGATCTCGACCAGCGCGGCGGCGGAATCGCGCCGCAGGTCGGCGTAGGTGCTGCCCTGGACGATACCGAACAACTTGTGGCCGTCACGCACCTCGAAGGCCTGCTTGCTGCGCCCGGCCCAGTCCATCGACAGCCGCAGCGACGCCACCGCCTCGTCGTGGGTCGCTGGATGCGGGGTGCACTCGTCCAGCACCATGGTGATGTCGGCGCCGAGGAGCCGCTGGATCTCGATCGAGCGGGCCGGCGTCAAGCGATGCTCGCTACCGTCGATGTGCGACTTGAAGGTAACGCCGTCGGCATCGATCTGTCGCCGGCCGGCCAGCGACATGACCTGAAAGCCACCGCTGTCGGTCAGGATCGGACGGTCCCAGTCCATGAACCTGTGCAGACCGCCGAGCGCGGCGATGCGCTCCGCGCTGGGACGCAGCATCAGGTGATAGGTGTTGCCGAGCAGGATGTCGGCGCCGGTCTCGCGCACCGATTGCGGCATCATCGCCTTCACCGTCGCGGCGGTCCCCACCGGCATGAAGGCGGGCGTGCGCACCACGCCATGCGCCAGTTCCAGTGTCCCGGTGCGGGCGCGGCCGTCGGTGGCGTGGACCTCGAAGGTCATGCGTCGATCCGATGCAACAGGGTCGCGTCGCCGAAGGAGTAGAAGCGATAGCTTTGCTCGATGGCATGGGCGTAGGCGGCGTGCATCCGCTCCAACCCAGCAAAGGCCGCGACCAGCATGAACAGCGTCGAACGCGGCAGGTGGAAGTTGGTCAGCAGCAGGTCGACCACCTGGAAATCAAACCCCGGCGTGATGAACAGCGCGGTGTCGCCGGCGAAGGGCTTCAGCGCGCCATCGGCCGCCGCGCTCTCCAGCGTGCGCAGCGCCGTGGTGCCGACCGCGACGATGCGGCCGCCGGCGGTGCGCGCCGCGTCGATGGCGTCGACGGCGGCGGCGTCGATCTGGGCGTACTCGGTGTGCATCTCGTGGTCGTCGGTATCCTCGACGCTGACCGGCAGGAAGGTACCGGCGCCGACATGCAGCGTGACGTTCACACGCCGCACGCCCCTGGCCTCCAGCGTTGTCAGCAAGTCCGGCGTGAAATGCAGCCCGGCGGTCGGCGCCGCGACCGCGCCCTCGTGCGCCGCGAACACGGTCTGGTAGTCGTTCGCGTCCGTGGCGTCGACGTCGCGCTGCTTGCGGATGTAGGGCGGCAGCGGCATCCGGCCGACGCGTTCCAGCGCCGCAAACAGCGCGGCATCGTCGCAGGCGAAGTCGAAGACCACCTCTGGGCCATCGCGCGCCTCGACCGTGGCCGCCAGCCCACCGAAGTCGACCGCATCGCCGGCCCTCAGCCGCTTGGCCGGCCGCGCGAGGGCGGCCCAGCGTCCCGCGCCGAGACGGCGATGCAGGGTCGCCTCGACCCGCGCCTCGCCGCGCCGGCCGAACAGCAGCGCCGGGATCACCTTGGTGTCGTTGGTGACCAGCAGGTCGCCGGGACGCAGCAGGTCCGGCAGATCGGCGACATGGCGGTCGCCAAGCCGGCCGGGCTCGACCACCAGCAGCCGCGCCGCCTCGCGCGGCTCGGCCGGACGCGCGGCGATCAGCCGGTCAGGTAGCTCGAAATCGAAGGCGTCGACCCGCAAGGGCCGCTATTGCGCGTCGGCCGCCACCTGCATCTTCACGATCTGGTCGGGATCGCTGACGATGCCGTTGCCGCCGGCGCCTTTCTTGATCGCGTCGACATGGTCCATGCCCTCGATCACCTGGCCCCAGACGGTGTACTGGCCGTCCAGGTGCGACGCCGGCGCGAAGACAATGAAGAACTGGCTGTCGCCGCTGTCCGGGCTCTGCGCGCGGGCCATCGAGACGGTGCCGCGAACATGCTTGGCCTGCGAGAACTCGGCCTTCAGCTTCTGGCCGGATCCGCCGGAGCCGGTGCCGGTCGGATCGCCGGTCTGGGCCATGAAGCCATCGATCACGCGGTGGAACACGACGCCGTCGTAGAAGCCCTGACGCGTCAGCTCCTTGATCCGGGCCACGTGGTTCGGCGCCAGGTCGGGGCGCAGTTCGATCACCACGCGACCACCCTCAAGGTCGAGATAAAGTTGGTTTTCCAAGTCAGCCGCCTTCGCTTGCGTCGTCATCATCACGACGCCGAACAGCGCCGCTACCCAAAACTTCCAGGACATGGTTGTCGAAACTCTCCGCTTGCAGGCTACTCCACCACCGCTTTCAGCGGCTGGCGGTCGAAGCGCGAATATAGTCGTTCGGCCACGCGCGGCGAGACGAACTCGTTCACGTCGCCGCCGAGCCGGGCGATCTCCTTGACCAGCTTGGAGGCAATGAACTGGTACTTGTCGGTGGCCATCAGGAACACGGTCTCGATGTGCGGGTTCAGGCGGTCGTTCATGCCGACCATCTGGAACTCGTACTCGAAATCGGAAATCGCGCGCAGGCCGCGCACGATGATGTTGGCCTCGATCTCCATGGCGAAATGCATCAGCAGATTGTCGAACGGCTGCACGATGATCTCGCAGCCGTTCAGGCTGTCGACCGCGTCGGCGAGCTCGTCGCGCACCAGCTCGACCCGCTCGTCGAGCGAGAACAGCGGTCCCTTGTCGCGGTTGATCGCGACGCCGACCACCAGCCGGTCGACCAGCTTGGTGGCGCGGGTGATGATGTCGAGATGTCCATCGGTCACCGGATCGAAGGTGCCGGGGTAGAGACCGGTCCGCGTTACCACGTGGTTACTCCTCGCTGCCTTCGCTCTCGGCGTCGTCGCCGTCTTCCTCGCCAGGATCGTTCAGCCGGGCTGCCGACACTACCCGCTCCTGGCCGTCGGCGTCGATCGAGAACAGGGTCACGCCCTGGGTGTTGCGCCCGGCGATACGGATGTCGCCGACGGGGCAGCGGATCAGCCGACCGTGGTCGGTCACCAGCATGATCTGGTCGGCATCCTCCACCGGGAAGGCGGCGACCACCTGGCCGTTGCGCTTCGAGGTCTCGATGTTGATCAGGCCGCTGCCGCCGCGCCCGGTGACGCGGTATTCGTAGGCCGAGGTCCGCTTGCCATAGCCGTTCTCGGTGACCGACAGCACGAACTGCTCGGCCTCGGCAAGCATGTCGGCGTCGGCCGGCTTCGGCGGCATCTCGCCCTCGGCGCCTTCGCGGCGTTGCGCCGTGGCCCAGCGCAGGTAGGCGTCGCGCTGGTTCACCTCCAGCTCGTGGTGGCGCACGATCGACATCGAGATCACCCGGTCACCGCGGCCCAGCGACATGCCGCGCACGCCGACCGAGTCGCGGCCCTTGAACAGGCGCACGTCGATCGCCGGGAACCGGATGCACTTGCCGGCTTGCGCGGCCAGCAGCACGTCGTCGGTCTCGGTGCAGGTCTCGACGCCGACGATCAGGTCGTCGTCGGGCAGCTTCATGGCGATCTTGCCGTTCGACGGCACGTTGACGAAGTCGGCCAGCGAGTTGCGGCGCACGTTGCCGCTGGCGGTGGCGAACATGATCGACCATTCCGCGGCCGCTGCCTCGTCCTCCGGGAACGGCATCACCGCGTTGATCACCTCGCCGTCCTGCAGCGGCAGCAGGTTGACCATCGCCTTGCCGCGGGCCTGCGGCGTGCCGACCGGCAGGCGGTAGACCTTCAGCCGGTAGACCCGGCCGAGCGAGGAGAAAAACAGCACCGGCGTGTGGGTCGAACAGACGAAGACCCGGGAAACGAAATCCTCGTCGCGCGTCGCCATGGCGGCGCGCCCGCGCCCGCCGCGTCGTTGCAGGCGGTAGGCCGTCAGCGGCACGCGCTTGATGTAGCCGCCGTGGGTGACGGTGACGACCATCTCCTCGCGCTGGATCAGGTCCTCGTCGTCCTGCTCGAACTCGACGTCGGAAATCTCGGTGCGGCGCGGCGTGGCGAACTTCTCGCGCGCCTCGACCAGCTCGTCGCGGATCACGCTGACCAGGCGCTCGCGCACCTGAAGAATGTCCAGGTAGTCGCGAATTTTTACGGCGATGTCACCCATCTCGGCGGCGATCTCGTCGCGGCCCAGCGCGGTCAGGCGCTGCAGGCGCAGCTCCAGGATGGCGCGTGCCTGAGTTTCCGACAGGCGGTAGCGGCCGTCGATCACCTTGTGCGCCGGATCGTCGATCAGCTCGATCACCGAGGCCACGTCGGCCGCTGGCCAGTCGCGCCCCATCAACGCCTCGCGCGCCGCGGCGGCGTCCGGCGCGGCGCGGATCAGGCGGATCACCTCGTCGATATTGGCCACCGCGATGACCAGGCCGGCCAACGCGTGGGCACGCTCGCGCGCCTTGGCCAGCAGACGCCGGGTGCGCCGGGTCACCACCTCCTCGCGGAACTCCACGAAGGCGGCGATCAGCTGGCGCAGGTTCATCACCTCCGGCTTGCCGCCGTTCAGCGCCACCATGTTGACGCCGAAGGAGGTCTGTAGCGGGGTGAAGCGGTAGAGCTGGTTCAGCACCACGTCGGACATCGCGTCGCGGCGCAGTTCGATGACCACCCGCACACCGTTGCGATCGCTCTCGTCGCGCAGGTCGGAGATGCCCTCGATGCGCTTGGCGCGCACCGCTTCGGCGATCTTCTCGACCATGCCGGCCTTGTTCACCTGGTAAGGGACCTCGGTGACGATGATCGCCTCGCGGTCGCGCCGGATGGTCTCCACGTGCGCCTTGCCGCGCACCATGATCGAGCCGCGCCCGGTATGGTAGCCGGAACGGATGCCGGCGCGGCCGAGGATGTTGGCGCCGGTCGGGTAGTCCGGGCCGTGCACGTACTGCTTCAGGTCGTGCAGTTCGATGGCCGGGTTTTCCAGTTAGGCCAGGCAGGCGTCGACCACCTCGCCCAGATTGTGCGGCGGCACGTTGGTGGCCATGCCGACGGCGATGCCGCCCGAGCCGTTGACCAGCAGGTTCGGAAACTGCGCCGGCAGCACCACCGGCTCCTTCTCCGAGCCGTCGTAATTCTCGCGGAAGTCCACGGTGTCGCTGTCGATGTCGGCCAGTAGCGCCTCGGCCGCCTTCGCCAGCCGCACTTCGGTGTAGCGCTGGGCCGCCGGCGGGTCGCCGTCCATCGAACCGAAATTGCCCTGCCCGTCGACCAGCGGCAGACGCATGGAGAAATCCTGCGCCATGCGCACCATGGCATCGTAGATCGCCTGGTCGCCGTGCGGGTGATACTTGCCCATCACGTCGCCGACGATGCGGGCCGACTTGCGGTACGGCCGGTCCGAGGAATACCCGGACTCGTTCATCGCGTGCAGGATGCGCCGGTGCACCGGCTTCAGCCCGTCGCGGGCATCGGGCAGCGCCCGCGACACGATCACGCTCATCGCGTAATCGAGGTAGGAGCGCTTCATCTCCTCTTCGATGGCGATCGGCGTGATGTCGCGGCCCGGCGGCGGGCTGGTGGTCTCGTCGCTCAATTGATCGTCCCGTTCAGCGGCCGCGCACAGGGCGGCCATTCAGGGCTCCGGAAGCGCCTTCCGGCAGGCCTCTCGCCCGCCTCGCAAAGGCCCGAGAGACTACCATTATGTTGCAGGTGCGAGCAACCGACGCGAGCCCCCATTGCGATGCAATGCGGGCATGTTTACCGTTGCTCTATTATTCGATGCTACAAATGACCGCCTAGTCACGCCAAGGCTTTGTTCGGCACCGCCTGGATGCGAACCTCGAAGATCGGTCCCGCCAGTGCGCATCTTGCGCCGCCACGGCAATCCCGTTGCATTTCTCGTTCGAATTGTCGCCCATGACAGCCTCGGCCAAAGCGCATGGCGACCGAGCGGACAGCGGCGACGGCGTCCGGCTGACCCGCGCGGACGTCGGCTTCGTTGTCGTGCTGCTGGTCATTGTCGGGGTCGTGCGCCTTTACGGCATGACTGCACAGAGCCTGTGGATCGACGAGATCAACATCGTCCGATTCGCCCGCTACGACACCTTCGCCGAGTTTTTCGCGGCCCTGCCCCGAGAGCCGCACCCGCCGCTCTACCTGCTGATAATGCGCTACTGGACCGCCGTGTTCGGGTATTCGGCGGAAGCGCTGCGCAGCTTCTCGGTGCTGGTGTCGATCCTGACACCTGCGACATTCTACCTTTTGCTGCGCTCGCGGACAGGCCGGGCCACGGCGGCCATCGCTGCCGTCCTGATCGGCTTTGCCGCGATTTCTCACTTCCAGGCGCACAACGCACGGCCCTATGCCCTGATCTTCTGGCTCGGCGCGCTGGCGCTGCCCTTCTTCCTCGACACCTGCGCGGCAATCGGCGGCGAAAGGGCGCACCGTACGTGGACGCTGGTCGCCCTGGTCACGCTCAATCTCCTGATCGGCCTGACCCACTATTCCGGCATCGTGTTCGTCGCCGCCCAGGGGCTGGTGCTGTTCATACAGTTCTGCCGCAATCCCGAACGCCAGTGGTTCCGGGACGTGGTCTGGCTCGCCGTACTCGGCGCCAGTGCCCTGCCGGCGTTCCTGTGGCTGGCGTGGACCTATGGGGAACTGGCCACGTTGGTCGCAGGGAAGTCGATGGGCCTGACCTGGCAGGACTACGCCTCGCCGATCCGCTCGGTTCTCGGCTTTCCCGGCTACGTGCCGCTGCTGTTTCTGCCCTTTGCGCTGGGCTGGACGCAGTTGCGGGCGACGTTCGCCGAGTTGTGGCAGGTGATCACCGGCGACCGGCTCTTCCTTCTCGCCGCCGGCGTCGGGGTTCTGCACCTGGTGATGGTCGAACTGACCAGCCTGGCGCAGCCCTCGTTCATGCAGAACAAGATGATCTATGTGGTTTTCCCGGCATTCTATGTCGGTCTCGCGCGCTACCTCCTGGGCGTGCGGCAGGCCGGGTCGACCTACCGCCCGGTGGTCTACCTGCTGGCCGCCACCGGCCTCGCGACCTATCTGGTGACCGGATATCCGCAAGGCAGCCAGGGATATACGTCGCCATGGCAGGAGCAGGAGCGTGAAGGCGCCCGGCATGTCGCCGAAGTGGCGCGCCCTGGCGACCTTGTCCTGCTGGGCAGCGTCAGCATGAACGGCACCTGGGTACAGCCTAGCCAACAGTTCTTCGAGGCCATCGAGCCGGACCTGTCGCTACCCGAAGGTGCGAAGGCCGGCGTATTTCCACCGATACGCGACTACGCGACTCGGCAGGACGAACTCGATGCCATGCGTCTCAGCGTACTGAACGGGGCTCTGGCGAGAATCGGCAAGGATGCCAACCGATTGATCATCGACTTGCCGCACCGCGACGAATTAAGCGTGACAGAGTTCGATGCGATCGAACAGGCTGGGTTCTGCGTCCAGGTGACCAACTTCATCCAGCACCGCGTCGTGATCGTGGATCCCGATGTCTCGGCATGTTTGAGGCCGCAGCACTGAACCGCTGCCATCGGCCGTTCGCCTGAAGGCCCTACCGTGATGTACCGACTGGAGGAGTTGTGTGACGATGGCAGCGATGATCGGCGGGACGTGCCCAAAGTGACCAAAGTCATCGTCCAGATTCCCTGTCTCAACGAGGAACTGACGCTGCCGCAGGTGGTGGCCGACATTCCGCGTGACATACCGGGGGTCGATCGGGTCGAGATTCTCGTCGTCGACGATGGCTCAAGCGACCGGACAGTGGAGGTCGCGAAGGCGCTTGGTGTCGATCACATCCTGGTCAATCGCCGCAACCTCGGGCTCGCCCACACCTTCCGGCGCGGCCTCGACGCGTCGCTGCACCTGGGCGCCGACATCATCGTCAACACCGACGGCGACAACCAATATGCAGGCGCCGACATCGCCAGGCTGGTCCAGCCGATCCTGGACGGCACTGCCGACATCGTCGTCGGCGACCGCCAGACCGATCAGAACCAGGAGTTTTCGCCACTCAAGCGCCTGTTGCAGCGAGCCGGTAGCGGCGCCGTCCGGAACCTGTCAGGCCTGGATATTCCCGATGCGGTCAGCGGTTTCCGCGCCATCAGCCGCGACGCGGCCTTGCGCATCAACATCGTGTCTTCGTTCAGCTACACGACCGAGATGCTGATCCAGGCCGGCAAGAAGCGCCTCGCCGTCGCCTCGGTGCCGGTGGCGACCAACCCGAAGACGCGCGAATCTCGGCTGTTCCGGGGCATCCCGTCCTTCGTCTCGCGCCAGCTCAGTACCATGGTGCGGATGTATTCGATGTACCAGCCACTGAGGGTGTTCTTTCTGATCGGCACCATCCTGTCGGTCATCGGCGTCATTCCGATACTGCGCTTCTTGATCTTCTACGCGCTCGGCGAGGGCGACGGGCATATCCAGTCGCTGGTACTCGGCGGCGTGTTCGTTCTCATGGGCTTCGTGGCATATCTCGTCGGGCTGGTCGCCGATCTGATCAATTTCAATCGACAACTCGTTGAGATCGCGCTTGAAAAAGTCCGCAGACTCGAACTGGCGGCAGAACGCAGTGACGGTGACATGATCGACCAGGAGGTTCCGCAAGACGCCACCGATTGAAGCGTCGCGTCATGGTCGGGGCAATGGAGATGCCGTTGAGTATCCACCCCCGGCATCTTTTCAGTGCCGGAATTCACCCCATATTGACACCGGCCCGCCTGTCTCACAGAGACAGTATGATCAGGCGCGGTTTCGATCTTTTCGATCCAGGATTATGATAAATGAGACCACCAGACAGCGGGAGCTGGCACTGACCCTGAAAGCCGAAAACGGTATCGTCGTCGGCAACGTCGACGCCAAATATCAGACCAAGAACCCGATCGCCCGCCGCATGATGCAGGGCTTCATGGACAGCGCAAGGGAACTGGCGCTGTCCACCGATGTCCGCGTTGCGCACGAGATCGGCTGTGGCGAAGGACACCTCACGTCGCACTTCGCGGAGTGGGGCTTCGGTATCCGCGCCTGTGACTTCTCGGCCCAAATCGTCGAGGAGGCACGCACGACGTACGGCGGCCTCGGCATCGAGTTCAACGTCAAGAGCGTCTACGACCTGGACCCGACCGTGGATGGCGCACCGTTGATCGTCTGCTGCGAGGTGCTGGAGCACCTAGAGGAACCGGAATGTGCCTTGCAGCGCTTGCGCGACGTCAGTTTCGAATGGTGCCTGATGAGCGTGCCCCGCGAGCCGATCTGGCGACTGTTGAACATGGCCCGGGGCAAATACCTAGACGACCTGGGCAACACGCCAGGACATCTGCAGCACTGGGGAAAGCAGAGCTTCCTCGCCCTCATCAGTCAGTACTTCGAGGTCGTCGCCGTGCGTAGCCCGCTGCCTTGGACCATGGTCCTCTGCCGCCGGGGGTGAGCCGCGGCGGCTAGAACGGGATTTCGTCGTCCAGGTCGTCGGCGCCGCCGCGGCCGCCGCCGCCACTACCGCTGCCGCTCCGGTCGAACCCCCCGCCGCCACGATCGTCGTCGAAGCCACCGCCACCACCGCCGCCGGAGAAGCCACCGCCACCGCCCTCGCCGCGGGTGTCGAGCATCTGCAGTTCGCCGCGGAAACGTTGCAGCACGATTTCGGTGGTGTAGCGGTCCTGGCCCTCCTTGTCGGTCCACTTGCGGGTCTGAAGCTGGCCCTCGATATAGATCTTTGAGCCTTTCTTTAGATACTGTTGCGCGACTTTCCCGAGATTCTCGTTGAAGATCACGATGCGGTGCCATTCGGTCCGCTCGCGCCGTTCGCCGCTCTGTCGGTCGCGCCAGCTCTCGCTGGTCGCCAGGTTCAGGTTGACGATCGGGTCGCCGTTCTGGGTGTGCCGGACCTCCGGGTCGCGGCCCAGATTGCCGACCAGGATCACCTTGTTCACGCTGCCAGCCATCGCCCTGCTCCGCTCTGTCATTGTCGATTCGCGCGAACGGCTACTATGCCCGAGGCGGCCTCGGGCACGCCAGCGGCGGGAATCGCGCGGTGCGCGCCGAGGCCGCTTTCAGGTCCGCACCGGCGACCCTATATTGGGGCTTTCCGGCCTCCAGAATGAACAGGGAGCTGATGCAGAAAGCCATCAGCGTTCGCGGCGCCCGCGAGCACAATCTGAAGAACGTCAACGTCGACCTGCCGCGCGACCAGCTGGTGGTGATCACCGGCCTGTCCGGCTCCGGCAAGTCGTCGCTGGCCTTCGACACGATCTACGCCGAGGGCCAGCGGCGCTACGTGGAGAGCCTGTCGGCCTACGCGCGCCAGTTCCTGGAGCTGATGCAGAAGCCGGACGTGGACCACATCGAGGGCCTGTCGCCGGCGATCTCGATCGAGCAGAAGACGACCTCGCGCAACCCGCGCTCCACGGTCGCCACGGTGACCGAGATCTACGACTACATGCGGCTGCTGTGGGCGCGCGTCGGGGTGCCCTACTCGCCGGCCACCGGTCTGCCGATCGAACGCCAGACGGTGAGCCAGATGGTCGACCGAATCATGGCGATGGACGAAGGCACGCGGCTGCTGCTGCTGGCGCCGGTGGTGCGCGGGCGCAAGGGCGAGTACCGCAAGGAGCTGGCCGAGCTGATGAAACGCGGCTACCAGCGGGTGAAGCTCGACGGCCAGCTGGTCGACATCGAGCAGGCGCCGGCGCTGAACAAGAAGCTGAAGCACGAGATCGACGTGGTGGTCGATCGCGTCGTGGTGCGCCCGGACCTGCAAGGCCGGCTGGCCGACAGCCTGGAACAGGCGCTGGAACTGGCCGGCGACATCGCCATCGCGGAGAACGCCGACAATGGCGAGCGCACGCTGTTCTCGGCCCGCTTCGCCTGTCCGGTCAGCGGCTTCACCATCGAGGAGGTCGAGCCGCGGCTGTTCTCGTTCAACAACCCCTACGGCGCCTGCCCGTCGTGCGACGGGCTGGGCTCGCAGATGTTCTTCGATCCCGCCCTGGTGGTGCCGGACGAGAAGCTGACGTTGCGCAAGGGCGCCATCGGCCCGTGGGCGAAGTCGACCTCGCCCTACTACATGCAGACGCTCGACAGCCTGGCGGCGCACTACAAGTTCTCCACCACGGTGCCGTGGCAGGACCTGCCGGAGAAGGTGCGGAACGTGATCCTGCACGGCTCCGGCACGGACGCCATCGAGATGCGCTACGACGACGGCCTGCGCAGCTACAAGACCAAGAAGCCGTTCGAGGGCGTGGTGCCGAACATGGACCGGCGCTGGCGCGAGACCGATTCGAGCTGGGTGCGCGAGGAGCTGGAGCGGTTCCAGAGCCGCACCGACTGCGAGGTCTGCCAGGGGCACCGGCTGAAGCCGGAGGCGCTGGCGGTGAAGATCGCCGGCGAGCACATCTCGTATGCCTCGCGGCTGTCGATCCTCGACGCGCGCGACTGGTTCGCCGGCCTGTCGGCGCAGCTCACCGACACCCAGAACGAGATCGCCTCGCGGGTGTTGAAGGAGATTAACGACCGGCTCGGGTTTCTGGTCGATGTCGGCCTGGGCTATCTGACGCTGTCGCGCAACTCAGGCACGCTCAGCGGCGGCGAGAGCCAGCGCATCCGCCTGGCGTCGCAGATCGGCTCCGGCCTGACCGGCGTGCTCTACGTGCTGGACGAACCGTCCATCGGCCTGCACCAGCGCGACAACGCGCGGCTGCTCGCGACCTTGCAGAACCTGCGCGACCTCGGCAATACCGTCATCGTGGTCGAGCACGACGAGGACGCGATCCGCACCGCTGACTACGTCGTCGACATGGGCCCGGCGGCCGGCGAGCACGGCGGCAAGGTGGTGGCGGAGGGCACGCCCGACCAGGTGATGGCCAACCCGGCCAGCCTGACCGGCCAGTACCTCACCGGCATGAAGCAGATCCCGGTGCCGGCGCGGCGCCGGGCGGCGCATCGCAACCAGTGGCTGACGGTCAAGGGCGCCAGTTCGAACAACCTGCACGGCGTCGACATGAGCCTGCCGATCGGCACGCTGAGCTGCATCACCGGCGTGTCGGGCAGCGGCAAGTCGACGCTGGTGATCGAGACGCTGTACCGGGCGCTGGCGCGGTTCCTGAACGGCGCGCGCGAAGCGCCGGGGACGTTCAAGGCGATCGAGGGCCTGCCCTTTCTCGACAAGGTGGTCGACATCGACCAGAGCCCGATCGGGCGGACGCCGCGCTCCAACCCCGCGACGTATACCGGCGCGTTCACGCCGATCCGCGACTGGTTCACCGGCCTGCCGGAGGCGCAGGCGCGCGGCTACAAGCCGGGCCGGTTCTCGTTCAACGTGAAGGGCGGGCGCTGCGAGGCGTGCCAGGGCGACGGGCTGATCAAGATCGAGATGCACTTCCTGCCCGACGTGCACGTCACCTGCGACGTCTGCCACGGCCAGCGCTACAACCGCGAGACGCTGGAGATCAAGTTCCGCGACAAGTCGATCGCCGACGTGCTCGACATGACCGTCGACGAGGGCGCCGAGTTCTTCAAGGCGGTGCCGCTGGTGCGCGAGAAGCTGATCACGCTGCAGCGCGTCGGCCTGGGCTACATCAAGGTCGGGCAGCAGGCCACCACACTGTCGGGCGGCGAGGCACAGCGGGTGAAGCTGGCCAAGGAACTGTCGCGCCGCGCCACCGGCCGCACGCTCTACATCCTCGACGAGCCGACCACCGGCCTGCATTTCGAGGACGTGCGCAAGCTGCTCGAGGTGCTGCATACGCTGGTCGAGGCCGGCAACACCGTGGTGGTGATCGAGCACAACCTGGAAGTCATCAAGACCGCCGACTGGGTCGTCGACCTGGGCCCCGAAGGCGGCGACGGCGGCGGCCGCATCATCGCCGCCGGCACGCCCGAAGACGTCGCCGAGGTGGCCGAGAGCTACACCGGCCAGTACCTGCGTGACCTACTCAAGAGCCGGGCACCTGCCGCGCCGGTCAACGGCAAGGCAGTGAAGCCGAAGAAGAAGCGGCGGAAGAAGATCGCGGCGGACAGCGACGCGGTGGCGTAACTCCAACGCCACGTGCAGCGTCGCCACGTGGATACCCAGAAACCGCGTCATTCCTGCGAAGGCAGGAATCCAGACCGACCGTCGTGATGGTTTAACGCGGAGACGCGAAATCTCTATCCAAGCGACTCCGCGTTCTCTGCGGCTCCGCGTGCTCCAGGTCGGCAATGCTTGGATGCCGGCCTGCGCTGGCATGACGCGCGTTGTTGGGTCCGATAAAGCTCAACCGGACAGTCATGGACTTGATCCGGGCATCCACGTCGGCCAGCCACTTCAGGCTGAGGATGCTTTCTCTCTCAGTTCCCGCCGGATCGCCTTGCCCGAGCCGGCGCAACTGATACTGATCTCGATCCACGACATTGTCTCAATGAACTTGTAACTGCACTCCCGGATTAACCGCAGCAAGACAAGACCTTTTCCGTAATAAGATTCGCCAAGATTACCCAGGTATTGAGCCTTACTCAAAGCAGCGAACTCTCACCCTTCTTCATCGCCTCACCCATCGACCAAGGTTGAAGGCGAATTGTGCTCTGTCAGAAAATTACATTCTTCATCTATTTGTCCACCTTCTCTACATTGTAGTGGGAAAATACTGCATCAATTATTTTCCTGGCTTCCGCACGAGCGTGGTTACCATCAACTCCATATACAGTGACTGGTTTGCCAAAGAAACGGCTGAACCAAATACTGCAAATGCACTCGGTGTCCTCACCAGTCGGGTGCGGGCGGCTGACCAATGCCACCACCGACCGCACATTTCCCTGTGGATCAGTTTGCTTGCCGCTTACCTGTAGCTCGTACTCTACCAAACCACCGTATCCAATGGAGGTAATTGGCTAAGAGGTGTACCTAGCAAACAAGCGGCATAGCGACGGTTTGCCGACTCGTAACACCTACGGGCCACGTCCCTTTCCTGCGGCCGCCGACTCCGAAGCGCTCGACGCTTAATGGCCCTACACACCGGGATATCGACATTGTAGTGAAGGTGTTTGCATCGTTCCTCTACGGAGTCATCGTCAGGCACAGGACATGAGTCACTGACCTGTCTCGCCAATTCTCTAGCGGTCTCACCGCCTGGTCGAATCACACTGTCAACACGCAAACCACAACGCCGCTGGAAATTCTCAATGCTCTCCCAAAACTTTTCATCTGTAAGCGACGTGTGCGCGAACACGTCATCCGGGTAGTATCCGATCTTGCCAAGGAAAGCCTTCGTCACAATCACATCTGTTGGTGAGTTTATGACCGCTTCGGGCTCGACCGATCGATTCAGCGAGATTGCGGACATCTTCTTATGATTCGACACATTTCTCTCCAAGGTTGTATATAATTCATAAAATACATCCTGAAGTTGACCATAACAAACAATTTCGAATGCGAGATCCAGTTCCTCCTTCGCGAGCTTCGACCATGGCCCATTTGCCACATGCCCCATGCTTCACTCGATAGAATGCGCGAGTTCCCGCTCGCGCAACTCCCGCCGGATCACCTTGCCGGACGCGGTGACCGGGATTTCGGCGATGAACTCGATGGCCCGGGGCACTTCGTGGCGGGCCAGGCGGGCGCGGACGTGGGCGCGGAGTTCCTCCACCAGTTCGTCGGAGCCGGCGTGGCCGTCGGCGGGAACGACGAAGGCCTTGATGGATTCGGTGCGGACCGGGTCGGGCACGCCGACGACGGCGGCCAGGCGCACCGCCGGGTGGCCGAGCAGGCAGTCCTCGATCTCGCCGGGGCCGATGCGGTAGCCGGACGAGGTGATGACGTCGTCGGTGCGGCCGACGAACCAGGTGAAGCCGTCCTCGTCCTTGACCCCGCGGTCGCCGGTCAGCAGCCAGTCGCCGGCATATTTCTCCGCCGTCGCCTGTGGGTTGTTCCAGTATTCCAGCAGCATCACCGGGTCGGGCCGGGCGAACGCGATATGGCCCTCCTCGCCGGCCGGCAGCTCGTTGCCCTCGTCGTCGACGATGCCCATGACGTGGCCCGGCGTGACCCGGCCGAGCGAGCCATAGTGCGGGTCCATCAGCTTCGGCAGGTGGCCCATGCACATGTTGCACTCGGTCTGGCCGTAGCCCTCGCCGACCTTGATGCCGAAGCGCTCTTCGGCCCAGGCCAGGGTGTCGGCGCCGACGCTCTCGCCGCCGCTGAACAGGCTGCGCAGCATCGTCTTCGGCGGGTTCGGCACCTGGCGCATCAGCTTCAGCATGGTCGGCACCAGCAGCGCGTTGCGCACCTCGTGGCGCGCCATCATCGCCATCGCCGCCTCCGGGTCGAACCGGCCGGCGGTGCGGAAGGCCAGCACCGGCTTGCCGTGGCGCCAGGCCGGCATCAGCACGTCCATCAGCCCGGCGATCCAGGCCCAGTCGGCCGGCGACCACATGATGTCGCCGTCCTGGCCGAAGAAGTCGGTGAGCACGTCGAAGCCCGGCACCTGGCCGCAGAAGCCGCGATGCGCGTGCAGGGCGCCCTTCGGCTGGCCCGTCGTGCCCGACGTGTAGATCAGGAAGGCCGGCTCTTCCTTGTCGGTGTCGATGGTGGCGAAGCTGTCGCGGGCGCGCTCCAGCAACATATGGAAGTCGTCGGCGCCGGACTCCGCGCCGTCGGTCAGCAACACCGTGCCCAGGTCCGGCAGCTGGTCGCGGATCGGCACGATCTTGGAATAGTTGGCGCGGTCGGTGAGCAGCGCCTTGGCGCCGCAGTCGCCCAGCCGGAACCGCAACGCATCCATCTCGAACAGCGTGTAGAGCGGCACCGAGATCGCGCCCAGCTTCCAGCAGGCCAGGTGCGCCGCCGCCGTCTCCGGCCCCTGCCCGAGCAGGATACCGACCCGGTCGCCCTTGGCGATGCCGATCCCGGCCAGCAGGTTGGCGGCGCGGTTCGCGAGCCGCTGCATGTCGCGGAAGCTGTAGCGGGTGACCTGCCCGTCCGCCGCCTCGAAGATCAGCGCCAGCGCGTCGGGCTGCGTCGCAGCGTGGCGGTCGCAGACATCGGCGGCGATGTTGTAGCGCTCCGGAATGTCCCAGCGGAACGAGCTGTAGACCTCTTCGTAGGTGGCGGCCGGTTTCGGATGCATGGTGTTTCTTCTGTAACGTGATGGCCGGTTGCGCCGACGCCCCGGGCGGCGTAAGCCTCGCCGACGATGACACAACCGATCCACATCATAGGCGGCGGTCTGGCCGGTTCGGAAGCCGCGTGGCAGGCGGCGCGGGCCGGCGTGCCGGTGGTGCTGCACGAGATGCGCCCCGTGCGCGGCACCGAGGCGCACCAGGGCGGCGGGCTGGCCGAACTGGTCTGCTCCAACTCGTTCCGCTCCGACGACGCCGCGCACAACGCCGTCGGCCTGCTGCACGAGGAGATGCGGCGGTGCGGCTCCCTGATCCTGGCCTGTGCCGACCAGCACAAGGTGCCGGCCGGCGGCGCGCTGGCGGTCGACCGCGAGCATTTCTCCGCCGCGGTGCAGGCGGCGCTGGAGGGGGAACCGCTGGTCGAGATCGCGCGCGAGGAGATCGACGGCCTGCCGCCGGCAGCCTGGGACAGCGTGATCGTCGCCACCGGGCCGCTGACCTCGCCAGGATTGGCGCAGGCAATCCGCGACCTCACCGGCGAAGAGTCACTGGCCTTCTTCGACGCCATCGCGCCGATCGTGCATCGCGACAGCATCGACATGGACAAGGCGTGGTTTCAATCGCGGTACGACAAGATCGGCCCCGGCGGCACCGGGCGTGACTACATCAACTGCCCGATGGACAAGGCCCAGTATGACGGCTTCATCGCCGCGCTGCTGGCAGCGGAGAAGACCGCGTTCAAGGACTGGGAGCGCGACACGCCGTACTTCGAAGGCTGCCTGCCGATCGAGGTGATGGCCGAGCGCGGGCCAGAGACGCTGCGCTACGGGCCGATGAAGCCGGTCGGCCTGACCAATCCGCACGACCCGGAGAAGCCCTGGGCGGTGGTTCAGCTACGGCAGGACAACAAGCTGGGCACGCTCTACAACATCGTCGGCTTCCAGACCAAGCTGAAGCATGGCGAACAGGGCCGCGTGTTCCGCGCCATCCCCGGCCTGGAGAACGCGCAGTTCGCGCGGCTGGGCGGCATCCACCGCAACACGTTCCTCAACAGCCCGCGCCTGCTGGACCAGACCTGTCGCCTCAAGGCCGAGCCGCGCCTGCGCTTCGCCGGCCAGGTGACCGGCGTGGAGGGCTATGTCGAGAGCGCCGCCATCGGCCTGCTGACCGGACGCTTCGCCGCCGCCGAACGACTCGGCCTGGCGCCGTCGCGGCCGCCGGAGACGACGGCGCTGGGCGCGCTGATCGGCCACATCACCGGCGGCGCGGAGAGCGACACCTTCCAGCCGATGAACGTGAACTTCGGCCTGTTCCCGCCGCTCGACCTGCCGCGCAAGGAACGCAAGGGCCGCGCCGGCAAGGAACGCGTCAGCGCCCGCGCGCTGGCCGACCTCGATGCCTGGCTTGGCCGGGCTCAGGCGGCGGAGTAGATGCCTGCCCGTGCCGCGTCATCCCGGCGCGCGTCGCGAGGCCCGGGATCGCCGGTCGATGACACGTAAACCGCAAGCCGGTCATGCCGGGTCGAGCCCGGCATGACGCTTCCGTGGCGAGCACCTTTCGATCCCGCCGGAACCATCGCCCTGCCGCCTTGCGCTAACACCGTCGCATGCTGACCGACCTTTCGATGCTGGCGCTGGTCGCCGGGACCTTTCTGCTCGCCGGATTCGTGAAGGGCGTGGTCGGGCTCGGCCTGCCCGCCGTCTCGCTCGGCATCCTGACCGCGACCATCGGCCTGCCGCCGGCGATGGCGATCCTGCTCATTCCTTCCTTCGCCACCAACCTGTGGCAGGCGGTCGACGGCGGCCACGGGCGCATGCTGCTGCGCACGCTGTGGCCGTTCCTGGTGCCAGCGGTCGGTTGCGTGTGGCTGGGCGCGCATGCGCTGCGCGCCGTCGACATCGACTTGCTGGCCGCGCTGCTCGGCCTGCTGCTGGTGATCTACGCCAGCTTCGGGCTGCTGCGGCCGTCCTTCCGGGTGTCGCGCAGGAACTACGCGGTGGCGGTGATCTGCGGGCTGATCAACGGCGTGTTGTCCGGCATGACCGGCTCGTTCGTGGTGCCGGGAGCGTTCTACCTGCAGGCCATCGGCCTGACTCGCGACCAGCTGGTGCAGGCGATGGGCATCGTGTTCACCGCGTCGACGACGATGCTGGCCTTCGCGCTCGGCGGGCAGCAGTTGTTGACCTGGGAACTGGGGGTCGTGTCGGGCATCGCACTGGTGCCGGCGCTGGCCGGCATGGCGATCGGCCAGGTGTTGCGCCGGCGACTGTCGGAAAGCGGCTTCCGACGCGTGTTCCTGCTCAGCCTGCTGGTGCTGGGCGGCTACATCCTGGTGCGATCGCTGTCGAGTCTCTGATTGTTCCTCTTTTGTACCGACACGGTTAGACTGCGGCGATGAGCGTCGAGTCGACACCGCTTCGAATCGCCGCCGCCGACGGCCGGCGGCTGATCCTGGCGTTGCAGGGTCTGGCCGCGCCGCCGCGCCGGCGGCTCGACGGCGACCAGTTGCACGCTCTGATCGGCGATCTCGGCTACGTCCAGGTCGACTCGATCCAGTGGGTCGAGCGCGCCCACCACATGATCCTGGCAAGCCGGCGCGAGACCTACCGCCCGGAACACCTGCGCCGGCTGCTGGAGGACGAGGCGCGGCTGTTCGAGAACTGGACGCACGACGCCTCGATCATCCCGGCCGACTACTTCCCCTACTGGAACCGCAAGTTCAGCCGTGAAGGCGAAGCGATCCGGCAGCGCTTCATCCGCTGGCGCGGGCACGACGCGGTCGAGGCCGTCGAGGCGGTGATCGAACACATCCGCGATCATGGTCCGGTCATGGCGCGCGACCTGAACGACGCGCCGACCGGCAAGCAGCGCGGCTGGTGGGACTGGCACGCCGGCAAGACCGCGCTGGAATACCTGTGGCGCACCGGCCGGGTGATGATCGCCCGCCGGCAAGGCTTCCAGAAGGTCTACGAGCTGACCGAGCGGGTGTTGCCGGCGCACCTGCACGGCACCGAGGCCGACCACGACGCCTATGTCGACTGGGCCTGCCGCGGCGCCTTGCAGCGGCTGGGCTTCGGCTCGCCCGGCGACATCGCCCGGTTCTGGAATCTGGTCACCATCGACGAGGCGAAGGACTGGTGCCAGCGCCACCTGGGCCGCGAGGCGGTGCCGGTCGTGGTGGAAACCGCCGACGGTTCGCGACCGAAGCAGCTCCTGGCCCGGCCGGACATCGAGGCGCTGCTCGCCGACCTGCCGCCGCCGCCGCCGCGGCTGCGCGCGCTGAACCCGTTCGATCCCGTGCTGCGCGACCGCAACCGGCTGAACTGGCTATTCGGCTTCGACTATCGGATCGAGATTTTCGTGCCGGCGCCGCAGCGGAAGTACGGCTACTACATCTTCCCGTTGCTGGACGGGGACCGGCTGATTGGCCGGCTGGACATGAAGGCCGAACGCAGCGCCGACACGCTGGCCGCCAGCAAGCTGTGGCTGGAGCCAAAGCAGAAATGGAGCGCCGCGCGCCAGAAACGCCTGGAAGCGGAGCTGGAACGGCAGCGCAAACTGGTCGGGTTGGGACATTTCACCGCACCGGGGTGATCGGGCCCTCGGGTTGCTGCTGGGTGATGCAGTGCAGGCCGCCGCCGCCCTCGACGATGATCGAGGCGTCGATCTGGACCACCACGCGGTCCGGGAAGACGCGGCCGATGATGGTGGCGGCCGCGTCGTCGGCGGAATCGT
The DNA here is from genome assembly GCA_040223615.1 of Alphaproteobacteria bacterium. Classification (GTDB taxonomy): domain Bacteria; phylum Pseudomonadota; class Alphaproteobacteria; genus JAVKFY01. The sequence goes on from JAVKFY010000036.1 coordinate 53,535, forward strand.
CGAAGCGCGGCACGATCACCGCGCCGTTGGCGATGTAGAAGTTCACGTAGGAACGCGACAGCGGCCCGTGCTGGCCCAGCGCCGGCGACGGGTGCGGCAGCTCGATGATCTCCAGCGTCCGCCCGGCAGCGTCGGTTGCCTGTGCCAGGCGGTCACGGTTGGCCACGAGGCGAGCGAAGCTGGGGTCGTCCTCGCGCTCGGGCATCGCCACCATGACCACGCCGGGCGCAACGAAGCGGGCGCAGTTGTCGATGTGACCATCGGTCTCGTCGTACATCAGGCCGCTTTCCAGCCAGACCATCCGCCGGGCCCCGAGGTGCAGGGCCAGCCGTTCCTCGACCTGTTCGCGCGACAGCGTCGGATTGCGGTTGTCGTTCAGGATCGATTCCTCGGTGGCCAGCACGGTGCCGGCGCCGTCGACATGCACCGCCCCGCCTTCCAGCACCAGCGGACCGTCATAGCAGCGCATGCCAAGCCGATCGGCGATGGTCCGGGCCAGGGCGGCGTCCCTGTCGTAGGGGTGGTAGCGGTTGCCCCAGGCGTTGAAGCGCCAGGCCACGGCGGCGACCGCGCCGTCCGCGTCGGTCACGAAAGTGGGGCCGCTATCGCGGGTCCAGCTGTCGTCGATCGGCAACGGCACGACCTCGACATTCTTGCCCAGCAACAGCCGCGCCTCGGCCTCGATCCCCGGCGGCACGATCATCGCCACCGGCTCGTAGGCGGCAATGGCACGGGCGACACCGGCATAGGCCTGGCAGGCCAGCGGGTGCAGTTCGCGCCACAGTTCGGTGCGCGCCGGCCAGGCCAGCCAGCAACGCGCGTGCGGCATCCACTCCGCCGGCATCGCGAAACCGTCCAGCGCCGGTAACGGCCCATCCATCAGCTGGGTCCATCCATCAGCGGTCCGCCCGGCAGCGACATGTTGCGCGCATTCCCATGGTATCGCCCATAACACAGGCGCCGGCGACGGGCCAAGATTGCCCGCGTGCGCGAACGCCGCCGGCCGGTTAAGCTAAGCCAGGAGCAACCCCGAAAGCAGCAGGAGCTCGCCCGCCCATGGCAGGACGCATCGATGCACGTTTGTCCGAAATCGGCCTCACCATTCCCGACGCCCCGTCGCCGGCGGCCAACTACGTGCCCTACGTCATCGTCGGCAACATGGTCTACGTCGCCGGCCAGGTGCCGTTCGTCGATGGCAAAATCGCCAAGACCGGCAAGGTCGGCCAGGACCTCGACACGGCCGAGGCCAAGACCATCGCGCGGATCTGCGCGGTCAACATCGTCGCCCAGGTGAAGGCGGCGTGCGGCGGCGACCTGGACAAGGTGAAGCGCTGCGTCGAGGTCGGCGGCTTCGTGAACTGCGTTGACGGCTACGGCGAGCAGCCGGAGGTGATCAACGGCGCCAGCGACCTGATGGTCGAGGTGTTCGGCGATGCCGGCCGGCACGCCCGCTTCGCCGTCGGCACCAACGCGCTGCCGCGCAACGTGCCGGTCGAAGTCAAGGCGGTGTTCGAGATCAGCTAGTCCACCATGGCCGGACCTGAAGCCTCCGTCGTCCTCAAGGCTCTGAACCGCATCGCCGACGTGCCGGCGGCGGAGTGGGATGCGTGCGCCGGCACCGAGAACCCGTTCGTCAGCCACGCCTTCTTGTCCGCCCTGGAAGACTCGGGATGCGTCAGGCCGGAGACCGGCTGGGGCCCCTATCACCTGTTGATGGAAGACGAGGACGGCCACGCGGTCGGCGCGGTGCCGATGTATCTGAAGGGGCACAGCCAGGGCGAATACATCTTCGACCACGGCTGGGCCAACGCGCTGGAGCGCGCCGGCGGGCGCTACTATCCGAAGCTGCTGGTGGCGGTGCCGTTCGTGCCGGCGAGCGGGCCGCGGCTGCTGGTCCGGCCCGGGCCGAACGAGACGGAGATACGCGAGCACCTGATCACCGGATCGATCGAGGCGGCGAAGCAGCTCGGCACCTCGACCTTGCATTTCAACTTCGTCACCGAGCCGGAGTGGCAGCGGCTCGGCGCGCGCGGCCTGCTGCAGCGCACCGGCGAGCAGTTCCACTGGTACAACCGCGACTACGAGAGCTTCGACGGCTTCCTGGACGACCTGTCGTCACGCAAGCGCAAGACCATCCGCAAGGAACGCCGCGCGGCGATGGAGTCGGACATCGAGATCGAGGTCTATCAAGGTGACACGCTGCGCGAAGAGCACTGGGACGCGTTCTACCGCTTCTACATGGACACCGGCAGCCGCAAGTGGGGCCGGCCGTACCTGAACCGGCAGTTCTTCAGCCTGGTCAGCGAGCGGATGGGCGAGCGGATCGCGCTGATCATGTGCCGGCGCAACGGCGCCTGGATCGCCGGCGCGCTGAACTTCGTCGGCTCGGATTGCATCTACGGCCGGCACTGGGGCTGCGTGGAGGACCACCGGTTCCTGCATTTCGAGGCCTGCTATTACCGCGCCATCGACTACGCGATCGAACACAAGCTGGCGCGCGTTGAGGCCGGCGCGCAGGGCCCGCACAAGCTGGCCCGCGGCTACCTGCCGACGCACATCTATTCCGCGCACTGGATCGAGAACCCGAGCTTCCGCCGCGCCGTCGAGGATTACCTGGAGCACGAGCGCGCCGAGGTCGACCGCGAGATCGAGTACCTGGAGGACTACGCCCCGTTCAGGAAGGGCGAGCGGCCCGGCGAGACCTGACAGTCGGCGGCTCCGCAACGGCCGCTGCAGACATGACGAGAAGGAGAAGGCGAGCATGCAGAGACGGGATTTCCTGCGCATGGCCACCCTTGGTGTCATCGCAATCGCCGCCGGGCGGGCGGAAGCCCACCACGGCTGGGGCTGGGCCACCGACGAGGAGTTCGAGATCTCCGGCGTCGTGGAATCAATCCGGCTGGGCAACCCGCATGGCGAGGTCGACATCGTCGTCGACGGCGCACTTTGGACCATCGAGGTCGGGCAGCCCTGGCGCAACGAGCGCGCCGGCTTGACCGCGGAGCGCCTGGCCAAGGGGACGACAATCCTGGTGCACGGTCACCGCTCCAAGAAGCCCGACGCGCGGCTGGTGAAGGCCGAACGCGTGGTGATCGCCGGCAAGAACTACGATCTGTACCCGGAACGGGAGTCGTAGCGCGCGCCGATGCAGGGGCTGCTGGCCGGACTGGAAGCGACGCCGCTGGCGGCGGTGCTGCGCGGATCAGTCTGGCTCTACCCGCTGGTGAACGCGGCGCATATCGCCGGCATCGCCCTGCTGTTCGGCGCGATCACGGCCCTCGACCTGCGGCTGATCGGGCTCTGGCCGCGCCAGTCGGCGGCGGTGCTGTCCAGGGTTCTGACGCCGGTGGCGGTCGCCGGATTCGCGCTGGCGGCGTCGATGGGCGCGCTGCTCTTCATCTGCAAGGCATCGGAGTACGCCGCCGCCTCATTGTTCCAGGCGAAAATGGCCGTCGTTGCCTTCGGCGTCGTCAACGCGGCCTTGGCGTGGCGCTGGATGCGGCACTCGGGCGCCGGCCAGGCGATCCCACGTCGGGTGCGCGCCGCAGCCGCCGCGTCGCTAGCGACGTGGCTATCCGCGATCCTGCTCGGCCGCCTGGTCGGCTACTTCTGAGCCGGCGTTACTCCACTGGCACCGGTTCGCGCTTCTTGCGGGCGCGCCCAGGCGGTTTGCGTTTACCCTTGGCGGCGGCCTTGAGCGCCTTGGCGCGGACGTCGAAGATCAGCTTCTCCTCGTCGGCGTCGATCAGCACCTTGCCGCCCTTCTCCAGCTTGCCGAACAGTACCTCGTCGGCCAGCGGCTCCTTCACATGGCGCTGGATCACCCGGCTCAGCGGCCGGGCGCCGTACATGCGGTCGTAGCCGCGCTCGGCCAGCCAGGCGCGCGCCGCGTTCGACAGTTCGAAGGTCACGCCACGCTCGGACAACTGGTTCTCCAGCTCCGCGATGAACTTGTCGACCACCCTGTAGACGATCTCCGGGCCGAGATAGTCGAACGGCACGATCGCATCCAGCCGGTTGCGGAACTCCGGCGTGAACATGCGCTTGATCGCTTCCGCGTCCTCGCCCTCGCGCAGGTCGCGGCCGAAGCCGATGGCCTGCTTGGCCATGTCCTGGGCGCCGGCGTTGGTGGTCATGATCAGCACGACGTTGCGGAAGTCGACCTTCTTGCCGTTGTGGTCGGTGAGCTTGCCGTGATCCATGATCTGCAGCAGCACGTTGAACAGGTCGGGATGCGCCTTCTCGATCTCGTCCAGCAGCACCACGCAGTGCGGATGCTGGTCGACCGCGTCGGTCAGCATGCCGCCCTGGTCGAAGCCGACATAGCCCGGCGGCGCGCCGATCAGCCGGCTGACGGAGTGCCGCTCCATGTATTCCGACATGTCGAAGCGGACCAATTCCATGCCCATGATGCGCGAGAGCTGGCGCGCGACCTCGGTCTTGCCGACGCCGGTCGGGCCGGAGAACAGGAAGTTGCCGATCGGCTTTTCCGGCTCGCGCAGGCCGGCGCGGGCCAGCTTGATCGCCGAGCTCAACACCTTGATCGCGGTCTGCTGACCGTAAACCACCTTGTTCAGGTCTTCGGCCAGGTCGCGCATGTTGGCCTGGTCGACCTTGGAGACGGTCTTCGGCGGGATGCGCGCGATCTTCGCCACCACGCTCTCCACGTCGCGCACGCCGATGGTCTTCTTGCGCCGGTTCTCCGGCACCAGCATCTGTGCCGCGCCGACCTCGTCGATCACGTCGATCGCCTTGTCGGGCAGCTTGCGGTCGTGGATATAGCGCGCCGACAGCTCCACCGCGGTCTTGATCGCCTCGCTGGTGTAGCGGATGTGGTGGTAGTCCTCGAAATACGGCTTCAGGCCATTGAGGATCTTGATCGCATCCGGCACCGAGGGCTCGTTGACGTCAATCTTCTGGAACCGGCGCAGCAGGGCGCGGTCCTTCTCGAAGTAGTTGCGGAATTCCTTGTAGGTGGTCGAGCCCATGCAGCGGATGGTGCCGCTGGCCAGCGCCGGCTTGAGCATGTTCGACGCATCCATGGCGCCGCCCGAGGTGGCGCCGGCACCGATCACGGTGTGGATCTCGTCGATGAACAGGATCGCGCCCTCGGTGTTCTCCAGCTCCTGGATCACCGCCTTGAGACGTTCCTCGAAGTCGCCGCGATAGCGCGTGCCGGCCAGGAGCGAGCCCATGTCGAGCGAGTAGATGGTGCAGTCGCGCAAGACCTCCGGGACCTCGTTGAGCACGATGCGCCGGGCCAGGCCCTCGGCGATGGCGGTCTTGCCGACGCCGGGATCGCCGACATAGAGCGGGTTGTTCTTCGAACGCCGGCACAGGATCTGGATGGTGCGCTCGATCTCCAGCGCGCGGCCGATCAGCGGGTCGACCCGGCCGGCCTTGGCCTTCTCGTTCAGGTCGATGCAGTACGCGCCCAGCGCCTCCGCGCCCTGTTTCGAATTGCGCGGCTCGCTCTCGACCTCCTCCTCGGCGCCACGCACCGGGCGGCTCTCGCCGGACCCCGGCGTCTTGGCAATGCCGTGGGAGATGTAGCTGACCGCGTCGAGCCGGGTCATGTCCTGCTCCTGCAGGAAGTAGACCGCGTGGCTCTCGCGCTCGGCGAAGATCGCCACCAGGACGTTGGCACCGGTGACGTTGTCGCGGCCCGACGACTGCACGTGATAGACGGCGCGCTGAATCACGCGCTGGAAGCCCGAGGTCGGCTTGGCGTCCTCGTCGGTCTCGATCACGAGGCTGTCGAGTTCGTCGTCGACATAGGTGGCGAGCTGGCGGCGCAGCATGTCGACGTCGACGTTGCACGCCTTCAGCACCGATACCGCGTCGGTGTCGTCGGTCAGGGCCAGCAGCAAATGCTCCAACGTTGCGTACTCGTGGTGACGCTCGTTGGCATAGCGCAGGGCGCGGTGCAGACTCTGTTCAAGCTCGGGAGCGAATGAAGGCACTAGTCTTTTTCCATCGTGCACTGCAAAGGATGTTGGTGCTTGCGGGCGAAGTCGATGACCTGGACCACCTTGGTCTCGGCCACGTCGTACTGATAGACGCCACAGATGCCGACGCCGCGGCGGTGGACATGCAACATGACCTGCGTCGCCTCCTCCCGGTTCTTGTGGAAGAAGCGCTCGAGCACGTGGACCACGAACTCCATCGGCGTGTAGTCGTCGTTTAGCAGCAGCACCTTGTACATCGACGGCTTCTTGGTCTGCGGTTTGCTCCGCGTGACCACGCCGGTGCCGGTGCCGATATCTGAATCCTGATTGCGGTCGTCGTCACTCATGACCGTGCGGTGGTGTTTCCATATTGGTGTGCGCCCTGACCTTAATATCGGTCATCTCCCCCGCATTGCAAAGGGGCACGGCCCAAATCGGCACAGCTTTGCCGCAACTAGTGCGAACACAAACGTCAACGAGGCCCGGCGACTTGCGTCGCCGAGCCCCGTCGGGCACCGCAGAATACGCGCGGTGTTACGCAGCTTTGGTCTTGGTCGCGGTGTCGAAGGCAGCCGTCATCTGCTCATTGAGCGGCTCGACCGTGTCCTGCGCCAGCTTGGTGGCGATTTCACTGATCTTGGTGCCCTGGGCCATCGCCGAGTCGAGGCTCGACTTGGCGAAACCGGTCTGCAGGTCCATCAGCTCCTGCAGCGACTTCACGGTCATCGCGGCGCGGGCCACGGCGGCACCCTCTTCCATCGACTGCTTGGAGAAAGCCATCAGCTCGGCCGACAGCATCTCGTAGCCCTTGGCGTAGGCGGTCCCGGACGCCATGAAGGCGGCCATGGTCTTCTGGCCGATCGCGGCCATCTCGTCATAATTCTTCATCATGTCCTGCATCCGATCCTGCGCCGTCTCGAAGGCCTTCTCGTAGCCATCGGCACCGGCTTTGACAAACTGTTCCATCGTGTCCTTACCTGCCGCGACGACGTTCTCGACTGCGGCTGTGGGCTGCTGCGCCCGCTTGGTCTTGGCGACCATGTGTTCACCCTCCGAATTTCGCTGCGCCGCTATCAGGTCGCGGCGCCGAACCTGCTCTGTCGTCTTATGCTGCATCGCAACATGAACCGTATATTGCGCTGCGCTGCGGCGAAGTCAAGAAGGATTTTGCTGCAATGCACAATTTCTTCGTCGATCAGCGCCGCGGCACCTCGCGGCAGGCAAGCGACATCGGCCCCGGCGGCAAGTTCCGGCGACAGCCATGCCACTTGCGCGGGCTTTCCGCGAAGCCTGGACTAGCGATTGACGCCGTCGACGCCGACCTGGACCTGGAACACCGGTGGTCCGCCGCGGGAGGCACGATTGCCGGATGCCGCCTTGTCGAAAAGCGGCAGGTCGAGCGCGCGCGGCGGGTTGACCGCACGGCGGCTGTGGTCGAACGGCGCCAGCGCCGCCAGGAACGGCAGCGCCTCAAACCCGGGGTGCGTGCGGTCCCAGGCGGCGAAGGCGAACTGGCCGTCGCGGCACCGGCTGGCGGTCAGGTAGAAGTCGTCGGAACGCAGGAAGCTGCCGACCGGCAGCGGCTCGGGCAGGTCGACGGCAAGGTCGCGACGCAGTTTCGCAGCCTCGCCCGGCGTCAGCGCGTGCCGCGCGGTGCGACCGAACCAGGCCGGAAACAGCCCCTCGTCGCCGTAGCTCAGGTCGATGCCGCCGGAGAACACGTGGACCTCGACGGCCGGCGCCGGCCCCAGCACGACGTCGTAGGTACGCACCTGCTCCGACCAGATCGCGTTGTAGACAAAGCGCCAGCGCGTGCTCGCACCCGCGCCGCAGGTCCGGCGCACATCGCCGCCGCCGAGATAGTCGAACCAGCCAAAGGTGCGGCTGACCGGATTGCTCGCCGGCCCCGTGGTCTGGCAGCCAGCGAGCCAGGCGAGCAGCAAGACTGGCACCAGACGCCAAACCCGATATGCCGTGCCCCCGATCTGCTCCGGATGTGGCAGTATCCGGGCATTGCCAAGCAACGTTGTCATTTCTTAACCTTGTTAGCGTGATTCTGTTTATGGAAACGACGCCTTAGCGGCTTGTGTTGTGCTGGAGGCTCAAACGCGTGCCGGAACATCGTAGGTTTCGGGAGCTATTCACGGTGCCGGTGCGTGCGATCGCACTGGCGCTGGTCGGGCTGGTGCTGCTGAGCGCGCCGGCGGCGGCGAAGTATGCGGCGATGGTGGTCGATGCCGAGACCGGCCGGGTCTACTTCGCGCGCAATGCCGACGCACGCAATCACCCGGCGTCACTCACCAAGATGATGACGCTTTATATGGTGTTCGAGGCGCTGGAGTCGAAGCGCCTCACCATGAACCAACCGCTCACGGTGTCCAAGTACGCGGCTCGGCGCCCGCCCTCGCGGCTGCGGCTGCGGGCCGGACAGACCATCACCGTGCGCCAGGCGATCGAGGCGCTGGCGGTGAAGTCGGCGAACGACGTCGCCGCCGTGGTTGCCGAAGCGCTGGGTGGATCCGAACGCTCCTTCGCCCGCCTGATGACCAAGCGGGCGCGTCAGCTCGGCATGAGCCGTACCACCTTTGGCAATGCTTCCGGACTGCCGCACCGGGCGCAGCGCTCGACCGCGCGCGACATGGTCACGCTGGCACTGGCGCTGCGCCGCGACTTTCCGCAGTACTACAGCTACTTCTCGCAGAAGGATTTTCGGTACAAGGGCCGCACCTACCGCACGCACAACAACCTGCTGGGCCGCTTCGCCGGCACCACCGGGATCAAGACCGGCTACACCAACGCCGCCGGGTTCAACCTGGTGGCGGCGGTCGAGCGCGGCGAGCACCGGCTGATCGGCGTGGTGTTCGGCGGGCGCACCGCACGCAGCCGCGACCGGCACATGCGCCGCATCCTGGGGCGGGTGTTCTATCAGCTCGACAAGGCGCCACACATCATCACCCCGGAACGGGTGCCGATTCCGGCGTTCCGCCCGGATGAGCCAACACGGGTGCGCGCGGCGGAGGAAGCGCGCGAGCGCGCGGCCCGCGAGGCTGGCGTGCCGGTGCCCGCACTCAAACCCCCCGCCGGCGGCACGATCGAAGCGCGCCGGCCGGTACGCGCCGGCGAAGCCGACCAGACCGGCTGGGCAGTACAGTTCGGCGCCTATTCGAACTACGGCAGGGCCAGCCAGATGGCGCAGCGCATCGCCGAGCGCGAACCCGCGCTGGCCGCGGAGGGCTTGGCGATCGAACCGCTGCAACGCGGCGGGCACCAGCTCTATCGCGCACGGATCAGCGGCCTGTCCGAATTCGCCGCGCGGCGCGCCTGCGCCCGGCTGGAGCGCAAGGCCCTGCCCTGCGTCCCGGTCGGCCCCGACGGCGGCGTCTGAACGCCGCATGAATTGAGCAGCGCCTTCGGCGCCCGGTTGCGCTGGTGGCGGCAGTGGCGCGGCCTATCGCAACGCGACCTCGCCGGCGTGGCGCACAATTCGCAACGACATCTCAGCTTTCTTGAGTCCGGCCGCGCCCTGCCGCGGCGGAGCTGGCCATGCATTTCGTAGGAAACAACGTCGAGCTTCGCCGGTTCACCGAAATCGCCTCGACAACTTCGTCCCGGCCCCTGCGCCGACGGATGCGCCGCTGTGACCCTGGGCCGGCTGTCGCCCCGGTTCATTACGCGCGATGTAATTGCGACGCGCCGCCGCGCGGGCCAATGTGGGGCGCCTTCGGAGAACGCCAATGCCGACCGTCGCCTTTGCCGGAACCTTCGCCGCCAACCTGCTGCCGCGCGTGCGCGCGCGGGTCGGCACCGAGTTTTCCTTCATTACCGGCAGCGAGGCCGAGATCGGGGCCAGGATGGCCGACGTCGACGTCCTGGTCTCGATGGCCTTCACGGCGGCGATGGCCAGGGCCGCGAGCAAGCTGAAGCTGGTGCAGGTGCCCGGTGCCGGGCTGGATCTGATCGAACGCGACGCGCTGCCGGCGCGCACGATGCTGGCGAACGCCTATGGCCACGAGACCGGCATCGCGGAGTATGTCTTCGGCGCGGTGCTGTCGCTGATGCGCGAGCTGCCGCGCCTGGACGACCGCTTGCGGCGCGGCGAGTGGCGCAGCCACTGGTCGGTCGGACGGCCGCCGCCGACGCCGTGGCCGGAACTCGCCGGCAAGAGCCTGGGCATCGTCGGCTTTGGCCGGATCGGCAAAGCAGTGGCGCGGCGCGCACGGGCCTTCGACATGACCGTGCGCGGCATCCGCCGCAACCCGGCGCCCGACCCCGACCTGGCGTTCTGCGGCGGCCCGGATGCGCTCGACGAGGTGCTGCGCCAGGCCGATGGCTTGCTGATCTCGGCAGAGCTGGGGCCGCAGACCCGGGGCCTGATCGGCGCGCGCGAACTGGCGCTGCTGCCGCCCGGCGCTGTCCTCGTCAACGTCGCCCGCGCCGAGATCGTCGACCAGCAGGCCCTCTATGCCGCTCTGAAGGGCGGCCAGCTCGGCGGCGCCGCGCTCGACGTCTGGTACCGCTATCCGACCGGACCGGGGCCGACCTCGCCGGCCGACCTGCCGTTTCACGAACTGCCCAACGTGCTGATGACGCCGCATGCCTCGGGCTGGACCGAGGGCATGATGGCAAACCGCGCAGCGACCATCGCGGAGAATATCGAACGCGCGATGCGCGGCGCGCCGCCGTTGAACCACATCGCACCCGATAGCTGATCATCCGGAACATCACTCATGCGTCTGCCCTTCTTCTACGGCTGGGTGATCGTCGGCGTCGGCTTCGTGACGATGGCGATCGGCGTCAACGCGCGCACCGCCTTCTCGCTGCTGTTCCCGCCGATCCTCGACGAGTTCGGCTGGGCGCGCGCGGTGACTGCCGGCGCCTTCTCCTTCGGCTTCATCGTCACCGCCGCCTTCTCGCCACTGCTGGGCCGGTTGATGGACCGCTACGGACCGCGCGTGACGGTGCAGATCGGCGTGGTGCTGATGGCGACCGGCATGCTGCTGGCGGCGCAGATCGGCGAGGCCTGGCACCTCTACGCCACGCTCGGCGTGCTGGTCAGCGCCGGCAGCATCTGCCTGGGCTACAACGGTCAGGCGCTGTTCGTGCCGAACTGGTTCGTGCGCCGACGCGGCCTGGCGATGTCGCTGACCTATGCCGGCGCCGGCATCGGTTCGATCCTGCTGCTGCCGTGGCTGCAGGTGGTGATCGACGCCGAGGGCTGGCGCGCCGCCTGCACCGCGCTGGGCCTGCTGATCCTGGTGGTGCTGCTGCCGCTGAACCTGCTGCTGCGGCACCGGCCAGGCGACCTCGGGCTGGAGCCGGACGGTGATGCCGCCAGTACCGACCCGAACACGCCGAAGCGTTCCAACATCGTCGATCCGGTGTGGGCGGCGACCGAGTGGACGCCGATGCGCGCGGTGCGCACGACGCGCTTCTGGTGGCTCGCCGTCAGCTTCTTCCTGGCGCTTTACGCCTGGTACGCGGCTCAGGTGCACCAGACCAAGTACCTGATCGAGATCGGCTTCGATGCCACCGAGGCAGCGTTCGCGCTGGGCCTGGTCAGCCTGGTAGCGGTGCCGGGGCAGATCGGGCTCGGCCACCTGTCCGACCGGATCGGGCGCGAGGCGGTGTGGTCGATCGGCTGCCTCGGCTTCGCGCTCTGCTTCGCGCTGCTGCTGGCGTTGCAGGCCACGCCGAGCCCGTTCCTGCTCTACGCGATGGTGGCGGCACAGGGATTCCTCGGCTATGGCCTGACCTCGGTGATGGGGCCGGTCGCGATGGAGCTGTTCGAGGGGCCGCGATTCGGCGCGATCTACGGTACGGTGATGCTGGCCGCGATCGGCGGCGGCGCGCTGGGCGCCTGGCTCACCGGGCTGCTGTTCGACCTGCAGAGCGACTACACGGTTGCCTTCTCGCTCGGGGTCGGACTCAGCATCGCGTCGGCCGGGGCGATGTGGCTGGCCGCGCCGCGCAAGGTCCGGGCGGTCGCCGGCCGGCTTCGTTAGCGCCCGCACCGCGAGCGCGCGAGCATCGCGGCGCTGAAACGCCAACGGCCGGATTTTCGCCGTCACCCTCACGCTTGGCGGCTTGTTCGGCGTCGGCGCCGACCACGTGATCGTGCGGCTGGACCAGCTACGGCCCGACGGCGACGGCCTGCTGCTCCGACATGACCGAGGACCAGGCCCGCACCCTGCCCGCCTGAGCCGCCTAGGCGACGATCACGAACTCGGTTCCGAAGTCGCCGGCCAGCTTGATTTCGCGCGGCGGCTCGGCACCGCCAAGGTCGGGGTGAATTTCCGCCACGCCAGTGGCGTAGTCGACGATATGGGTCGGGTTCGGGTCGCTGTTCAGGATCAGGAAGCTGCCCCCCGGCCCCGTCGGCAGGTAGCGGTCCAGCGAATGCCAGGTGCCGCGGCGATAGGCGAAGCCCAGGCCCGGCCGCAACTCGAAGGCGCGCACCGATGCCGGCTCCGGCACGTCGGCCGGATCGTCGCTGGCACTGGCCAGCGCGACGCAGACCACCGCCGCCTCGCCACCCATGTGCACGAAGGCCTGGGTGACGCCGAAGTGACGTTCCAGTTTGCTGAACGTGAGTCCGCCGGCCGGCTGCCAGATCACGTTGGCGGTGACGCGGCCGTCATAGTCGAACGTCATCGGCGTCATCGTGCGCGCGTCGGCCGACTGGTCGCCGGCCTCCCAGACCTCGCCGAACGGCGCAAAGCTCGTCGCCGTCATCGGCTCAGGCGTCAGGCGGATCGTCGCCATGGCGCTAGAAATCGGCCGGCGGGCTGACACCGGCCGGCGCCAGCGCCCCGGTCACCGCCGCCTTCAGGCGCGCCAGGCCGTCGCTGGTCGCGCTCTCGCAGCGCACCACCAGCACCGGCTGAGTGTTGGACGCGCGCAACAGCCACCAGCCGTCATCAGTGGTCACGCGCACACCGTCGATGTCGTTGACCCTGGCATCGGTCTTGGCGAGCGCCGCCTTGACCTCGTCGACCACGGCGAACTTGCGCTCGTCGGCGCAGTCGAAGCGCACCTCCGGCGTGTTCACCATCTGCGGCAGGCTGTCGTAGAGCTCAGCCACGGTCCGGCCGGAGCGCGCGGCGACGTCGAGGAAGCGGATGGCGACGTAGATCGCGTCGTCAAAGCCGTAGAACTTCTCGCCGAAGAAGATATGACCGCTCATCTCGCCGGCCAGCGGCGAGCCGACCTCGGCCATGCGCGACTTGATCAGCGAGTGGCCGGTCTTCCACATCACCGGCTCGCCGCCGGCCTTGGCGATCTCGTCGAACAACACCTGGCTGGCCTTGACGTCGGCGATGATGGTGGCGCCAGGGTTGCGGGACAGCACGTCGCGGCCGAGCAGCGCCAGGATCTGGTCGCCCCAGACCACCCTGCCCTTGCCATCGACGATGCCGATGCGATCGCCGTCGCCGTCGAAGCCGATGCCGCAGTCGAGGCCACCGTCAGCTACCGCCTGCTTGAGCTGCGCCAGGTTCTTTTCCACCGTCGGGTCAGGGTGGTGCACCGGGAAGGTGCCGTCGACCTCGTCGTTCAGCGCCAGGTGTTCGCCCGGCAGCAGCTTCAGCAAGTCGCCCAGCACCGCACCGGCGGCGCCGTTGCCGCAGTCCCACGCGACCTTCAGGCCCTTGTCCGCGGTGTAGTCGCGCGCCAGCCGCTCGATGTAGGCTTGGCGGATATCGTGGCTCTCGTCGGCGCCGGCGCCCTCGCTCCAGTCGCCGGCGGCGGCGATGCGGCCCAGCTCCTGCACCTGTTCGCCGTGGAAGGCGCTGTGGCCGAGCATCATCTTGAAGCCGTTGTAGTCCGGCGGGTTGTGCGACCCGGTGATCATGATCCCGCCGTCGGTCTCCAGATGCCACACGGAGAAGTACAGCATCGGCGTCGGCCCGAGGCCGACCCGCACGGCGGTCAGCCCGGCGTCGCGCACGCCCGCCACCACCGCAGCCTCCAGCTCCGGCGAGCTCAACCGTCCGTCATAGCCGACCGAGACCCGACCACCGCCGCCGCGGGCGACGATCGAGGCGAAGGCGCGGCCAACGGCGTAGGCATCGTCGGTCGACAGCGTATCGCCGACGACGCCGCGAACGTCGTACTCGCGCAGGACGGTGGCGTGGAACTGGTGGGTGCGGGCCATGGCGGCTCCTAGCTGGCGGCGGCCGTCGTCGGACGGCCGATGGAGGTGTAGTTGAAGCCGGCTTCGGCCATCTGCGAGGGCTTGTAGATGTTGCGCATGTCGACCATCACCGGCCGCTTCATCGTCGCCTTGACCCGCGCCAGGTCAAGGGCGCGGAACTCGTTCCACTCGGTGACGATGGCCAGGCAGTCGGCATCGCGCATGGTGTCGTAGGGGTCGTCGCACCATTCGACATTCTGCAACAGCTTCTTGGCCTCCTCCACGCCCTCCGGATCGCAGGCGCGCACGGTGGCGCCGGCCTCCTGCAGGGCGGGGATGATGTCGAGCGCCGGGGAATCGCGCATGTCATCGGTGTTCGGCTTGAAGGTGACGCCAAGCACGGCGACGATCTTGCCCTTCACCGAGCCGCCGCAGGACGCGATCACCCGCTCCGCCATCTGCCGCTTGCGCCGGTTGTTGACGTCGACGGTGGCCTCCACGATGCGCACTGGCGAGCCGAACTGCTCGGCCGTGTGCAGCAGCGCCAGCGTGTCCTTGGGGAAGCACGAGCCGCCATAGCCCGGCCCCGGGTGCAGGAACTTGCCGCCGATGCGGCCATCCAGGCCGATGCCCTTGGCGACGTCCTGGACGTTGGCGCCGACCTTCTCGCACAGGTCCGCCATCTCGTTGATGAAGGTGATCTTGGTCGCCAGGAAGCTGTTGGCGGCGTACTTGATCAGTTCGGCAGTGTTGCGCTCGGTGAACAGCACCGGCGTCTCGCGCAGGAACAGCGGCCGGTAGAGCTCACGCAGCACCGCCTGGGCACGCTCGCTCTCGGTGCCGCAGACCACGCGGTCGGGGTGCATGAAGTCCTCGATGGCCGAGCCTTCGCGCAGGAATTCAGGGTTCGAGGCGACGTCGAACTTCGCCTTCGGGCTGGCCTCCTTGATGATCCTCTCGACCTCGGCGCCGGTGCCGACCGGCACCGTCGACTTGGTCACCACCACCGTATAGTCCTCCAGGGCCGCGGCAATCTCCTTGGCGGCGGCGTAGACGTAGCTCAGGTCGGCATGGCCGTCGCCGCGCCGGCTGGGCGTCCCGACGGCGATGAACACGGCGTCGGCGTCGGCCACCGGCACCGAGAGATCGGTGGTGAACGACAGCCGGCCGGCACGCACGTTCTTGGCGACCAGCGTGTCGAGGCCGGGCTCGTAGATCGGAATGCCGCCGCCACGCAGCTTATCGATCTTGGCCTGGTCCTTGTCGACGCACACCACCGTGTGGCCGAACTCGGAGAAACAGGCGCCGGAGACCAGGCCGACATAGCCCGTACCGATCATCGTGACTTGCATCAGGACAGTCCCAAAATTGAGCGAGACGGCGGTCGCTGCCGCCTATGTAGCGACCAGCGTGCGCTAGTCCAGGTTAAGTTCGCGCAAATAGGCGGAAAGACCAGGGCCGACATCGTCGCGCTCGAGCGCCATCGCCACCGTGGCCTGCAAAAACCCGAGCTTGTCGCCGCAGTCGAAGCGCGTGCCTTCGAAGCGGAAGCCGTGGAAGGCGCCGTGGCCGATCATCTTGGCCATCGCGTCGGTGAGCTGAATCTCGTTACCAGCGCCGCGCTCGAACGCCGCCAGGTGCTCGAACACCTCCGGCATCAGGATGTAGCGGCCAATCACCGACAGGGTCGAGGGCGCCACTTCCGGTGCCGGTTTCTCCACCAACCCTTTGACCTCGGTCAGACGGCCGTCCTCGGCGCCCGGATCGAGGACACCGTAGCGCGCGGTGTGCTCGCGCGGCACATCCATCACCGCGACGACGTTGCCGCCGGTCTCGCCATGGACATCGGCCATCTGCGCCAGGCAGGAGCGCTTCGCATGGATCAGGTCGTCGGGCAGCAGCACCGCGAAGGGCTCGTCGCCGACCAGATGGCGCGCGCACCAGACTGCGTGACCCAACCCCAGCGCCTCCGGCTGGCGGGTGTAGAGCACCTGGCCGGCCGGCGGCCGCATGTTCTGCACCAGGTCCACCATGTCGGACTTGTCGCGCGCCTTCAGGGTCGCTTCGAGCTCGTAGGACAGGTCGAAATGGTCCTCGATCACCGCCTTGCCGCGGCTGGTGACCAGGATGAACTGCTCAACGCCGGCTTCGGCGGCCTCTTCCAGCGCGTACTGGATCAGCGGCTTGTCGACAACCGGCAGCATTTCCTTGGGCATGGCCTTGGTCGCCGGCAGAAACCGGGTGCCGAGGCCGCCCACGGGAAACACCGCCTTGCGGATCTTCCGTGTCATGTATCGGGACGTCCCTTGCGCCGTGGCGGATACTAACCGCCTGGGAATGCACGGTTTGTGCCACGCGCGCGGCGCGGCATCAACCTCAGGCGCCGAGCAGCACGTCCTTGGCCTGGTTGATCTTCGCCGCCAGGTAGGTGGAGCCGCCCTGGTCGGGATGCAGCTTCTGCATCAGCGCGCGGTAGGCGGCGCGCACATCCTCGGCGCTGGCACCCTGCTCCAGGCCCAGGATGTCGAGCGCCTCATCGCGGGACATGGCCCCGCCGCTCTGCGGCGCCGATCCGCCCGACGTGCCGCCGGCGGCCTCGCGCCACTCGTCGCCATGGGCGCGCTCCAGATAGGATTCCAGCAGTTGCGCCGACGAGGCGTCCTCGCGGTGGCACTCCGCCAGAAGTTCGAGCAATTGGTCGCGGTCCAGTTCGGACAATTCCTGGCCGGTATGGGCGCCCTTCAGCACCGTGCCGCGCATCAGTCCGGTGTCGTGTTCCAGGGTCATGCGCAGGTAGTCGGTGGTGACTTCGGAGGTCTGGCCGGCCGATTTGCCGCCGCCGAGCCCGCCAAACCCGCCCGGCCCGAGATTAGGCAGCCGCCAGCGGCGCAGCAGCGCCAGCGCCAGGAAGGCCGCCGGCACGCCGAGGCCGAACCGTCCGGTGAACAACAGGAAAGCCGCGATCAGGCCAAAGACCACGGCGCCGGCGAGCCGCAGATAGCGCGCGAGGTCGGTCGGGTTGGCGCTGGCGAACCAGCGTCCGGCCAGCAGAAGCGCGGCGAGCACGCAGACGCCGAGGAATAGCCAGGCCATCGCCGCCGCCTCAGCCCTTCCCGGCCTGCAGTTGGTGCGCCAGCAGCTTCACGTCGCCGCCGCGCTTGGCGGAGAAGTCGGCCAGCGCCTTGCGGCCCCCGGCGGCATAGACCGCGACGGCGCTCAACAGCGCCTTGAGCTGGCCCGGGCTGGAACTGTCGAACCGGCAGAAGGCGCCCTTGGTGATCTCGGCGACCTGCCGGAAACCGTTGGCGGCGGCCTGGTCCATGCCTTCGTGGAACATGAAGCAGGGCACGCCGCGCACCGCGAGCTGGCCGGCGGCGTGGCAGACGTCGTCGATCGCCTCCTCCAGCGCGTCGCCGACGAAGACCACGGCGTCGACCTTGCGTTCGCCGGCGGTCTTGGCCGCGTAGTTCAGGAAGCGCTGGATCTGGGTGTGACCGCCCAGGCAGCGCACGCGGGTCATGTAGGGGATCAGGTCGGCCGAGGACGATACCCACGGCGTGGCGCGGAAGTCGCCATGGCCACGATAAAAGGCAAGCTGCACGTCAAGCCCGCCGAGCGCCGCGGTCTCGGCGAACATGTCGCCCTGGATCTGGCACGCGGTGTCCCAGGTCGGCCCACGGCTGGCGGTCGCGTCCATGCCGAACAGCAGGCGGCCACGCTGCCCCGCCGGCCGCGCGTTCGGGGTCGCCGCCAGCTTGTTCAGAAACGCGGCGACCTCGGCCTCGGTGCCGCCACGTTTGGCGACCGGACGATCATCGCGCGCCATGCCGGATTTCCGATGTTCGCGTCATGTGCTGACCATTACATGGCGGCGCTGGCCCGGGTGTCCAGGGCTGGCAGTGCCAGATTGGCCATCAGGTTGCTTAATTCGGCGCGCGCGGCGACGTGGCTCAGGGTCAGATTCACCTCCGCCGCCGGGTCGCGCAGGTCGAGCAGCGTCAAGCCGTTAAGGAACATCTCGCGGTAGATCACCCGCTCGGACAGGCCGGCCAGGTGGCGGAAACCGATACGCTTGGCCAACCGGTCGAGCACATCGCCGACACGGCGCTTGTTGCGCGCTTCCAGCGAGGCCAGCCGGTTGCGCATCACCACCCAGTCGATCGAGCCGCGATCGGCCTGGGCCCGGCGCTTGCGCGCCTCCCACACCATCTCGGCATAGATCGAGGGCCCGAGAACGCGATAGTCGTCGCCGTCGACCCGGGCCAGCAGGTCGAGATCGACGAAACTGTCGTTGATCGGCGTGATCAGGGTATCGGCGCGGCCGTGCGCCAGCCGCGACAGGTTGCTGTCGCGCCCCGGGCAGTCGATCACCACGAACTGCGCCGCGCCGCCGACCCGCGCCAGGGCGGCCTGGAATGCCGCGCGCTCCTCCGCCTCGCGGGCCGCCAGGCTGTCGGCCTGCGAGTGCTTCACCACGGCATGGACCGGGGTCGGCAGGTACAGGCCCTTGGTGTCGATCAGGCGTTGCCGGTTTTCCAGGTAGCGCGACAAGGATTGCTGGCGGTCGTCGAGATCGAGACTGCCGACCGTGGCGCCGGCCTTGAGCAACGCGACGATGATGTGCATCGCCGAGGTCGACTTGCCCGAGCCGCCCTTCTCGTTGCCGAGCACGATGATGTGCGGCCCTGACATGCCCCTCTCCCGCCGTGAACGACCGACCATAGGCCGCGCGCCAGCACGGTCAAGCGGCTCAGTCGGAGACGATCTCGGCGTCGGGATGGAAGGCATGGAAGGCGAAGGCGTAGTCGACACCGTAGGCCACGTCTGTCCACGCGCCGGCGTCGTCGCGACGTTGCACGACGATGTTGCCGACGTCCATGCCCTCGGCAATCGTCGCTTCGTGCATCGCCGAATTCTGGCCCGGGGTCCAGGAGATGCGCAGGCCGTCGTCGGTCTCCACCTGACCGCGCCGCTTCACGTATTCCAGCGCCCAGGCGCGCTCGCCGACCTTCACCACGCGGTCCAGCGGCATCACGTTGTCGGGATACTCGCCACGGTAAAGGAACGGCGCGCCTGACAGGTCGTAGCCGGCATACGGCGTCAGGCCATAGTTGCGCATGTCCGGGTTGTTCGGCACCAGTACCTGGCCATCCGGCGCGCGCGCGGCGAAGTTGGCCAGCGATTCCAGGCGCGACGGCACGATGGCGAGCTGCGTGCCCAGCAGTTCGCCGACGATGGCCTCGCCCTGGAACTGCTGCCACCAGCTCATCGTCTGGCGGTCGTACATCACCAGGTCGGAGTTGCGCAGCTTGCCGGTGGTGCCGAAGTCCAGCACCCGCTCGCCGACGCGCCGGTCGAACACGATGGCGGCGTTGCACAGCGGGCAGTACGTCACCGACACCGGCACGCCGCCGACGGTGTCGTTGGCAATCTCGTGCCACATCAGCACCCGCAGCGGATAGGCCCGGGCCTCGCCGTTCAGGACCAGGCCGATCACCGGTTCGGTGCCGGGGATGTCGACCTCCGACAGCGCGACGAATTTCGGGTCATCGATGGCCGGGATGCCGTCCTTCGGCGGCCCCCCGGACAGGATGTCCTTGAAGTCGACGGCGGTACGCGAAAAGTCGGTGTCCGGCCATTCCGACTTCCATTGGGCCGGGTCGGCCCAGGCCGGGGCGGCCAGCAGCACTATCAACAAGGCGGCGAGACGGGTCATGACCGCATCGTCGCCGCCGGCATCGATGACGGGCAAATCACGGCTGCTTGACCGGCCGGCTTCCGCCGCCAACACTGCGGCGATGAGTGAAACGGTTGATTGCATCGTCATCGGGGCCGGGGTGGTCGGCTTGGCGGTGGCGCGCCGGCTGGCGCTGGGCGGCCGCGACGTGGTGGTGCTGGAGGCGGCCGACGCCATCGGCACCGGCACCTCGTCGCGTAACTCCGAGGTGATCCACGCCGGCATCTACTACGCCAAGGACAGCCTGAAGGCGCAGTTGTGCGTCGCCGGCAAGTGGCGGCTCTACGACTACTGCAAAAGCCACAACGTGCCCCATCGCAACTGCGGCAAGCTGATCGTCGCGACCAGCGACGAGGAAGCCGCGCTGCTGGAGAGCATCCAGGCGCGCGGTGCCGGCAACGGCGTCGACGACCTGAAGATGATCACGGCGGCGGAGGCCCAGGCGATGGAACCGGCGGTGCGCTGCACGGCGGCGATCCACTCGCCGTCGACCGGCATCGTGGACAGCCACTCGCTGATGCTGAGCTACCAGGGCGAGGCCGAGGCGGCCGGTGCCATGGTCGCGTTCGAAACCCCGGTCACCGGCGGTGCCATCGAAGACGACGGCATCCGCATCGAGACCGCCGACTACACGCTGAAGGCGCGGATGGTGGTGAACAGCGCCGGGCTGCACGCGCAGGCCGTCACCGGTCTGCTGGACGGCTTTCCGGCCGCGCACCTGCCGCCGACCTATTACTGCAAGGGGAGCTACTTCTCGCTCGCCGGCAAGCAGCCCTTCACCCGTCTGATCTACCCGGTGCCGGCCAGCGCCAGCCTGGGCGTGCACGTCACCCTCGACATGGGCGGGCAATGCAAGTTCGGCCCGGACCAGGAGTGGATCGACGCCATCGACTACGACGTCGATATCCGCCGCGCCGACGAGTTCTACGACGCGGTGCGGCGCTACTGGCCGGACCTGCCGGATGGCGCGCTGGTGCCCGGCTATTCCGGCATCCGGCCGAAGATCCAGGCACCGCACGAGCCGATGCACGACTACCTGATCCAGGGACCGGCGACGCACGGCATCGCCGGCCTGGTGAACCTGTTCGGGATCGAATCGCCCGGGCTGACCTCGTCGCTGGCGATCGCCGAACTGGTGGCGGACCGGCTCGAAGAACCCACCGGCGCGCGGGCGGCGGCCTGATGCGACAGGGTTTCCTCGGCCTTCTCGGCTTGCTGCTGCTGGCCTGCGCGGCGCCGGCCGTGGCGCAGTCGCGCTACTACGACCTGGAACGCTGGACCGACTCGGCCGCCGCAATCCTGCCGGCCAAGCCGCAATCCTGGCGCGGCGTGTTCGCCGCAGGCGCCGCCGGCGCGCCGACCTATCTGGGCAGCGACCAGTACGAGGCCAAGGCGCTCGGCATCGCCGAGGTCGAGTATCGCAACACCGTCTTCGCCTCCACGCGCAAGGGCATCGGCGCCTACGTGTTCAAGGATGGCCGGTTCCGCGCCGGCGTGCGCGCGACCGCCGACTTCGGCCGCGACAGCGCCGACGACGATTTCCTCACCGGCCTGCCCGATGTCGACCCGGGCCTGGAACTGGGTCTGCTGGCGGAATTCTACACCGGCTCCTTCCGGGTGCGCGGCGATATCCGCCAGGAAGTAGCCGGCGGGCATGGCGGTGCGCTGTTCAATATCGAGGCGGCCTACGGCGGCCGCTGGAGCAAGAACGCCTCGCTGATCCTGGGCATGAACGGAACACTGATGAGCGACGGCTACGCGGAGAGCTATTTCAGCGTCGACAAGGCGGACGCCAAGCCCGGCCGCCCCGCCTTCGCCGCCGGCCTCGGCGTCCGCGACGTCGGGGTCTTCGCACAGCTCATCTACGACGTCACGCGCGATGTGTTCGTCAGCGCCGACCTGCGCGGCAACCTGCTGTTGATGGACGCCGCCGACAGCCCGCTCAGCGTCAACGATCCGCAATTCTTCGGCGGCGTCATGGTCGGATA
The DNA here is from genome assembly GCA_040223615.1 of Alphaproteobacteria bacterium. Lineage (GTDB taxonomy): Bacteria > Pseudomonadota > Alphaproteobacteria > JAVKFY01. The sequence goes on from JAVKFY010000036.1 coordinate 75,339, forward strand.
CCGGTTCTAGGCACATGGAGCTGTCCGGCGTCTGGCATTTTCCGACCAGCGTCCGGTTCGGGCGCGGGCGACTGCGCGAACTGCCGAACGCCTGCGCCGAACTGGGGATCGCCCGGCCGCTGCTGGTCACGGACCGCGGGCTGGCCGACAGCGCCATGGCGCGCCGTGCGTTGACCTTGCTGGAGGAGGCCGGTCTTGCCGCGGCGCTGTTCGCCGAGGTGCAGGGCAATCCGGTGGAGGCCAATGTCGACGCCGGCATGACACGGCTGCGCGAGGGCGGCCATGACGGCGTGGTGGCGCTGGGCGGCGGCAGCGCGCTCGATGTCGGCAAATGCCTGGCGCTGATGGCCGGGCAGCGCCGGCCGCTGATGGATTTCGTCGACGAGGGCGACAACTGGCGTCGGGTCGATCCGGCCGGCACGGTGCCGCTGATCGCCATCCCCACAACCGCCGGCACCGGCTCCGAGGTCGGCCGGTCGGCCGTCGTGATCGAAGCGGCGACCCGGACCAAGCGGGTGATCTTCCACCCGAGCATGCTGCCGCCGATCGTGCTGTCGGACCCGGAACTGACGCTCGGTTTGCCGGCCGGGCTGACCGCGGCGGTCGGCATGGACGCGTTGAGCCACGCGCTGGAGGCCTACTGCATCGACAGCTACCACCCGATGGCCGACGGCATCGCCGTCGAGGCGATGCGGCTGGTGTTCGAATGGCTACCGCGCGCGGTCGCCGACGGCAGTGACATCGACGCACGCGGCCACATGCTGGCCGCCGCCAGCATGGGCGCGGTGGCGTTCCAGAAAGGATTGGGTGCGATGCACGCGATGAGCCACCCCTGCTCGGCCGTGCACGACACCCACCACGGCCTGACCAACGCCGTGCTGATGCCCTACGTGCTGGCGTTCAACCGGCCGGCGATCGAAGCCCGGGTCCAGCGTTTCGCGCCCCTACTCGGCGTTGACGGCTTCGCCGGCGTGCTCGACGCCATCGTCAGGTTGCGCAGCCAGGTCGGCATCCCGCACACGCTCGGCGAGATCGGCGTTCCCGCCGACCAGGCGGCCGCACTGGCGCCGCTGGCGCATGCCGATCCGCTCACCGGGCTGAACCCGCGACCGGTCTCGGTCGTCGAGTACGAGACGCTCTATAGCCATGCATTCGCCGGTACGTTGCCGAACTGAGGATTGCCGTTGGGTCGCCGCTGTTGACCTTTCGGCAAAAAATTACGCTTTGGGCCGGCTATCACGACAGATTCAGTCGTCGCCGTAACCCCCTGGCAACTTTGCTGCTTTCTTTGCCGGCGTGATCGTCGTCAATTGAAGATTAACGCGGTTATGGTCAAGTTTGGGCAGCGAAATCCTTCCGCACAGGAGCTTGATGCCCGTGTCCGTCTTCGCCGCCCAAAGCTTCCGCGACCACGAACAGGTGGTGTTCTGCCACGACCGCGCCAGCGGCCTGAAGGCGATCATCGCGATCCACGACCTGACCCTCGGTCCGGCGCTCGGCGGCTGCCGCATGTGGCGCTACGACAGCGACGACGAGGCGCTGGACGACGTGCTGCGGCTGTCGCGGGGCATGACCTACAAGTCAGCGATGGCCGGACTTAGCTTCGGCGGCGGCAAGGCCGTCATCATCGGCGACGCCAAGCGCGACAAGTCGCCGGCGCTGTTCGAGGCCTTCGGGCGGTTCATCGACAGCCTGGGCGGCCGCTACATCACGGCGGAGGACGTCGGCACGTCGCCGGCCGATTTCGAGATCGTGCGGCGCCAGACCCGCCACGTCGCCGGCATCGCCGAGGGCGGCAGCGGCGACCCCTCGCCGGCCACCGCCTGGGGCGTGTTCCATGGGCTGCGCGCGGCGGTGGAATTCCGGCTCGGCCGCGACGACCTGAACGGCCTGACCGTTGCGATCCAGGGCCTGGGCCACGTCGGCTGGGCACTGGCGGAGCACCTGCGCAAGGCTGGCGCGCGGCTGGTGGTGACCGACATCGACGCCGCCCGGCTGGCCGCGGCGAAAGCCGAACTGGGCGCGAGCGTGGTCGACCCGGAGGCGATCTACGACGTCGAGGCCGACGTGTTCGCGCCGAACGCGCTGGGCGCGGTGCTAAACGACGACACCATCGCGCGGCTGAAGGTCGCGGTGGTGGCCGGCTCGGCCAACAACCAGCTGGCCGAGGACCGGCACGGCGCCGTCCTGCACCGGCGCGGCATTCTCTACGCGCCGGACTACGTGATCAACGCCGGCGGCATCATCAACATCAGCTACGAGGGTCCGCGCTACAGCCAGGACGCGGCCTTCGCGCACTGCGCGCGCATCCACGACACGCTAGCTGAGCTGTTCGCGCGCGCCGGCCAAGCCGACCTGCCGACCAACGAGATGGCCGACCGGCTGGCGGAAGAGCGCTTGGCGCACGCCCGCGAGGCGCGGCCGCTCAAGGTCGTCGCGCGCTGACCTAGGGGCCCTTGCTGTAGTTGTGGGTGCCGCGATACCCGCTGCCGCCGTTCGAGCGGTCCTTGTCATCGTCACGCTGCGGCGCCGTTGACTGGCAGCCGGCCACTAGCAGGCTGGACAGCATCGCCATCACCACCAGCCATTTCATAGCCCGAGACCGGCGCGGCTGCGCGCGCCCTCCCGCTCAATACGCTCGATCGCCTGTTGCTGGGTTTCCTTGGCCCGCAGGTCGGCGCCGGCGCTGCTGCCGCCGCCGCCGCTGCTCTGGCATGCGGACAGCAACATCGTCATTGCGATCAGCATAGGTGCCGTTTTCCTGTACATCGGAACGATCCCCGGAAATGTGTACTGCCACTTAACTTGGGATGGTGCCCCCCGAAGCCAAGGCCGCCTCGTCGTACATTTCCGTGATGGCGCGTGAGCTAGATTAATCCGAGGGCACGCAGCTCGGCGGCCATCTCCGGCGGCGGCTCGTCGTCGGACTCGCCAGCCTCGTTCACGGCCGCGTCGGCCGGCGCGTCCTCGTCGCGCAAATACCGCCAGCCCTGAAACGGCCGGCGCGCCTGCGGCCGGGTCGGGATCAGATCGGGCGTGTAGACCAGCCGGCAGCCCTTCATGTCGATCGGCGGGTCAATCTCGTCGAACCGGATCAGCGGCTGGCGCACCAGCACGAAGCCCTTGATGATCCAGTACAGCGAGCCGCCGTCGTCGAGTATCTCCTCGGCCTTGCGCGGGCGGTGCCGGGTCATGTGGTAGAGCTCGACCGGCTCGCCCGCAGCCTTGCGCTGCTTCAGCCGCGCGGCCTGCACGCGTCGCAGGTGCGCGATCGAATCGATGCCCATGCAGATCTTGATCAGGTGCATCAGCCGATCCAGCCCAGCGCCAGCCACCACAGATAGTCCAGCGGCAACAATATCACCACGGTGGCGGCGAATACCGTCAGGCACAGCTTGTTGCCGGCCGCGATCGGCACCTGCGCGACCTGCATGGCGACGATCAGCGGCGGGGTCTGGTACGGCAGCACCACCGTGCTGTGCCCGACCACGGTCATCATCAGCACCTGCGGGATCGACAGGTCGGCGGCTTCCGCCAGCGTGCCGGCCAGCGGGGTCAGAACGGCGGACACCCCGGGCTGCGTCGTCAGCATGGCCAGGATCGCCGACAGGCCGCTGATCGAGACGAAGGTGCGCAGCGGTGCGCCGGGCTCCAGCCGCAGCACCGCCAGCGCGTGTTCGGCGACATAGGTGCCGACGCCGGTCTCAGCGATCACCGCGCCGATCCCCAGCATGCCGGCGAGATAGACCAGCGGGCCGAGATTGACGTTCTCGTTGAAGCTCTTCGCCGGCACAATGGCGACGAAGGGCAGCACGCAGATGGTGCCGACCGTCAGCGCCACCCAGGCCGGCGAGATGCCGTGCAGGAAGTCGGTGACCCAGAGCGCCAGCGCGCCGGCCAGCATCAGCGCCATCAGCCGCTCGCGCCCCGAGGCCGGTGGTGCCGGCGACGGCGGCTCGCCATCCGGGTCGATCCGGTCGGGAAACAGCCAGATCACCGCCGCCGCGATGATGATGGCCTTGGGCAGCCCGAGCACCGGGAAATGCAGCAGCAGCCACTCGCCGTAGGTCGGGGTGTAGCCGTACAACGTCTCCGACGCGCCCGACAGCACCATTGCCGGCACCGCCGCCGGCAGGATGGTGAAGCACGGAATCATGGTCACGAAGCTGCTCGCCAGCACCATGCCGACACGGCCCTGTCGCCCATGCGGTAACCCGAGCCGGTCGGCCATCGCCAGCACGATCGGCAGCATGATCAGGATACGGCTCAGCGTCGACGGCATCAGGAAGCCGAGCGCCAGGCCGAGCCCGGAGACGCCGAAGATTACCGCCGGATAGTTGCCGCCGACGCGGCCGGCGATGGCGCCGGCGAGGCGCCGCGCCAGGCCGGTCTCGCGCACCCCGGTGCCGATCAGCAAGCCGCCGAAGACCAGCCAGAAGGCCGACGCGGTGAAGCCGGAGAACACCGTCTCGGTCGGCGCCACGGCGAACAGGACGGCGATCACGAAGAAGATCAGCGCGGCGACGAACTCCGGCACCACGCCGGTGGCCAGCAATGCGATCACCGCCACCGACAGCCCGCCGGCGCGCGCCACCTGCGGCGACATGTCGGCCGGCGGGAACAATACCAGCGCCACCGCTGCGGCGATGACGACGGCGGCGACGACCTGGGCGGGCTTCAGCTTCACGGTTGGCTTCGTGCTTTTCGTCGCGCGCTGTCCCCCGCCTCACCTGTCATCTCCGCCCCCAAGGGCGGAGAGGGACGAAGAGCCGATGGCGTTACCGCTCCCTCTCCGCCCTCTTGGGGGGAAAGGGTTGGGGTGAGGTGGGTGTCGATGCAGGGTCGCAATGTACGGCGCGATCGTCAGTCTTCGAAGCTGACCAGTTCGGCGCCCTCGTCGACCTGCTCGCCTTCGGCGTAGTTCATCTTCTCGACGGTACCGTCGGCCGGGGCGGCGATGGTGTGCTCCATCTTCATCGCCTCCATCACCAGCAGCGGTTCGCCCTTGCGCACCTTCTGGCCGGGCTTGGCGATCAGTTGCACGATCTTGCCAGGCAGCGGTGCCGCGACCGAGCCGGTCTCCTCGATCTCGAACGTCGCGAAGGCCATCGGGTCGCGGCGGGCCAGGCGCCAGGCGTGGCCGTCGGCCAGCACGGTCAGGCGTTCGCCCTGCTCGATCACGAAGGCATGACGGCGCAGCCCGTCGAGGTTTACCGCCAGGCCGTCGGCGAGGCGTTCCGCGCTGGCGGTCATCTGGCCGCCGGGCAGGCCGAGGCGGTAGCCATCGGCCACGTAGCGCACTTCGACCGCGACCTCCACGTCGCCTTCGATGAAGACGAACTGGTCGTGACCTTCATCGTTCACGCGCCAGCCTTCCAGCAGCGCCCACGGCGAATGTGCGTCGCCGCCGGATACCGCCCGCGCGGTCTCGGCCTCGCGCCGGGCCAGCAGCAGGTGCAGGGAGGCGATGGCCAGGACGTCGTCCGGCACGGCGTCGCGCTTCGGGATGAGGTCGTCGCGATGGCGATCGATGAAGCCGGTGTCGAGGTCGCCGGCGACGAAGGCCGGGTGGCCGGCGACGGCGGCCAGGAAGCTGACGTTGGTGGTCACGCCGGCGATGGTGAACTCGATCAGCGCCTGACGCAGGCGGCGCAGCGCCGAGGTGCGGTCACTGTCCCAGGCGATCAGCTTTGCGATCATCGGGTCGTAGAAGATCGAGACGCTGTCGCCCTCGACGACGCCGCTGTCGACACGCACGTGTCCGTCCTCGGCCGGCGGGCGCAGGTGCAGCAGCCGGCCGGTCGACGGCAGGAAGCGCTTGGCCGGATCCTCGGCGTAGATCCGCGCCTCGACCGCGTGGCCATCGATCGCCAGCTCGTCCTGCTGCAGCGGCAATGGCTCGCCGCTGGCGACCCGGAGCTGCCACTCGACCAGGTCCTGGCCGGTGATCATCTCTGTCACCGGGTGCTCGACCTGCAGCCGCGTGTTCATCTCCATGAAATAGAACGCGTCGTCGCGCAGGCCGTGGCTGACGTCGGCGATGAACTCCACCGTGCCGGCGCCGACATAGCCGATGGCCTTGGCCGCCTGCACCGCCGCCTCGCCCATCGCGGCGCGCATGGTGTCGGACATGCCGGGCGCCGGCGCCTCCTCCAGGACCTTCTGGTGGCGGCGCTGCACGGAGCAGTCGCGCTCGAACAGGTGCACCGCGTTGCCCTGGCTGTCGGCGAAGACCTGGACCTCGATGTGGCGCGGCTTCACCAGGTACTTCTCGATCAGTACCTTGTCGTCGCCGAAGGCAGCCTTGGCCTCACGCCGCGCGCCGGCCAGTTCGGTAGCGAACCTGGCCTCGTCGTGGACCTGGCGCATGCCCTTGCCGCCGCCGCCGGCGACCGCCTTGATCAGCACCGGATAGCCGATCTGCGTCGCCTCGGCGGCCAGCAGGTCCTCGTTCTGGTCGGCGCCGTGGTAGCCCGGCACGACCGGCACGCCCGCCTCCACCATCGCCGCCTTGGCCGCTGCCTTCTCGCCCATGGCGCGGATCGCGGCGGCCGGCGGGCCGATGAAGACGAGGCCGGCAGCCGCGCAGGCCTCGGCGAAAGACGCGTTCTCCGACAGGAAGCCGTAGCCCGGATGGATCGCCTCGGCGCCGGTGCGCCTGGCCGCGTCGATGATCTTGTCGGCGACGAGATAACTCTCGTTGGCCGGCGCCGGGCCGATGTGCACCGCCTCGTCGGCGAGCTTCACGTGGCGCGCCTCGGCGTCGGCGTCGGAGTAGACCGCGACGGTGCGAATGCCGAGCCGCCTGACGGTACGGATCACCCGGACGGCGATCTCGCCGCGATTGGCAATGAGGAGTTTCGCGAACATCAAGCGATGCTTCCGGTTGCATTGGCACGCGGAGGCGCGGTGGCGCGTAGAGAGGACGATGCCGAGTTCTCCCCCACCGGAAGCGTGGACGGACGTGGATACCCGGGACAAGCCCGGGCATGACGACCTTTGCTGCTGGTTAGAAAAATGTCGTCATGTCCCGACTTGTTCGGGGCATCCACGTCGTGCCGGTACGAAGTCGCCGTCGAGAAAACAACGTCGTCGGGCACTCTCCGCGTCTCCGCGTCTCCGCGTGAATTCTTCATCGCCATCACATCCGGAACACGCCGAAGCGGGTGTCCTCGATCGGCGCGTTGAGCGCCGCCGAGAGCGACAGGCCGAGCACGTTGCGGGTCTCGGCCGGGTCGATCAGGCCGTCGTCCCAAAGCCGCCCGGTGGCGAAATACGGGTCCGACTGGGCCTCGAACTGGTCGATGATCGGCTGCTTGAAGACCTCCTCTTCCTCCGCCGTCCAGGTGCCGCCCCGGCCCTCGACGTTGGCGCGGCGCACCGTGGCGAGCACGCCGGCAGCCTGCGCCGCCCCCATCAGCGCGAGCCGCGCCGATGGCCACATGTACAGGAACCGCGGCGAGTAGGCGCGCCCGCACATGCCATAGTTGCCGGCGCCGTAGCTGCCGCCGATGACCACGGTGAACTTCGGCACCGAGGTGGTCGACACGGCGGTGACCAGCTTGGCGCCGTCCTTGGCGATGCCGCCGGCCTCGTACTTGCGGCCGACCATGAAGCCGGAAATGTTCTGCAGGAAGATCAGCGGGATGCCGCGCTGGCTGCACAACTCGATGAAGTGCGCGCCTTTCACCGCCGACTCGGAGAACAGGATGCCGTTGTTGGCGACGATGCCGACCGGATAGCCCCAGATGTGCGCGAAGCCGGTCACCAGCGTGCGGCCGTAGAGCGCCTTGAACTCGTCGAACTCGGAACCGTCGACCAGCCGGGCGATGACCTCGTGCACGTCGTAGGGCTGGCGCACATCGGCCGGCAGCACGCCATACAACTCGTGCGGGTCGTAGATCGGCGGGGCCGGCGTCCGGCTCTCCAGCGAATGATGCTTCGGCCGGTTCAGGTTGGCGACGATGGTGCGGGCGATGGCCAGCGCGTGGTGGTCGTTCTGCGCGTAGTGGTCGGTGACGCCCGAGGTGCGGCTGTGCACGTCGGCGCCGCCCAGCTCTTCCGGCGTGACCTCCTCGCCGGTGGCGGCTTTCACCAGTGGCGGGCCGCCCAGGAAGATCGTGCCCTGGTTGCGCACGATGATCGACTCGTCCGACATCGCCGGCACGTAGGCGCCGCCGGCCGTACACGACCCCATGACCACCGCGACCTGCGGGATCTGCATCGACGACATGTTGGCCTGGTTGAAGAAGATGCGGCCGAAGTGGTCGCGATCGGGGAACACTTCGGGCCACTCGGGCAAGTTGGCGCCGCCGCTGTCGACCAGGTAGATGCACGGCAGATGGTTCTGCGCCGCGATCTCCTGGGCCCGGACATGCTTCTTCACGGTCAGCGGATAGTAGGTGCCGCCCTTCACCGTGGCGTCGTTGGCGACGATCAGGCACTCGCGGCCCGACACCCGGCCGATGCCGGTGATCACGCCGGCCGAGGCGATGTTGTCGTCGTACATCTCGTAGGCCGCGAGCTGCGACAGCTCCAGGAACGGCGCGCCGGGATCGACCAGTGCCCGCACCCGGTCGCGCGGCAGCAGCTTGCCGCGGCTCAGATGGCGCTGGCGCGAGCGCTCGCCGCCGCCGAGCTTGGCCTCGGCGACGCGCTCGCGCAGCGTCGCCACGGCGGCGCGCATGGTCTCGGCATTGGCGCGAAAGGTCTCGTCGCGCGGATCGATCTTGCTGGTCAGGACGGGCATGGCGGCACAATCGGCACTGGTCGGCGGGCGGCTACCATAAAAGCAAAGCCGGCCGGCAGGAAGGCCCGCCGACCGGCAGCAATGTCACGCGCGGGCTCTAGTAGCTGAGCTTGGGCGGCAGTTCCTTGGCCTGCCCGACCCACTTGGTCACCGTCGCCTCCGACGGCACCTGGCGGGTCAGCTTCTTGATCTCGTTCACCTCGGCCATCTTGGCCGCGAGGTTGGCCGCGTTGCGGTTGCGCAGCTCCTTCACGGTGTCGGCGCCGGCGGCCTCCAGCAGCTCCGAATATTCCTCGCCGACGCCGGAAATCCGCATCAGGTCGGCCATGTTGGCCCACTTCAGCAGCCGGCTGGCGTCAAGGCCGGTTTTCTCCGCCATCGCCTTGCGCCCGGCCGGATCGGCACACGCGTCCAGCAGCTTGTCGGTGGTGTCGATGCCGGCGTCTTTCAGCTTGGCGCCGTAGGCCGGGCCGATGCCCTCGATCTCTTCGATCCTGTAGGTCATGAACGGAAGCTTCTCCTCTGATTACAACTAGCTGGAACTCAACGCTTCAGGAGCGAGCCCAGGACGCCACGCAGGAGCTGGCGCCCCAGAGTCGACCCGACGGCCCGCGCCACCGATTTCATGAACGTTTCGCCGACGCCCTGGCGGTTCGACCGCCGCGCGGCCGGTTTCGACTTGCGTGCCTGGCGCTCGGCCTTCGCGCGCGCCTTCTCCTGCTCGGCGGCAGTTTCGGCGGCCTCGGCGGCTTCCGCCGCCTGCTTGGCCCGCTCGGTCAGTATCTCGTGCGCCGACTCGCGGTCGATCGCCTCTTCGTACTGGCCGGCGACCGGGCTGTTGGCGATCGCCTGGCGCCGCTCGGCGTCGCTGGCCGGGCCGAGGCGGGAGCTTGGCGGCCGGATCAGCGTGCGCTCGACGATGCCGGGCACGCCCTTGGCGTCCAGCAACGAGGTCAGCGCCTCGCCGACGCCGAGCTCGGTGATCGCCTCGGCGGCCTTGAACGCCGGGTTCGGTCGGAAGGTGTCGGCGGCGACGCGCACCGCCTTGGCCTCGCGCGGGGTGTAGGCACGCAGGGCATGCTGGATGCGGTTGCCGAGCTGCGCCAGTACCTCGTCGGGCACGTCCTGCGGGTTCTGCGTCACGAAGAACACCGCGACGCCCTTGGAGCGAATCAGGCGTACGACCTGAGCGATACGGTCGACCAGCGCCTTGGGCGCGTCGTCGAACAGCAGGTGCGCCTCGTCGAAGAAGAACACGAGCTTCGGCTTGTCGGGATCACCGACCTCGGGCAGTTCCTCGAATAGTTCCGACAGCAGCCACAGCAGCAGCGTGGCGTACAGCCGGGGCGCGGTCATCAGCTTGTCGGCGGCCAGGATGTTGATGAAGCCCTGGCCGTCGTAGGTGGTGCGCATCAGGTCGGCGAGCTTCAGCGCCGGTTCGCCGAAGAAATTCTCCGCGCCCTGCTGCTCCAGGCTCAGCAGCCGGCGCTGCACGGCGCCGACCGAGGACCGCGCGACGTGGCCGTAGGAGGTCGACAGGTCCTTGGCGTGATCGGCGACGAAGGTCAGCATCGAGCGCAGATCGTCGAGATCGAGCAGCAGCATGCCCTCGTCGTCGGCGACCTGGAAGGCGATGTTGAGCACCCCCTCCTGCGCCTCGGAGAGTTCCAGCAGCCGGGCCAGCAGCAGCGG
>JAVKFY010000037.1:0-91261 GCA_040223615.1 Alphaproteobacteria bacterium
GTGTTCCTACAATCCGCGGGCGGCCGGCTGCGCAACCCCGACCAGCTCCGCCGGCCGCCCGCTACCGCCACGGCCCTGGAGCAGGCATCATGAAGCCCTGGACTCTCACTATCACTGAGGGACCAACGGGGAGCAGGTCAACGTGCACACCGTAGCGGGTCGGAACCGGCACCGGGCAGAGCTGGCCCGGTTCGAGGTTTTCCAGGAAGGTGTCGAACTCCGGCACGGTGTCGCCGCGTGCCACCTGGCCGAGGTGGCCGCCGTTCAGCTTTGATGGGCAGGCCGACCAGGCCTCGGCAAGCCTGCCGAAGCGCTCCGGATGCGCCTTCATTTCCTCGATGACCTGCTTCGCCGTCGCGGTCGCCTGCTCGTAGGCGGACCGGTCGCGCGGCGGTGCCGCGACCAGGATATGCGCCGCCTCGTACAACGTCGGCGAGCGAAACTGGGCGCGATGGCTGTCGTAGTAGCGCCGACAGGTTTCGGTGTCCGGTTCCGGCACTGTCACCTCACGCGCCAGCAAGGTGTCGAGGCGGACGTTCTCGTCCGCATCGTCGATGCCGAGCGCCTCAGCGCGCTGGTTCAGCAACGCGCGTACCGCCAGCGCCTGCGCCGCCGCCTCATGTGCGGCCTCGGCATCGGGCGCCGGATGGTGCTGCATCTCGGCGGCGACCGCGCGCTCGTCGATTTCGCGTCCGTTGACCGCGATCATCCGCGCGCCCTCACCACCTGATAGCCGGTGCGCCACAGATAGCGCGCCGGGGCGCTCAGCATGTGCACCAGCCGGGTGAACGGGAACACCAGGAAGATTGTCAGCCCGAGGAACAGGTGCAGCTTGAACAGCCAGTGAGCCTCGGCGACGTAGCCGGCGGCGCCGGCCTCGAAGGTGAAGATGCCCTGGGCCCAGGCCATGAACTTGAGCATCTCACCACCGTCGAGGTGGCCGAGCGACACGATGATGGTGAGCAGGCCGAGACCGAGCTGGACCGCGAGCAGCACCAGTATGGCGATGTCGCCGAAGCTGGAGGTACGACGGATGCGCGGGTCGGTCAGGCGCCGGTGCAGCAGCATCAGCAGCCCGACCATGCACACCGCGCCGGCGACACCACCGACGACGATCGCCATCACCTGCTTGAAGCCATGGCCGATGCCGAAGGCGTCGAAGATCTGGATCGGCGTTAGCAGCCCGACGAGGTGGCCGACGAAGACGATCAGGATGCCGACGTGGAACAGCACCGAGCCGATGACGAGCTGGCGCCGGCGCAGCAGCTGGCTGGAGCCGGAGCGCCACGTGTAGGGCTCGCGGTCGTAGCGGAAGATCGAGCCCAGGGCCAGCACCACCAGGCAGATGTAGGGGTAGATCCCGAAGAAGAACTCGTTGAGCGCGTCGGCCATCTCAGCCTCCGTTGCCGCACCCGGGACCGAAGGTCACCGGGGCGTCCTCCCAGGCGCGGTCGAGCGCCGTCAGGTCGTCGGGTTCGTCGTCGGCCTGCGCCAGCAGGGCCTCGACCTCGGTGGCGCTGGCCTCGCATTGGGCCAGGGCCACGAGCGCGGCAAGGGCGCCGGCATAGACGCTACGGCGCTTGCGCAACCGCTCGTGCAGTGCCTGCAGGATGTGCAGCGGCTCCGCCAGCAGCAGCCGCGCCTCGGGCAGTGGCCGGGTCGACAGGTACTCCAGGAACAGCGGCAGGAAGTCGGGCAATTCGGCGACGACCACGTCGAACCCACCGTCGTCATAGACCTGGGCCAGGTCGACCAGCGCCTGGCCGCGCTCGCGGCCTTCGCCGTGCACATGCTCGAACAGATGCAGCGACAGCGAGCGGGTGCGATCGAAAAGCTGCACGTAGCGCGCCTGCGCGTCGTACAGGTCGGCAGACGCCAGATCGTCGAGCAGACGGCCGACGGCGCGACGCTCCCGCGCTGGCAGCAGGGCCTCGTCGTCGAGCGCCGACGTCAGCTCCGGGGCGGCCGCCTGCAGCGCCTGGTCGGGATAGCTCAGCAACAACGAGAGAACCTTGAAACTCTTGGTCATCACCACGCCTCCTCCGGCGTCCGCTGTTTGCGCTTCTTTACCGAGCCGAACAGGCTGGTCCCGGTGGAGCCGGCGGAGCAGCCGTTGCCGAAGCTGAAGCCGCAGGCGCCGCGGAGGTCGTAGGCGTCCTCGTCGGTCTCGCGGTGCGCGGTCGGGATCACGAACCGGTCCTCGTAGTTGGCGATCGCCATGAGCTGGTACATCGCCTCGATCGCGGCGCCATCGAGGCCGACCTGTTGGGCTATCGCCTCGTCGATCGCGCCATCGACGGTCTTGGCGCGCATGTAGGCGCGCATCGCCAGCATCCGCTCCAGGGCGAGCGCGACCGGTTCCTCCTTGCCGGCGGTCAGCAGGTTGGCGAGATAGCGCAGCGGGATGCGCAGGCTGCGCACGTCCGGCATCTCGCCGGTGCTGCCAAGCTGCCCGGCCGCGGCGGCGGACTGGATCGGCGACAGCGGCGGCACGTACCAGACCATCGGCAGGGTCCGGTACTCCGGATGCAGTGGGAAGGCGACCTTCCAGTCCATCGCCATCTTCCAGACCGGCGAGTGTTTCGCCGCCTCCAGCCAGGCGTCCGGCACGCCGTCGGCGCGCGCCTGGGCCTGGACCTTCGGATCGTTCGGATCCAGGAAGATGCCGAGCTGGGCCGCGTACAGGTCCTGCTCGTCCAGCTCCGAGGCGGCGTCGGCGATGCGGTCGGCGTCGTACAGCATCACGCCGAGATAGCGGATCCGCCCGACGCAGGTCTCCGAGCACACGGTCGGCTGGCCGGCCTCGATGCGCGGATAGCAGAAGATGCACTTCTCCGACTTCCCGCTCGACCAGTTGTAGTAGATCTTCTTGTACGGACAGCCCGACACGCACATGCGCCAGCCGCGGCACTTCTCCTGGTCGATCAGGACGATGCCATCCTCCTCGCGCTTGTAGATCGCGCCGGACGGGCATGCGGCGACGCAGGTCGGGTTCAGGCAGTGTTCGCATAGCCGGGGCAGGTACATCATGAAGGTGTTCTCGAACTCGCCGTAGATTTCCTTCTGCACGCCCTCGAAGTTGACGTCGGCGGAGCGCTTGGCGAACTCGCCACCGAGGATCTCCTCCCAGTTCGGGCCCCACTCAATGCGTTCCATGCGCTCGCCGGTGATCAGCGAGCGCGGCCGCGCGGTCGGCATCGCCTGGCTCTCCGGCGCGGTCTGCAGGTGCTCATAGTCGAAGGTGAAGGGCTCGTAGTAGTCGTCGATCTCCGGCAGGTCCGGGTTGGCGAAGATCTTCGCCAGGATGCGCCACTTGGCACCCATCTTCGGGTTCAGGTCGCCGCGCCGGCTCCGTTCCCAGCCGCCGTTCCAGCGCTTCTGATTCTCCCATTCCTTGGGATAGCCGATGCCGGGTTTGGTCTCGACGTTGTTGAACCAGGCGTATTCGACGCCCTCGCGGCTGGTCCACACGTTCTTGCAAGTGACCGAACAGGTGTGACAGCCGATGCACTTGTCGAGGTTCAGCACCATGCCGATTTGCGCGCGGATCTTCATGCCGACGCCTCCTTCTGTTCGAGCCAGTCGACGTTGGTCATCTTGCGGACGATGACGAACTCATCCCGGTTGGAGCCGACGGTGCCGTAGTAGTTGAAGCCCCAGGACTGTTGCGCGTAGCCGCCGATCATGTGCGTCGGCTTCATCGTCGCGCGGGTCACCGAGTTGTGGATGCCGCCGCGCTGGCCGGTCACTTCCGAGCCCGGTACGTTCACGATCTTCTCCTGCGCGTGGTACATGAAGATCGTGCCTTCGCGGATGCGCTGCGAGACCACCGCACGGGCGACCAGGGCGCCGTTGGCGTTGTATGCCTCGACCCAGTCGTTGTCGACGATGCCGGCCTTCTTCGCGTCGATCTCCGACAGCCACACGATCGGACCGCCACGGCTCAGCGTGAGCATCAGCAGGTTGTCGGTATAGGTGGAGTGGATGCCCCATTTCTGGTGCGGGGTGATGAAGTTCAGCACCACCTGCGGGCTGCCGTTCGCCTTCGCCTCGATCACCGGCGCAACGGAACGCGTGTCGATCGGCGGCCGGTAGACGCAGAAGCCTTCGCCGAAGGCCAGCATCCATTGATGGTCCTGGTAGAGCTGCTGCCGGCCGGTCAGCGTGCGCCAGGGGATCAGCTCGTGCACGTTGGTGTAGCCGGCGTTGTAGCAGACCTTCTCCGACTCCAACCCGGACCAGGTCGGCGACGAGATGATCTTGCGCGGCTGTGCCACCACGTCGCGGAAACGGATCTTCTCGTCTTCCTTCGGCAGTGCCAGATGAGCGTGTTCGCGGCCGGTGATCTTGGAGAGCGACTCCCAGGCCTTCACCGCGACCTCGCCGTTGGTCTCCGGCGCCAGCATCAAGATCACCTCGGTCGCGTCGATATCGGATTCGATGCGGGCCATGCCCTGGGTCGGGCCGGGTTCGGCGACGGTGCCATTCAGCCGCTTCAGGCCGTCGACCTCGTGCTCGGTGTTCCAGGCGATGCCCTTTCCGCCGTTGCCGACCTTCTCCATCAGCGGGCCAAGCGCGGTGAAGCGCTTGTAGACGTTCGGATAGTCGCGCTCGACCACGGCGATCTGCGGCATCGTCCTGCCGGGCACCGGGTCGGTCTCGCCGCGCTTCCAGTCCTTCACGTCCAGCGCCTGGGCGATCTCTCCCGGCGTGTCGTGCAGGATCGGCGTGAGCACCACGTCGGTCTCCACGCCCAGCACCTCCGGCGCCACCTCGGAGAACTTGGCCGCGATCGCCTTGTAGATTTCCCAGTCGCTCTTGGTCTCCCATACCGGGTCCACCGCTGCCGTCAGCGGATGGATGAACGGGTGCATGTCCGACGTATTGAGGTCGTTCTTCTCGTACCAGGTCGCCGTCGGCAGCACGATGTCGGAGTAGACGCAGGTGGTCGACATGCGGAAATCGAGCGTGACCAGCAGGTCGAGCTTTCCTTCCGGCGCCTGGTCATGCCACGCCACTTCGTCGGGCTTCTGCGCGCCGGTCTCGCCCAGGTCCTTGCCCTGCACGCCATGCGAGGTGCCGAGCAGGTGCTTCAGGAAATACTCGTGGCCCTTGCCGGACGAGCCCAGCAGGTTGGAGCGCCAGACAAACATGTTGCGCGGCCAGCTTTCGGGTGCGTCCGGATCTTCCGCCGCGAACTTCAGCGCGCCGCTCTTCAGGCCGTCGACGACGTACTGTTTTGCATCGACGCCGGCGGCCTTGGCATCGCGCGCGACCTGCAGCGGGTTACGGTTGAGCTGCGGCGCCGACGGCAGCCAGCCCATGCGTTCGGCCCGCACGTTGTAGTCGATGATGGCGCCGTCCCAGGGCCCCGCCGGCGCGGTCGGCGAGACGATCTCCGCGACGTCCAAGGTTTCGTATCGCCATTGGTCGGTATGCGCATAGAAGAACGACGTCGAATTCATCTGCCGCGGCGGCCGGCCCCAATCGAGCGCGAAGGCCAGCGGCAGCCAGCCGGTCTGCGGGCGCAGCTTCTCCTGGCCGACATAGTGCGACCAGCCGCCACCCGACTGGCCGACGCAACCGCACATCACCAGCATGTTGATGATGCCGCGGTAGTTCATGTCCATGTGGTACCAGTGGTTCAGGCCGGCGCCGAGAATGACCATCGACTTCCCGTCGGTCTTCTCCGCGTTGGTCGCGAACTCGCGCGCGGTGGCGACGATCTGGTCGCGCGGCACGCCGGTGATCGCCTCGGCCCAGGCCGGCGAGTACGGTGCCATGTCGTCGTAGCTCGACGCGACGTTGTCGCCGCCGAGGCTGCGGTCGACGCCGTAGTTGGCGACGAACAGGTCGAACACCGAGGCGACCAGCGCCTCGCCGTCCTTCAGCGCGAGCCGTTTGGCCGGCACGCGGCGCGGCAGCACATCGGGATCGTCGGTGCCCTGGAACGCGTCGTGGTTCTTGTTGCCGAAGTACGGGAAGCCGACCTCGACCACCTCGTCGCGATCAGCCTCGGCGATGTTGGTGAGGCGCAGGTGGGCGTCGTTGCCCTCGCCGTCCCTCGCCTCAAGCGACCACTTGCCCTGCTCCTCGCCCCAGCGGAAGCCGACCGAGCCGCGCGGCACCACCAGTTGGCCGGTGTCGCGGTCGATGGCCACGGTCTTCCAGTCGGCGTTGCCGGTTTGGCCGAGATCGTCAGCGAAGTCGGAGGCGCGCAGGAACCGGTCGGCGACCACCCGGCCGTCCTTCTCGACCAGTTTCACCAGCATCGGCATGTCGGTGTAGCGGGTGCAGTAGTCCTCGAAGTACGTCGCCTGCCGATCGACGTGGTACTCGCGCAGGATGACGTGACCCAGCGCCATGGCTAGCGCCGCGTCGGTGCCGGCCTGCGGGTGCAGCCACAGGTCAGCGAACTTCGCCGCCTCCGAATAGTCCGGCGAGACCACCACCGACTTGGCGCCGCGATAGCGCACCTCGGTGTAGAAGTGCGCGTCCGGCGTGCGCGTCTGCGGCACGTTGGAGCCCCACAGCATTAGGAAGCCGGCGTTGTACCAGTCGGCCGACTCCGGCACGTCGGTCTGCTCGCCCCAGGTCTGCGGGCTGGCCGGCGGCAGGTCGCAATACCAGTCGTAGAATGACATGCACACGCCACCGAGCAGCGATAGGTAACGCGAGCCGGCGGCATAGCTGACCATCGACATCGCCGGGATCGGCGAGAAGCCGATGATCCGGTCAGGGCCATGTTCGGCCGCCGTAAAGGCATTGGCGGCGGCGATGATCTCGGTGACCTCGTCCCAGCCGACACGGACGAAGCCGCCCTTGCCGCGCCGCTTCACGTAGCTGTCGCGCGTCGCCGGGTTCTCCACGATGGAGCGCCAGGCGGCCACCGGCGACAGCTTCGCGCGCGCCTCGCGCCACGCCCTGATCAGACGTGTGCGGATGAGCGGGTACTTCACCCGGTTGCCGGAGTACAGGTACCAGCTATAGGACGCGCCCCGCGAGCAGCCGCGCGGCTCGTGGTTCGGCAATTCCGGGCGGGTACGCGGATAGTCGGTCTGCTGCGTTTCCCAGGTGACGATCCCGCCCTTGACGTAGATCTTCCACGAGCACGAGCCGGTGCAGTTGGCGCCGTGCGTGGAGCGCACGATCTTGTCGTGCTGCCAGCGCTGGCGGTAGCCGTCTTCCCAGCCACGATCCTCGTTGGTGACCGCGCCGTGACCGCCGGCGAAGCGGCCGGTTTCCTTGCGGGCGAAGAAGTTCAGGCGATCGAGAAGCTGACTCATGACGCGGCTCCTGCCGGGGCATGCTGTCCGGTGCGACGTTCCACGTCGTGCAGCAAGCCGCCGCGACGCGTGTAGACGAACCAGGTCACCAGCACGCAGGTGATGTAGAAGATCATGAAGCCCCACAACGCCGCGTTCGGACCGCCGGTCATGGTGATCGACGTGCCGTAGGCCTTGGGGATGAAGAAGGCGCCATAAGCCGCGATGGCGCTGGTGAACCCGATGATCGCCGCGGATTCCTTCTCCGCCTGGCGCAGCCGCGCGGTCGGATCGAGTTGCGGCATCAGCCGGTCGATCTCCAGCCGCATCATGATCGGGATCATCTGGAAGGTGGACGCGTTGCCGATGCCGGTGGCCGCGAACAGCACCATGAACATGGCGAAGAAGCCCCAGAACGCGCCCGGCTGGTCCTTGACGCCGAGGAAGTACAGCACGCCGCCGACCGCGGCGATCATCACCATGAAGGTCCACATGGTGACCCGGCCGCCGCCCCACTTGTCGGCGATCCAGCCGGTCGCGGCGCGGCTCAATGCCCCGACCAGCGGACCGAGGAACACGTACTGCAGCGAGTCGACCTGCGGGAACTGGGTCTTCGCCAGCAGCGGAAAACCTGCCGAATAGCCGATGAACGACCCGAAGGTGCCGGTGTAGAGCCAGCACATGATCCAGTTGTGCTTGCGCTCGAAGATCACCGCCTGTTCGCGGAATGAGGCGCGCGCGGAGGCGATGTCGTTCATGCCGAACCAGGCCGCGACGGTGGCGACGATCAGGAACGGTACCCACACGAAGCCGGCATTCTGCAGCCACAGCATGTCTTCGGACTTGGTCGCCTGCGGTTCGCCGCCGATGGTGCCGAACACGCCGGCGGTGATCACCAATGGCACCAGGAACTGCATCACGCTGACACCGGCGTTGCCGAGCCCGGCGTTGAGCGCCAGTGCGTTGCCCTTCTGCGCCTTCGGGAAGAAGAAGCTGATGTTGGCCATCGACGAGGCGAAGTTTCCGCCGCCAAAGCCGCACAACAGCGCCAGCATCAGGAACAGCAAGTAGGGCGTGTCCGGGTTCTGCACCGCGTAGCCGATGCCGAAGGCCGGGATCAGCAGCGAAGCGGTGGTCAGCGTGGTCCACATCCGGCCGCCGAAAATCGGCACCATGAAGGAATAGAATATCCGCAACGTGGCGCCGGACAGGCCGGGCAACGCGGCCAGCCAGAACAGCTGGTCGGTGGTGTAGTCGAAGCCGATCGCCGGCAGCTTGGCCACCACCACCGACCAGACCATCCAGACCGAGAAGGCGAGCAGCAGACAGGGGATCGAAATCCATAGGTTGCGCTGCGCGATACGACGGCCGGTACTGATCCAGAACCCGTCGTCCTCGGGCCGCCAGTCCTCCAGCACCGGGCCCAGCGCGCCGTCGTGCTCCGGCTTGTGGATCGATGCCATCTCCGGCAGTTGCGGCACGGAGGTGCCCTGGTCCTGCAGGGCGGCACGCTCCATGTTGCGGATCGCCAGGTGCATCCACAGCAGGGCCACCGCGACGATGGCGAACAGCAGCATGAAGCAGCTGGTCCACACGCCGGTGAGGTCGAGCAGCACGCCGAATGAGATCGGCAGCACGAAGCCGCCCAGGCCGCCGATCATGCCGACCAGGCCGCCGACCGAACCGACATGCCCGGGATAGTAGACGGGGATATGCTTGTAGACCGCCGCCTTGCCCAGCGACATGAAGAAGCCGAGCACGAAGATCACCAGCACGAACGGCACCAGACTCATCGAGGTCGAAAAGGCGATCGGCCCGCGGATGCCGTGGATGATGTAGTCGGTATCCGGGTACGACAGCATGAAGGTGCAGAGCACCGAGACGCCGAACGTCAGGTACATCACTTTGCGGGCGCCATAACGATCCGACAGGTGACCGCCATAGGCACGGAACAGGCTGGCCGGCACTGAGTAGAAGGCAGCCAGCATGCCCGCCGTCTTGATGTCGAGCTCGTAAACGCCGACCAGGTAACGCGGCAGCCACAGCGCCAGCGCCACGAAGGCGCCGAAGACGAAGAAGTAGTAGAGCGCGAAGCGCCAGACCTGCAGGTTCTTCAGCGGTTCCAGTTGCAGCAGCGCGCCGCGCGGCCGCTCGCCACGTGCCTTGCGCGCGGCCGTGTCCGGGTCATCCGTGGTGGTGAACCAGAAGACCGCCGCCATCACGATCAGCGCTGCGGCCCAGACCTGCGCCACCGTCTGCCAGCCGAAGGCGACCAGCACGAATGGCGCGACGAACTTGGTCACCGCGGCGCCGACATTGCCGACGCCGAAAATGCCCAGCGCCGTGCCCTGGCGGTTCGCCGGATACCACTT
The DNA here is from genome assembly GCA_040223615.1 of Alphaproteobacteria bacterium. Classification (GTDB taxonomy): domain Bacteria; phylum Pseudomonadota; class Alphaproteobacteria; genus JAVKFY01. The sequence goes on from JAVKFY010000037.1 coordinate 9,638, forward strand.
CGACACATAGGCGATGCCGACCGCGAAGGAACCGCCGGCAAGGCCGACGCCCAGCGCCGCCAGCAGCATCAGCGGATAGGTGTCGGCCATCGAAAGCAGGAAGGTCGCGAGCGCCGCCAGGACCATCACCGCGACGTAGACCGGCCGGCCGCCATACTGGTCGGTCCAGATGCCAAGGAAGATACGGCTGATCGACCCGGTCAGGATCGGCGTGCCGACCAGCAGCCCGAACTCGCTGTCGCTCAGGCCGAGGTCGTCCTTAATGCGCACGCCGATGATCGAGAAGATGGTCCACACCGCGAAACACACGGTGAAGGCCAGCGTGCTCATGCCGAGGACCTGGCGTTGCCGCCCCTCGTCGAGGTCGTGCGGAACTGGCGTCATGGCGGCTTGCCTCATTGCTGGCCGGGTTCTTCGACCCGAACTGCCAAGACAAACCTCTGTCAGAGCTGGCGAATTCTCCTTGATCTCGATCAATGAAAGGAGACTGCGGTGCCGCCGGAGCGGCGGATGAGCGTACGCACGGAAGACCTGGAATCGGTTCAGCAATGCTCCTGAGCGAGCTTTGCGACGTGCTCGGCGTCGACCTGCCCGATCCGGCGAACACGTCGACAGAGGCCAACGACTACGCCTTCGAATGCGTGGTTCAGGAGACCGGGCGCGACGGCACCGTTTCCAACAAGCGCATCGACCTATACCGCCGGGGTTCGTTCGTCCTGGAAGCCAAGCAGAGCCGCTGGAAAGGCGGCCGAAAGGATGTCGGTACGGACCAGGAAGGTGGTCCGACTATTCGATGGGCCGGCCGGGACGGTATTCGGGTTGGTTGCCTGGCGAACTCCTCGTCGTGCGACATGCGGCGCTTCGGCAGACGAACCTCAGCGCTTCAGATACCATCCAGCACACCACACTCCGGGACTGCACACCTAGTTGGCGAAGATCCGGTGCCGCACGACGTCGCCAGGCTTGATGCCGAGTGCCCTGGCGGTGCCGGCATTGAGCTCCAGCGCGGCCCTGGCCGGACCGTCCGAGGGCAGCGACTCGGTCGAGTAGGGCGTCGTCTTGCGGTGGATATTGACGATGGTTCCGTCCCCGCGAATAAATATAATATCAAGCGATAACGGCGTATTCTTCATCCAAAATGCGAGTTCGTCCTCGGCTCCAAAGTCGAACAGCATGCCGTGGTCGGCGGCCATCTCGGTACGGAACATCAGACCGGCCTTGCGCTGCTCGGGCGTGATCGCCATTTCCACTTCGAAGGCATAGCGCGCGCCACCGGCGGTCTCCACCACCAGGGCCTCGCGCGGGAGCGGCGGCTGCGGTTGCGCCGTCGCCTGACAGCCGGCGCAGAACAGCGCCAGCAACGCCACCAGGCGCAGCAGCATGACGCGTGCGCTCAGGCTTCGCTCCAGGCGTTGTAGGCCTTCTTCATTACCTCAAGCGCCGCCAGCACCTCCTGGTCGGACTGCTCGTGCGCCTCGCGGACCTTCTTGTAGCTGTTGCGGGCGGCGACGAATTCCTGCCACAGCGACGCCTTGGCCAGCGCGCCTTCGTTGCGGTTGTCGGCATCGCTGGCGATGGTCGCGTGCAGCGCCTGGAGCAGCAATTCTGAAACCTGCGAACGCTCCAATGCAATCGACTGGTTGTAGGCGTTCAGAATTTTGTCGGCCAGGCGGCGGTTGTACGGCGTGAGCCCGAAGTCGTTGACCAGTTCTTCCCAGCGCGGCTCGGCGTCTTTCGGCTTGTCGCTCATTTCAAGACCCTGGCTGTTGTGCCCGCCGATTTCCGGCTGGCGTCAGTTTAGCCGGCCGATTTCGGCAAGTCACGGTGGCGGGGCTGGCGCGGCGACGAACCCTGCCCTATGGTCGCATTTCCTTCACTGGGGGGAGCCGAGGTCGGCTGAGAGGTCCCGTTCGCGGGACGACCCCTGGAACCTGATCCGGTTGATACCGGCGTAGGGATCAGTGAGCTTGATGTCTGATCGCCCGCCCCTCATTCCCGCTGAACCGCCTCGCGACGCTGGGCCGGATGCGCCTGGCGTCCGGCTGCGCGGCGCGCGGCTGGCCTATGGCGGCCGGGCGCTGTTCGATGGGCTCGACCTGGACCTGGTCGGCGGACAGATCACCGGGCTGCTGGGCCCGTCAGGTGTCGGCAAGAGCTCGCTGTTGCGGATGATCGCCCGCCTCGAACCCGATGGCGCCGCCGAGGTCCGCACCGACGACGACGCGGCGCTGACCGGCCAGATCGCGTTGATGGAACAATCCGACCAGCTTCTGCCCTGGCTCAGCGTGCTCGACAACGTGCTGCTCGGCGCCCGCCTGCGCGGCGAACGGCCCGACCGCGCCCGTGCCCAGGCGCTGCTCGACCGGGTCGGTCTCGGCGACCGCGCGACCGACCGGCCGGCGTCGCTGTCCGGCGGCATGCGACAGCGCGCAGCCCTGGCCCGGACCCTGATGGAAGACCGGCCCATCGTGTTGATGGACGAACCGTTCTCGTCTCTGGATGCGCTGACCCGGTTGCGATTGCAGGAACTGGCGGCGGAACTGCTGGCCGGTCGCACGGTGCTGGTGGTGACGCACGACCCGATGGAGGCGCTGCGGCTGGCGCACCGGGTATTCATCATGCGCGGCAGCCCGGCCCGGCTGGCGCTGGCCGCCGAACCGCCCGGCCTGCCGCCGCGCCGCGCCGACGATGCCGACCTGGCGCGCCAGTATGGCGAACTGTTGCGCCGGCTGGAGGCGTCCGCATGATGTCTGCCGTACGCATAGCGGTCACCGTTGCCGGCCTGCTGGCGCTATGGCAGGCACTGGTCTGGTTCAGCGACCTGCCGCCCTACATCCTGCCGCCGCCGAGCCTGGTGCTGACCCGGCTGGCCAGCGACCTGGCGCTGGTGGCGCGCCACGCCGGCATCACCTTGATCGAGATTGTGCTTGGCCTGTCGCTCGGTACCGCGCTGGGCGCGAGCGCCGCGCTGGCCATCTCGGCGACGCCGGCGCTACGACGCTGGCTGTTCCCGGTACTGGTGATCGCGCCGTCGATCCCGTTCTTCGCCCTGGCGCCGCTGCTGGTGCTGTGGCTGGGCTATGGGCTGGCCTCGAAGGTGGCGATGGCCGCGATCATCATCTTCTTCCCCGTCACCGCCGCCTTCCTTGACGGGCTGCGCCGGACCGACCCGTCGTGGCTGCGCCTGGCGCGCGTGATGACCGACGGGTCGTCCAAGCCGCGCGCCGACTGGGCCGAGCTGCGCCACGTGCGGTTGCCGGCCGCCCTGCCCGCGCTCGGCTCCGGCCTGCGCGTCGCCGCCGCGGTGGCGCCGATCGGCGCCGTTGTCGGCGAGTGGGTCGGCTCCTCGGCCGGCCTCGGCTACCTGATGCTGCACGCCAACGGGCGCATGCAGATCGACCTGCTGTTCGCCGCGCTTCTCACCTTGTCGGTGATCGGCGTGACCTTGTTCTTCGTCGTCGACCGGGGCCTGCGCGCAGCCATGCCCTGGCAGGCGGACTCGCTTCCTGAGGAAAGGACCTGAACCTTGCGTATCGTTCTCGCCCTCGCTTTCGCCCTGTTGACGCTGCCGGCGGCCGCCGCCGACAAGCTGACCGTGATCCTGGACTGGTTCGTGAACCCCGACCACGGCCCCTTGATCGTCGCCCAGGAACAAGGCTTCTTCGCCGCTCAAGGTCTCGAGGTGGAGCTGATCGCGCCGGCCGACCCGAACGACCCACCCAAGCTGGTTGCCGCCGGCAAGGCCGACCTCGCCGTCTCCTACCAGCCGCAGCTTCACATTCAGGTCGACCAGGGCCTGCCGCTGGCGCGCGTCGCCACGCTGGTCGACACGCCGTTGAACGCCCTGGTGGTGCTGGCGGACGGACCGGTGAAGACCCTGACCGACCTGAAGGGCCGCAAGGTCGGCTATTCGGTCGGCGGTTTCGAGGACGCGCTACTCGGCGCCATGCTGGCCAAGGTCGGCCTGAAGCTCGACGACATCGAGCTGATCAACGTGAACTTCTCGCTGTCGCCGGCCATCGTCGCCGGCCAGGTCGACGCGGTGATCGGCGCCTTCCGCAACTTCGAACTGAACCAGATGGACATCGTCGGCAAGCCGGGCCGCGCCTTCTACGTCGAGGAAGAAGGCGTACCGGCCTATGACGAGCTGATCGTGGTGGCGCACAAGGACAAGCTCAACGACCCGCGCCTGGCGCGTTTCGTGGCGGCGATGGAACAGGGCGCGCAGTACCTGGTGAACCACCCGGCGGAGAGCTGGGCGCTGTTCATCCGCGGCCGCAAGGAACTCGACGACGAGCTCAACAAGCGAGCCTGGCGTGACACCCTGCCCCGCTTCGCCATGCGCCCGGCGGCGCTCGACCACGGCCGCTATCATCGCTTCGCCGCGTTCCTGAAGGCGGCCGGGCTGGTGCAGACGACGCCCGCACTCGCCACATACGCCGTCGACCTCGGCGCCCGCTAGCGAGCAATCAACCTGGGGCGAGGGCCAATGCGGTTTTTGCTGTTCCTTGTCGCGTGCCTGATCGTCTACGGCTCGCTCTATCCGTTTCAATTCGACGCGAACGGGTTCACGGCCGAAGCATTCGACGCCTTTCTGACGACCTGGACGGCACCGACACGGCGCGGCGACACCCTGGGCAACATCGCCCTGTTCATGCCGCTCGGCCTGATCGGCCAGGTCTGCCTGCCGCCGCGCGGCAGCGCCATGGCCCGCTTCGCCCTGCTGCTCGCGTCCGGCTTCGTGCTCGCCGCCGGTGTGCAGGTACTGCAGCTCTTTACGCCGGACCGCGATCCCGCCCTGGTCGATGTCACCTGGAACATGGTCGGGCTGGTGCTTGGCGCGGCGCCGGCCTTCCTGCCGCCGGTGCGCGCCCTGTTCGCCGGGCGAGGTCTCGTTGCAGAGGTGCTGGTACCGGTCCTGCTGCTGGCCTGCTGGTTCGGCAGCCTGCTGGTGCCGTTCGTACCCAGCATCGACATGCAGCTCTGGAAGGACGGCCTGAAGCCGCTATTCCTGCGTCCGGAATTCGTCGTCGACCAGTTCGCCCGCGACATGCCGGCGTGGCTCGCCGCCGCGTGCCTGGGTGCGGTGGTCGTCGGCGAACGCTGGCTGCCGGTGAAGCTGGCGTTCGCCGCCGCCGCCGCGCTGGGACTCAAGGTCGTCATCATCCGAAACACGATGGGGCTCACCGACGTCGTGGCTGCCGGCGTCGCAGTGCTGGCGTTAGTCGCCCTGGCGCGGTTGCCGCGCCGCGAACTCGCGGTCGCTGGCCTGCTGCTGCTGGGCTATCTTTACGTTGGCCTGAGTCCGTTCGAGACCAGGCCGGACTCGCCCGATTTCTCGTGGATCCCGTTCGGCGCCTCGCTGCGCGGTTCGATGATCAACAACGCCGCGGTTGTCGCCTATAAAGCTTTCTTCGCCGGCGCGCTGGTCTGGCTGCTGGTCCGCGCCGGCGCCGGCTACATCGCAGCCGCCATCGTCGGCCTGCTGGCAACCGGCATCGTCGAAGTCGGCCAGCTCTTCGTCGGCGACGGCACGCCGGAGATCACCGACCCGCTGCTGGCATTGGCCGCCGCGATCGTCATTGCCGTCATCAGCCCCAGCGCAAGCAAGTCAGCGCGCGCGACGCGCAAATGACGCCCGGCGCGCCGACCGTCTCGACCGCTCAGATCACCGGGTGCTGCTCAGACGCTCGACCGCGGTGCGCAGATCGCTGCCGCGCGGCCCCAAGGGGGCGAACGTCACCCGGATCACTTCGTCTTCCATTTCGATCCTGCGCACGCTGTCTATGACGTGGCTCACGAGCATGTCGCCAGCAACGTAGTCACCCAGAACGCGAATCGCGCGCAATACCATCCGCCCGCTGGCAACGTGGAGTTTGCCGAGACTAGCATCTTGAAGGCGAACGCCATCCTGCGGCATCAGCAGCGTCGCGCTGAAGTTCAAGTAGCGACCCAAGGGGTTGTCTGGCACCGGAAGCGGCAGCGTGAGAGAGCACCGAACGCCGCGTTCGGTGATGTCGGCGCTGGCCATCGCGCCCCGCACCGGTCGCGCCACGAAGGCAAGGATCGCGGCGATGTCGGCGTCCGAGGTGGTGAGCGAAGTCTCGTTGCCGTACGCCGTGAGAGCACGAAGGGTGCGCCGAGCTAATGCCTTGGCGCGCACGACCTCGAACCCGCGCGCGGAACTGCCGTCGACAACGGCCGGTTGTCGTTGGATCGCCAGCGCGCTCACGATCATCACAATCGCCACGACAGCCAGCACAAGCGCGATTAGGACGAAGCACAGTCGCTTGATCAGCCGCATCGCGAGGCTCCGGGGTTCAGGCGGTGGAGACACCGCGCCGCAGGCGGTCCGCCATGGCCTCGGCGATGGTGATCACGGTCAGGTGCGTGTTGGCGCGCACCGTGGTCGGGAACACCGAGGCGTCGATCACGAAGAGCCCGTCGAATCCGATCACGCGACAGTCCGGGTCGACCACCGAGGTCGGCAGTTCCGGCGGCCCCATGCGGCAGGTGCTCGACGCGTGCTGCGCGTCGGACACGTTGGCCATCAGCCAGGCATCCAGGCTGATGTCGTCCGGATCGTGGTCCAGCGCCCAGCCGCTCTCCAGCAACGTCGCGTCCTCGCAGATGTCGCGCAGCGCCGGGTGCCGGCCGATCCGCAGCAGCCGCCGCGCACCGTCGCGCAGCCGCACCAGGTCGCGATCGTCGGCCAGCATGTTCTCGTCGATTACCGGGTCGAGCCGCGGGTCGCGCCCGGCCAGCCGCACCGTGCCCGCCGAGAAACTTTCGTAGACCGACACCGCCAGCCCACCCCACCACCGCATCGCCGGGTCGGCGGAACGTACGTTGCCGGCGATCATGATCATGTCGTTGTCGCTGCCCATGCCCGAGGCATAGCGGATGCAGCAGGTGGTGTGCCGGTCGGTGTAGTGCTCGACCTGCCACTCCGGCTTCAGCCGGAACTGGATCGCGACCACCGGGTGATCCTGCAGGTTCTTGCCCACCGGCAGGTCGGCGACGACCTCGATCCCGTGCGCCTTGAGCCAGGCGGCCGGGCCGATGCCGGAGCGTTGCAGGATCGGCGGCGTGTGGATGGCGCCGGCTGCAACGATGACGCGGGCGCCGCGGATCACCTCGCCGTCGATCTCGACACCGACCGCGCGGCGGCCCTCGAACACCAGCTTGTCGACGGTCGTTTCGGCCCGCACGTCGAGATTGTCGCGCTCGCGCGCACCGTCGAGATAAGCATTGGTGACCGCCACGCGCTGGTCGCCGTCGCGGTTGATGGCATAGGGCGACACGCCGGTGGCGCCCGGCGCGTTGTGGTCGTCGGCCCAGCCGTAGCCGAGGTCGAGCGCGGCCTCGCGCACCGCCTTGTCGACGTTGCGCCATTGCGCCACCGGTTTGCGCCAGATCCGGATCGGGCCGTCGCTGCCGTGCTCCGGGCGCTCGCCGAAGTCGACGTCGGTCTCCAGCTTGTTCTCGTAGGTCTGGATCGAGGCGTGATCCCAGCCGGCGCAACCCTGCTCGGCCCAGCGGTCATAATCCTCCGGCACGCAACGAATCGCGATCATGCCGTTGATCAGCGACGAGCCGCCGACGCCGCGCCCGCGCCACAGGATTCTTGGCTGCTGCGCCGCCGAGCGCTTCGCCAGCAGCGTCGGCCAGCGCCAGTCGTCGTCGTTGATGACCGGCAGCGGGTTCGCGAAGTTCATATGCGCCGGGGCGTCCTTCCAGGTCACGTCTTGCCCGGCTTCCAGAAGCAAGACGCGGTGGCCGCGATCCTCGCTCAGGCGCGCGGCGAGCACGCACCCGGCCGAACCCGCACCCACGATGATGGTGTCGTACATATCCGCCCTACCCCGATGCCCACGGCAGGCGATAGACTACCGCAAAAGCCCGGAGGTGACCGCCATGACCGACGACGCCCTGCTGCTGAGCGAGCAGGACGAGCACGGGGTCCGCACGCTGACCTTGAACCGCCCGAAAGCCTACAACGCGCTAAGCCGGCCGTTGATGGCGGCGGTGAGCGCGGCGCTGGCAGAGGTGGCCGGCGACGCGTCGGTGCGCGTGCTGGTGATCGCCGGGTCGGGCAACGGCTTTTGCGCCGGCCACGACCTGCGCGAGGTGCGCGGCCTGAACAGCGACGACGAGCGTCGCGGCCTGCTGACCCAGTGCAGCGACATGATGCAGGCCATCGTCGCGCACCCGAAGCCGGTGATCGCCCAGGTGCACGGCGTCGCCTCGGCCGCCGGTTGCCAGCTCGTCGCCACCTGCGACCTGGCGATCGCCACCGACGACACCCGTTTCGCGACGCCGGGCGTGAATATCGGCCTGTTCTGCCACACGCCGCTGGTCGCGGTCGGTCGCAACGTTTCCCGCAAGCACGCGATGGAGATGGCGCTGACCGGCGAGGCGATGGACGCGGAGACGGCGCACCGCTTCGGCCTGATCAACCGCGCCGTCCCGGCCGACGACCTGCGCCAGGAGACGCTGGCTCTGGCGCATCAGATCGCCTCCAAGTCGTCCTACACCTTGCGCATCGGCAAGCAGGCGCTTTACCGCCAGCTGGAGATGGAGCTGTCGGAGGCCTACGACTTCGCCTCCACGGTGATGCTGGAGAACCTGCTGGCGCACGACGCCGACGAGGGCATCGGCGCCTTCGTCGAGAAGCGTCAGCCCGAGTGGCGGGATCGATAGGCATGCCGGACGATTTCGCCGCCCGGCACGCCGGCTACGACAACGCTCTGATCCGCCGCGTCCTGCGCGAGTGCAAGACCATTGCCATGGTCGGCGCGTCGGCGAACTGGAACCGGCCCTCCTACTTCGCGATGAAGTATCTGCAGGAAAAGGGGTTCAAGGTAATTCCGGTGAACCCGCGCGAGGCCGGCAAGGAGATCCTCGGCGAGACGGTCTACGCCGAGTTGAAGGACGTGCCCGACAAGGTCGACATGGTCGACTGCTTCCGCGCCGCCGACGCCATTCCCGCGATCACCGACGTCGCCATCGAGATCGGCGCCAAGGTGCTGTGGATGCAGCTCGGCATCCGCCACGACGAAGCGGCGCAAAAGGCCGAGGCGGCTGGGCTGACGGTAATCATGAACCGATGTCCGAAGATCGAATACGGACGGCTTTCCGGCGAGATCGGCTGGATGGGCGTGCGTTCCAAAGTCATCAGCAGCAAGCGACGGACGGTATGACATGAGCGACCAGGAAGAACGCGCCTACGGCTTCGATACGCTCTCGGTGCACGCCGGCGCGGCACCGGATGCCGCCACCGGCGCGCGCGCGACGCCGATCTACCAGACCACGTCGTTCGTGTTCGACGATGTCGACCACGCCGCCTCGCTGTTCAACCTGCAGACCTTCGGCAACATCTATTCGCGCCTGACCAACCCAACCGTGTCGGTGCTGGAGGAGCGTGTCGCCACCCTGGAGGGCGGCACCGCGGGTCTGGCCACCGCGTCGGGCCACGCCGCACAGTTGATCGCGTTCCACACGCTGATGGAGGCCGGCGACGAATTCGTCGCCGCGTCGAAGCTCTACGGCGGCTCGCTGACCCAGTTCACCACCAGCTTCAAGAAATTCGGCTGGACCGCGCACATCGTCGATCCGGTCGACCCGGAGAATTTCGCCCGCGCGCTAACGCCGAAGTGCAAGGCGATCTTCGTGGAGAGCCTGGCCAACCCTGGCGGCGTGGTGGTCGACCTGGAGAAGGTGGCGAGAATCGCCAACGACGCCGGCGTGCCGCTGATCGTCGACAACACCATGGCCTCGCCCTACCTGTGCCGGCCGTTCGAGTGGGGCGCCAACATCGTGGTGCACTCCGCCACCAAGTTCCTCGGTGGGCATGGCAACTCGATCGGCGGCGTGATCGTCGACGGCGGCAATTTCGACTGGGCGGCGCACGGTGACAAATACCCGACCATGACCCAGCCGACGCCGTCCTATCACGGCCTGCGCTTCGCCGAGACCTTCGGCGACTTCGGTTTCGCGGTGGCCTGCCGCGCCATCGGTCTGCGCGACCTCGGCCCGGCGATGTCGCCGTTCAACGCCTTCCTGATCCTGACCGGCACCGAGACCCTGTCGCTGCGCATGAAGAAGCACTGCGCCAACGCGCTGGAGGTGGCGAACTTCCTGCGCGCGCACCCGAAGGTCGAGTGGGTCAGCTATGCCGGCCTGACCAACGATCCGTTCTACGAGTTGGGCCAGAAGTACATGCCCGAGGGCGCCGGGTCGGTGTTCACCTTCGGCGTGAAGGGCGGTTTCGAGGCCGGCGTGAAGCTGGTCGAGGGCGTCGACATCTTCTCGCACCTGGCGAATATCGGCGACACCCGCAGCCTGATCATCCACCCGGCCTCGACCACGCACCGCCAGCTCAACGAGGAGCAGCTCGCCGCCGCCGGCGCCGGACCGGACGTGATCCGCCTGTCGGTCGGCATCGAGGACGCCGCCGATCTCAACGACGACCTCGACCGGGCCCTGAGCCGGACATGAGGGTACCTGCCCCTCGGTCATCCCGGCCGGAGCGCGCAGCGCGGAGCGCCGAGATCAGCGGTCTGCCGCGCGCATGTCGCCAGCCATGAGCACGCCGCTGCAGATCTCGCTCGCCGACGACGGCACCGTGCCGAACAGTCCATTGCCGCTGCTGGTCTACGAGGCGGCGCTCGCCGACCGGGCCGCCGGCGCGGTGCAGGATCTGTTCGCCGCCAACGGCTGGCCCGGCGGCTGGGTCAACGGCGTGTTCACGCATCACCACTACCACTCCACGGCGCACGAGGTGCTGGGCGTGATCTCCGGCTGGGCCGAGGTGCTGTTCGGTGGCCCCGCTGGCAAGCGCCTGCGCGTCGAGGCCGGCGACGTGGTTGTGGTGCCGGCCGGCGTCGCGCACTGCAATGTCGGCCAAGGCGATGGATTCTCGTGTGTCGGCGCCTACCCCGCCGGCCAGCATCCCGACCACTGCCGCGACACCGGCGCCGACCGCGACGACGCGCTGGCCAACATCGCCGCCGTGCCGCTGCCGGCGCAGGACCCGGTGCATGGCAGTAAAGGGCCGCTGCTCGAAGCCTGGGGCGGATGAGCACGAACGTCCGGGCGATCGGGCTGCTGCTGGCTTCGATCGGGTTCATCACCGTCGTCGACACCATCGCCAAGCTGAAGACCGCGGACCTGCATCCGCTGCACATCGTCTGGGGCTACTTCTTCGGCATCAGCCTGACACTGGGCACCTACGCCATGATCCGCCGGCGTACCGGTTTCGTGGCGACGATGCGCACGCGTCGACTGCCGCTGCACATGGCCCGGACGCTGGCGATGATGACCTCGATCGGGATGCTCTTCATCGCGCTGCAGTGGCTGCCGCTGGCCGACTGCACCGCGATCAACTTCACGTCGCCGCTGTTCATCACCGCGCTTTCGGTGCCGATGCTGGGCGAACGCGTCGGCCCGCACCGCTGGGCCGCGGTGGCGATCGGCCTGGCTGGCGTGCTGCTGATCGTCCAGCCCGGCTCCAACCTGGCGCAGTGGGCGGCGCTGCTGCCGCTGGCTGGCGCCTTCTTCTTCGCGCTGTACCAGCTCACCACCCGGGTGCTGTCGTCGACCGAGCCGACCTTCCGTACGCTGATGTACACGGGCGTCGGCGGGCTGTTCTGGTGTTCGCTGCTGGTGCCGTTCTTCTGGCGCCCGATGGAGCTCGCCGACTGGGGCCTGTTCGTGTTCATCGGCCTGCTCGGCGCCGCCGCGCACCTGTGCCTGATCAGCGCATTTGGTCTCGCCGAGGCCTCGCTGCTGGCGCCGTTCAACTATTCCAAGATCATCTGGGCGACGATCGCCGGCTACCTGGTGTTCGGCGAGCTGCCGACGCTGAACACCCTGGCCGGCGCCGCCATCATCGCCGCCGCCGGGCTTTACGTGCTGTGGCGGGAGAACCGGAGCGAGGTCAGTCGTCTCCGGCCGGCACCGCCACGGGCGTGACGTCGCGCCAGCGTTCGCCGGGCAGCAGCAACGCGGCGGCCACCGCGATCGCCGCGGCCCCCGCCAGCACCCAGAACAGCGCGTCAAGCGAGCCGGTCAGGCTGTGGATGATCGGGATCACCGCCAGGCCGATGGTGCTGACGCCAAGCGACAGCACGAACTTGGCGCCAAAAACCTGGCCGCGCCACTTCAACGGCGTGTAGCGCGCCAGCAGCGCGTTCTCCGCCGGCTGGCCAAGAACATTCAAGGTCAGCATCAGCGCCACCACCGGCACCAGCGCCGGCCCGAACAACACCATCGCCAGCAGGTAGACCGGTGGCTGCGCCGCCAGGCAGGCGACGTAGACCGGCTTCAGCCGGTAGCGCTCGGCCAGCTCGCCGCCGATCAGCTGGCTCGCGGCGGCAACGAGGTAGACCACGGTCACCAACCCGCCGATGCCGAGCACGCCGGCACCGGCGATATCGTCGGTCAACCGCTCCTGGAACACCTTCGGCAGCGAATAGGACACCGCCTGGTAGATCAGGCCGATGCAGGTGATCGTGATCGCCAGCACGATGAAGGCGCGCTTGATCTCGCCGGCCTGCGGCGCCGGCTGCGGCGCGACGTCGGCGTCGGAGTCGATAATCGCGCCGGCGCGCAGCGCCACGACGAAGGCGAGCCCGGTCGCCAGACACACCGCGCCCGGCACGATGAAGGCGGCGCGCCAGCCCCACAGGTCGGCCAGCAGGCCGGCGGTGACCGCCGCGATCGCGGTGCCAAGCGAGCCGAACACGCCGTTCAGCCCCAGCGCCCGGCCCCGGTTCCTGGCGTTCTTCACCAGCCAGGGAATGCCGACGGGGTGATAGATCGAGGCGAAGATGCCGATCAGGCCAAGCCCGATGCCCATGCCGAGCGGCCCGTCGACCAGCCCGGTGAAAATAGAGGCCGCGCCGGTGCCGATGAAGAACACCGCCATCATGCCCGTCGCCGACCACTTGTCGCCGAGCCAGCCAGCCGGCAGCGCACACAGCCCGAACAGGATCGCGCCGGGGATCGAATAGGCAAACAGCGTCGCGTACGGCACCTGCCATTCGCGCTCCAGCACCAGCACCACGGTGGCGAAGAACAGCACGAACATGTGGCTGTAGGTGTGCGCGACGCTGGAAAAGCCGAGCGTAAGGCGCGACGACGACGATGGCATCTTCGATGGCCCTTCGGTATGCGGAGGCATGGTCTACCATGCCGACTCGGGCGGAGACAGGGCCATTAGGGGATAGGTGGTATGCGTTGGGACCGGATGCTGCGCGCGGTGCAGGCGCATGCCGAGGGCGAGGTCGGCCGGGTGATCACCGGCGGTTTCGACGCGCCGCCGGGCGCCACCATCGCCGACAAGTCGCGCTGGCTGGCCGAGAACGAGGACGGCCTGCGTCGCCTGGCATTGTACGAGCCGCGCGGATCGGCGGCGATGTTTGCGACGCTTCTGGTGCCGCCGTGCGACCCGAACGCCGATCTCGGCCTGATCATCATGGGTTCGGTCGACTATCCGGCGATGTCCGGCTCGAACGCGATGTGCGCGGTGACGGTGGCACTGGAGACCGGCTCGATTGCGATGCAGGAACCGAAGACCGAGCTGATCCTGGACACGCCGGCCGGACTGGTGCTGGCAACGGCGATTTGCGCCAACGGGCGCTGCGAGTCGGTGACGCTCACCGGCCTGGAAAGCTTCGCGGTGGCTGCCGACGCGCCGATCGAAGTCGAGGGTATCGGCGAGGTACGTTGCGACATCGCCTACGGCGGTGCCTTCTATGCACTGGTCGACGCCGCCGCGCTCGACCTCAAGCTGGTGCCGGCCGAGGCGCGCAAGATCGTCGAGCTCGGCGAGCGCATCACGGCCGCCGCGCGCGAACAGTTTCCGATTACCCATCCATCCCGGCCGCACATCTCCGGCATCATGGCGACTCACTTCGGCGGCCCGCCGGACGGCGACGGCGTCCGGCGCTCGGCCATGGCGCTGCCGCCCGGCCGCCTCGACCGCTCACCTTGCGGCACCGGCACATTGGCGAAGCTGGCCGCCCTGCACGCGCGCGGCGAGATCAAGATCGGCGACACGCTGATCCACGAGTCGATCATCGGCACCCGCTTCCACGCCACCCTGGAGAGCATCGACGGCGGCGTCGCGCGCGCCGCGCTGACAGGTCGCGCCTGGATCACCGGCCTGCTGCAACTCGGCGCCAGCCCCGACGACCCGCTGGCCGACGGCTTCGTGTTGCCGGACACGTGGGGGCCGTCAGCGGTGTGACCTGGCCCGGTCCGCGATCGAGACGACGCCGTAGTCGCCACGCGACCAGACCACCGTCCCGCAGTCGCTTGCCGTCTTCAACGTCGCCGGCAGCACCGTGACCAGGTAGTCGGCGGGTTCCTCGGCCAGCCTCGCGCAACCGGCCGCGAACACGTCCCGGCGCCACAATACCAGGCGGTACCATCGCGCCAGGTCGGCCTTCGACGTCGGCACGAACTTGAAGCTCACCAGGGTCGGCCGGCCGATCAGCCGTTCGAATGCGATCCAGGCTGGGTCGAAGTCGTTCGCAGACGTTGGCTCGACGACGACGACGGCGTCCGGCGCCGTGTTCGCCCGCAACCAGTCGATCAGCACATGAACGTCAGGGTCCGCGAACTCAAACGCGGCGGGCAGACGGCCATGCTGGCTCATGACCTGCCCGGCCGACACGATCCGCGGCCCGGCATAGACCGCCGCCAGCAGCAGCATCGGCCCAATGAGAGCCGACCGCACCGGTCCCGACAGGCGGTCCACGATCCATTGCATGAGTACCAGCAGCGACAGCAGCAGGATCAGCGAATTCGGCCGGAACACGAAGAACCTGGCGAGGATCAATGTGTCTCGATCCAGATACGACAGCACATAGACGGCGACCAGGTAGCCGTGCAGCAGCGCCAGCCAGATGAACAGCGTGCGCCGGGGCGGTTCACCGCGCCGCGCCAGCAGCAACAGCACCGGGATCGCCGCGATCACCAGCACAAAGCCCGGCAGCCAGTAGCCGAGCCGCTGGGTGCTGGCGAAGGGTGCCGTGTGATGCGCGTTGCGAATCACCGTGTAGATCTCGTTCAGGCTGACCCCGAGATCGGCGACATCCGGGTCGGCGACGATGAACTGCTGGTGGATGAGCAGGACGAGAACCGGAATGACCGCCACGACGTAGAGCAGCGCGAACCGCGCCACGCGGCGCGGCGCGGTCCCCTGCAGCGCCATCAGCAGCAGGATGGCGCCGGCCCAGAAGGCGCCGACGAGGAAGTGGAAGTAGGTCGCCAGCGCGACCAGCAGCACCGCGCTGATCGGGCCGCCACGCGATGCGCGCGCGATCGCCGCCAGTACCGCCACATAGGCGAATATCTTCGCTTCGATCCCGGCGAACAGCCAGGCCACGGCGAAGTAGCACTGGCCGACGATGATGAACGTCATCAAGGCCGCCGCCACCGCGCCGGCGGACAGTCGCCAGGCCCGCGCGAGCATGGCGACGGTGACCGCGAAGGCGACGACCATGGCGAGCCGCAGGACGATCAGTGCCAGGTCTTTACCGAATAGCTCCACCAGCCAGCCGATGAGGGCAAAGCTGACGATGCGCACGTCGGCGGTGTCGAATATGGCGCTGTGCGGCGCGAAAGCCTCGGGCGCCACGAAGTACAGCGCGAGATCGAAATAGTGGATCTCGTTCTGATCCCAGCGCAGCGGCGCCAGCGTGAGCAGCAGAACGACCGCCGCCGTCAGGAACACCAATCCCGATCGCGCCGGATCGGTGAACGGCGCCAACCAACGGTTCGTGAACGCCGCTAGTGGTTGCATCTTCGGCGTCGAAGCCGGAACGGCCGCAGCGCTAGAGCGCCAGGGCCGATGGAATGCGCCCGATGCTAGTCGTCATCGTCGCGGGTCTCGCGGATGATCCAGCTCAGGAAGTCCGGGTTGCCGCCCTGGATCGGCAGCGAAACCACGCACGGTACGTCGTCGGGATGCTCGGCGCGCACCGTCTGATTGACCTGGCCGATCAGCGACGCGCGGGTTTTCACCGTCATTGCCGTCTCCTCGCCCTCCTGGACGTCGCCGTCCCAGCGGTAGATCGCGGTATGGCCGCCGTGCACGTTGACGCAGGCCGCGAGCCGCTTGTCCACCAGCACGCGCCCGATGCGACAGGCGGTGGCCTTGTCAGGACAGGTGACGTAAAGCAGGACGTAGTCGTTCATCGCCATTCTCCGTCTGGACGGCCGGCTCCAGCGACCGGTGCAACGCCCACAAAACCGCCAGCAGCAGGGCCAGCGCGCCGGCCTGATGCGCCACGCCGAGCCAAACCGGCACCTGCGCCAACAGCGTGGCGATGCCGAGCGTCACTTGCAGGGCGAGCGCCGCCACGATCCAGGTGCCGCGTGCCCAGCCGATGCGCCACGCGGTCGCCAGCGTCGCCGCCACCAGCAGATAGGCGCCCCAGCGGTGATTTAGCTGCACCGAGGTCGGGTTCCACAGCAGGTCGTGCCACAGCGGAGTGCCGACATAGGCATCCGACGGCACCCAGACGCCGTTCATCGTCGGGAACGTGTTGTAGGCCAGCCCGGCGCTGAGCCCAGCCACCAGCGCCCCGGACAGCAACTGCAGGAAGCCGAGCACGCCGAGGCCCGCAAGCCACGTTGCCGGCCCGTTCCAGGCGCGCCCGCGCGGCCGCAGGATATCGAGCGCGACCCACACCAGCGCCAGCAGGATCGCCACCGCCAGGCCCAGGTGCGTCGCCAGCCGCAGGTGACTGACGTCCGGCCGGTCGACCAGGCCGGAGGCGACCATCCACCAGCCGACGGCGCCCTGCAGCCCGCCCAGCACGAACAGGCCGACGAGCTGCGGCAACCGGTGGCGGCGAACCCGGCCGGTCAATGCGAACCACACGAACGGTACCGCGAAGGCGAGCCCGATCAGCCGCCCCCAAAGCCGGTGCGCGTACTCGAACCCGAAGATCAGCTTGAACTCGTCCAGCGTCATGCCGCGATTGACGAGCTTGTACTCCGGAAAATTCTTGTAGTCGGCGAACGCCGCTTCCCAGGCCGCGTCGGTCAGCGGCGGCAGCCAGCCGGTGACCGGCCGCCAGTCGACCATCGACAAGCCAGATTCGGTCAGCCGCGTGGCACCGCCGAGCAGCACCATAAACACGACCATGGCGGCCACCACGAGCAGCCAGATGCCGACCGGCAGCTCGCTCTTGCGATGTTCTCTTGTGGATGAAGTGGTCGGAGCGGCGGGACTCGAACCCACGACCTCTAGCTCCCCATGCTAGCGCGCTACCAGGCTGCGCCACGCTCCGGACCAGCCGTCCAAGGACGGGCCGGCACTATACACGCGTTGGCGCTGACGTCACCTCAAACGTAGCTTGAATGGAGCGAAGCGCAATGCGGGCGCAACATTTCCGCCTGGCGTTCAACATCTGTGGATTTCGCCACGCGGCAACCGGGTTACGGATATGGAGTTTGAAGATCCGGCGGACAATCGTCGCCGTGCTGTTCGGCCGTCAGCGCCGCCGCAGCAGCTCGCGCAGGCGTTGCAGGTCGTCGACCACCTGGTTCAAGCGACGACGCCCCTGGTCGCTCAGGCGCGGCGTGTCGCCGGTGCCGGAACCGCTCGCCGCCGGCGCCATGACCGTGGCCGCAACGGGCTCGGCGCTATCGCCGTCGTGCAGGCGCCGTCCCGCTTCGACAACGGACTTTGCGCCGTTTTCTTTAAGTAACTTCTGAACACCCTTGATGGTGAAACCGTCGACATAAAGCAGGTGGCGGATGCCGCGCAGCAGGTCGACGTCTTCGGGGCGATAGTAGCGCCGCCCGCCGCCACGCTTCAGCGGCCGGACCTGGGTGAACTTGCTCTCCCAGAATCGCAGCACGTGCTGCGGCACATCGAGGTCGTCGGCGACTTCCGAAATGGTTCGGAACGCCTCCGGCGACTTCGGAGCGCGGCGGCCGTTGCCGACCTGGCGTTCGCCCGTATCGACCATTGGCTAGGGCTGCTCCTCGGTGCTGCTAAGCGCCCGGTTGATCTGTTCCTTGAGGACGTGGCTGGGGCGGAAAACAAGCACCCGGCGCGGGTCGATCGGCACTTCCTCGCCGGTCTTCGGGTTGCGCCCGATGCGGCCGCCCTTCTGGCGCACCGAGAAGCTGCCGAAGCTGGAGATCTTCACCGTGTCGCCCTGCACCAGACGGTCGCCGATCTCGGCCAGCACCGACTCGACGAGCTGCGCCGACTCGTTACGCGACAGGCCGACTTCCTGATAGACGGCCTCGCTGAGATGTGCCCGGGTAATCGTGTGACCGGCCATGGTCTCTGTCCCTGCCCCAACGCCTAAAGTGAAATCTTAGCGTAGCGCTATTCTTCCGTCAATATCAACGGGATGCAGGCAGGTTTTTAAGTTGATTGACGAAAAGAATATGACGGCGGTCTAGTTAACCATAACCACGACTACCACCGCGCCAGCGCCGCACCCCAGGTAAATCCGCCGCCCATCGCCTCCATCAGCACCAGGTCGCCCTGCTTGATGCGGCCGTCATCGACCGCTGTGGCCAACGCCAGCGGCACCGAGGCGGCCGACGTGTTGCCGTGCCGGTCGATGGTGGTAATGACCTTCTCGGCCGGCAGGCCGAGCTTGCGGCCGGTATGGTCGATGATGCGCTTGTTGGCCTGGTGCGGCACCAGCCAGTCGATGTCCTTGGCCGTCAGCTCGTTCTGATCCAGCGCCTCGCACACCACCGAGGTGAGGTTCTTCACCGCGTGCTTGTAAACCTCCGGACCCTTCATCCGCAGATAACCGGTGGTCTGGGTCGAGGATACGCCGCCGTCGACATAGAGCATGTCACGTTGGCGGCCATCGGAATGCAGGTGGGTGGAGATCACGCCGCGGCCGTTGCGGGCGTCGCCGTTCGCCATCTTGGCGGCGCTGAGCACCACCGCGCCGGCGCCGTCGCCGAACAGCACGCAGGTGGTGCGGTCTTCCCAGTCCAGGATCCGGCTGAAGGTCTCCGCGCCGCAGACCAGCACGTTCTTGGCCTGGCCGGCGCGAATGAAGTTGTCCGCCACCGCCATCGCGTAGATGAAGCCGGTGCAAACCGCCTGCACGTCGAAGGCGGCGCCGTGATGGATGCCCAGACGCGCCTGTACCGTGGTCGCGGTCGCCGGGAAGGTGTTGTCCGGTGTCGCGGTGGCCAGCACGATCAGGTCAATGTCGTCGGCCGGCATGTCGGCGCTCTTCAGGGCCCGGGTACAGGCTATCAGCGCCAGATCGGACGTCACTTCGCCCTCGGCCGCGATGTGGCGATTGCGGATGCCGGTGCGCTCGACGATCCAGTCGTCGCTGGTATCGACGATTGCCGCCATGTCGTCGTTGGAGAGCTGCTTTTCCGGCAGGTAGGCGCCACAACCGACGATGATGGACCGAAACATGGATGCGCGCTCTATGATACGACTGCCTGACGCGGTTCGGTAACACCGCCGAACCGGTGGTAATCCTCTATGATTCTTCCGCCCACGTCATCCGTCGCGAGATCGGCGGCCAGGCCGATCGCGGTGGCGAAGCCGGCGCCGTCGGTGCCGCCGTGGCTTTTTACCGAAATGCCGTTGAGGCCGAGCAGCACGCCGCCATTGTGCAGCCGCGGATCCATGCGCTGGCGGAACGAGTGCAGCGCCGAGCCGGCCAGCGCGGCGCCGGCCTTGGAGAAGATCGAGCGGGTGAAGGCAGCGCGCATGAACGACGCCAGCAGCTTCGCCGTGCCCTCCGCCGTTTTCAACGCGATGTTGCCGGAGAAGCCGTCGGTGACCACCACGTCGACCGTGCCGAGCGCGATGTCGTTGCCCTCGATGAAACCGTAATACTCCAGCGGCAGGTCGGATTCGCGCAGTACCCGGGCGGCGTCCTTGAGCTCGTCGTTGCCCTTCTGCTCCTCCTCGCCGACGTTGAGCAGGCCGACGGTCGGTCGCGGAATGCCGAGCACCGTACGCGCGAAGGCGGCGCCCATGACCGCGAACTGCACCAGGTTGTCGGCGTCGCACTCGATATTGGCGCCCAGGTCGAGCATCACGCTCTCACCGCGCAGGGTCGGGAAGAAACCGGCGATGGCCGGCCGGTCGATGCCTGGCAGCATCTTCAGCACCACCTTGGACATCGCCATCAGCGCGCCGGTATTGCCGGCCGAGACGATACCGTGGGCGTCATCTTTGTTGACCGCGTCGATCGCCAGCCGCATCGAGCTCTGCCGGCCGCGGCGCAGCGCCTGGCTCGGCTTCTCGTCCGAGGCGATCGCGGACTCGGCGTGGCGGATCTCGGCCCGACCGTGCAAGGCCGGATACCGCGCCAGCAAAGGCGTCAGCTTGGCACTGTCGCCGTACAGCAGGAAATGCAGGCCAGCGTATCGTTCGCGCGCGATCACCGCGCCCTTGAACACCATGTCGGGGGCCAGGTCGCCGCCCATGGCATCAAGCGCGAGGGTAATCTCCCTGGACACGCCGGGCCGGCCTCCCGCGCTTGCCTAGACCGCCGTCTGCGGTTCGCTGACCTCACGGCCGTCGTAGTAGCCGCAAGATGCGCACACGTGATGCGGGCGCTTCAGTTCGCCGCAATTCGGGCACTCGTTGTGTGCGGCCGACGCCAGAGAGTCATGCGCGCGGCGCATATTCCGACGCGACGGCGTCACTTTACGTTTCGGTACAGCCATTTTCGTTACTCTTCAGCGTGGTTGGGGCGCGCACGACGGCAGCCTGAATTCGAACAGCCGTGTCTAACTGAGTTTACGCAGGATCGCAAACGGCGATTGTCGCGCCGGCGCCGGTTCCGACGGATCATCCTCCAGCACCGCGTCCGGCCGGCGCGGGTACGGATCGATCGCCAGCGCCAGATGTTCGGCCACCATCTCGCCGACCGGGATCCGCCCGTCGACGATCGGCTCCGGCGGATCGTCGGCCTCGACGTCGATGTCGATCTCATTGCTTTGCGGCTTACCGGCCTGCGGCTCGAAGTCGACCGCGAAGTCCTCGGTGACGCGATTCTCTATCTCGTCCAGCGAGACCACGCAGACCTGCCGCATCACCGCCTCGACGCGCCCGGTAAGCCGATAGCGAGACCGGCCGACCGGCCGCAGCGCGACCTCGGCAACCAGCGAGACGACCGCCGGCACGCCATAACGCCTGGCCAGTGCCGCCAGCTCGCCTGGGCTGGCCTCGATTCGCTGCCGCAGGCCGCCCTGGCCGATGTCGGCGACCGAAACCCAGCGGTCCAGTTCGCTCATCAGAGGTCCTCGCGCGCCGGCGCCGCGGGCGGCCGCGCGGCGATCAGGTCGGCAATCGGCGCGGCTTCGAGTCGCCGGGCAAGCTCAAGCGCATAGCCGGCAAACTCGTCGGCCTGCGGCACCGGGCTCTCGCTGCGGTAGACATTGCGCGACAATGCCGCCGCCATGGCCTCGCGGTCCGAGGCGGCCTCGTAGGCGGCAACGCGGCCTCGGAACGCGCCGACCATCTGTTTCAGGCGCCGGGCGACGCCGTGGTCGCCGACGCCAAGCTCGCGCAGTCCTCTGTCCATGTCGGTAAACATGGTATCGACGAGCCGCTGCGCCAATTCCGGCGCCGGCGCCGCACCGGCGACCAGCGCCCGATGCGCCGCCCAGACGTGCAGCGCGATCAGATCGAACCGGCCATCGACCGTGTCCGGCGCCTCCAGGTCGGCGTAGAACCACGGCGCGCGCGCCTGCTCGACCAGCGCCACGTAAAGCCGGTCGGCGGCATCGCGCAATTCCCGCTTGCGCCCGAATAATGCATCCAGCACGGCCGTCTCTTCGCCTCCGTTGACAGGCCCGCCCGCGCCCTGTCATAGAGCCATGAGCCTAACTTGACAGGACGTAGACCACATGGCCCGCCGGTTCCGCAACCCAGCCCTGCTCGGCCTCGCCGTGGCGCTGCTGGTCGGCTGCGAGACTCAAGAAGAGCAGACCGGCTACATCATCGATGAATACAGCATCGGCGAGATTCGTCCCGGCGTCACCGACCGCGATTCCGTCGCCACCCTGCTCGGCACGCCGTCGGCCGGCGCCACCTTCGATGACAGCAAGACCTGGTACTACGTCAGCCGCCGCAGCGAGCAACTGGCCTTTCTCGACCCCGATATCAAGGAGCAGCAGGTCGTCGCCGTGCGCTTCAACGATATCGGCGTCGTCGAGGAGGTGAAGCGCTACACGCTGGAGGACGGCAAGGTGATCGATCCGGTCGACCGGATCACCCCGACCCGCGGCCGCGAGCTCACCGTTCTGGAGCAGCTCTTCGGCAACCTCGGCCGCTTCAACAACAATGAACAGGCGAATCCCGGCCGGCGCTAGGACGTTTCATGTTCGGCAGGCCGGTGCCGATTCCGCGAAAGCGAGACAAGCTCTAGACAAGCAAAAAGGCCCGGCCGCCGAAGCGACCGGGCCTTTTCCAGAGGTCGCCCGCGCCTAGTGCGCCAGAACCGCCAGCAGCAGCAGTGCGATGATGTTGGTGATCTTGATCATCGGGTTCACCGCCGGGCCGGACGTGTCCTTGTAGGGATCGCCGACCGTATCGCCGGTCACCGCGGCCTTGTGGGCTTCGGAGCCCTTGCCGCCGTGATTGCCGTCCTCGATGTACTTCTTGGCGTTGTCCCAAGCGCCACCGCCGACGGTCATCGACACCGCCAGGTACAGGCCGGTGACGATCACGCCCAGCAACATCGCGCCGACCGCGGCGAAGGCCGGGCCCTTGCCGGCGATGAAGAACATCGCGAAGTACAGCACGATCGGCGCCAGCACCGGCAGCAGCGACGGCACGATCATCTCCTTGATCGCCGCCTTGGTCAGCAGGTCCACGGTGCGGCCATAGTCGGGCCGCGTGGTGCCTTCCATGATGCCCTTGGTCTCGCGGAACTGCCGCCGCACTTCCTCCACCACCGAGCCGGCGGCGCGGCCGACCGCGGTCATGCTCATGGCGCTGAACAGGAACGGCAGCAAGCCGCCGAAGATCAGCCCGACCACGACGTAGGGGTTGGACAGCGCGAAGTCGATCTCGACCCCGGCGAAGTACGGGAACAGCTCCGGGTTGTCGCCGAAATACTCCAGGTCCGCCGTGTAGGCCGCGAACAGCACCAGCGCGCCAAGGCCCGCGGAGCCGATCGCGTAGCCCTTGGTCACCGCCTTGGTGGTGTTGCCGACCGCGTCCAGCTTGTCGGTGATCTCGCGCACCGAGTCTTCCAGCTCGGCCATCTCCGCGATGCCGCCGGCGTTGTCGGTCACCGGGCCGTAGGCGTCCAGCGCCACCACCATGCCGGCCAGCGCCAGCATCGCGGTCACCGCGATGGCGATGCCGAACAGGCCGGCAAGCGAGAAGCTGACGATGATGCCGGCCATGATGATCAGGGCGGGGATCGCGGTCGCCTCCATGCCGACCGCCAGGCCGGCGATGACGTTCGTCGCATGGCCCGTGTTCGACGCTTCGGCCACCCGGCGCACCGGGCGGAACTCGGTCGACGTGTAGTACTCGGTGATCCAGACCAGCAGGCCGGTAACCACCAGGCCGGTAAGCGCGCACCAGAACAGGTCGAGGCCGCTATAGGTGGTGCCGGCGATCTCACCGAGGCCGACCATCCAGGCGGTGACCGGCAGGATCGCGATCGCCGACAGCACGGCGGTGACGATGAAGCCCTTGTACAGCGCGCCCATGATGTTCTGCGAGGCGCCCAGGCGGACGAAGAAGGTGCCAATCACCGAGGTCACGATGCAGGCACCGCCGATCGCCAGCGGGTACAGCATGACGTTGCCAGCCAATTCAGGATTGGCGATGAAGTTGATCGAGGCCAGCACCATGGTGGCGACGATGGTGACCACGTAGGTCTCGAACAGGTCGGCGGCCATACCGGCGCAGTCGCCGACATTGTCGCCCACATTGTCGGCGATCACCGCCGGGTTGCGCGGGTCATCCTCCGGGATCCCGGCCTCGACCTTGCCGACCAGGTCGGCGCCGACATCGGCGCCCTTGGTGAAGATGCCGCCGCCCAGTCGGGCGAAGATCGAGATCAGCGAGGCGCCGAAGCCGAGCGCCACCAGCGGATCGATCACGCCGCGCCCTTCCGCGCCGGTCGCCAGCAGGATCGCGTAGTAGACGGTCACCGCCAGCAGCGCCAGGCCGACCACCAGCATGCCGGTGATGGCGCCGGACTTGAAGGCGACGTCCAGGCCCTGCTTCAGGCCCTGGCGTGCCGCCTCGGTGGTGCGCACGTTGGCCTTCACCGACACGTTCATGCCGATATAGCCGGCCGCGCCCGACAGCACCGCGCCGACCGCGAAGCCGCCGGCGACGACGAAGTCGAGCAGGAAGCCGAGAATCACGAAGACGACGACGCCGACGATGCCGATCGTCGTGTATTGCCGGTTCAGGTAGGCCCTGGCGCCCTCCTGGATCGCGCCTGCGATCTCCTGCATGCGCTCGTTGCCGGCGCTGGCCGCCATCACCGAGCGGTAGGCCCAGACGCCGTAGGCGAGCGCGATGACGCCGCATACAGTCGCGAATACCAGAGCGGGTGCCATGGTCAGTTCCTCTTTGGGTGAACGGGGTTGACGGCGCGAAGACGCGCAGCCCCCTGCCGAAAAAGCGCGCGGAAAATGCCAAAAGTGTTGCGATAAAGCAACCGGCGATTGCCAGATTGCTTCATACGCGCGGCTCAGGCCGGTTTGCGCGCGTGGCGCTGGTTCCAGGCCATGGCGCCGATCACCACCGCGACGGCGACGATGAACGGCCCGGCGATCACGTTCACTGTCTCCCAGCCATAGTGGTTCAACAACAGCCCCGACAGCGCCGACGCCGACGCCGTCGTGCCGAAGACCAGCAAGTCGTGCGCGGCCTGGGTCTTGGCCCGTTCCGATGGCGTGTAGGCGCTGGTCAGCAGCGTCGAGCCGCCGATGAACAGGAAGTTCCAGCCAATTCCGACCAGGACCAGCCCGGCCCAGAAGTTCGCCATGTCGATGCCCGACAGCGTGAAGCCGAGCGCCACCGCCAGGGCCACCACGCCGGCGCCCATCACCCGCGAGAGGCCGAACTTGGTGATCAGGTGGCCGGTGAAGAAGGACGGCCCGAACATGCCGAGCACATGCCATTGAATCACCGTGCCGGCGTCGGTGTCCTGAAACCCGCAGGAAATCATCGCCAGCGGCGTCGCGGTCATGATCAGGCTCATGACGCCGAATCCGATCATCGACGAGGTCGCGGCGATGATGAAGGCCGGCTGCGCCATGATCTGGCCGAGCGGTCGCCCGCTGGTCGCCCGCTCCTCCTCGCTCAGTCCGGGCAGTCGCGTGCCGCTGACCAGAACCAGCGCGCCCGCCGCCAGCCCGCCCAGGATCAATACCGTCGCGAGATACGAATAAGGCGTGATCAGGTCGCGGGTGCCGGTCGCCAGGGTCGGGCCGAGAAAGCCGGCGATCACTCCGCCGGCCAGCACCAGCGACAGCGCCTTGGCCTTGAACGCCGGCGCCGAGGCATCAGCGGCGGCGAAGCGGTAATACTGGCAAAAGGCGTTGTAGCAGCCGAACAGGAAGGTGCCGAAGGCGAACAGCCAGAAGTCCGATTGCGAAATGGCATAGGCGGAGATCAGCGCGCCGATCATAGCCAAACAACTGCCGGTCATGAACCCAGCCTTGCGGCCGAACCGGCGCATGTAGAAGCTCGCCGGCACGGTGGCCAGCGCGGTGCCCAGGATCGTCGTGGTCACCGGCAGCGTCGCCAGCGCCTTGTCGTCGGCCAGCGCGAAGCCGACCAGGCCGCCGGTCAGGAACAGCGAGCTCTGGCTGCAGACAAACAGACCCTGGCACAGGCACAGCAGCGCGACGTTGCGCCACTGCGCTCGCGTGGAGAGGGGTTCGGACATGGGGCGCCGAAATTAGGTTCCGGCGAACTGGCTGACAACCGCCATTTGCCGCAGGCCAGCCATGCCAGCCGATGGACGGCGCGCTAGCTCGAGCGCATCGCCCGGACGATCAGGATGTCCTTCACCATGTCGGTGCCGATGGTGGCGCGGGCGACCGCGATCATGCGCTCGCGCAGGCCTTCCATGTCGAGGTGACCGCTGTCCTCGGTATGCACGATCGGCGAGGCGTAGAGGTCGCGCAGCATGGCGTCGCGCAGTCGCGGCATCACCCGGGCGACCTGGTTCTTGTCCGACATCGACGGCACTTCCAGGCTCAGTGTGAGCAGGATGTGATGCCGCACCCGCTGGCGCACGATGACCGGCGCGGTCAGCGAGTCGATCTGGATGTAGACATTGCCATCATTGACGCTGCCCTCTGCGTCGGCGGACGCCTCGCCGTTCGCCTCGCCATCCTCGCTGGCCGTCTCGTCGCCGCCGAGCAGGCCGGAGATCATGTCCATCGATTGCGCCGGCGTCGCGATCGCGCAGCCGAGCAAGATGACCAGTCGGCGACACCAACGGCGAAAGGCGGATTCGTGCATGGTCCTTCGGTCCCTGTGACGGTGCGCCGGCGTCTATCCGGCACCGCGTTCACCGTCAGACATGGCACAGTTCGCGTTAACAAACCGTTCTTTGCTGATGTCAGAAGTGTCGCCAGCCTGTGGCGGACAGCGCCAACGTTTGTCCCTCGACATCGAGCACCCGCACCCCCTCGCCAGCGTCGACTCGGCCGATCGCGCTGCCGTGCGGCGCGTCGGCTGCGGTGAACAGCAGCTCGTAGTCGTCACCGCCGGTTAGCAGCTCGCCCAGGTCGATCTCGCCGGACGCCAGCGCCGCCCGCGCGGTGTCGGACAGCGGTACCTTGGCGGCCTCGATCGTCAGCGCGACCTTGGAAACCTCGGCGATGTGGCCAGCGTCCGCCACCAGCCCGTCGGAAATATCCAGGCAAGCGGTGGCATGGCCCACCAGCGCATGCCCGAGATCGATGCGCGGCTCCGGCCGCAAGTACTTCGCCGCCGCCGGGTCGTCATTGCCGGCGCCGGCCTTGAGCCGCTTCAGACCCAGCGCCGCGTCGCCGATCGGTCCGCTGACGCACAGCAGGTCGCCCGGCCTGGCGCCGGCGCGGGTCAGCGCCTTGCCCGTCGGGACGGTGCCGAGCGCGGTGATCGACAGGCTCAGCGGTCCCGGCGTGGAAACCGTGTCGCCGCCCAGCAGTGCCGAGCCCCAGCGCTCACCGGCCACGCCCAGCCCGGCGCAGAATGCCTCGATCCACTCGGTGGCGAGCCCGCCCGGCCAGGCCACGGTGAGCAGGTGGCCGAGCGGCCGGCCGCCCATCGCCGCGACGTCCGACAGGTTCACGGCGAGCGCCTTCCAGGCGATCGCATCGGGCGGGTCCTCGGATCGGAAATGCACGTCGGCGACCAGCGCGTCGGCGGTCGCCACCAGTTGCCGTCCGGCCGGCACGTCCAGCACCGCGGCATCATCGAGCAGGCCTAGCGCCGCCGGGTCGCGCGCGATCGGCGCCAGCAGGCGCGCGATCAGCTCGAACTCACCCGGTCGTGCCATTACGGTCGTGGGGGTCGGGATCCAGCGGCGCCAGGTCGCCCTGCCGCAGCCGCCGGCCGATGCGGTCGAGCACCGCGTTGACCATGCCGACCTCGTCGCCGCCGAAGAAGGCGTCGGCCAGGTCGACATATTCGGAGATCACCACCTTGGCCGGCACGTCGCCGCGCGCCCACAGCTCGTAGGTGCCGCAGCGCAGGATAGCGCGCAGCACCGCGTCGAGCCGCGTCAGCGGCCAACCCTTGACCAGCGCCTGGCCGAGCCACTTGTCGATGTCAACTTGCCGGCGCGAGCTGCCGCGCACCAGGTCGGCGAAGTGCGCCTGGTCCAGGTCGGCGGCGGCGTCGCCCATGGTTTCGGCGAGAACCGCGCCGCCGCGATGCTCGGCGAACTCCAGTATCACGGATTCCGCATCGGTCTCGGCGCCGGTCTGCTCTATCTGGTACAGCGCCTGCACTGCCGCCAGACGCGCCGCGTGGCGCCGGCGCGCGAGCGACTTGGGTTTGCCATCGGGCTCGGTCATCGGCCGGTCAGCCCGAAATGACGCTTGGCGTCGAGCATGTCGAGCGCCGCCTTGGCCGCCTCGCGGCCCTTGTTCTTGCGATCCGGGTCGGCGCGCGCGTGGGCCTGGTCCTGATTCTCCACCGTCAACACGCCGAAGCCGACCGCCAGCAAATGATTCAGCGCCAGGTCCATCAGGCCGCGCGCCACCTCGGTGCAGATGTGGTCGTAGTGCGAGGTCTCGCCACGGATCACACAGCCGATGCCGACATAGGCGTCATAGTGCCGGTCCGCGCTGACGTGCGCGAAGCGGATCGCGCCCGGCACCTCGAAGGCGCCCGGCACCACCAGCTTCTCCCAGGTCGCGCCCCGGCTTTCGATCTCGGCGATCGCGCCTTGCAACAGGGCGTCGTTGATCGCCTCGTAGTAGCGCGCCTCGACGATCAGGACATGCGGCTTGTCGGCCATGCGTTGGTACTACTCGATCTCGATCGGCCGCGTGCCGACCACCTTGAGGCCATAGCCTGTGAGCCCGACGATGTCGTAGTCGGAGTTGGTCAGCAATTCCATCTCGGTGATGCCAAGATCCGTCAGAATCTGCGCGCCGATGCCGTAGTCGCGCAGTTCGTAGTGGCTGCCGACCGGTTGGCCGGTGCGGCGGCGGATACGGTCGGACACCATGGTCGGCATCGCCTCGCGGATCAGCACCACGACGCCGCGATCCAGCTTGGCGATGGTTTGCATCGCCGCCTGCAGCAGGCCCGCCTTGCCGTCCATGTCGCCCAGCGCATCGCTCAGCACGTCCAGCCCGTGCATTCGCACCGGCACCGGCCCGCCGCTGCCGACGTCGCCCTTCACCAGCACGATATGCTCCGAATAGGACACCTTGTTGACGTACACCATCATCTGGAAGTCACCGCCATAGCGGCTTTTGAAGTCGACCTCGGAGACACGCTCGACGTAGGTCTCCGTGGTGCGCCGGTATTTGATCAGGTCGGCGATGGTGGCGATCTTGATGCCGTGGAACTGGGCGAACTTCACCAAGTCGGGCATCCGCGCCATGGTGCCGTCATCGTTCATGATCTCGCAGATCACGCCGGCCGAAGGCAGCCCGGCCATGCGCGCGATGTCGACCGAGGCCTCGGTGTGGCCGGCGCGCACCAGCACGCCGCCCTCGCGCGCCAGCAGCGGGAAGATGTGGCCGGGCGTATTGATGTCCTTGGGCCCGGCGTTGGGGTCGATGGCGACCTCGACCGTACGCGCCCGATCGGCCGCCGAGATGCCGGTCGTGACCCCTTCCCTGGCCTCGATCGAGACCGTGAAGGCGGTGTCGTGGCGGCTCTCGTTGCGCCGGGTCATCAGCGCCAGGCCAAGGTCGTCGATCCGGTCCTTGTTCAGTGCCAGGCAGATCAGGCCGCGGCCGTACTTGGCCATGAAGTTGATCGCGTCCGGCGTTGCCATCGCCGCCGGGATCACCAGGTCGCCCTCGTTCTCGCGATCCTCGTCGTCGACCAGGATGAACATCCGGCCCTGCCGGGCATCATCCAGGATTTCTTCGATGCTGGAGAGGTAGGGGTGGTCGTCGTCCGAACTCACGGGGCTTCCTTGCGCAGCATGCGGGCCATGTAGCGGGCCAGCACGTCGATCTCGATATTCACCCGCTCGCCGACCTTGGCCTCGCCGAAGGTGGTCATCGACAGGGTGTGTGGGATCAGGTTGACGCCGAAGCGCCGCTCGTCGACTTCGTTCACGGTCAGCGACGCGCCGTTGATCGCCACCGAACCCTTGGGCGCGACGAAATCGGCCAGGTTCGCCGGCAACTCGAAGGCCAGCCGGATGCTGTCGCCCTCAGGCCGGCGCTCGACGATGGCGGCGACGCCGTCGACATGGCCGGTGACGATATGCCCGCCCAGTTCGTCGCCGACCTTCAGCGCCCGCTCCAGGTTCAGCCTCGTGCCCTCGCGCCAGTCGCCGGCGTTGGAACAGGCCAGGGTCTCGGCGGAGGCGTCGACCGCGAAACAGCCCGGTTCCTTGGCCACCACGGTGAGACAGACGCCGGCGCAGCTGATCGATGCGCCCAGCTCGATCCGCGCCACGTCATAGGCGGTCTCGATCTCGAAACGGGTGTCGCCTGTGGCGGTGACCGCACGGACCCGCCCGACGTCTGTGACGATGCCGGTGAACATGGCCCCTTATTAAGGCGCCAGCGCGAAGGTTTCCAGTAGGTCGTCGCCAACCGGCTGGCTGGAGAGCGCGCGCAGGCGCGGCCGGTGACCGACCTTGCCAAGGCCGAGCGGCCCCAGCGCGGCGATGCCGTCGCCGCCGATCAGGCTGGCGTTGCGGAACCAGCACACCCGGTCGACCAGTTCCTCGCGCAGCAGCGCGGCCGTCAACCCGCCGCCGCCCTCGACCAGCACGCGGGTCAGCCCGTGCTTGCCGAGATAACGCGCCGCCGCTGCCAGATCGACATGGCCGTCGACATCCGGCAGGCCGCAAACCCGCACCCCCGCCTCGCGCAGTTTCCGTGCCGC
The DNA here is from genome assembly GCA_040223615.1 of Alphaproteobacteria bacterium. Lineage (GTDB taxonomy): Bacteria > Pseudomonadota > Alphaproteobacteria > JAVKFY01. Next base: position 40,176 of record JAVKFY010000037.1, read on the forward strand.
CGCCCGCTGCGCCGCCCGCGCCGTGGTCAGCACCCACACCGGCGAGTCCTGCGCGCTGAGCGCCAGCTTGCTGTCGGGCCGCAGTCGACATTGCCCGTCCAGCACCAGCCGCAGCGGCTGACGGTCTTCCAGACCTGGCAGCCGGCAGGTCAGCAGCGGGTCGTCGGCCGCCACGGTGCCGGCCCCGACCAGGATGGCGTCATGCGTGGCGCGCAAATGATGACCGCGCTCGCGCGCCGCAGGCCCGGTGATCCACTGCGAGTCGCCGCTGCGCGTGGCGATGCGGCCATCCAGCGTGCTGGCGACCTTCCAGGTGAACAGCGGCCGGCCGTGCCCGACCCGCATCAGGAACCCGGCCACCACCTCGGCCGCTGCCTCGGCCTCGCAGTTCTCGGCGACAGCGATGCCGGCGCGACGCAGCATCGCCAGCCCCTTGCCATCGACCCGCGGGTCCGGATCGCGTAGCGCCACGACCACGCGCGCCACCCCGGCGGCGATCAACGCCTTGGCGCAAGGAGGTGTCTTGCCGGTGTGGGCGCAGGGCTCCAGCGTGACGTAGGCGGTGGCCCCCCTGGCCGCGTCGCCGGCCCGGGCCAGCGCCTCGGTCTCGGCATGCGGGCGGCCGCCGGGCTGGGTCCAGCCGCGCCCGACCACCCGGCCGTCGTTGACCAGCACGCAACCGACGTTGGGATTGGGCCAGGTCCGCCCCAGGCCACGACGCGCCAGCGCGATCGCCGCGCGCATGTGCGCGCCATCGCTGGCGCAGAGCGCGTTAGTCGTCGATGTCGTCGCCGGCGCCGCCGATCTGCTCAATGAATTCCTCGAAGTCCTTCGCCTCGCGGAAGTTGCGGTACACCGAGGCGAACCGCACATAGGCTACCGGATCGAGGCCGGCAAGCGCATCCATCACCATCTCGCCGATCGCCGCCGACTTGATCTCGCTCTCGCCGGAGCTTTCCAGCCGGCGCTGGATCGAGCTGACGATGCGCTCCACCCGGTCCGGATCGACCGGCCGCTTGCGGATCGCGATCTGGATCGAGCGGAACAGCTTGTCGCGGTCGAACGGCATGCGTTGGCCGTTCTTTTTCATGATGGTCAGCTCGCGCAACTGCACCCGCTCGAAGGTGGTGAAGCGCGAGGTGCAATTCGGGCAGAAGCGGCGCCGCCGGATCGCGGCGTTGTCCTCGGTCGGGCGCGAATCCTTCACCTGGGTGTCGTCATGACCGCAGAACGGACAGCGCATCGCTCTTCCCGCCTAACTCAGTTGTAGATCGGGAAGCGCTGGCACAGGTCCAGCACTTTCTCGCGGATCGCCCGCTCGGTGAGGTCGTTGCCGTCGACGCCGTTCGTCGCCAGGCCGTCCAACACGTCGCCGATCAGGTGGCCGATCTGCTGGAACTCGGCGACACCGAAGCCGCGCGTGGTCCCGGCCGGCGAACCCAGCCGGACGCCGGAGGTCACGGTCGGCTTCTCCGGATCGAACGGCACGCCGTTCTTGTTGCAGGTGATGCCGGCGCGCTCCATCGCCTTCTCGGCGACATCGCCGGTCAGGCCCTTGGGCCGCAGGTCGACCAGCATCAGGTGGGTGTCGGTGCCGCCGGCGACGATATCCAGGCCGCGTTCGACCAGCACCGCGGCCATGGCCCGCGCATTGTCGACGACGGCCTGCGCGTAGTCCTTGAAGTCGGGCCGCAGCGCCTCGCCGAACGCCACCGCCTTGGCGGCGATGACGTGCATCAGCGGGCCGCCCTGCAGGCCGGGGAACACCGCGGAGTTGATCTTCTTGCCCAGCGCCTCGTCGTTGGTCAGCACCATGCCGCCGCGCGGCCCGCGCAGCGTCTTGTGCGTGGTGGTGGTGACGACGTGGGCGTGCGGCAGCGGGCTGGGATGCACGCCGGCCGCGACCAGGCCGGCGAAGTGCGCCATGTCGACCATCAGCACGGCGCCGACGCTGTCGCAGATCTCGCGGAAGCGCTTGAAGTCGATGGTGCGCGGATAGGCCGAGCCGCCGGCCACGATCAGCTTTGGCTTGTGCTCGGCGGCCAGCTTTGCGACCTCGTCGAAGTCGATGAGATGGTCGTCGCGACGCACGCCATACTGCACCGCGTGAAACCACTTGCCCGACTGGTTCGGCGGCGCGCCATGGGTCAGGTGGCCGCCGGCCGCCAGCGACATGCCCATGATGGTGTCGCCAGGCTTCAGCAGGGCCATGAACGCGGCCTGGTTGGCCTGTGCGCCGGAATGCGGTTGCACGTTGGCGAAGCCGCAGTCGAACAGTTCGCAGGCGCGTTCGATCGCCAGCCGCTCGGCGATGTCGACATGCCCGCAGCCGCCATAATAACGCCGGCCGGGATAGCCCTCGGCATACTTGTTGGTCAGCACCGAGCCTTGCGCCTGCAACACGGCGCGGCTGACGATGTTTTCCGAGGCAATCAGCTCGATCTCGTTCTGCTGGCGAAGCAATTCGCCGGCGATCGACGCGAACAGATCGGGATCGGCGGCGTCCAGATCGCGCTCGAAGAACGGATTCTCGGAACGCGACCGGTCGGCGGCGGGGATCGACATGCGGTGGAAATTCTCCTTGCGCGCCGCCTGGCGCGGCGGCGCTTGCGCATACCATATCTTGCCTCGACCGGCTATAGCCGCACAAGACGCTGTTTGCACATTGCCGCATCGACGTTCGCCGCAGACGCCACGGCCCTGCCCGGCCGCAAGTCTTCGCCAAGACTACATGGCCGTGCGACAAGACGACTTGGCTACATTTGCCAAACATTTGAGCAACGACGCCCGGTCTGTGTCTCTATATTGGTAACCGATTGTTGACTTTTGACGGTTACCGTGCGAGTTCCACTGCGGTGCAGGGACCTAGACTTTGACGATGGCAGAAACGGCAAACGCGCCAAACGGTTCGGCGGCAGGCGGTTCGGACGATGTCCTGCGGATGGTGTCGGACGTGGTTTCGGCCTACGTGCGCAACCACACCGTCAGCGCCACCGAGCTTCCCGGCCTGATCCGGACCGTGCATCGCGCCCTGACCGAGGTCGACGGCGTCGAGAATGGCAATGGCGCGGCGGCGCACCCGGCGGCCCGCCCGGCCGTGGCGGTGCGCAAGTCGGTGCATCAGGACTACATCATCTGCCTGGAAGACGGCCGCAAGCTGAAGATGCTGAAGCGCTACCTGCGCACGCGCTACAACATGACGCCGGAAGAGTACCGGGCGAAATGGGCGCTGCCGGCCGACTATCCGATGGTCGCGCCGAGCTATTCCAATCAGCGTTCCAAGTTCGCCAAGAAGATCGGCCTCGGCCGCCGCCGCCCCGACGAATAGGGCCGCGGCCCTACCCGATCAGACCTCGATCCCGCGGCGCCTTGCCTCCGCCTTTGCGGCGTTCTTGCGCAGCACGTATTGCAGCTTGTTGATTGCGTTGCGCGACAGGATCGCCTCGCCGGCGGTCGCCGGGCCGGTGATCGAGACCTCGGTGCCGGTGACCGGGTCGATCGCCGAAACCTTCACGAAGGCACCGACCTGGTGCAACTCGATCAGGTATTCGCCGCGCCCGCGCATCGGCCTTCAGGCGGCCCGGCGCAGGTTCAGGCGTGACCACACCTCGTTCAGGCTATCGACCAGATGCTCGATCATCGCGTCGTCGTGCAGCGGCGAGGGCGTGAAACGCAGCCGCTCGGTCCCGCGCGGCACGGTGGGGTAGTTGATCGGCTGCACGTAGACACCGTGCAGGTCCAGCAGTTCGTCGCTGACGCGTTTGCACAGCACCGGATCGCCGACCAGCACCGGCACAATGTGGCTGACCGACGGCATCACCGGCAGGCCGGCGTCGCTCAGACGCCGCTTCAGCGTATCTGCCCGCTCCTGATGGCGCACGCGCAGCGCCCCGTCCTGCATCACGTGGCGCACGCTGGCCAGCGCCCCGGCCGCCAGCGCCGGCGCCAGCGAGGTGGTGAAGATGAAGCTCGACGCGTAACTGCGCACCACGTCGATCAGGTTGGCCGACCCGGTGATGTAGCCGCCCATCACGCCGAAGGCCTTGGCCAGCGTGCCCTCGACGATGTCGATCCGGGCCATCACGCCGTCGCGTTCGGCCACGCCGGCGCCGCGCGGCCCGTACATGCCGACCGCGTGCACTTCGTCCAGGTAGGTCAGCGCGCCATACTTCTCGGCCAGGTCGCAGATCTCGGCCATCGGCGCGATGTCGCCGTCCATCGAGTACACCGACTCGAAGGCCACGATCTTCGCCGCCTTCGGATCGTCGGCGGCCAGCAGTTCTTCCAGATGAGCGACGTCGTTGTGCCGCCAGATCCGCTTCGGGCCGCCGCCGTGGCGCACCCCCTGGATCATCGACGCATGGTTCAGCGCGTCGGAATAGATGATGCAGTCGGGCAGCACCTGCGCCAGGGTCGACAGGGTCGCTTCATTGGAGATGTAGCCCGAGGTAAACAGCAGCGCGGCTTCCTTGCCGTGCAGGTGCGCGAGTTCCTCCTCCAGCATGACGTGGTAGTGCGTGGTGCCGGAGATGTTGCGCGTGCCGCCCGAACCGGCGCCCATCTCGTCGATCGCCTGGTGCATCGCCGCGGTGACGATCTCCGACTGGCCCATGCCAAGATAGTCGTTCGAGCACCACACCGTGACCGCCTGGGTGCCTTGATCGGTATGCCGGGTGGCGTTTGGAAAACGACCGGCATGTCGTGACAGGTCGGCGAACACGCGATAGCGGCCCTCGTCCCGCAACGCGTCCAACCGATCCCTTAAGACTGCCTCGTAATCCATTGTCATGTCCCGCATAAACGCCACGCGCCGACGTCCGCGCGAATAAACGTCGGTTAGCTTCAGATGATGACCCGTTATGGTCAAGGTCCGGTTAACGGGTCGCCGTGGTTCGAATTGTCGCACCCCGGCCCTGTTGCCGTATACGGCGGCAACGGTTGTTTCAGTTCGCGCTTTGCGACTAAAACCCGCGTGAACTGCTCATCAGGGGAAGACGAGGACGGCATGAAGGCGCTCAACCCGGCGGACTGGGCCGCACCGAAAGGCTACGCCAACGGCGTGCTGGCCGAGGGCAAGGTGGTGATGGTCGCCGGCCAGATCGGCTGGAACCCGCGGACGTCTGAGTTCGAGAGCGACGACTTCGCCGCCCAGGCGCGCCAGGCGCTGCAGAACACCGTCGACGTGCTGGCAGAGGCCGGCGCCGGCCCGGAACATCTTGTGCGGATGACCTGGTACGTGGTCGACAAGGCCGAATACATCGCCGCCGGCCGCGAGATCGGGCAGAGTTACCGCGAGCTTCTGGGCAAGCATTATCCGGCCATGACGCTGGTCGTGGTCGCCGGGCTGCTGGAAGACCGCGCCCGGCTGGAAATCGAGAGCACGGCGGTCCTGCCGTCAGGGAGTTGAAGCCATGAGTGTCGAAACCGCCACCCCGGGCGCGAAAGCCCCGAAGGCCGAGTTCGTCTGGGAAGACCCGTTCCAGATCGAGGACCAGCTCACCGAGGACGAGCGGCTGATCCGCGACACCGCGCATCAGTACGCGCGCGAGAAACTGCTGCCGCGGATCATCGAGGCGACGCGCCAGGAACGCTTCGACCGCGAGATCATGAACGAGATGGGCGAGATGGGCTTCCTCGGCCCGACCATCGAGGGCTATGGCTGCGCCGGCGTGAACTACGTCAGCTATGGCCTGGTGGCGCGCGAGATCGAGGCCGTCGACAGCGGCTATCGCTCCGCCGCCAGCGTGCAGTCCAGCCTGGTGATGCACCCGATCCACGCCTACGGCTCGGAGGAGCAACGCCAGAAATACCTGCCCAAGCTGGCCACCGGCGAGTGGGTCGGCTGCTTCGGCCTGACCGAGCCGGACCACGGCTCCGACCCCGGCGGCATGAAGACCCGGGCCAAGAAGGTCGACGGCGGCTACGTGCTGAACGGTGCCAAGATGTGGATCACCAACTCGCCGATCGCCGACCTTGCCGTGGTCTGGGCCAAGGACGACGAGGGCACGATCCGCGGCTTCGTGGTCGAGCGCGAGTTCAAGGGTTTCTCGACCCCGAAGATCATCGGCAAGCTGTCGCTTAAGGCCTCGATCACCGGCGAGATCGTGCTCGATAACGTGTTCGTACCGGAAGAGAACAAGCTGCCCAACGCGCGCGGCCTGGGCGGCCCATTCGGCTGCCTGAATCGGGCTCGCTACGGCATCGCCTGGGGCTCGCTGGGCGCCGCGGAGTTCTGCTGGCACGCGGCGCTGAACTACACCCTGGAGCGGACCCAGTTCGGCCGCCCGCTGGCCGCCAACCAGCTGATCCAGAAGAAGCTCGCCGACATGCAGACCGAGATCGCGCTCGGCTACCAGGGCTGCCTGCGGGTCGGCCGGCTGATGGACGAGGGCAAGGTGCTTCCCGAGGCGATCTCGCTGATCAAGCGCAACAGCTGCGGCAAATCGCTCGACATCGCCCGCATGGCGCGCGACATGCACGGCGGCAACGGCATCTCCGACGAGTATCACGTGATGCGCCACGTGATGAACCTGGAGACGGTGAACACCTACGAGGGCACCCACGACGTGCACGCCCTGATTCTCGGCCGCGCCCAGACCGGCATCCAGGCCTTCACCGCCTGACCCAGCCGACCCACACGACCACGCCGCCGGCCGACACGGTCGGCGGCGGCAAGCTGGTCATGCTGGGCGCGATGACGCTCGGCTGGGGCCTGTTCTGGCCGTTCATGCAGATCGCGCTGGCCGAGATGCCGATCCTGACCTTCCGCGCGATCTGTGCCGAGGCCGGCGGCGCGATCCTGCTGCTGATCGCGCTCGCCACCGGCGACAGTATCCGCATCCCGCGCAACGAGTGGGGCGGGCTGCTGGTGATCGCCTTCGTCAACTCCACGCTGTGGCTGATGCTGACCGCGACCGGCGTGGTCCTGCTCGGCTCCGGCCGCGCCGTGCTGCTCGCCTACACCATGCCGTTGTGGGCGTTTCTGTTCGGCATCTGGCTGCTCGGCGAACGGCCGCGCCAGCGGCAGTATGTCGGCCTCGGGCTCGGCCTCGCCGGCGTCGCGGTGCTGGTGGCGCCATCGATCTTCGGCGACGGCGACCTGTCGCTGCCCGGCGTGCTGGCGATGCTGGGCGCTGCGATGGTCTGGGCCGGCGGCGGCACGCTGGTGAAACGTCGCAGCTGGGCGATGTCGATGCCGACCTTGAGCGGCTGGCAGCTTGTCATCGGCGGCCTGCCGATCTGTTTCGCCGCCGCTGTCCTGGAGGCCGACCGGATCGGCCCGATCTCCTGGGTCGCCAGCCTGGCGCTGGCCTACAACGTGCTGATCGGCGTCTCGTTCGGGGTCTATGTCTGGTTCCGGCTGGTGCAGACCCTGCCGATGAGCGTGGCGTCGATGGCGGTCCTGCTGGTGCCGGTGATAGGCCTGACGTCCAGCGCCTGGCTGGTCGACGCGCCGCTCGGCTGGCCCGAACTCGGCTCGCTGGCGCTGATCGTGCTGGGCGTGTCGACCGTGGTGCCGATGCCGAAGCTTGCTAACCTGCGCCGACGAACGAGTTGAGGAGAGCGACGACGATGGATTGGGAAGGCCAGTTCAACCCGCGCGCGGCGGTGAAGGACTTCGAGAAGCTGACCGAACAGCGCAACGCCGCCGCGGATGCCGTGCGCGGCAAGCTGCGCGCCACGCTTGACGTGCCTTACGGTTCGGGCGAGCGCGAGAAGGTCGATATCTACCGGCCGGCCGGCGACGCCCCGGCGCCGGTTCAGGTCTACTTCCACGGCGGCTACTGGCGCGGCAACAGCCGGGCCGACTTCCCGCACCTGACGCCGACCTTCACCGACGCCGGCGCGGTCTGCGTGCTGGCCGGCTACGACCTGTGCCCGACCGTGACGCTCGACGACATCGTCGCGCAGGCCTATCGCTGCCTTGCTTGGATCCATCGCAACATCGCCGACCACGGCGGCGACCCGGCGCGTATTTATGTCTCCGGCAGTTCCGCCGGCGGACACCTGACGGCGATGGCGCTGGCCCGCGACTGGCGCCAGGATGGCTTGCCCGTCGACCTGATCAAGGGCGGCGCACCGATCACCGGCGTGTACGACGTCGCCCCGGTGCTGAACATCACGGTCAACGCCGAGATCCGGCTGACCGCCGACATGGTCGACAGGCTCAGCCCGAAGGACATGGCGCCGCGCCACGGCGGCCCGGTCCTGGTCGCGGTCGGCGGTGCCGAGACCGAGAGCTGGATTGGCATGTCGCGCGACTACGCCGAGATGTGCCGCAACGCCGGCTGCGACGTGGAATATCTGGAGCCGGACGGCCTGAACCACTTCACCGTCACCGCCTCCATCGCCGATCCGCAAAGCCCCCTGGCCCAGGCGATGCTGCGGCAGATGGGGTTGGCCGGCTAGTTGTCCTTGGCGACGCGGTTTGGGATCATCGGCAGGCCGGCGTCGCGCTTCTCCTCGATCTCGCGCTTGACCTTCAGCGCCCGTGCCTCGCGTTCGATCGAGCTTGGGTGCGTGCCGAAGAAGCTGGTCGGCCGGGCCGAGCGCGGATTGATCTGCGTGAACCGGTCCATCACCCGCGCCGCCGCCGTCGGGTCGTAGCCCGCCAGTTCGATGGCATAGATGCCGAGATAGTCGGCCTCGCGCTCCTGCGCCTTGGAGTAGGACAGCCGGCCGCCGACGGCGCCGACGGTCGCGCCAAGCTGGGTTGCCTTGGCGATATTGCGCGAGCGGTTGTAGCTGTCGCGCGAGCCCGCCGCCGCCAGCGCGCCGAGCAGCGCGCCGCCGACCAGCGCGCCGACGGTCATGTTGCGCTTGCCCTCGTTGATGTGGTTGGCCATGTGGTGGCCGATCTCGTGCGCCAGCACGAAGGCGACCTCGTCCTCGCTCTCCAGGTATTCCAGCATCGCGGTGGTGATGACGATCTTGTTCTCGCCGCTGGCGTAGGCGTTCGGCGTGTCGTCATCGTTCTCGATGCTGATATCGAAATCGCAATTCTTGCCGGAGACGTTCTCGCAGAGGTCGCGGATCGCCGGGCGCAGCCGCATCTCGGCAGCGGTGACGATGCGGGCCGCCTCGACCCGGTCGCGCTTCACTTTCTTGGCCTGGTCGCTGCGGGCGGCAGCGACCCGTTGCAGTTCGGCGTCGCTCACCTCCGGCGACATGTACTCCGGCGTCGCGCAAGCCGCGAGCGCGGGACACACGAGCGCCAAGACAATGTTCCCGATCCGCATGCCGCTCCCCTCCGCGATGCCGATCGCTATTGTTCCTTCTTTGTTCCATATTATAAAACAGCGAACCCTATTGCAATCCAGAAAAGGTCGGCTCAGCCGGGCGCCAGCGCCGCAACGGTCCGGTCCAGCGCGGCGGCATCGCCATCGGCGTGGACCGGTTGCAGGCAGACGTGATCGGCGCCGGCGTCGAGGTGCGCCTGCAACCGCGCGTGGATCGCCGCCTCGTCGCCCCACACGACCATGGCGTCGAGGAACCGGTCCGACCCCTGCCCTTCCAGGTCCGCCTCGGTGAAGCCCTGGCGCAGCCAGTTGTTGCGATAGTTCGGCAGCACCATGTAGCGGGCCAGTTCCTTGGCCGCGAGGGTCCGCGCGGTTGTGGCGTCGCTTTCGAGGCAGACCTTTTGCTCCACGCACAGCCACTTGCCCGACCCGAGAATCTCGCGCGCCTGCGCGGTGTGATCGGGCGTCACGTTGTACGGGATCGCGCCCCGCGTCGCGTCCCGGGCGAGCTTCAGCATGTTCGGACCGAGCGCGGCGATCACCGTGGTCCGCGCCGGATCGGACAGCGCCGCGCCTTCGCCGCGCACGCCCTCCAGGTAGGCGCGCATCGACGCCACTGGCTTGCCGTAGACGTGGCCACGCACCGCCTCGACCAAGGGAATATGACTGACCCCCAGCCCGAGGATAAAGCGGTCGTTGGAGATCGCGTTCAGGGTGATCTGGCCCTGGCGCGTGGTCACCGCGTCGCGCGCGTAGATGTTGGCGATTGAGCTGCCGACCAGCAGCTTGTCGGTGTTGCAGAGCAGGAATGCGGCCTGGCTCAACGACTCCCACCCGACCGCCTCCGGGTACCACAACGTCGCGTAGCCGAGCTGTTCCACACGCTGCGCGAATGCCGCCAGCGCCGGCATGTCGAGCTTGGATGTGGGGTACCAGACGCCGTAGGTGCCAATTCCGTCCATGTCTCGTCTCCAATGCTGTCGGCGTCAGTCTATACCCTCGCGCTTGTCCGGCACCCGGTACCCGGCTTCAATTCCCCGGCAGTTCATTGGGGGACATGAGATGCACATGGTGTTCGCGACGCTGGTCTGGTTGCTGCTGACCCTGCCGGCGACGGCGGCGGAGTGGGTCGACCTGGAACTGGTGCTGCTGGCCGACGCGTCGCGCTCGATCGACGACGGCGAAATCCAGTTTCAGCGCCGCAACTACGCCGACGCCCTCCTCCACCCCGACGTGCTGGGCGCCATCGCCAACGGCTATCGCGGTCGCATCGCCGTGACCTACGTCGAGTGGGGCGACGAGAACTGGCAGGACGTGGTGGTGCCGTGGACGGTGATCGACGGCAAGGCGACGGCGCAGGCCTTCATCGCCCAGCTCATGGTGGCGCCGCGCCGCGCCCAGGGGCCGAACGCGATCGGCAGCGCCATCGCCGCCGGCCACGCCCTGATCGACGGCAACGACCTGGAAGGCGAGCGCCAGGTCATCGATTTCTCCGGCGACAGCGCCTACACCTTCGGCGGCATCTCGGTACCGCTCGCCCGGGCCGCCGCGCTGGCCGCCGGGATCACCATCAACGGCCTGGCGATCCTGTGCCGCGAATGCGTCTCCGGCCGGCCGCTGGACTATGACCTGGAGGGCGCGTTCCGCGACTTCATCGTCGGCGGCCCCGGCGCCTTCGTGGTCACCGCCGAGGACCGCAAGAGTTTCGCCGAGGCGGTGCGCCGCAAGCTGCTGCTGGAGATCGCCGGCCGGATGCCCAAGGCCGTGGCCCGGCGCTAGCGCGCCATCCGCGCCACAGTTTTGTCCCGGCGTCGGCCGCAATTTGTGTGTCGGCGATCACACCAGTTCGGCACTCTAAGATTATGTTAACCATGATTGAAACGGTCATCGCACGGGAGCCAACCATGCCGAAGAAGCCGAAGCAAAATGCGGAAACCCAGACCGAGCTCAGCGAAGACGAGCTGGCGCGGGTCCAGGGCGGCGCCACCGACGACGTCTACATCGACGGCAACATCATCACTGCCGAGAACTACGATTCCGCTGCCGCCGCCAAGGACGGGAGCAGGACCCGAGCGTCGTTGACGGCGCGGTTCAAGAAAGACCAGGCGGTCCCCTGAGCCTCGCCCGCACCGCGACGCCGGTGCGCCCGGCGGCCGAGGCCGGCCACACCTTCTGGCAGGTGAAGGCGTCGACGCTGTGCAACCTGCGCTGCCGCTACTGCTACGAGTGGGACCGGCTGGCCGACACCAGGCGCCTGCCACTCGACGGGTGGCGGCGGGTCTTCGAGGCGGCGCGGACCTACGCCCCCTACTGCCGCGCACGCTTCGGCGTCGTCTCGGAACCGCTGATCTTCTGGCATGGCGGCGAGCCGCTGCTGCTGCCCAACGGGTACGTGCGCGAGGTCCTGGCGTTGCAGCGCGAGGTCTTTGGCGCGCCGCCGATCAACCTGGTGCAGACCAACCTGTTCCGGCCGAACGAAACGCTGGAGACCATGCTGGCCGCCGGCTTCGTCTTCTCGGTCTCGCTTGACGGACGGCCCGGCGCGCGAGTCGACGGCGCCGGCCGCGACAGCGAGCGCCAGGTCTGGGGCAACCTCGCCGCCCTGCAGGCGCGCGGCGCGACGGTCGGCGTCGCCTTGGTGCTGGGCCGGCACAACTATCGCGACCTGCCCGCGCTCCACGACGCGCTGGCGACGCTGGGAGTCGCGTGGCTGCGCGTCAATCCGCTCTTCGCGCCGCCGCACGACGCGCCGGCCGGCGACCTGCCGTTGACCTCGGCCGAGATCGTCGCCGCGCTCGGCGAGCTACAGGTGCATCGCCGGCGAACCGGCGCGAGCCTGGAAGTACAGCCGCTGGACCGCATCGCCGAGGCCGTCGCCCGCCACGAAGCCGGCGAGGCCGCGCCGCTATATGCGCGCGCCGGCCACGCCGCCGGACGTTTCGTGGTGCACCCCGACGGCACGCTCGCGACCCAGGCCGGCGACAATGACGGCGAGCACGTCATCGGCAACCTCATGCGCCAGGACCTGCCGGCGATCCTGGCGGGCGACGCCTATGCCCGCGCGGTGGCGCTAGATGACAAGGCGCGCGCCATGGTCTGCGGCCGCTGCCGGTTCCAGTACGCATGCAACGGACGCGCCCTGCTGGAAACACCGATCGCGTCGGCCAACGACCCCTGCCCCATCGAAGCACCACTCACCGAGGTGATCGCGGCTCAGGCAGACGGCACCACAGGGTAGATCGGAAACGCCTCGGCCAGCGCCAGCACGTGCGCCCGCACCGAGGCGATCACCGGCTCCGGATCGTCGCTCTTCAGCGCGTCCAGCACCTGCACGATCAGGTCGCCGACGTGGGTGAACTCGGTCGGCCCGAAGCCGCGCGTCGTGCCGGCCGCGACGCCGAAACGCAGGCCCGAGGTCACCATCGGCTTTTCCGGATCGAACGGCACCGCGTTCTTGTTGCAGGTCAGCCCGGCCCGCTCCAGCGCCGCCGAGGCGACGTCGCCGGTCAGGCCCTTCGGCCGCAGGTCGGCCAGCATCAGCGGTGTGTCGGTGCCGCCGCTGACGATGTCGACGCCACCGTCCATCAATGCCTTGGCCAGCGCGTGGGCATTGTCGAGCATGCGCCGGGCATAGGCCGCGAATTCCGGCCGCAGCGCCTCGCCCAGGCACACCGCCTTGCCGGCCATCACGTGCAGCATCACCGAGCCTTGCACGCCCGGGAAGGTGGCGCTGTCGATCTTCTTGGCCAGCGCCTCGTCGTTGGTCAGCACCACACCGCCGCGCGGCCCGCGCAGGTTCTTGTAGGTCGTGGTGGTGACGACATGCGCGTGCGGGAACGGGTCGGGATAGAGCCCGGCCGCGACCAGCCCGGCAAAGTGCGCGATGTCGACCAGCAGATAGGCGCCAACGGCATCGGCCGCCTCCCGCATCGCCTTGAAGTCGATGGCGCGGGCGTAGGCGGAGCCGCCGGCGATGATCAGCTTCGGCCGATGTTCCTCGGCGAGCTTGCGCACCTCGTCCATGTCGATACGGCCGTCCTGCCGCCGCACGCCATAGCTCACGATGTCGAACCACTTGCCGGTCAGGTTCGGCTTGGCGCCGTGGCTCAGGTGGCCGCCGGCGCTGAGCGACATCGACAGCACCGTGTCGCCCGGCTGCACCAGCGCCAGGAACACCGCCAGGTTGGCCTGGCTGCCGGAGTGCGGTTGCAGGTTGGCGTACTTGCAGCCGAACAGTTCACAGGCCCGCTCGATCGCCAGCCGTTCGATGACGTCGGCATATTCGGCGCCGCCGTAGTAGCGCCGGCCGGGATAGCCCTCCACCGTCTTGTTGGTCATCACCGAGCCCTGCGCTTCGAGCACGGCAAGCGACACGATGTTCTCCGAGGCGATCAGTTCGATGCCGTCCTGCTGGCGCTTCAGCTCGCCGTCGAGCGCGGCCTGGACTGCCGGGTCGATCTCCGCCAGCGAGGACGTGAAATAGCCGGGATGCGGCTCAGCCACCGAACTGCACTTCCGAGCTCCAGAACCGTTCCAGCTTGCGCAGCGAGGCGTTCATCGCCGCGACCTGGTCGGCCGGCACCGCGCCCGGCGCGAACAGCTTGTCCACGTGGCGTTCGAACAGGGCGTTGACCTCGTCACGCAGGCCCAGCCCCTTGTCCGACAGCTTCACCCGCACCGAACGCTTGTCGTGCTGCGAGCGGGCCTGCAGCAGGTAGTCGTTCTCCACCAGCTTCTTCACGTTGTAGGAGACGTTGGAGCCGAGGTAGTAGCCGCGATAGGTCAGTTCGCCGACGGTCAGTTCGTCGTCGCCGATGTTGTACAGGATCAGCGCCTGCACGTTGTTGATGTCGCCCCGACCGACCCGGTCCAGCTCGGCCTTCAGCACGTCGAGCAGCCGGCGATGCAGCCGCTCGATCAGCAGCAGCGCGTTGAGGTAGAGATCCTTGTCGCCGGGCTCGCCGTCCATCGCGCTCAGCCCTTGCCGCGGATCAGCTTGATGATGCCGGAGAAGTCCAGGTCGTCCATGCCGGCAGCCTCCATCAGCGCGAAGACCGCGGCGGCCTGGCCGCCGATCGGGCTGGCGGAACGCGCGCTCGCCATCGCCGCCTGCGCCAGGCGCAGGTCCTTCAGCATGTTCGCCGCGGTGAAGCCGGCGGCATAGTCGCGGTTGGCCGGCGAGGCCGGTACCGGTCCCGGCACCGGGCAGTAGTTCGACAGTGCCCAGCTGTTGCCCGACGAGGTGCTGGCGATGTTCCACAGGGTCTGATGATCCAGGCCCAGCTTCTCGGCCAGCACGAAGGCCTCCGCGGTGGCGATCATCGTCGCGCCGAGCATCATGTTGTTGCAGATCTTGGCGATCTGGCCGTTGCCGGCGGGACCGGCGTGGACGATGTTCTTGCCCATCCGCTCCAGGAACGGCCTGGCGCGCTCGAACGCCTTGTCGGAGCCGCCGCACATGAAGGTGAGCGACCCGGCCTCGGCGCCGCCGACACCGCCGGAGACCGGCGCGTCCAGCATGTCCAGCCCGGCGGCCTCAGCCGCCGCGTGCGCGGCGCGGGCGGAGTCGACGTCGATGGTCGAGCAGTCGATCAGCAGCGTGCCGGCATCGACCGAGCCGATCACGCCGTCGTCGCCCATGTAGACGCCGCGCACATGCGGGCCGGCCGGCAGCATCGTGACCACCGCGTCGACGCCCTTGGCCGCCTCGGCGACCGAGCCCGCCAGCGTCGCGCCCGCGTCTTCCGCGGCCTTCTTTGCGGCATCGGAAAGGTCGAACGCGCTCACCGAATGCTGCGCCTTCACCAGGTTGTTCAGCATCGGCCCGCCCATGTTGCCGACGCCGATGAAGCCGATCTTCGCCATGCCGTGTCTCTCCCTGACTAGTCTTTTCGCCGCGCCGGCGGCAGGTCGTCGATATCGCCATCCGGCGGCACCTTGTCGAAATAGGCCGCCACGTCGGCATCGCTGATCTCGGCCAGGCTGGCCGGCTGCCACTGCGGCGCGTTGTCCTTGTCGACGATGACGGCCCGTACGCCCTCGTAGAAATCGTGCCCGGTGATGCAACCGCAGGCCATTCGGTACTCCATCACCATGCAGGCGTTGAAGTCCTTCTTCGCGCCTTCGTGGAACTGGCGGCAGGTGATCTTCATGGCGGTCGGCGACATGCGCATCAACAGTTGCAGCGTGTTCACGCTCCAATCGTCGGTACGCTCGCCCAGTGCCGCAACGATGGCGTCCATGTCGTTACCAGCGAAAGCCTCGTCGATCGCCTCGCGATGCTCGCGCAGGATCGAGTGGCCCTCCGGTTCGGCCGAGAAGCGCTTGATCGTCGCCTCGATGTCGCCGCCGGCGCACAGCGCCTCGGCCAGCGGCCCCATCTGGTCCGCCGGCACCATCATGTCGCCGCAGCCGGCATACAGCACGTCCGCCGCCTTGATCCGCGTGCCGGTCAGCGCCAGGTAAAGGCCCAGACGGCCTGGCATGCGCGGCATGAAGTAGCCGCCGCCGACATCGGGGAACAGGCCGATGGCGGTCTCCGGCATGGCGAAGTTGATGCGATCGCTGACCACCCGCCAGGTGCCGTGCACCGCCAGCCCGACGCCGCCGCCCATGACGATGCCGTCCATCAGCGCGATATAGGGCTTGGGGAAGTGGTACAGCTTGGCGTTCAGCCGGTACTCGTTCTTGAAGAACTGGTAGGGGTACCAGTTCCCGGCCTGGCCCTCCTCGCACACCCGGCGGATGTCGCCGCCGGCGCACAGCGCCCGGCCGCCGGCGCCACGCACGATGACCAGCTCGACCGAGGCGTCATCCATCGCCTTGTCGAGCTGGTCCTCCATGTCGAGGCACATTTCCAGCGACAGCGCGTTCAGCGCCTTCGGCCGGTTCAGGGTGATGAGCAGCGCCTTGCCGCGCCGCTCGAACAGGATGTCGTCGCCGGCGCGACTCATGACTTCAACAGGTCGCGGGCAATGATCAGGCGCATGATTTCGTTGGTTCCTTCCAGTATCTGGTGTACGCGCACGTCGCGCAGGTAACGCTCGATGGGATAGTCCATCAGGTAGCCGTAGCCGCCGTGCAGCTGCAGCGCCTCGTTGACGATGTTGAAGCCGGCGTCGGTGGCGAAGCGCTTGGCCATGGCTGCGCTGACCGTCGCGTCGGGCGCCTTGGCGTCGACCTTGGCGGCCGCGCTGCGCACCATCAGGCGCGCGGCCTCCAGCTCCGTCGCCATGTCGGCCAGGCGGAATTGCAGCGCCTGGAACTCGGCCAGCGGGCGGCCGAATTGCTTGCGCACGCCCATGTGTTCGCGCGCCGCGTCCAGGCTTGCCCGCGCCGCACCGAGCGAGCACGAGGCGATGTTGAGCCGGCCGCCGTCCAGTCCCTGCATGGCGATCTTGAAGCCGTCGCCCTCCCCGCCGACGCAATTGGCGACCGGCACGCGGCAGTCCTCGAAGATCACGGCGGCGGTGGGCTGCGAATGCCAGCCCAGCTTCTTCTCCTGCGCGCCGAACGAGAGCCCCTTGGCGTCCTTCGGCACGACGATGCAGGAGATGCCCTTCGGCCCGTCGCCGTCGGTTCGCACCATGCAGACATAGGCGTCGGCATGGCCGCCGCCGGAGATGAATGCCTTGGCGCCGTCCAGCACATAGTCGTCGCCGTCGCGCCGCGCCCTGGTCCGCAGGCTGGCCGCGTCGGAGCCGGCATTCGGTTCGGTCAGGCAGTAGCTGGCGAACAGCTCCATCGAGCTCAGGCCCGGCAGCCAGGTCTTGCGCAGCTTGTCGTCGGCGAAGCCGTCGATCATCCACGCCGCCATGTTGTGGATCGAGATGTAGGCGGCGGTCGACGGGCAAGCGCTGGCCAGCTCCTCGAAGATCACCGTCGCGTCGAGCCGTCCCAGGCCGGAACCGCCGACATCCTCGCGCACGTAGATGCCGCCGAAGCCGAGCGCGGCGGCCTGTCGCAAGGTCTCGACCGGGAACACGTGCTCCTGGTCCCAGCGGGCGGCATGCGGTGCCATCTCGTCGCCGGCGAACTGCCGCGCCATGGCCTGGAAGGCGCGTTGATCCTCGCTGAGCTCGTAGTCCATGGCGCCTGTGTTACGGAGCGGCGGCGAGCCTGTCAACGCGAGCGCGGCGCTGGTAGACTGGCGCGGTTCAGGCATCGAGGGAGAGTGTCATGGCGGACCCGGTCAACTTCCGGCGCAAGCGCAGCGAGCCGCGACCGGACACCGGCACCGATGTGGGTGATCGCCCGGCCGGCCAGTATCCGCGCGTGCGCCTGCGCCGAACCCGCCGCGACGACTGGAACCGGCGCCTGGTGGCGGAAAACCGCCTGTCGGTGAACGACCTGATTTGGCCGCTGTTTGTGATGGACGGCACCAACCGGCGCGAGCCGGTCGACTCGATGCCGGGCGTGGAACGACTGACGCCCGATCAAGTCGTCGAGGTCGCCAAGGAAGCCGCCGACCTCGGCATCCCGCTGATCGCCCCCTTCCCGCAGATCGACCCGGCTCTCAAGACCCCGGACGGCGCCGAGGCGGTGAAGGCCGGCAACGTCATTTGCCGCACCATCGAGGCGGTGAAAGCCGCCGTGCCCGGCATCGGCGTGCTGTGCGACGCCGCGCTCGACCCGTTCACCAGCCACGGCCACGACGGCGTGATCATCGACGACTACGTCACCAACGACGCGTCGGTGGAAATCCTGGTGCGCCAGTCGCTGCTGCAGGCCGAGGCCGGCTGCGACATCATCGCGCCGTCCGACATGATGGACGGCCGCGTCGGCGCGATCCGCGACGGCCTCGACGCCGCCGGCTTCGACGACGTGCGGATCATGAGCTACGCGGCGAAATACGCCTCGGCCTTCTACGCGCCATTCCGCGACGCCATCGGATCGGCGTCGAACCTCGGCAAGGCCGACAAGAAGACCTACCAGATGGACCCGGCGAATTCCGATGAGGCAATCCGCGAGGTCGGCCTCGACATCGACGAGGGCGCCGACATGGTGATGGTCAAGCCCGGAATGGCCTATCTCGACATCGTGCAGCGGGTGAAGGACACCTACGGCGTTCCCACCTTCGCCTATCAGGTCAGCGGCGAATATTCGATGCTGACCGGCGCGGCGGCCAACGGCTGGCTCGACGGCGACCGGGTGATGCTGGAGGCCCTGCTCGCCTTCAAGCGCGCCGGCGCCGACGGCATCCTCACCTACTTCGCGCGCGACGCCGCGAAGAAGCTGAAGGGCTAGGGTTTCGTAGCCCGCATGTCGCGAAGCGAAATGCGGGACGGAGGCGCAACCGGCACCGCCGTCCCCGGATTGCGCTGCGCTCCATCCGGATTACGTCTCTACGCCGCCAGCAACGCCTCGGCCCGCTCCAGGCTGATCGGAGCCTCCTCCAGCAGCGCGGCGATCATGCCGGCGGAGTCGGTGCCGTGGCCCAGCGGGTCCTGCGGGCTCAGGCGATGGTCGAGCACCATGCGGGCCAGCAGCAGGCGGCGGGCGTCGCCGCCCTCGCGGCCCAGCGCCGCACCCTCGCGCACCATCAGTACTGCCGAGGTGACGTTGTAGAGCGCGTTCGACGCCTTGCGCGCCAGCGACTCGTTGCCCGACGTGGCGATCTCCTCGGCGAAGGCGACCGCCAGGTCGACGGTGCTGGCCAGTTCGCCGCGGAACTGGCCCGGCAGGCCCGGCTCGTTCTGGAGCTGGTCCAACAGCTCGTCGCCGAGATCGCGGTGCGCGCCGACCTTGGCGATGGCGCGGTTGGTGATGTCCAGCGCGTTGATGTTCGACGTGCCCTCCCAGAGCACGCCGGTATGCGCATCGCGCACCAGCTTGCCGTTGATCCAGTCCTCGATGAAGCCGTTGCCGCCGCGTACCTCCATGGCGCCGGTGGCGGCGCGAATGTTGTCGCGGCACGCGCGGTACTTCACCAGCGGTGTCAGGATCCGCACCAGCCGGTCGGCTTGCTTGTCGCCGGCCTCGGCGCGGCCGAGCTGCTGCGCCACCATCAGCACCATCGACAGCACCTGTTCGGTCGGCACCATCAGCTTCATCAGCTGCCGCCGCAGCAGTGGCTTGTCGATGATCCGCTCGCCGAAGGCGACGCGGTTCTTCGCCACCGCCATCGCCTCGTTCAGGCAGCGGCGCATCATCCCGGCGGCGCGCACGCCGTGCGACAGCCGCGAGAGATTCACCTGATCCATCATGTGCTTCAGGCCGCGTCCCGGCTCGCCCAGCATGTAGGCCACCGCGCCGTCGAACACGATCTCGCCCGAGGCCATCGACCTGGTCCCGAGCTTCGGCTTCAGCCGCACGATGCGGTAGGGGTTGCGGCTGCCGTCGTCGAGCCGGCGCGGCATCGCGAACAGGCTGAGGCCGGCGTTGCCCGGCCCGCCGTCGGCACAGCGTGCCAGTAGCAGCGCGACGTCGCCGTCGGCGCAGGAGCAGAACCACTTCTCGCCGTAGAGCCGCCACTCGCCATCCTCGTGGCGCGCCTCCAGCATGATGTTGGAGACGTCCGAGCCGCCCGTCTTCTCGGTCATGAACTGCGCGCTCATCAGGACCTTGTCCATGTCCTGGCTGTGCATGCCCGGCAGGAAGCGCTGCTTGGTCGCGTCGTCGCCGTAGCGCTCGATCAGCATCGCCGAGGTGTCGGTCACCGAGATCGGGCACATCAGCCCGAACTCGGACTGCGTGAAGATGTACTGGAATACGTACTTGGCGATCGGCGGTACCCGCTCTGGCCAGCCGAGCACGCCCGGCGTGCGCGACATGCAGTGGATCCCGAACTCGCCAAAGCCGATACGCTCCATCTCGCGGTAGGCCGGATGGAACTCGACCCAGTCGGAGTCCTCGCCGCGCCGGTTGCGCGCGTGCAGGATCGGCTCGTGCCGGTCGGCCAGCCGCGACAGCTCGTCCAGCCGGTCGCCGGCGATGGCGCCGAGCCGGTCATAATGCGGTCTCAGGTGCGCCAGCAGGTCGCCGTCCATGTACAGCGGCAGCAGCGATCGCAGACTGGCGTCCAGATCATAGAAATTCTCGCCGACACAGTCGGGCGCGACCCAGTCGTTCAGGGCCTTGGGCAGGGCGACAGGTCGCGGGTCGACGAGAGTCATGATGGCGTGCTCCTTGGGAATATTTCGCAAGTCATCGCCACATCAGGCTCGCGGCGCAACCGAATTTCTCGTAACATGGATTGAGCAAAACTCAATCAACAACGAACGCGAAATGCCGGTTCTGCCTTCTACACAAGCGCTTCGTGCCTTTGAAGCGGCGGCGCGTTATTTGAGCTTTCAGCAAGCGGCCGCGAGCCTCAATCTGACGCCTGGCGCGATCAGCCGCCAGATTCAGTCGCTGGAGGCCTTGCTGGGCCAACCGCTGTTCCTGCGCCGGCACAAGCAGGTCGAGCTGACCCGCGCCGGCCGCGCCTATCTCGACGAGATCCGCGCGCCGCTGGCGCAGCTCGCCGCCGCCACCCAGCGTGTGCGCGGCGGCGCCGTCGGTACCGAGCTGTCGATCTGGACCAACCCGACCTTCGCGCTGCGCTGGTTCATCCCGCGCTGGAGCGGCCTCTACGCGCGCCACCCGGACATCGATATCCGCCTGACCACGTCGCTGGCGCCGGTCGACTTCGGCCGCGACGACATCGACCTGGCAGTGCAGGTCACCGACGGCCGCAACCTGGCCGCCGGCCTGCGCGCCGAGCCCCTGGTCGCCGTCACGCTGACGCCGGTCTGCGCGCCGGCCCTCGCCGAACGCCTGCATGCGCCGAGCGACCTGGCCGGCGTCACCTTGCTGCACAGCGATCCGCGGCCGCAGGACTGGCCGCGCTGGCTGCAGTTCGCCGGCATCGAAGGCATCGATGCCAGCCGTGGTCTGCGGTTCGAGAGTACCAACCTGGCGCTGCAGGCCGCCATCGAGGGTCTGGGTGTGGCGGTCGGCATCGTCGCGCTGATCGGCGACGACCTCGCCGCCGGCCGGCTGGCGCAACCCTATGCCCCGGTCCGCCGCACCGCGCGGCCGTTCCAGCTCATCTATCCGCAGGCCCGCGCCGGCGACCCCAAGCTGACCGCCTGCCGCGACTGGCTGCTGGCCGAGGCCGCGGCGGCCTGAGGCGCTACTTGCGCGCGACCAGGAACTTCACCCCGGCGCCACCGACGGTCTCCTTGTGCGGGATACCGGCATCGAGCGCGAAGGTGTCGCCGGCACGGCACGTGGTGGTGCCGTCGGCGCACTCGATGGTCAGTTCGCCATCCAGCACCAGCGCCGAGGCGGAGAAGTCATGCGTGTGGTCGTCGTTCACCGTGCCGGCCGCCCACTCGCGCACCGCGAACTCGGTGTAGCCCTCTGCCTCGCGGGCAGCCTTGAATGCCTGTTGGTCCATGACCGCGCTCCTCGCTCTCGCTTTTCATATACCCTTCGCCGCGCGCTCCACGGCGTCGATGGCCTTGATCACCTGACGCGTCGCCTCGGCGATCAGCACCAGGTCGTTGTCGATCTCTACCCACCTGCGCCCGTCGCCCGGCGGCTCCAGCACGATGATGACCTTCTTCGGCACCTCGCGCCAGACCACCTCCCGCGGCACCGGCTTGCCGACCTCGTAGCGTTTCTTCGCCTGGCCCGGCGGCAGGCAGCCATTGTTCTTCTTGGCTAGACCCGGGGGACAACCGTTCTTCTGCGGCTGCGCCACTGCGCCGGCGCCGATCAGAACACCCGCCAGCAACACGGCGCACAAACGCAACATCGCTCTACTCCTGCTACTTCTTTCGCTTCGCTTTCGGCTTCAGCTTCTTCTTCAGCTCCGGCGGCCGCACCTCCTGCAGCCGCGCCATCAGCGCCGAGGTGTCCCAACGCCGGCCGCCCAGCGCCTCGACCTCGGCATAGAACTGGTCGACCAGTGCCGCGACCGGCAGCGAGATGCCCATGCTCTTGGCCTCGGCCATGCAGATCGACAGATCCTTGCGCATCCACTCCACGGCGAAACCGTGGTCGTAGTGGTCAGCCAGCATGGTCTTGTAGCGGTTCTCCATCTGCCACGACTGCGCCGCGCCCTTGGAGATGGTCTCGACCACCTGCTCGCCGTCCAGGCCGGCGCAGACCGCGAAGTTCAACGCCTCCGACAGCCCCTGCACGACGCCGGCGATGCAGATCTGGTTCACCATCTTGGTGAGCTGACCGGCGCCGGCCGCACCCAGCAACTGGCAGGCGCGGGCATAGCTGTCGATCACCGGGCTGGCCTTGGCGAAGTCCGACTTGGTGCCGCCGCACATCACCGTCAGAACGCCATTCTCGGCACCGGCCTGGCCGCCGGAGACCGGGGCGTCGATGAAGCCCGAGCCCTGCTTCTTGGCGGCGACGGCGAGTTCTCGGGCGATGTCGGCCGAGGCGGTGGTGTGGTCGACGAAGACGCAGCCCTTGCCGAGTCCGGCGAAGATGCCGTCCTTGCCGTAGACGATCTCGCGCAGATCCTTGTCGGCGCCAACGCAGGCGAATACCAGCGTGTTGCCCTTGGCCGCCTCGCGCGGCGTCTTGGCGACCTTGCCGCCATGCTGCTTGGCCCACTTGTTCGCCTTGGCGACGTTGCGGTTGTAGACCGTTACCTGGTGACCCTTGGCGGCCAGATGGCCGGCCATCGGATAGCCCATGACGCCGAGGCCGACGAACGCGACGCGCTCTCCCATGCGTGAACACTCCCTTGTGTTTGTGTCTCGTTTCCCTGATGCGTCTTCTACACGGCTTGCCGGCGGCCCGGAAGGCCGGGTTGACCGTGCGCGTGGGCTTTGTTACGCGCCGCCGGCAGGGAGCGGTGGATACGATGCGCTGGGTGATCCGAGGGCTGATCGGCGTCGTGCTGTTGGCGGTGGCAACCGTCGGCGGCGGTTACTTGGCCGCGCGCAGCTCGCTGCCGAACTACGAGGGCCGCGTCGCGGTCACAGGCCTGCGCGGGCCGGTGGAGGTCATGCGCGATCGCCACGCCATCCCGCACATTGTCGCCGACAGCCGCGAGGACGCGCTGTTCGGCCTCGGCTACGTCCATGCCCAGGACCGCCTGTGGCAGATGGAGATGAGCCGGCGCATCGGCCACGGCCGCCTGTCGGAAATGCTGGGCGCGGCTACCCTGCCGGTCGACCGGTTGCTGCGCGGCTTCGACTTCCGCGCCGTGGCGCAGGCCAACCTGGATCGCGCCAGCGACGAAACCAAGGCCGGCTTCGAGGCCTATGCCCGCGGCGTCAACGCCTACCTGGAGACTCGCGAAGGCCTGCTGCCGCCGGAATTCCTGATCCTGGGCGTCGAGCCGGCGCCGTGGCGGCCGATCGACAGCGCGATCTGGACCAAGGTGATGGCGCTCGACCTGTCGACCAGCTGGTTCGCCGAGCTGCAGCGCTATGCGCTCAGCGACCGGCTCGACCCGGCGCAGCTCGAGGACCTGTTCACGCCGATCCGCAGCCCGCTGCAAAATGGCATCCTCGACCTGGAATCCGCCGGGGTGCCGCCGCCCGGCCAGGCACCGGTGCAGGATGGTGCTCGTCCGCAAGCCAGCTCGGCGGCCTCCAACAACTGGGTGGTCGACGGCCAACGCACCGCGACCGGCAAGCCGCTGCTCGCCAACGACCCGCACCTGAGCCTGGCCGCGCCCTCGGTCTGGTACCTGGCGCATTTGAGCTGGCCCGGCACCAACGTGATCGGCGCGACCTTCCCCGGCCTGCCGGCGGTGGTGCTGGGCCGTACCGACAGGATCGCCTGGGGCTTCACCAACACGGGCGGCGACGTGCAGGACATCTACGTCGAGCGCATCGACCCGAGCGATCCGAACCGTTACGCCACCCCGACCGGCAGCGCCGCCTTCGAGGTGCGCGAGGAGCGCATCAAGGTCAAGGACGGCCCGGACGAGGTTCTGCGCGTGCGCCGGACCCGCCACGGACCGGTGATGTCGGATGTCTACGGGCCGGCCGCCGCGGCGACGCCGGCGGGCCACGTCCTGGCGCTGGCCTGGACCGCGCTGGCCGCCGACGACCGCACGCTGGACGCTTCCATGCGGTTGATGGAGGCGCGCGACTGGACCAGCTTCCTGGGCGCCATGCGACTGTTTCACGGCCCGCAGCAGAACATCGTCTACGCCGATACCGCCGGCAATATCGGCTTCGTCGCCCCGGCGCGCATTCCGTTGCGGGCGCGCGAGAACCGGCTGCGCGGCTACATGCCGCAACCCGGCTGGCGCGCCGAGTATGACTGGCAGGGCTGGGTTCCGTTCGAGGATCTGCCACAGGTGCTGAACCCGGCCAGCGGCATGATGGTGACCGCCAACAACCGCATCGTCAGCGCCGAGTACCCGCACCACCTGACCTTCGAGTGGCAGGAAAGCTACCGTGCCGAGCGCATCGTCGCGCTGCTCTCGGAACGCGAGAAACACTCGCTGCAGAGCTTCCAGACGATGCAGGCCGATACCGTCTCGCTGATGGCCCGGCGCCTGCTGCCGCGCATGCTGGCGGCGAACCAGACCGCGACCACGGCGCGGCTGGCGCAGACCATGCTGTCGTCGTGGGACGGCGACATGGCGGCCGATCGCCCCGAGCCGCTGATCTTCTACGCCTGGTATCGCGAGCTGACGCGGATGATCTATGCCGACGAGCTGGGCGAACGGTTCGAGGCGCTGTGGCGCGAACGGCCGCGCTTCATCGACCGTGTGCTGAGCGGCCCGGCGGCGCCGTGGTGCGATGACATCACCACCGCCGATGCCAGCGAGAGCTGCGACGACCTGCTGCGCCGCTCGCTGGAGCGCGCTATGGAGTGGCTGGCCGAACGTCACGGCGGCGAGGCGCAGCGCTGGCGCTGGGGCGATGCCCACATCGCGCGTGCCAAGCACCGGCCATTCGGCGAGGTCGAACCGCTACGCCGCTTGTTCGACCTGACCGCGCAGGTGCCGGGCGGCAGCTACACGGTCAACGTCGGCCACGTCCGACTGGCCGATGCCGAAGCCCCGTTCGTCGACGGGCACGGCCCCGCCCTGCGCGCGATCTACGACCTCGACGACCCGGAGAACTCGGTCTTCATCACCTCCACCGGGCAGTCCGGCAACGTGCTGTCGCCGCACTATGCCGACTACCTCGCCGACTGGCGCGACGTGCGCTACGTGCCGATGACGACGCGGCCGGAGACCTTCGCCGTCGGCGCCATCGGCCGCCTGCTGCTGGAGCCGGCCAGGGCGCCGTAGCTCACCGGCTCGAACCCGGCAAAGACGCGCTACCGCGCGAACGGCGTCATGTAGCGCGCCGCCTGGTCGCGGTTCCCTGTCTGGGCCTTGAGCTCGGCGCGGGCGATCACCTGCAGGTGCACCTCGTCCGGGCCGTCGGCGAACTTCAGCGAGCGGCCGTTGGTGTAGATGTCGGCCAGCGGCGTGTCCGGGCTCAGCCCCATGGCGCCGAAGGCCTGGATCGCGCGGTCGGCGATGCGCGCCAGCATGTCCGGTACCAGCGCCTTGATCATCGAGATCTGCTTGCGCGCCTCGCGCGCGCCGACGGTATCGATCAGGTAGGCGGTGTGCAGCACCAGCCAGCGCGCCTGGTCGATCTCGATCCGGCTGCGCGCGATGTTCTCGGCCACCGAGCCGTGCTCGTGCAGGTGGCGGCCGAAAGTCTTGCGCTCCTGTGCCCTGGCGCACATCAGCTCCAGCGCCACCTCGGCCTGGCCGATGCAGCGCATGCAGTGGTGGATACGTCCCGGGCCGAGCCGCGCCTGGGCCATCATGAACCCATCGCCCTCGTTGCTGAGCAGGTTCGCCGCCGGCACCCGCACGTTGGAGAACAGGATCTCGCAGTGGCCTTCCGGCGCGGTGTGGTTCAGCACAGTGATGTTGCGCTGAATGTCGACGCCAGGGGTGTCGATCGGCACCAGAACCATCGACTGCTGCGCGTGGCGCGGCCCGTCCGGATCGGTCTTGCCCATCACGATCAGCAACTTGCAGTGCGGGTGCGCGGCATTGGTGATGAACCACTTGCGCCCGTTGATGACGTACTCATCGCCCTCGCGCTTGATCAGCGTCTGGATGTTGGTCGCATCGGAGGAGGCCACGTCCGGCTCGGTCATCACGAAGCTGGAACGGATCTCGCCCTCCAGCAGCGGGCGCAGCCAGCGGTCATACTGCGCCGGCGTGGCGAACATGTGCAGCAGTTCCATGTTGCCGGTGTCCGGCGCGTTGCAGTTGAACACCTGCGGCGCCCACTCGATCCGGCCCATGATCTCGGCCAGCGGCGCGTAGTCCAGGTTCGACAGGCCCATGCCCGGCTCGTCGTCGCGCAGGCTGGGCAGGAACAGGTTCCACAGCCCCTCGTCCTTGGCCAGCGCGCGCAGGTCGCCCAGGAAGCTGAAGGGATAGATACCGGCCTTGGTGTCCTCGTGCGCCTGGCCGACGCGGGGGATCACGTGGTCGTCCATGAAGCGCTGCAACCGCAGCCGCATTTCTTCGCAGGTCGGCGAAAATTCGAAATCCATTGGATGGTCTCCTTGGCGATATCGCTCACGAGACCATCCTGCGGCTTTCGCCGCCATCGGAGAAGCGTGACGGGGTGACGCACGGACGCCCGCGCCACGCCGCCGTCGACAGCGATTGTGGCGCTGTGGGCTAGCCGCCGCTGGGCGGGGTCGGTTGCGCCTCGCGCAGCAGCACGATGGAGATGCGCCGGTTGCTGGGCAGCGCCGGATCTTCCGGGATCAGCGGCTCGGTGTCGGCCTTGCCGGTGACGTAGGCAATGCGCTGCGGATCGAGGCCGGAGTCGAGCAAGGCCCGCCGGCTGGCGTTGGCGCGGTCGGCCGAAAGCTCCCAGTTGCCGTAGCCCACGCGCGAACGGAATGGCAGCGAATCCGTGTGCCCTGTGATCGAGATGCGGTTCGGCATCGACTCCACCACCTTGGCGATACGCTGCATCAGCGCCGCCGCGCCGTCGTCCATGTTCGCCGAGCCGGACGAGAACATCGACTGCCGTTCCTGGTCGACGAGCTGAATGCGCAGGCCTTCGGGCGTGTTGTCGATGATCAGCTGGTTGGCCATCGCCGCCAGCTCCGGCGACTCCTGGATCGCCTGGCGGATCTGCTGTTCGGCTTCTTCGAACTGCTTCTGCTCGTGCTCGGCCATCTGCTTCAGCAGATCGTCCTCGTCGAGCTCGCCGCCGGGCTCCTTGCTGTCCTCGTCGGTCGGCTTGCGCTGCTTCGGCGGCGACAGTTCGACCACCACGGTTGGCGGCGAGTTCTGCGACACCCGCGCGCCCTCCGTCGCCATCGAGATGCCGCCCAACAGGCCGCCGGCGCCGCTGTTGGAGCGGCTGACCGACTTCGGTGCGAAATAATCGGCGATGCCGTTCTTCTGCTCGTCCGTGGTCACGTTCAGCAGCCACAGCAGCAGGAAGAAGGCCATCATCGCGGTCACGAAGTCGGCATAGGCGACCTTCCAGGCGCCGCCGTGGTGGCCGCCGGAGACGTTGATAACCTTTTTGACAATGATCTCGCCGCCGGCGGACATGGTCTGGCTCCCGCTTCCCTGAGCCTAGGCCGGCAGCACGCTGGAGACCGATTCCTCGACCTCCGCGAAGGTCGGGCGGTCGTGCACGTAGAGCGTCTTGCGGGCGAACTCGACCGACAGCGCCGGGGCGTAGCCCTGCACGTGCGCGATCACGCCGGCCTTGATGCACTCGTAGTAGCGGAACTCGGACTCGCAGAAATTCTCCAGGTTCTTGCCCATCGGACCGACCAGCCCGTAGGCCAGCAGAATCCCGAGGAAGGTACCGACCAGGGCGGCGCCGATCAGCGCGCCCAGCACCTCCGGCGGCTCGGCGATCGAGCCCATCGTCACGATCACGCCGAGCACCGCGGCGACGATGCCGAACGCCGGCAAGCCGTCGCCGACGGCGGTGACCGCATGCGCGATGTGCTCGGTCTCGTGCTTCCGGGTCTCGATGTCCTCGTCCATCATGTTTTCGAGCTCATGCGGGTTCTCGGTGCCCATGGTGACCAGCCGCAGCGTGTCGCACAGGAACTCCACCGCTTCGTGGTTCTTCATGAAGGAGGGATGGTTGGAGAAGATCGACGAGTTTTCCGGGTCCTCCACATGCGCCTCCAGCGCCAGCGCGCCCTTCGACTTGGCGAGCTTGAACACCGAGTACAGCACCGTCAGCAGTTCCAGATAGGCGGTCTTGCTGTGCGGCGAGCCCTTCATCAGCCGCCCCATGTGCTTGCCGGCGCCGATCAGCACGCCCTTTGGATTGGAGATGATGAAGGCGCCGAGCGCCGAGCCGCAGATGATCAGCACTTCCAGCGGTTGCCACAGCACCGCGATGTCGCCGTGCGGCATGTAGCCGCCCAGCACCGAACCGATGACCACCAGCAGACCGATTATGAACAGCATCCGTCGTCGTCCACCCGCGTACGTGTTTCGCGCGCCCGGTGCGCGCTCCTACCTGGGCTGGATCGTGGTCGCTTTCGGTTAAGAATGGGTTGAGCAAACCCGGCCGCCGGGGTACCGATGAGGTGGGATATCGTGGGCAACGAGGTTATGGAGCCGATGGCCGAGACGAAGATCGATCCGCGCGCGTTCCGCGACGCGATGGGCTGTTTCGCCACCGGCATCACGGTGATCTCGGCCCTGACAACGGACGGCGAGCCGGTCGGCATGACGGTCAATTCGTTCAGCTCGGTCTCGCTCGACCCGCCGCTGATCCTGTACTCCCTGGCCCGCAGCGCCAGCCGCTTTAACGAGTTCGCGCGCGCGGAGCGGTTTGTCGTCAATGTCCTGGGCCAGTCGCATGAGCCGCTATCGACCCGCTTCGCCACCCGCGGCGTGTCCGGCTGGGAGGACGTCGCGCACGATCGCTGCGAGGACGGCTGTCCGGCCCTGGCCGATGCCCTGGCGGTGTTCGAGTGCGTCACCGAGGCGCGCCACGACGGCGGCGACCACGTCATCGTCGTCGGCCGCGTGGAGCGGGTGCGCCAAAGCCCCGCCGGCGAACCGTTGCTGTTCTACCGTGGCGCCTACAGCCGGATCGCCACCGGCTGAGTGACCGGATAGCCGGCCGCCTCCATCGCCCCCACCAGTTCCGCCAGATGCGCCGGGTCGCGGGTCTCGACCAGCACCTCCAGTTCGGTCAGCTTGGCCGGGATGTCGGCCAGCAGCCGCTGGTGTGCTACCTCCACGATGTTGCCTTCGTGCTCGGCGATGATCTTGGTGACCGCGGCCAGCGCGCCGGGGCGGTCGTTGATCTCGATGCGCAGCCGGCCAAGCCGGCCGTCGCGGATCAGCGTGCGCATCAGAATCGCCGACAGCAACCGGCTGTCGATATTGCCGCCGCAGATCATGATGCCGACGCGGCGCCCCTTGAAACGCGCCGGATCGGCCAGCAGTGCCGCGACGCCGGCCGCGCCGGCACCTTCCACCACCAGCTTCTCGGCCTCCAGGCAGTGCGCCACGGCACGTTCCAGGGCGACTTCGCCGACCAGCGCGATGTCTGCGACCAGGTCGCGCACGACCGGCAGGGTCAGCTTGCCGGGGCTCTTCACCGCGATGCCTTCCGCCAGCGTCGGACCGCCGGCCTTGATCGGCAGACCGGCGAGCGCCTGATGCATCGACGGGAACATCTGCGCCTCGACTCCCAGCACCTCGATTCCCGGTCGCTTGGCGGTCGCGGCAATGGCGCTGCCGGCGATCAGCCCGCCGCCGCCGATCGGCACCACCAGCACCTCCAGGTCAGGCTGGTCCGCCAGCAGTTCCAGCGCCGCTGTCCCCTGCCCGGCGATGATCGCCGGATCGTCATAGGGATGGATCAGCGTCAGGTTCTTTTGTGAGATTAACTTATCGACGTATTCCTTTGATTCATCTAGTGTCTCGCCGTACAGTGCAACAGCCGCGCCATAGCCTCGCGTGGCCTGTATCTTGGTCGTCGGCGTGCCCAGCGGCATGACGATGGTGGCCGGGATGCCGAGCCGCTGGGCATGATAGGCGACGCCCTGCGCATGGTTGCCGGCCGACATCGCGATCACGCCGGTGGCCTTGACCTCCGGTCCCAGGCTCAGCAGTTTGATGAGGGCGCCGCGGGCCTTGAACGAGGCCGTGGCCTGCAGATTTTCCAGCTTCAGGAAGACGTCGGCGCCGATCAACGTCGACAAGCGCACCGAACGCACTGTCGGCGTGCGTACGATCTGGTCGGCGAGCTGGCTGGCGGCGGCCTCGATATCAGCGGGTGAAACGGCAAAAGGTGACATTGTTCGACGTCCCGGCCACGGCGCAGCGGCGCCCTGGCGCACTATACAGGTCTCGCGGGTGAGCGCGGTCGAACCGGTCTGGCAGATGTGGGCGGTGTTCGCCATCGTGGCGGCCGCGATCGTGTCCTATGCCTCGGAACGCTACCGGCTGGAATCGACGTCGATCGGCACGCTGGTGGTACTGCTGCTGCTGTTCCAGCTCTGGCCGTTGCCGGCGCCCGAGGGCGGGCCGGTCGACGCGCGCCGGTTGCTCGCCGGGTTCGCCGACCCGGCGCTGATCGCGCTGCTGTCGCTGATGGTGGTCGGCCAGGGCATGATCCGCACCGGCGCGCTGGAGGGACTGATCCGGCGTGTGCCGGTGCGCCGGCTCGGCGGGCCGAAGGTGGTCGTCGCGGTGATGCTGGGCATCGTAGTGGTGACCAGCGCGTTCTTCAACAACACGCCCATCGTGGTGATCTTCATCCCGGTGATGGTGCTGCTGGCCAAGCGCGCCGGCACCGGCCCGGCCCGCTTG
The DNA here is from genome assembly GCA_040223615.1 of Alphaproteobacteria bacterium. Lineage (GTDB taxonomy): Bacteria > Pseudomonadota > Alphaproteobacteria > JAVKFY01. The sequence goes on from JAVKFY010000037.1 coordinate 71,172, forward strand.
CTGATGCCGCTCAGCTTCGTCGCCATCCTGGGCGGCATGATCACGCTGATCGGCTCGTCGACCAACCTGCTGGCCGCCGGGTCGGCCGCGGCGCTGGGCTTCGGCACGATCCAGTTCTTCGACTTCGCGGTGCCGGGCATGGTGCTGGCAACGGTCGGCTTCGCCTATTGCATGCTGGTCGCGCCGCGCCTGTTGCGCGACCGCGGCGGCATGGCCAGCGAGCTGGTCGGCGGCGACGGCAAGCAGTTCATCGCCGAGATCGCCGTCACCGACACCTCCGGCCTGATCGGCGCGCGCACCAAAGGCGGGCTGCTGCCGGCGTTGCCGAACATGACGGTGCGGCTGATTCAGCGCGGCGAACACGCCTTCCTGCCGCCATTCGATGCGCTGGACCTCGACGAAGGCGACATCCTGGTGGTCGCCGCCACCCGCAACAGCTTGGCCGAGGCACTGGCGCAGCGCCCGGGCCTGCTGCCGGCCGACGAATTGCGGGCGATGGGCGACCCGCAGCTGGTCGAGGCCGTGGTCGCGCCGGCCAGCCGGATGATCGGCCGCAACCTGCTGCAGATCGGCTTTCACTATCAGACCCGCTGCCTGGTGATGGGCATCCAGCGCCGCAGCCGTATGGTGCGCGGCGCCATGCACGAGATTCGGCTGGAAGCCGGCGACGTGCTGCTGGTGCTGGGGCATCGCGACGACATCGAGGCGCTGCGCGCCAGCCGCGACCTGCTGCCGCTGGAATGGTCGGCGCACGACGTGCCGACCCTGGCGCTGGCGATGCGGGCACGGCTGATCTTCGTCGCGGTGCTGGCCACGGTGGCGCTGAACCTGCTGCCGGTGGCGGTGGCGGCGCTGGCCGGCGCGGCGGCGATGGTCGCCACCGGCTGCCTCAACATCTACCAGGCGACGCGAGCCATCGACCGCCGGGTGGTGCTGCTGGTCGCCGCCGCGCTCGCGCTGGGCACCAGCCTGCAAGCCACCGGCGGCGCCGCCTATCTGGCCCATGGCCTGGTCACCGGGCTGGCCGACGCGTCGCCAGCGGTGGTGCTGTCGGCACTGTTCCTGTTGGTGGCCCTGGTCACCAACTTGTTATCGAACAATGCCACCGCGGTACTGTTCGTGCCGATCGCACTGGGCATCGCGGCGGAGCTGCAGGTCGCGCCGGCGCCGTTCGTGCATGCCGTGATCTTCGCCGCCAACTGTTCGTTCGCCACTCCGATCGGCTATCAGACCAACCTTTTGGTCATGGGTCCGGGCCATTATCGCTTTCGCGATTTCCTCCTCGTCGGTGGACCGCTTACGCTTGTGATCTGGATCGCTTATTCCTTGTTCGCGCCGTGGTACTATGACCTCTAATCAGAACTCTTCGGTCGAGGAAGCCGCCAACCGCATGAAGCCGCTCAACGCGACGCCGCTGACCTATTTCTACATGTCGCGACCGGCGCCGTGTCCGTATCTGCCTGGGCGCATGGAACAGATGGTGTTCACCGAGCTCACCACGCTGAACGACGGCGAGTCGGTGCACGACCAGTTGAGCCGCGCCGGCTTCCGCCGTTCCCAGGGGGTCGCCTACAAGCCGTCGTGCCGCACCTGCCAGGCCTGCATCCCGGTGCGAATCCGGGCCAACGACCTGGTGTGGACCAAGCCGTGGCGCCGTGTCATGCGGCAGAACGAGGGCGTTGTCGGGCGCGAACTGCCGGCGACCGCGCTGGCCGAGCACTACCGCCTGTTCCGGCGCTACATCGAGTCGCGCCACGGCGACGGCGGCATGGCGACGATGTCGTTCGACGACTACGCGGCGATGGTGCAGGACTCGCCGGTGCGCAGCCGCATGTTCGAGTATCGCACCGCCGACGGCGAGCTCTACGGCGCCTGTCTCTCCGACGTGCTCGATGACGGCCTGTCGCTGGTCTACAGCTATTTCGACCCCGACGTCGCCGGCCAGAGTCCGGGCAGCTTCATCATCCTGTGGCACGTTCGCCAGGCGATGCTGCGCCGCCTGCCCTACGTCTATCTCGGCTACTGGATCGCCGAGAGCCGCAAGATGGCCTACAAGACCCGCTTCCGCCCGGTCGAGATCCTCACCGCCCACGGCTGGCGCGACCTGCCGAACTAGCGGTCGCCGCGTCTGGAATATGGCGCTATCCTGTGACAAACGCGCGGCCCGGCCTGTGCCGAGAAGCCCGCGCTCGACGAGCGCTACTGGGAGGCGCGGGTGCAGGGAATGGTCAAGGTCGCCGCGGCGATCGACAAACTCAATGCGCAAGTCGGTCGCGTTACGATGTGGCTGGCCCTGCTGATGATCCTGGTGCAGTTCATGGTCGTGGTGCTGCGCTACGTTTTTGGCATCAGCTACATCTTCATGCAGGAATCGATCATCTACATGCACGGCATCATGTTCATGGCGGCCGCCGGCTTCGCCTTGCTGCAGGACGCCCATGTGCGGGTCGACATCTTCTACAGCGCCGCCAGCGAGCGCACCAAGGCGCTGATCAACCTGCTGGGCGCGTTCATCTTCCTGCTGCCGTTCTGCGTGGTGGTGTTCTATTTCTCCTACCCCTACGTCGCCAACGCCTGGGAGGTGATGGAGGGCTCGCCGGAGACCAGCGGCATCCAGGGCGTCTATCTCCTGAAGTCGATGATCCTGGTGTTCTGCGTGCTGGTGGCCTTGCAGGGCGTCTCGTTGGCGATTCACAGCTACCTGCGGTTCACCGGTCACGAGCCGTTGCCCGCGGCGAGGGAGTAGCGACATGGTGATCGAGAAGGAAATTCTCTGCGGCCTGTTGTTCCTGAGTGTCTGCGGATTGCTGATGACCGGCTTCCCGGTCGCCTTCACGTTGGCCGGCACGGCATTGATCTTCGCCGGGCTGAGCTGGTTGGTCGGTGTGTTCGACCCGGCCTTCATCGCCGCCCTGCCGCAGCGCATCTACGGCCAGGCGATGATCAACGAGGTGCTGCTGGCGGTGCCGATGTTCATCTTCATGGGCGTGACGCTGGAACGCTCCAAGGTGGCCGAGGAACTGCTGCAGACCATGGGCATCATGCTGGGCGCGTTGCGCGGCGGCCTGGGCATCGCGGTCTGCCTCGTGGGCGCCCTGCTGGCCGCCTCGACCGGCATCGTCGGCGCCACCGTGGTCACCATGGGCCTGCTGTCGCTGCCGACCATGTTGCGCTACGGCTACGACCCCAGGCTCGCCACCGGCGTGATCGCCGCGTCCGGCACGCTGGGCCAGATCATTCCGCCGTCGATCGTGCTGATCGTGCTCGGCGACCAGATCTCCAACGCCTACGTCAACGCACAGCGCGAACTCGGCAACTGGTCGCCCGAGCCGGTTTCGGTCGGCGACCTGTTCGCAGGCTCGCTGTTGCCCGGCCTCGGACTGGTCGGCTTGTACATGCTCTACACTTACTTTGTCGCCGTGTTCCGGCCCGCCGCCGCGCCGCCGATCCCGCGATCCGAGCTGCCCGACGGCGGCAGCCTGGCCGGCCAGATCGCCAGGGTGCTGGTGCCGCCGATGATCCTGATCGTCGCCGTGCTCGGCTCGATTCTGGCCGGCATCGCCACCCCGACCGAGGCCGCGGCCGTCGGCGCCGTCGGCGCGCTGATGCTGGCCGGCCTGCGACTGTCGGACGCCAACCCGCTGCCGATCTATGTCGGCGCCGCCGGCACTATCCTGGCGCTGGTCTTGACCGGTTTCATGGACCTGCGGGTCGGGCGTACCGAAACGCCGACCGGCGACCTGTTCGGCATCGTCTTCGCGCTGGCCGCCACGGCCGGTATCGCCTGGGGCCTGGTCACCGCGATCTGGCGCATCCACAAGGCCGGCGTGCTGGTGCCGATCATGCAGTCGGGTATGCAGGTCACCGCCATGGTGTTCGTCATCGTGATCGGTGCGGCGATGTTCTCGCTGATATTCCGCGCGCTCGGCGGCGACGACATGGTGCACCATTTCCTGACCAACCTGCCCGGCGGTGCCGTCGCCGCGATGGTCCTGGTCATGGCGACGATGTTCATACTTGGCTTCTTCCTCGACTTCCTGGAGATCGCCTTCGTCGTGGTGCCGATCGTGGCGCCGATCCTGCTGCTGTTCGACCTGAACCCGATCTGGCTCGGCGTGATGATGGCGATGAACCTGCAGACCTCGTTCCTGACGCCGCCCTTCGGCTTCGCGCTGTTCTATCTGCGCGGCGTGGCGCCGCCGCAGGTGACGACGCAGCACATCTACAAGGGCATCATCCCGTTCGTGATCATCCAGCTCGTGGCGCTCGGCATCCTGGCCATGGTGCCCGACCTGGCGACGTGGCTGCCGCGGGTGATCTTCGGCAGCTTCGCCGAGGGCGGCTGACGCGATCAGACCGCCAGCCAGGGCGCCAGCCTGATCGCGGCGGCCATCGCCTCGGCGCGGCCGGAATAGGTTCGCGGACCATGGTCGCGCACCAGCGTCCAGCCGCCGCCATCCTCCGGGTCGCGCCGGAACTCCTTCAGCGCGAAACAACCGTCAGCGCGCTCGATGATGTCGACACAGCGCTGGCCGAAAACATCCTCGTAGCTGGCGACGACGGTCATCGCGTCGGCCGCAGGTCGTATCCGAGGCGCGGGAAGTGCACGACGACCTCGCCGACGCGCGGGTCCTCCCGGCGCAGCGCGATCTCGTCGCGGTCGATCGCCACCAGTTCGCCCTCGACCGGATCGCGGGCGTAGTCCTCGGCACGGATTCGAACCAGCCTGCCGAGTGGCGGGTCTTCCTCGAACCTCTCCGACGCACGCGGCGGCGCTGGCTCGGCGGCAGCCGCGACGTCGAGCGCTTCGCCCGACGTCATCGGCGACACCTCACCGTGCCCGAAGGCCCGCATCCGCGCCATCCAGGCCCGTATGCGCGGGTGCGGCGCCAGTTCGTGCGCCAGCCGCTCGGTCCGTGCGGTCAGGAACCACAGCGCGTGATGAACCGCGAAGTCGGCGACCGTCACCGCCGGCCCGCATAGCCAGTCGCGCCCGTCGCCCAGCATGTCCTCGACCCGCGCGATCTGCACCCGCACCGCCGGGGCGTTGCGCTTCGCCGCCCGCCTCACAGTTTCGTCGTCCGGGACCGGCAGCCCGCGCATCCGGCTGCGGTCGGCCTGCAGATCCTTCGGCAGCACGTCGAGGTTGCTGCCCGAGACGTAGAGCGACATGGGCCGGAACAGGCTGCGCTCGGCCCAGTAGGCGATCGCCTCGGCCGCCGCGGTGAAGCCGATGACGGGCGCTGGCTGTCGGCGCTGTAACACGCGCAGGATGAGATGGGTGTCGCAATAGATGTCGGCGCCGACCTGCAGCACCGGCGTGCGCCGGTAGCCGCCGGTGAGTGGTGTCAGGTCCGGCTTCGGCGCGACGGCTGGGATCGTCACCGCGCACCACGCCAGCCTCTTGTAGCCGAGCGCCAGCCGCGCCTTCTCCGCGTAGTTGGAGAAGTCGTACTGGTGCAGGATCAGCTCAGGTGAACTTGTCGTCACGCGGAAAGCCACGCGGCGCCACCCGGCCCGACTGCGCCCGCTTGCCGAGCCACATCGACAGGTCGGTCTCGGTGCGCGTGCGCCCGCCGGCCTGGGTCCAGCTCAGGCCCTCGGCGAGGTTCAGCCCCCGGATGTCCGACAGCAGGACCCCCTTGCCATAGCTCTGCAGCTTCACGCCGCGCCCGCGCGTCATCGTCGGCAGTTCGCCGGCCGGAAAGATCAACAGCTTGTGGTTGTCGCCGACGACGGCGATGTGATCGCCGGCAAGCGGCTTGCAGGCGCGCGCCTCGGCGCCGTCGCCGACGTTGAGCACCTGCTTGCCGGCGCGGGTCTGCGCCAGCACCGATGCCTCGTCGACAACGAAGCCCTTGCCGTCGTCGGATGCGACGATCAGCTTGCGGGTCGGCTCGTGCACCATCAGCGCGACGATGTCGTGCTCGTTGCCCATGTCGCACATCAGCCGCACGGGTTCGCCGGCCCCGCGCCCGCCCGGCAGCTTCGCCGCGTCGAGCGTGTAGAAGCGCCCGTTGGTGGCGAACAGCACCAGCTTGTCGGTGGTCTGCGCGTGCAGCCAGAAGCGGCCGCGGTCGCCGTCCTTGTAGCGCACGTCCGGGCCCTCCGCGACGTGGCCCTTGATCGAACGGATCCAGCCCTTGGCCGAGCAGATCACGGTGATCGGCTCACGCTCCACGAACGCCTCGGCCGCCAGCACCTCCACCGCCGGCGCGTCCGCCAGATCGGTGCGGCGCGAGTCGGCGAAGCTCTTCGCCATCTGCTTGATCTCGGCGGCGATGGCGGTGCGCTGCTGGTCCTCGCTGTCGAGCAGCGCGCTCAGGTCGGACTGTTCCGCCGTGAGCTTGTCGCGCTCGGTCCGCAGCGCCATCTCCTCCAGCTTGCGCAAGCTGCGCAGCCGCATGTCGAGGATCGCGTCGGCCTGCACCTCGTTCAGCTTGAAGGTCTTCATCAGCTCCTGTTTCGGGTGATCCTCCTCGCGGATGATACGGATCACCTCGTCCAGGTTGAGGTAGACGATGAGGTAGCCTTCCAGCACCTCCAGCCGCTTGGCGATCTGCGCCAGCCGATGCCGCGAGCGCCGCTGCAACACCTCCAGGCGGTGGTCGAGGAAGGCCTGCAACACGTCGCGCAGGTTCATCAGCCGCGGCGTGCGATGCTTGTCCAGCACGTTCATGTTGAGCGAGAAGCGGGTCTCCAGCTCGCTCAGCCGGAACACCTGCTCCATCAGCTGTTCCGGGTCGACCTTGCCGGTGCGCGGCTCCAGCACCAGACGCACGTCGTCGGCCGACTCGTCGCGGATGTCGGCCAGCAGCGGCAGCTTGCGTTCGTTCAGCAGCGCCGCCAGCTTCTCGATCAGCTTGCCCTTCTGCACCTGGTAGGGAATTTCGGTGATGACGATGACGTAGGTGCCGCGCTTGCCGTCTTCCTTGTGCCACCGGGCGCGCAGACGGAAACCGCCGCGACCGGTCTTGTAGGCTTCCAGGATCCTGTCGGCCGGCTCCACGCAGACACCGCCGGTCGGGAAATCCGGCCCCGGCATCTTCTCCAGCAATGTCTCGATGCGCGCGTTCGGCGCCTTGATCAGGTGCAGCAGCGCGGCACAGACCTCGCCCACATTATGCGGCGGGATCGAGGTCGCCATGCCGACGGCGATGCCGGCCGCGCCGTTGGCCAAGAGGTTCGGGAACGCCGCCGGCAGCACCGCCGGCTCCTTGTCCTCGCCGTCATAGGTATCGCGGAAGTCGACCGTGTCCTGGTCGATGTCGGCCAGCAGGGCCTGGGCGATGGCGGTCATCCGCGCCTCGGTGTAGCGCATCGCCGCCGCGTTATCGCCGTCCAGGTTGCCGAAATTGCCCTGGCCGTCGACCAGCGGGTAGCGCACCGCGAAACCCTGCGCCAGCCGAACCATGGCGTCGTAGATCGCCTGTTCGCCGTGCGGATGGAACTTGCCCATCACGTCGCCGACCACGCGGGCGCACTTCTTGAACCCGGAATCGGGGTCCAGCTTCAGCGCCCGCATGGCGTAGAGCAGACGCCGGTGCACCGGCTTCAGCCCATCGCGCACATCGGGCAGCGAGCGCGCCATGATCGTCGACAGCGCGTACGACAGATAGCGCTCGCTCAGCGCCTCGCCGAGCGGTGTGGGACGGATTTCTTCCTGAATCTCAGCCATGCCCGAAACTATCAGATTCGCAGGCTCACGAACGCAGGACTTCGACCAGCCGCGCCCGCGCCGCCGGCATATGCTCGCGATGCGCCAGCAGCGAGCGTTCGAGAAAGAACCCGGTGAGCCTCAGACCATCGGCGACCGCCGGCGTGTCTGTCGGTCCGCCTTGCTGCCCAAGCAGAAAACCCGGTAATGGCAATAGCTTATCGACGTATGCTGAACCGCCGTCTCGGCTGACGGCGCGGGCCGATTTCGGCGATACGTAGACCAGGTCTTCCGTCGTGCCGGTGGCCACGCAACGGCTGAGGTCGAGCCCGAAACCCAGGTCCTGCAGCAGCCCCAGTTCCCAGCGCACATATGCTGCCGGCCAGTCGGTCAAGCCGGCTTCGATGGCACCCAGCAGCGCCTGGGTCGCGGCGTGCAGCACCGGATGCGGCTCGCGCTCCGGCAGGGCGGCTTCGGCCACCGCGCACACCGCCGACAGCCCGGCCAGGCGCGTCCGGTCCGCCATGACCAGTCCGGCCCGCCCGTGGCCGGGTTCGATCGCGTAGCTGCCGAGATGGTCGGCCAGCCGCGCCCGCCAGGTCGCCCGGACCTCGTTGCCGGGCTGCAAGGCGCCTCGCAGCCGTCCGCCGGTGGCGCCCCGCACCAGCCCGGCGTGACGCCCATGCTCGACGGTGAGCAGCATCAGCACGGCGCCATTCTCGCCATGCCGCCGGCTGCTCAACACGATGCCCTCGTCGGCCCATTGCATTGTCGCTCAGTCCGTGTAGTCCAGCCCCATCGCCCGATACCGCTCCGGGTCGTCGGACCAGTTCGGGCGCACCTTCACGAACAGGAACAGGTGCACCGGCCGGCCCAGGAACTCGGCCAGCTCGATGCGCGAGGCCTGGCCGATCTGCTTGATGCGTGCGCCCTTGTGGCCGAGCACGATGGCTTTCTGGCTGTCGCGGCCGACATAGATCACCTGGTTGATCTTCACCGCGCCGTCGGGCCGCTCCTCCCAGCTCTCGGTCTCCACCGTGAGCGCGTAGGGCAGTTCCTGCTGCAACTGCAGGAACAGCTTCTCGCGCGTCACCTCCGATGCCAGCAGGCGTTCGGGCATGTCGGCGAGCTGGTCTTCCGGATACAGCCACGGCCCCTCCGGCGCGTGGCGGGCGAGGTCGGCGGCGAGGTCGGCGACACCATCGCCGGCCAGCGCGGAGATCATGAAGGTGGCGTTGAACCCGGCCTGCTTGTTGGCCGCCTCGGACAGCGCCAGCAGCATCGCCGGCTTCACCAGGTCGACCTTGTTCAGCGCCAGTATCTTACGGCCGTTGATCTGCGCCAGCGCTTCCAGGATCGCGCTTGCCTGCCGGTCCAGGCCCTGCGTCGCGTCGATCATCGCCACGACCTGGTCAGCATCGCGCGCCCCGACCCATGCGGCCTCGACCATGGCGCGGTCCAGCCGGCGCTTCGGCGCGAAGATGCCGGGCGTGTCGACGAAGACGAGCTGCGCCCGGTCGACCATCGCGATGGCGGTGACGCGCCCGCGCGTGGTCTGCACCTTCGGCGTGACGATGGAGATCTTCGCGCCGACGATCTGGTTGGTCAGCGTCGACTTGCCGGCGTTCGGCGCGCCGATCACCGCGACATAGCCGCAGCGGGTCGGGGTCTCGGGCTCACTCATTTTCGGGGTCCAGTCGATGCAGCATGGCCTGTGCCGCGGCCTGCTCGGCGGCGCGCAGCGCCGTGCCCTCGCCGGTCGCCGGCTCGTCGTTATCGATGCTCACCGCAACGGTGAAATGCGGCGCGTGGTCCGGTCCCTCGCGGCTGACGATCTCATAGGTCGGTAGCGGCCGGCCACGACCCTGCAACCACTCCTGCAACCGCGACTTGAAGTCCTTGCCGGCGCGCGCCGAGGTCTTCAGGTGCGCCACCCAGTGCCGGTCGATCACCGCCGCCGCCGCCGCATAGCCGGCATCCAGGAACACCGCGCCGATCAGCGCCTCGCAGGCATCGGCCAGGATCGCGTCCTTGTCCGCCCCACCCTGCGCCCGTTCGCCGGGCGAGACCTCGACATGCGCGCCCAGGTCAAAGCCGCGCGCCACCTCGGCCACCATCTCCTTGCGCACCAGGGCGTTGTAGCGCACCGCCAGGTCGCCCGCCGCCGCCGTCGGATCACGCTCATACAGCCGCTCGGCGATGGCCAGCCCCAGCACCCGGTCGCCGAGGAATTCCAGTCGGTCGTAGTTACCTTCGTTGCGGTCCAGGCTCGGATGCGTCAACGCCCGGCGCAGCAGCGACCGATCGGCGAAGGTATGGCCGATTGCCCGCTCCAGCGTGGCGTCCGGCTCGGTCAAGCGCGCCTCAGTCGATGCTGTTGAGGAACCGGCCGAAGCGCCAGTTCCACACTTCCCAGGGCAAGGCCTGATCCTCCTTGGAGAAGAACAGGATCTCGGCCCGCCCGACCAGGTTCTCCGCCGGCACGTAGCCGACGCCGCCGCGGCGCACCGCCACGCGGCTGTCGATCGAGTTGTCGCGGTTGTCGCCCATCATGAAATAGTGGCCGGGCGGCACGACGAACTCGTCGGTATTGTCGGTGCCGGAGTTGGCAATCAGGTCGAGCGTGAAATGCTCCACCCCGTTCGGCAGCGTCTCGCGGTAGCGCGGCACCCGATAGGGATTGCCGCGCCGGTCCTTGCCGATGAAATCCTCCACCCGCTCGCGCTTGACCTGCTCGTCGTTGATATAGAGCAGCCCGCCCTTGACCTGGATGCGATCGCCGGGGAGGCCGACGATGCGCTTGATGTAGTCGGTCGAATTGTCGCGCGGCAGCTTGAACACCGCCACGTCGCCGCGTTCCGCCGGACTCTCCAGAATGCGCCCGGAGAACACCTTCGGGCTGAACGGCAGCGAGTGCCGGCTATAGCCGTAGGTGTACTTCGACACGAACAGATAGTCGCCGACCAGCAACGTCGGCAGCATCGACTCCGATGGGATCGAGAACGGTTCGTAAGCCACCGTCCGGATCACCACCGCGATCAGCACCGCGTAGATCACGGTGCGGATGATCTCGAGGATGCCTTCCTTCTTCTTTTCTTGCTTCTTGAACCTGGATCGCTCGGGCATGGACATGGCTTGCGGCCGGAGGGAACGCGTGTGTCACGCGGGCGGATAAGCGTCCGGCGGCACGGCGGTGATCAGTACGATCGCCTGGGCCAGCGGAGGTTCGTCGGTCATGGAAACGTCGATCCGGGCCTGCATACCCGCTGGGATCATCTGCTGCAAGCGTAGAGCCGCGCCCCGGGTCAGGTTCAGCGTTGGCTGGCCGCCGCGCCGGTTCACCACGCCGAGGTCGATATGATAGACGCCGCGCCGGAAGCCGGTGCCGAGCGCCTTGGCGCAGGCCTCCTTGGCGGCCCAGCGCCGGGCGTAGGATTCCGCCCGGGTGTAGCGCCGATCCGATTTCTCGCGCTCGATCTCGGTATAGCAGCGCCTGGTGAAACGCTCGCCCCACCGGTCCAGCGCCTTGGCGATGCGGCGGATGTCGGTGATATCGATGCCGACGCCCAGGATCAGCGGCGTGCCGGTGGTGCCCAACGGCAGCTCAGCCACCGCGCGCGCCGCCCGAAGCGCCCGCATTGGCGCCACGCGCCTGCTCGATCAGGGTGCGCATTCGTTTGATCGCGTTCTCCAATCCGCTGAAGATCGCCTCGCCCACCAGGAAGTGGCCGATGTTGACCTCGACCACCTGCGGAATGCGGGCGACACCGGCGACATTGTCGAAGGTCAGGCCGTGGCCGGCATGGCATTCCAGGCCCAGGTCGGCGGCGTAGGCGGCGGCGTATTCCAGCCGGGCCAGCGCCGCCGGCCTGTCGGCCTCGGCGCAGTCGGCGTAGCTGCCGGTGTGCAGCTCGACCACCGGCGCGCCCATTGCCTTGGCGACGGCGAGTTGCACCGGCTCGGGGTCGATAAACAGCGAGGTCCGGATCCCGGCATCGTTCAGCCGCTCGACGAACGGGCCCAGGTGGCGGTGGCCGGCGGCGACGTCGAGCCCACCCTCGGTGGTCAGCTCCTCGCGCTTCTCAGGCACCAGGCAACAGGCATGCGGCTTGTGCCGCAGCGCGATCGCCAGCATTTCCTCCGTCGCCGCCATCTCCAGGTTCAGCGGCAGGTCGATGCCGCTCGACAGGTGCTGGATGTCGAGGTCGGAGATGTGCCGGCGGTCCTCGCGCAGATGCGCGGTGATGCCGTCGGCGCCGGCCGCGGCGGCGGCCTTGGCGGCGCGTACCGGATCGGGGTGCCGGCCGCCACGCGCGTTGCGGATGGTGGCGACGTGGTCGATGTTGACGCCCAGGCGCGGGTTGCCCATGACGGTTCCTGCTTTGGTTCTTGCCGTTGCCGTTAGTTTGCCCTGCCCTGGCGACCGCGCCAATGCCTACCCCGACCGGAACGCCGTCGGTGCTGGTACGCGGCGACCAGATGACGCAGCGGCAGGTAGAACACCAGCCACACGACAACCACGTTCGGCACCGCGCCGACCGTCATCGGCAGCAGCACGTCTGTAGCAAGCTGGCTCAAGTCGGCGCTGGCGGCCGGCGAGGCCGAGCCCGGATCGAATCCGGCCAGCCAGCGAAGCCCGTCGCCGACGCGCTCCCACAGGCCATCGAACAGCCGTCGAAGGTCTTGCAGTGGCGGCCGCCCGCTGTCCCGGCCGAGGATCCAGGTACCGCAAGCGTAGATCCAGGCCCAGATGAACGGAAAGGTCCAGGGATTGCCCACCGCGGTGCCGATCGCCGCGGCGACCAAGCTGCACCGCATCGCCCACGATGCCAGCGCCGCCACCGCGATGTGCAGACCGATGAACGGCGTGAACGATACTGCCGCGCCCCAGGCGAAACCGCCGGCGATGGCATAGGGCGAGCCCGGCAGTCGCATCAGGCGATAGCCGACATAGGTCGCGCCGCGCCTGATTCCGCTGCGCGGCCAGACCCACCCGATCAGCCGCCGATACCAGGGCAATCGTTCCCGACGTCGAAATACCATGGGCTAGCCGCGCAAGCGTTCGACCGAGTTCACCTGCGGCGTGGCCCGCAGGGCGGCAATGATGTTGGTCAGGTGCTTCACGTCCTCGACCTCGATATCGACCTGCGCCTCGAAGAAATCCGGGCCGCGATTGGTGAAGGTGAGATTGAAGATATTGCCTAGGTTTTTTGCGATCACCGTCGACAGGCTGGACAGGCTGCCCGGCTCGTTGGCCAGCACCGCCTTCAGCCGGCCGACATGGCCGGCGCCCGCCTCGACCTCGACATCCCAGCTCACGTCGATCCAGCGCTCGGAGCTGTCGTCCAGTTCGGCCAGCCGTTCGCAGTCGATGGTGTGCACGGTGACGCCTTCGCCCTTGCTCATTATGCCGACGATGCGATCGCCCGGCAGCGGGTGGCAGCAGTCGCCGAAGTGCACCGCCAGACCGGGCCGCAGGCCTTGGATCGGCACCGCCATCTCGGTCTTACGCCGCCGGCGCAGACGTGCCGGCAGCACCCGGTTGATCGCATCGATAGCATCCTTCGGACGCCAACGCTCACCGGGAAAAATCTTCGCCAGCAACTCGCGCGGCGTGACCTGGCCGCGGCCGAGGTCGACATACACGTCGTCGGCCGATCGCAGCCGCATCACCTTGGCGGCCTGCTCGATTGCCTTTTCGGTGAACTCGTGGCCGCTGCCGACGAACGCCTTCTCGGCCATGGCGCGGCCGAGCCGCTGATACTCCTCGCGTTCCTGGTGGCGCACGAAACGCCGGATTGCCGAGCGCGCCCGGCCGGTGACCACGAAACTCTCCCAGTTCGGATTTGGCCCGCTCTCCTTGGCCCGCAGCACCTCCACCTGATCGCCATTGTGCAGTTCGGTGCGCAGCGGCATCACGCGGCCGTTCACCTTGGCGCCGACGCAACTGTCGCCGACCGCGGTGTGCACGGCATAGGCAAAGTCGACCGGCGTTGCGCCGCGCGGCAGGTCGATCACCTCGCCGCTCGGCGTGAAGCAGAATACCTGATCGCGGAACATCTCCAGCTTGGTGTGCTCCAAGAACTCCTCCGGCGAGTCGGCGCGCTCCAGGATTTCCAGCAGCTCGTGCAGCCAGCGATAGCCCTCGCCCTCGGTGCTGGCCACGTGCTGCTTGTAGGTCCAGTGCGCGGCAACGCCGTCCTCGGCGATCTCGTTCATGTCGTGGGTGCGTATCTGCACCTCGACACGCTGCTGCTGCGGGCCAATCACCGTGGTGTGCAACGAGCGGTATTTGTTGCGCTTCGGCGTCGAGATGTAGTCCTTGAAGCGGCCGGGCACCGTCGCGTAATGCTGATGCACCACGCCCAGCGCCTGATAGCACTGCATCGGGTCGTCGACCAGGATGCGGAAGGCGACGATGTCGGAGAGCTGCTCGAAGCCGACATTGTATTTCTGCATCTTGCGCCAGATCGAATGCGGCCGCTTCTCGCGCCCGCCGACGGTCGCCTCGATGCCGGCCTCGCGCAACCTGGCGCTCAGCTCGTCGGTGATCAGCGGGATCAGGTCGCCGGATTTCTCGCGCAGAAACTGCAATCGCGCGATCACCGACTCCCGCGCCTCCGGATAGAGCTCGGCGAAGGCCAGGTCTTCGAGTTCGTCCTTGATCCGCTGCATGCCGATGCGCTCGGCCAGCGGCGCGTAGATCTCCATGGTCTCCGCGGCGATGCGGCGCCGCCGTTCCGGCTTGGTCAGGAACTGCAGCGTGCGCATGTTGTGCAGCCGGTCGGCGAGCTTTACCAGCAGCACCCGGATATCGGACGACATCGCCAGCAGCAGCTTGCGGAAATTCTCCGCCTGCTTGGACTGTTCGGAGCGCAGTTCCAGCGTCGACAGCTTGGTCACGCCGTCGACCAGCTTGGCGACTTCCGGGCCGAAGCGATCCTGGATCTGCGGCAGGGTCGCCACCGTGTCCTCCACGGTGTCGTGCAGCAACGCGGTGATGATGGTGGTGGTGTCGAGCCGGTAGTCGGTGAGGATGCCGGCGACCTCGACCGGATGCGAGAAATACGGATCGCCGGACGCCCGCTTCTGCGTGCCGTGCGCCTGCACGGTGAACACATAGGCGCGGTTCAGCAGGTCTTCGTCGAGGTGGCTGTCATAGGCCGCGACCTTCTCGACCAGTTCGTATTGCCGCATCATCGGCGGGCGGGCCTCCCCGCGCGGACACGAAGGGCCGGCGCCGCGCACGGCGTCGGCCCTTGAAACTGGTTGGCTCGGCGCGTTCGGAGCCGGCTACTCTTCCATGTCATCGCCGTCATAGCCGGCTTCGGACATGCGCGGCATGGACAGCTTGATCGGGTCCATTTCGGCATCCGCGCGCATATGCTGGCTCAGCAGCTTGGCCGCCAGATCGTCCTCTTCCGGCTCGTCCACCTCGACGTGGCGCTGCATGCCGCGGATCACCGCCTCGCGCAGTTCCTCGGCCGGAATTGTCTCGTCGGCCACCTCGCGCAGCGCGATCACCGGGTTCTTGTCGTTGTCCTCGTCGACGGTCGGCGCCTCGCCGGCGGCGATCTGACGGGCGCGTTGAGACGCCATCAGCACCAGCTCGAACCGGTTCGGTACTCTTTCGACACAATCTTCGACAGTCACCCGCGCCATGCGTGCGCTCCTCGTAGCTTAATGGCAAAATGTGCGATCCCAAGACATAGGGCGTGCGGGCGCCGGGCGCAAGCGACACCTTGTCACGGCGCTGTGGACGGCTACCCACTTGCCCGCCAGTGCGGGAACAGCCATGCTCCGGCAAGCGGCGTAGCTTCGTTCAAAGCAGGGTCGGCATAAGACCCTTGTACCTGTAGTTGGCCGAATATTGTTGGTCTTGAATATTAGAAAAGGCATTCAATTCCATGGACTTCTACCCCCACGAAAAGATCGCGTTGTTCATCGATGGCTCGAACTTGTACGCCGCGGCGCGGGCGCTGAACTTCGACATCGATTACAAGCGGTTGCTTGAGGAGTTCCGGTCGCACGGCACCCTGGTCCGGGCCTTTTACTACACGGCCCTGATCGAGGATCAGGAGTATTCGCCCATTCGCCCGTTGGTCGACTGGCTCGACTACAACGGCTACACGATGGTCACCAAGCCGACCAAGGAATACACCGACGCGCAGGGCCGTCGGAAGATCAAGGGCAACATGGACATCGAGATCGCCGTCGACATCATGGAGATGACGGCGCACCTCGACCACATCGTGCTGTTCTCCGGCGACGGCGACTTCCGCAGCCTGGTCGAGGCAGCGCAGCGCAAGGGCTGCCGTGTCACCGTGGTCTCCACCATCCGCTCGCAGCCGCCGATGGTCGCCGACGAACTGCGCCGCCAGGCCGACAAGTTCCTGGAACTGGAAACGCTGATCCCGAAGATCGGTCGCGACCCGTCGTTCCGGCAGCAGGCCCAGGCGAACCGCGCCGAGCAGGCGCCGCCGGACGATGACTTTGACGACTACGAAGACGACGATGAGTTCGAGGACAACGGCCCGCAACGCAACGCGCGCTAAGTCCGGACCGCTGAATCCGCCGCAACCGGAACGAGACTGCGCCCGCTGTCCGCGGCTGGCGGCGTTCCGCGCGGAGCTGCGGGCGCGCGAGCCGGACTGGTTCAACGCGCCCGTCCCCAGCTTCGGCCTGGTCGGCGCCGGCCTGTTGATCGTCGGGCTGGCGCCGGGCATGGGCGGCGCCAACCGCACCGGCCGGCCGTTCACCGGCGACTATGCCGGCGACCTGCTGTACGAGACCCTCGGCCGGCACGGCTACACCCGCGGCACCTACGACAGGCGGCCCGACGACGGACTGGAACCGGTCGGGTGCCGCATCACCAATGCGGTGCGCTGCCTGCCGCCGCAGAACAAGCCGGTCGGCGCCGAGATCAAGGCCTGCGCCGGCTTCCTCGAAGGTGAGTTGGCGGCCGGCCCGGCGGCGGTGCTCGCGCTGGGCCGGATCGCCCACGAGACCGTACTGCGCGTCGCCGGCCAGAAGCTGCGTGACTTCCCCTTCGCGCATTGCGCCCGCCACGCCCTACCCGACTTTCGCCTTTATGACAGCTATCACTGCTCGCGCTACAACACGAACACCGGCCGCCTGACGCCGCAGATGTTCGACGACGTCTTCGCAGCCATCAGGGCCGACGACTGAACCTGCGTCAGGTGAGGCCGCGCTCGCGCTTCACGCGCCGCCACTCCGCCTTGGACTCCGCCGTCGGCGGGTAGTACGTGCCCGGCACGACGCCCTCCGCCCGGATCTTCTCCTTGAGGTAGTTCTCGGTCTCTTCCAGTTCGGTGCCATACGCCAGCGCGGCGACGGCCATCCATGACGGCACCACCACCACCCCGTCGTCATCACCCACCAGCACGTCGCCGGGACGCACCAGCGCGCCGCCGCACTGGATCTGCACGTTCTCCTCGGCCGGTACCGTTGTCGGGTTGCCATGCAGGCTGCGGGCCCGGGCGTAGACCGTGAGGCCGTAATTCTCGTCGCGCAGCACGTCGAGATCGCGAATGGCGCCGTCGATCACCAGGCCGTCGGCCCGGTTCATCGCCAACTGCAGCAGCTTCACGTCGCCGGCCGCCACGTCGCGGTCCAGCCCCATGATGTCGACCGCGAGCACGTCGCCCGGCCCGCACCGTCCCATCGCCAGATATTCCGGCGTCTCCGGCCCGCCCTTGCAGGTCGCCGAGATGTCCGGCCGGTCGGGCAGGAACCGCAACGTGCGGGCCCGCGCCGCCAGCTTCACCCCCGGCGTGAACATCCGCAGGCCCTCGCAGACGCAATGCGGCGAGCCGAAGTGGACGACCGCGTTGTAGACCGTCGCCGTCGGCAGCTGCTTGAACCCGTCCAGGGTTTCCTGCGCCACGTCGGTCGGCGTCATGTCGAATGTTGTTTCGCTGCTCATAGGTTCCTCCAGTGGGGCGCGGCCGCTGCCGCGTGCACGGGTCAGTCGGTGATCTCACAATAGGATATGCCTGGTCGGGCGGTTCGACGCACGCGGGGCTTGCGGCTAGGTTCCCCCGAAGAGCAGCTTCGCGGGATCCTGGCGCCTAATTGACCCCACCCCCGCCCGCTCGCCCATAATGTCGGTGAGTCAGTGGGGTGAGTGGGCAGTTCAATGGCGCTTACGATCGATCTTTCCGCCGGGCTTGCCGGTGTCGGCCAGCGGCTGGCCGGCGCGGCGACGCTCGACGGCACCGGCAACGCCGTGGCCGGCGGCGCCGACGTCAATGATGACGGCATCGTCGACTTGATCATCGGCGCCCAGTTCGCCGACACCGGCAATCCGGACAACGGCGTCGCCTATGTCGTCTTCGGCGGCACCACGACGTTCGATGCGGCGCTCGACCTCGGTGCGCTGGGCGATGCTGGCATCGTGCTGAACGGCCCCGGCGCCAACGAGATCGCCGGCCAGGAAGTCGACATCGGCCCGGACGTGAACGGCGACGGCATCGCCGACATCCTGATCGGCGCGCCCTACGCCGGCGGCGGCGGGACGCTGCGCGGCAACACCTACGTGATCTTCGGCGGCACCGGACTGGTCGACGATATCGGCCTGAACACGCTCGACGGTATCGGCTTGGCCATCTCCGGCGAGATCGACTCCGACCAGAACGGCACCGGGCTCGCCTTCGTCGGCGACGTGAACAGCGACGGCGTCGGCGACTTCGTGACTGCCGCGCCCGGCAACCCGACCGCCGCCAGCAACGCCGGCGCCACCTACCTGATCCTGGGCAATGCCAATCTCGGCCCGGATATCAACCTGTCGGCCTATGCCGGCGACGTGGTGTTCCGCGGCGAGGCTGAGGACGACCGGTTGGGGCGCCGCGTCGCTGGCCAGGGCGACGTCAACGGCGATGGCTTCGACGACATCCTGCTGGTCGCGACGAACGGTGGCGGCGGCTTCAAGGTCAGCGGCCACGGCGGTACCGAGCCGCTGGAGGAGGTCGCCGTCGTCGGCGACGTGAACGACGACGGCTTCGACGACGTCGCCGTGTCCTCGCGCTTCGGCAGCGACATGGTCACCTACCTGCTCTTCGGCGGCGCCGGACTGGGCGCTGACTTCGACCTCGCCAACCTGGGCAACGCCGGCATCCGCCTCACCGGCGGCGGCGGCACCTCGGCTGGCGACTCGGTGGCCGGTGCCGGCGACTTCAACGGTGACGGCGTCGAGGACCTGCTGATCGGCGCGCCCTACAAGTCCGACGAGGGCGACAACCGCGGCGCCGTCTACGTCGTGTTCGGACGTTCTGGCGGATTCTCCGGCGACATCGACCTCGACACCCTGGCCGACGACGAGGGCGTCATCGTCAGCGGCGAGGCTGGCAACGACTTCCTCGGCCAGTCGGTCGCGGGCGTCGGCGACGTCAACAATGACGGTTTCGACGACATCCTGATCGGCGCCACTGGCAGCGATGCCGGCGGCGTCGATTCCGGTGCCGCCTACGTCGTCTTCGGCTTCGGCACGCTGACCGGTGGCGACGGCGTCGACAGCCTGACCGGCGGGGCGGGCGGCGACAGCCTCGACGGTGGCGGCGGCGCCGACTTGCTGATCGCCGGGGCCGGTAACGACACTGCCCAGGGCGGTGCCGGCAACGACCGCGCCTATGGTCAGTCCGGCGCCGACTCGCTGCTTGGCGGCACCGGCGACGACAGCCTGTTCGGCAATCCCGACGACGACACGCTGGTCGGCGGCGACGGCGACGACTCCATGAAGGCCCATCCCGGCGCCGACATGGTGATGGGCGAAGGCGGCAACGATGTCGCCTTCGGCGGCGCCAACGACGACATCATCGACGGCGGCGCGGATAGCGACACCCTGAACGGCAATTCCGGCTTCGACACCATCACCGGCGGCGCCGGCCACGAACCCCTGCGCGGCCAGGGCGGGCGAGACAGCCTGGAGGGTGGCGACGGCGACGACCTGCTGCTCGGCATGCAGGGTTTCGACACGCTGGTCGGCGGGGCCGGGAATGACGGGCTGATCGGCGGGCCGGCCGACGACACGCTGACCGGCGGCACCGGCGTCGACAGCTTCACCTTCGCCGCCGGCCATGGCGGCAACACGATCACCGATTTCGAGGACGGCACCGACATCATCTCGATCACCGCCGCCAGCGCCTTCGGCGACCTGGTGATCGCCGACACCGGCGCCGGTGCCCGCATCACGCTCGCAACCGGCGGCGACGGCCTCTCGGTGACGCTCACCGGCATTACCGCAGACCAGCTCTCGGCAGCCGATTTCGTCTTCAGCTAGAGCGTTTCTGACATTGACTGAATCGATGGGGGATTCCCTTCCGGGTTGATTTGTGATTCAAGCTGGGTGCTGGAGTTGGAGGCCAGCTTGGATGGTCCGACCCTATTCGAACGATCTTCGTGAACGTGTGGTGGC
>JAVKFY010000038.1:0-27323 GCA_040223615.1 Alphaproteobacteria bacterium
CGACACGATCCTGGGCGGCGCCGGCAACGACACGCTGCGCGGCCAGGGCGGTCGCGACAGCCTCAACGGCGGCGACGGCAACGACCTGCTGCTGGGCATGCAGGGCTTCGACACGCTGGTCGGCGGCAACGGCAACGACACCCTGATCGGCGGCCCGGCAAACGACACGCTGACCGGCGGTGCCGGCGCCGATACCTTCACCTTCGGTTCCGGCCAGGGCAGCAACACGATCACCGACTTCGAAGACGGCACCGACACGATCCTGTTCCAGGGCTTCACCTTCGCCGACCTGAACATCGCCAACTCCGGCGGCAACGCGGTGATCACCGTCGATGGCGACGATGTCTCGGTCACGGTGAACGGGATCAGCGCCAACCAGCTCACGGCGGCCGACTTCGTTTTCGGCTAGCCGCATTGCGTTGACCACTCGCGCAACGGACACTGTCCTGTCCCGAACGCGAGAGGTGGCGCGATGCGTCTTTGGTATCAGAGCTACACCGATCCGGCGCTGCACGGCGCCTATCTTGACCGGCTGAAAGCCTTTGTTGCCGACATGGTCGAGCCGGGGACCGAGGTCCACGTCGCGGGCATCAGTCCGTCCGCCGGGTCGATCCACGCGCTGACCGAGTTCCGCTGCGCGAACCAGGTGATCCGCAACGCGATCGAGGCCGAGACGCAGGGCTTCGACGGCTTCGTCATCGGGCATTTCCAGGATGCCGGCTTGATGGAGGCCAAGTCGGCGGTCGACATCCCGGTCGTCGGCCTGGGCGAAACGAGCCTGTTGCACGCCTGCATGCTGGGGCGGCGTATCGGCCTGGTCACCATCGACCCGATCTTCATCCCCTGGCACGATGACCAGGTGATCCGCTACGGCCTGGGCCAGCGCATCGCTGGCGTGCGCGCCATCCAGGCGACGCTGCCGGATTTCATGGCCGCGTTCGAAGGCGGCGACGCCTACACGGCGATGCGCGACGATTTCGTCCGGCAGGTGCGGCCGCTGGTCGGCGACGGCGCCGACGTGATCCTGGCGGCCGGCGGTATGCCGATGCTGCTGTTCGGGCGCGAGCACGGCTTCGCGGTCGACGGCGCGCCGGTGCTGAACGGTATCGCGGTGACGTTGAAGGCGGCGGAGATGGCGGTGCGGTTGCGCGAACTCGCCGGCATCGGGGTATCGCGGTCGGCCAACTTCGCCAAGCCGTCGGCGCAGGCACTGCAAGAATTTCTGGATAGCTGAGGAGGGCGCCCGAGATGGGCCATGACGAGTTGAAGAAGCTGGTGGTCGACTTCACCGACGCGTTCAATCGCGACGATCTGGATGGGGTGATGAGCTATTTCGCCGAGGATGCGGTCTATGACGAGTTCGATGGCCGGCGGCACCAGGGGCTGGCGGCGATCCGGGCCGCGTTCGAGCCGCAATTCCGTGGCGACTTCGGCACCATCCGGTTCCTGGAGGACGACGTGTTCGTCGACGCCGAGGCCGGCAAGGGGCTGATCGCCTGGCGCTGTTCGCTGACCACGCCGGAGCGCTCGGGCTACTGGCGCGGGCTCGATATCCTGCACGTGCGCGACGGCAGAATCGTGGTCAAGCAGACCTACGCCAAGGCGGCCAAGCCGACGATGACGAAGGCCGGGTAGCGGGCCGATGCGATTCCGCTGCGGCGGAGAAGGCTCTACCCCAGCTGCACGCGGGCGACGAAGCGGCAGGCGTCGCCGCCGCTGACGGCCGCGCACTCGCTCTCCTCCGCGTGCACGATGCCGTCGCCGTTCAGCACCAGCGAGCCGGTGGCGCGCAACATGCCGATGATCGGGGCACAGACCGGCGTCTCGGAGTCGCCGTGGCCGTGCACGAAGGGGCTGTGATTGACGGTCAGGCGCAGCGTGGTTTCGCGCGGCCGGGCCAGCGACCAGCGCCCCCAGCCGAGGTGCGAGGCGGTTTCCTCAAGCATCTGCAATAGCTTCAGCGGGTCGGTGACACCGTGGCTGCGGTATTTGGTGACCGAGTGCTTGCCGCCCTTGGCGACGGCGTCGGCGAAGGCCTCGAAGCCGGCCTCGCCCATTTGGGCCATGGCCAGCATGAGAACATCGGCGCGCAGCATGACGTAGCGCACCTCGCCGTCATAGAGGCCGCCCTCCTTGCGTTCCAGCCGCTCCGTCAGGTTCGCCATTCTGTTTCCCTCAACGCGGTTCCGGCAGCAGGTCGCCCATTTCGCGTTCCACGACTTTCGGGTCTTGTCGCAGGCCATGGTAAATATTTTGTGCCATCTGGCCCGGATAGACATCTTCGAGGCCGCTCCCGATCGCCGCCACGGCGGCCTCGGCGACGGCGCGGGGCGACAGTTTCGGCGGTGGAAAGTCCGCCGCCATGGCGGTGTCGACGGCGCCCGGATAGATCCCGACCACGCGCACGCCCCACGGTGCCAGCTCGGCCCGCGCGCCCTGCGTCAGCGACGCGGCGGCGGCCTTGGAGGCGCAGTAGGACCCCATCGCCGGCAGGTTCACGTGCGCCAGCACGGTCAGCATGTTGACGATCACGCCGCGCCCGCGCGCCTTCAGGCCCGGCGCCAGCGCCCGGATCAGCCGTAGCGGTCCGAAATAGTTGACCTGCATCTCGGCCTCCGCCGCCGCGAGGTCGTCGGCGTCGAGCAACCCGGCGACACCGTTCACGCCGGCATTGTTGACCAGGATGTCGACCGCGTCACCCAACTGCGTGGCGAGCGCGGCGATGCTGGCGGGGTCGGCCAGGTCGAGGGCGACCGGCTCGACCCGCTCGGCGGCGGCGATGCGAGCCGGATCGCGAGCGGCGGCCAACACCCGGGCGGCGCCGGCGGCGGCGAAGGCGGCGACCAGTTCCTGGCCGATGCCGCCGCTGGCGCCGGTGACCAGCACGGTGCGGCCGGCGATCTCGTCGTTCGGGTCCAAATTCACCCCTCCCTCTCCGGCAACGAATACCGCCTGGCCGGCGGCGTCCAGTCGCAGGCGCATCGTCGTCGACATCCCGGCCGCCAGCCCGGCCGCACGATGGGCCATGACCACCGGTCCGTCATCCAGCCGGACCGAACCGTAGCGCCACGGTAGCCGGGCCCGGAAATAATCGGTCAGGCTGTGGCGCAATTCGCTGGCCGCCAGCACCGTGCCGCGCTTCGACCACGGCCGCCAGGCCAGGTCGTCGGACAGGCACCCGGGGCAGGTCTCGCGTGCTGGATAGACCACGTGGCCGCACGCGGCGCAGGCCGGCAGCCGGTCGCCGCCACGGGCGGCCTCCGCCGTCAGCGCCAGGGCGGTGCGGCCGCGTGTCGCCGGTGGACGGTCCGGACGGCGCTTCATCAGGCCGCGGCCCGCAGGATCGCGGCGGCGCTGCACAGGCCGCGGTCATAGGTGACGGTGCCGTAGCCGCTGACCAGCCCGACATGCGCGTCCTCGACGGCGAGGCCAAGCGCGCGGCCGGTGAGCTGGCGCAGGGTCTCGGTGAGACCGAGGAAGCCGCCGGCCGCGCCGGCCTGGCCGACCGAGAGCTGGCCGCCGTTGGTGTTCAGGGGCAGCGCCTGGCCGATGCCGACGCCCCTTTCGTTGACGAAGGCGGCGGCCATGCCGGGTTCGCAGAATCCCAGCTCCTCCAGTTGCATGAACACGACGACGGGGTAGTCGTCGTAGGCCTGCAGGACATCGATGTCGGCGGGCGCGACGCCGGCCTGGGCGTACAGCCGTTCGCGCGTCGCGGCCCAGCCTCCCAGCCGCTGGACCGGGTCGTCGGCGAAGCTGTGGTGGCGTTCCACCGCGCCGGCCAAACGGACGAAGGGAATGGCGAGCGACCGCGCCCGGTCCTCGCTCATCACCAGGAAGCCCTCGGCGCCGCAGCACGGCATGACGCAGTCATAGAGCCCCAACGGCGGCGCGATCGGCCGCGCCTTCAGATACTGCTCCAGGCTCAAGCGGCCGCGCAGCAGCGCCGCCGGGTTTGCCTGGCCATAACGACGCTGCGCCAGGCACAGCGCGCCGAAATCCTCCCGCCGCGTGCCGGTCTCGGCCATGTAGTGCGCGGTGATCAGGGCGAAGACCTGGTTCGGCCCACCGGCGCCGTACGGCAGCACCGCGTCGCGCGAGAAGCTCGAGAAGCCGCCGACCAGGCCGGCG
This sequence comes from Alphaproteobacteria bacterium, assembly GCA_040223615.1. Lineage (GTDB taxonomy): Bacteria > Pseudomonadota > Alphaproteobacteria > JAVKFY01. The sequence continues at coordinate 4,132 of JAVKFY010000038.1, forward strand.
AAGGCGCCGTCGCCCATCACGTCGGCGGCCAGGCACGCGATGATCTCGGCATCGCCGGCCTGCACCGCGCGGGCGGCGCGTTGGACCGCCAGGATCGCGCTGGCGCCGCCCAGCGGCAGATCCAGGCACCAGCCGAGTTCCATGCCGAGATGTTCGGCCAGCGCCACTGAATGGTCCGGCGCCAGCCCATAGCTGGCCACCGCCAGGCCATCGACGTCGGGTTTGGCCAGGCCGGCGTCGGCCAGCAGCGCGGCCAGGGTCTGGCCCAAGAACCAGTGCACGCCGCGCCGGGTGCCGCGGGCGTAGCCGAAGCTGATCGGGCAGGCGAGTACGACGCCGGCATAGTCTCGCGGCAACGCGTCGGTCATGGTCTACGATAGCGCGGGCGCGCCGGGTTTGCCGCTGGCAATTGCGATTCCTATACTCTGGCCGGCGACATCGTGCCGACGAAGGCGCGCATCGGGGGATGCAGGTGGATTCAATCCGTGCGGCGGCGATCGGCGCGGGACTGGCGGCGGGGCTGCTGGTGGTCGGTGTCGTACAGGCGCAGGGCACGGGCGGCATCGAGCAGCCGCGGCCCGGCGACCGTCGGCTGGAACTGCCGCCGCTGCCGCCGGCCGCGCCGCAGGGCCGTTTCGAGTTGCCGCCGATTCCTGAACCGCCGGCCGACGCGCCACTCTCGAGCGGCCTGCTGTTCGAGCTCAAGGTGGTGCGGTTTACCGGCAACGAGGCGGTGCCGACCGCCGACCTGGACGCGGTGGCGGGGCCGTTCATCGGCCGCGAGGTCGGCGCGGAAGACCTGGAAAGACTGCGCCAGGCGCTGAGCGCGCTCTACATCGAACGCGGCTACATCAATTCCGGCGCGACGCTGCCGGACCAGCGGGTGGTCGACGGCGTCGTCAGCTTCGCCCTGGTCGAGGGCCGGCTCTCCGACATCAAGGTCACCGGCGCGAACCGGCTGCGGCCCGGCTATGTCGAGGAGCGGCTGCGCCAGGCCGCCGGACCGCCGCTCAACGTCAACGACCTGCAGAAGCGGTTCCGCATCCTGCTCGACGATCCGGTGATCGAGCGGCTGGACGCCCGGCTCGGGCCCGGCGTACGGCCGGGTGAGAGCGAGCTTACCGTCGACGTGCGAGACGCCAAGCCGGTCTACTTCACCGTCACCGCGGCCAACGACCGCTCGCCCAGCGTCGGCGGCGAGGCGCTGACCGCGTCGTTGCTGCTGCGCAGCCTGACCGGCTGGGGCGAGACCATCGAGGCCGACCTGACCAAGGCCAGCGGCCTGACCGACGGTTCGCTCGGCTTCAGCTTTCCGTTCACCGCCACCGACACGCGGGTCAGCCTGCGCGGGCAGATTTCGGAATCGGAGGTGGTCGACGAGCCGTTCAACCTGCTCGACGTGCAGAGCGAGGCGTCGGACGTCGAACTGCGGATCAGCCAGCCGCTCTACCGCGACATCGGCAAGGAGTTGACGGCGCATCTGGTGTTCGCCCGGCGGATGGCGAAGACCGAGTTGCTGGGCCGCCGGTTCAGCTTCGCCGACGGGCCGCAGGATGGCGTCAGCCGGGTCTCGGTGGCGCGCTTCGTGGTCGACTGGCTGGATCGCAGCTCCGACCAGGTGATCGCCCTGCGCGTGACCGGCAGCCAGGGCATGGAGGTGCTGGGCGCGACGGAGAATACCGGCAACGGCTTCCCCGATTCGGATTTCACCGCGCTGCTGGCGCAGGGACAGTATGTGCGGCGCACCGACTGGCTGACCGGGGTCAGCTTCGTCGGCCGGTTCGACGCGCAGTTCACGCCCGACCGGCTGCTGTCGCTGGAAAAGTTCGCCATCGGCGGCGCCGGCACGGTGCGCGGCTACCGCGAGAATTTGCTGGTGCGCGACAACGGGCTGGTGGTCTCGGCCGAAGCCCGGGTGCCGGTGTGGCGGATCGAGATCCCGGGCCTGAGCAACGATCCCGGCGACGGCCAGGTCGAGCTGGCGCCGTTCTACGATTTCGGCCGCGCCTGGGACAACAGCGACGCCGACAACCGCCCGCACCATTTGTCCAGTTTCGGCCTCGGCGTGCGCTGGGCGCCGGCGCGGCACGTGCGCGGCAGCCTCTACGTCGCGCACCGCCTGCACGAGGTGCCACGGCCGGACAATTCCGACCGCCAGGACTACGGCATCCACTTCCGGGTCAGCGTCGACCTGTACTGATCATTCGCGGCGATAGGCGCGCGGTACGAAGAACAGGTAGTCGGCCTTCGCCTTGGCCTTGTGGCAGTGGTGGCAGTAGGCGGCGCTTTCCGGCGTGTCGCCCTGGCTGTCGGCGTCATAGCTGCCATCTGGCAGGATCATGGCATAGCGCCAGTCGGCGGTCGCCGGGCTGGCGCCGGCGGCCAGCTTTTCCATGATGAACAGTGCCGCGCCGAAAACCTCGCCCTCGGCGGTGACGGTGAAGCTGTCCTTGGCGATCACGGCGCCGGGCGGCAGGCGTCCGTCGCCGCCTGCGACCTTGGCGTAGTCGGCGGCAAGCCGGTTGGCGAAGTTGTTTATGTAGCGGTTGCCGTGGGTGGCCGACAGGTAGGGCGCGATGTTGTGACGGACCCAGCGCTGGTAGCCGTGCGTCGCCGGCTCCTGCGAGAGCGCATACATGTCCGCCAGTTCGGCGGCGATGTCGTCGTAGATCTCGTTCGCCTGCGCGGGGTCCAGTTTGCCCGGATGGTCGATGGTCAGGTGCTGGCGCATCGGCGCCTGAGCCAGCGCGCCGGTTGCCACGACGCAGCCCAGCACCACGCAAATCGCGGATAGCCATCTCGTAACCACGAACCGTCTCCCGTACCGCACCGCCCTGAAGGTGGCGGCTCACCCCGGGACTGCCCAGACGAATGCGACCCTATCACGCAAGCTTGACGGGCGGCACACGGCAATTCACCGCCGCGCGACGGGCCGCACACGGCAACGTCACGCGCTGTTGAGACGAGTTGAGTGGCGTTGTCCAGATGCGGGTGCAGCAATACGGAGGCGACAACAACAATGATGCGAGGAGACGCGATCGTGCCTTACCGCAAGCTCAACCTGCTGACATCGACGGGTATGCAGATGCTGCTCGGCGTCGGTGTCGTCGCCGGCGGCTCGCTCGTGCTGTCCGCCTGCGCTGAGTCGAATACAGGCTATTCGTCGACGCCCGCCAAGCAAACGGCGGCGGCGACCAACCCGTGTGCCGCCAAAAAGGGCTGCAACCCCTGCGCGGCGAAGAAGGCGTGCAATCCTTGCGCGGCGAAGGGAGGCTGCAACCCGTGCGCCGCCAAAAAGGCCTGCAATCCGTGTGCGGCGAAGAAGGGCTGCAACCCTTGCGCCGCGAACGCCTGCAACCCGTGCAATCCCTGTAATCCGTGCGGCGGCGGCGCGGTGACCTATTCGGAGAAGTGCGTCGTACCGCGGCTGGTAACCGCCGCGCTTTGCAACCCGTGCGCGGCGAAGAAGGGCTGCAACCCGTGCGCCGCCAAGGCGTGCAACCCGTGCGCGGCGAAGAAGGGCTGCAACCCGTGTGCGGTCAAGAAGGCGTGCAACCCCTGCGCCGCGAACGCCTGCAACCCGTGCGGCGCGGACGAGGCGCCGGAGTTGACCCTAGCCGAGGCGCGGGCGCTCTACGACTGCCTGCGGCCGGAAATGCAAGCCGGCTACCGGGCCTCCGAGATGGAGGTCGCCGTTGCCTACACCGGTTGGAAGAGCTTCAACGCGCGGCCCTATCCGTCGGCCACGCACGGCGGCCGGCTGGTGAACAACTACACCAATGGCACCGGCGCGGCGGCCTACGGCAAGTTCGAGGAGGTTGGCCGGGTGCCGATCGGCTCGGTGATGGCGAAGGACAGCTTCGTCGTGCATCCGGACGGCAAGGCGTCGGTCGGCCCGCTCTTCCTGATGGAGAAGATGCCGGCCGGCTTCCGCGAGGACAGCGACGACTGGAAGTACACCATGGTCATGCCGACGGGTGCCGTTGCCGGCGTCACAAACGGCAAGGGCGACAAGGTCGTGGAATTCTGCATTGGGTGCCACATGTCGGTAAGTGAGGATCAGGATAGCCTGATGCTGATCCCTGACGAGTATCGCGCCGAATAGCAGAACCGGGCGCCGTTTCGCGCCAATCCTCCTTGGTTGCGGGGCGGCGCCTGGACCTGGCTCGAGGAGACCGCCACCCGTGTTCATCCGACACCTGCTCTTCGTCCTGGCACTGGCAATGTTCGGCCTGGGCGGCTCGGCCATGGCCGACGGCGATGCCGCGCTGGGCGAGAAGGTCTTTCGCAAGTGCAAGGCGTGTCACACGCTGGAGAACGGTGGCAAGCACAAGATCGGCCCCAACCTGCACGGCCTGATCGGTCGCATCTCGGGTACCGCGAAGGGCTACAAGTATTCCAAGGCGATGAAGGCGGCCGGCATTGTCTGGACCGAGGCGAATCTCGCCGCCTATCTGGCCGGGCCGAAGACGTTCGTGCCCGGCAACAAGATGCCCTTCCCCGGCCTGAAGAAGGCCGAGGACCGGGCGAACGTGATCGCATATCTGAAGAGCATGGCGGACGAGTAGCCGGCGAGACGTGCCCGCCGGCGCGCAATGCGCCACACTCCCGCGTGAACCGGAGGCGGGAGCCAGATGTCGACGCAACGATCCGAGGCGCGAGACGGTCTGGCGGCATTGCTGGTCGGCATTGCGGTCGCCCCGCGCTGGTCCTGGTGGAACTGGGTCCGGTCCGTCGCCAGCCTGGCCAGTCTGGTGTTGATCGGTTGGGCGATCTTCCTGGCGCGCGCGGCTCGCGCCGGCAACCGGGCGACCGCATGAACGGACAACCGGCGATCAGATGGGGGCTGCTGTACACCGGCGACAGCCTGACCATGGCCGGTTATCTGCGTCTGGCCGAGCTGGCTGAGCGCGCCGGGGCGGACAGCCTGTGGAGTTCCGAACTCTCGCGCGAGGCCTTCGTGCCGCTGGCGGCGGCGGCCGGCGCCGGTCGGCGGCTGCGGCTGGGCACGGCGGTCGCGACCTATGCCCGCACGCCGATGCACGTGGAGGCCGCGGCGATGGCGATGGCGGAGCTCACCGGCGGCAACTTCGTGCTTGGCCTGGGCACAGCGCCGCCGGCCTGGAACGAGGCCTGGCACGGGCTCAAGGTCGACCGGCCCGTGCTCAGAATGCGCGAGTTTATCGGCGCCATCCGGGCGATGTGGACGGCCAGACCGGGCCAGCCCGCCAGCTACGCCGGCGAACTGATCGAGGTGCGCGACTACCTGCGGTTCATGCCGGCGCCCTATCTGTCGGTGCCGATCTACCTGGCCGCCGTCGGGCCGCAGATGCTGCGGCTGGCCGGTGAAGTGGCCGACGGGCTGCTGGCCAACGTGCTGAACACGCCGGCCTATTTCCGCGACGTGGTGGCGCCGAACCTTGCCGCCGGGCGAGCGCGGTCGGCCGATCCGGATCGGCCGTTCGAGGTCGGCACGCTCAAGGTCTGTTCAGTGCATGCCGATCGCGCGGTCGCGCTGGACCGGGCGCGGGCGACGGTCGCCTTCTACGCCACGCTGCCATACTTCGATGTGGTCCTGGACCCGGCCGGCTTCGCGGCCGAGAAGGACCAGGCGCGGGCGGCCCTGGCGAAGGGCGACCTGGCCAGCGCGGCGGCCGCAGTCAGCGACGAGATGGTCACGGCTGTGGCGCTGGCCGGCACGCCGGACGACGTGCGCGGCCAGCTCCGGGCCTTCGAGGGCCTGATCGACCTGGTCGTGCTGCGCTGTGCCACCGTTGGCCTGGACGACGCGACCATCGCCCAGGCCCACGACGACATGATCGGCGCGTTCGCGGTCTAGCGCTTCGGCTTCGGGTAGAAGTCGACCGGCACCATCAGCTTGTTTTCCTGCTCGACCAGGGCGCCGAGCGCAGCGCTCTCCTGGGTGTACTTGATCCAGTCGGGGTCAGCCTGCATGGCGGCGCGCTTCTTGGCGCGGTCGCCGGCGTCCTCGTAGACCCAGATGTGGACGTACTCGTTCGGATTGCCGGTCTCGCCTGTCATGTAGGCCAGCGGCTTGCCGAGGTGCTTGGACTGCGGCTTCTTGCCGAACTTCTCGTAGACGGCCAGATGTTGCTTGATGGTGCCGGGCTTGCAGCGATAGGTGCGGACGTCGAGCAGCATGGATGTTCCTCCCCAGGAGTGGACTCTTGAATTGAGCCGGCACCGGCCCTCTCCCCCCACCCGGCCGTGGGTGGCCTTGTGGGGGGAGAGGGCCGGTGCGACCCGCGTGAGCGGCTAGACCCTAGATCCGCACCAGCATGTCGCCGGGGAATCGGTGGACCTTGTCGCGGCCCAGCATATGGGCCTCCAGGCCGCCGGCAAAGAGCGGCGAGAAAGCTTCGTCGAGCACATCGAGCCCGCCGGTGTAGGCCCCGAACGCCGGCAGCACCACGCGGCTCTCGTTGGCGGCGAAGCAGCGGCGCACGAAACGCCGGCCCTTCACCTTCACGGCGGCTTTCGGATGCAGGTGGCCGGCGACCTCGCCGGGACCGGCCTCGGCCATCGGCGCGTGCCGGAAGGTCAGCGGTCCGAGCTTCAGCGTGTGGACGATCTCGCCGCCGAGGTCGGCCGGCGGCTCGGGATCGTGGTTGCCGATCACCCACAGCCATTCGCGGTCGTGGCTGAGCGTGCGGATCGCGTCGGCGTCGCGGCCGTCCAGGCGGGCGCGGGCATTGCTGTCATGGAAGCTGTCGCCCAGGCAGATCACGGTCGCGGGCTTGAGGCGCGTGACCGCCGCGGCCAGCGCCGCCACGGTCGCGGCGGTGTCGTAGGGCGGCAGCAGCGCGCCGCGTTCGGCATAGGCCGAGCCCTTTTCGAAATGCAGGTCGGCAATGGCCAGCACCCGTCGCTCTGGCCAGTACAACGCACCGGAACTATCGGCCTGGAGGGCAGCACCGTTTACCAACATGGCAGAGTGCGTAACCGGCCAGCCGGCCTAGATCAAGCGCGTGGCTTCGTCGATCAGCGCCTCGGCGGCCTCCGCCAGCATCGCCTCGTTGGCGTCCGACGGCACCGCCTCGCGGCCGATCTCCAGCATCAGCGGCACCGCCAGCGGCGAGACCCGGTCCAGCGCCTGGAACGTGATCCGGCCCTGGATGCGCTGCAGCATCGCCGCCACGCGGGCGACGTCGATCAGGCCCGCCGCGGCGTCGGCATAGGTCGCGCGCAGCAGGATATGGTCGCCCTGGTACTGGCGCAGCACGTCGTAGATCAGGTCGGAGGAAAAGGTCACCTGGCGCCCGGTCTTCTCCTCGCCGGGGTGGCGCCGGTCGATCAGGCCGGCGATCACCGCGACGTTGCGGAAGGTGCGCTTCATCAGGTTGCTCTCGTTGAGCCACGCCTCCAGGTCGTCGCCCAGCATGTCCTCCTCGAACAGCCGGTTCACCGCCTTCTCGCGGATCGGGCGCAGGCTCCAGACCGCGAGCGCGTATTCGCTGGCTACGAACCCCAGCGGGCGCAGGCCGGCGCGGTCCATGCGCCGGGTCAGCAGCATGCCGAGCGTCTGGTGCGCCAGGCGCCCCTCGAACGGATAGGCGATGGTGTAGAAGCGGCCGCCGCGCGGAAAGGTCTCGACCAGCAGGTCGTCGCGGCCCGGCAGCACCGAGCGCCAGCGCTGCAGCTTCAGCCAGTCCTTCACCTGCCACGGCAGGTCCTTCTGGCGCGCCTCGTCGGCCAGCATGTCGCGCACCCGGGCGGCCAGGTAGGTCGAGAGCGGGAACTTGCCGCCATAGTAGGACGGTACCGACGGGTCGGCGCCGGTGGCGCGGGAGACGACCGCGACCATGTCGCGCAGGCCCTCGAAGCGCAGCACCTCGCCGGCGAAGACGAAGGTGTCGCCGATCTTGAGCTGCTCGATGAACCATTCCTCGATCTTGCCGAGCTCGCGGCCGCGGCCGAGCTTCACGCGGATCATCGGCGCCTCGACGATGGTGCCGACGTTGAGCCGGTACTGCCGCGCCACGCGCTGGTTGGCCACCGTCCACAGGCCATTCTCGTCCTTGCTCAGCCGGTGGTAGCGCTCGTAGCGGCGCAGCGCGTAGCCGCCGGTGGCGACGAAATCCAGCGTCGCCTCGAAGTCTTCCCAGGTCAGCGCGGCATAGGGCGGGGCGCGGCGGATCTCGTCGTAGACCTGCGTCATGTCGAAGGGCGCGGAACAGGCGCGGCCCAGCAGGTGCTGCGCCAGCACGTCGAGCGCGCCGGCGCGTTCGGCCTCGCCGTCCAGCTCGCCGTCCATCACCGCGGCGGCGGCGGCCTGGCATTCCAGCACCTCGAACCGGTTGGCCGGCACCAGCAGCGCGGCCGACGGCTCGTCCAGGCGGTGGTTGGCGCGGCCGATGCGCTGCACCAGCCGGCTGAGCCCCTTGGGCGCGCCGATCTGGATCACCAGGTCGACGTCGCCCCAGTCGATGCCGAGGTCGAGCGTCGACGTGCAGACCACGGCGCGCAGGTCGCCGCGCACCATCGCCGCCTCGACCTTGCGGCGCTGCTCCGGCGCCAGGCTGCCGTGGTGCAGGGCGATGGCGAGGTTGTCGTCGTTGCGCCGCCACAGCTCCTGGAACACGATCTCGGCCTGGGCGCGGGTGTTGACGAAGACCAGCGTGGTGTTGTGCCGGCGGAGCGCGTCGTAGACCTCGGCCATGGTGTGGCGCGCCAGGTGGCCGGACCACGGTACCCGGGTCTCCGACGACAGGACCTTGATGTCGGCACGCGGCCCCGGCTCGCCCAGCACCAGCCGCGCCGGCTCGCCCAAGCCCACCAGCGCGCCCAGCGCGTCGGGGTCGGCGACGGTGGCGGACAGGCCGATGCGCCGCGCCGCCGGCGCGATGCTCGCCAGCCGCGCCAGCCCCAGCGCCAGCAGGTCGCCGCGCTTGTGCGCCGTCAGGCTGTGCAGCTCGTCGATGACGATGTGCTTCAGGTGGCGGAAATAGCGGTCGGCCTCGCGGTAGGACAGCATCAGCGCAAGCTGCTCCGGCGTGATCAGCAGCAGGTCGGGCGGGTTGCGCTGCTGGCGCTGCCGTTTCGCCTGTGGCGTGTCGCCGTTGCGGGTCTCGACGCGGATCGGCAGGTCGATCTCGGCGACCGGGAGGCTGAGATTGCGCTCGATGTCGGTGGTCAGCGCCTTCAGCGGCGAGACGTAGAGCGTGTGCAGCTTGCCGCCGCCGCCATCGGCGAGGTCCACCAGCGAGGGCAGGAACCCGGCCAGCGTCTTGCCACCGCCGGTGGGTGCGGAGAGCAGGACGTGTTCGCCGTCGCGGATCGCGTGCAGTACCTCGACCTGGTGCCGACGCGGCCGCCAGCCGCGCGCGCCGAACCACGCCAGGAAGCGCTGCGGCAGCACCGGCTGCGGCAGGTCGTCGATGATCAGGTCGGCGGCGGTCTCGGACATGACGGGGTTGATCGTACCGGTTTTGTTCACCAGAGTCAGGCAGCCGAATCCTCAGGAGATTTCCGCCATGCACAAGAGCCGACTGGGCTGCCTGATCATCGACTGCCACGAGCCCGACGACATGATGGCCGCCGCCCGCTTCTGGGCCGGGACGCTGGGCTACGAGGTCGACGAGCAGGACGACGAAGGCAAGTATGTCTCGTTGAAGGGCCCGGCGAACGAGCCCTACGTCGCGATCCAGCGCGTCGACCACGAAAGCCGCATCCACATCGACATCGAGACCGACGACAAGGAGGCCGAGGCCGCCCGCCTGGAAAAGCTCGGCGCCAAGCGGATCGCCGCGATCAAGGGCTGGATCGTCATGCAAGCCCCCAGCGGCCACCGCTTCTGCCTCGTCGGCCCCAACCGCGCGGATTTCGCGGAGAAGGCGAAGGGGTGGGGATAGGTACGCATTTGGCACTCCGCTTCACCAGTTGCTCGTCCCTCAGGTCCCCCCAGAAACTCGCCGTCGCGCGTCATCACCTTGCCGCGCAGGGTCGTGAGCGTCGGCCAGAGGGCGGCCTCGTCGCCGTCCCACGGGGTGCAGTCGGGCTCGTGCGAGCGCGCTGCCATCGCCGTGCGCTGCCGGCCGGGGCGGGCAACGACCTGTGAGCATATTCGGTGGGCCGGAACCGCCAAGGGTCTGGCGCATTCGTTCTGCACAGGCGCCATGGTGGCGCTCAACTTGGAGGCGTGCAGATGAACAAGGATCAGGTCAAAGGCAAGGCCAAGGACATCAAGGGCAAGGTCAAGGAGAAGGTCGGCGTGGCGACTGACGACCACGAGACCGAGGCCGAGGGCCACGTCGAGCAGGCCGAGGGCAAGGTCCAGAAGGGCTACGGCGACGCCAAGGAAAAGGCCAAGAACTAGGCCCTGTCGCCCGAGATGGCCGGCGTCAGGCCGGCCGCGACGAACTCCTCTCCGAACTCACCGCTTCGTCGTGCCCGGGCCTGGCCCGGGCATCTCGTTGCCTACAGCACCGGCCGGCTGAGCACGTCCGCGCCCACCTTGCGCTTCAGCAGCTGCCCATCCCGCAAGTCGCCCAGGAAATCGCCGTCGCGCATCATCACCTTGCCCCGTAGCACGGTCAGCGTGGGCCAGGCGGCGGCCTCGTAGCCCTCCCACGGCGTGTAGTCGCTCTCGTGCAGGCGCGCCGCCGTCACGGTGCGGCGTTCGGCCGGGTCGAGGACGACGATGTCGGCGTCGCTGCCGGCGGCCAGCGCGCCCTTCTTCGGATACATGCCCATGATCTTCGCCGCGTTGGTCGAAACCAGGTCGGTGAACTTGGCCAGGGTGTAGCCGCGCTTGGTCACCATCTCGGTGTACATCACCGACACCCGCGGCTCGCAGCCGGCATTGCCGCCCGTGACGTCGTCGACCTTGTGGCCCTGGGTCTTGGTCGACAGCGTGCAGCAGATCTCGTCGGTGGCGATCGAGCTGATCGAGCCGCGCAGCTGGCCCTCCCACAGCGCGTCCTGGTCGGAGACTTCCTTGAGGCTCGGGTAGGTATGGTAGATCTGCCCGTTCGGCTCGCGATAGTGGTTGTGGGTGAACATCAGGTACTGGTGCAGCGTCTCGCCGTAAATCGGGAAGCCGCGCCCGCGCGCCGCCTCGATCGCCGCCACGCCGGTCGCCGCGGAGACGTGCATCATGTAGAGCGGCGTGCCGTCGACATGCTCGGCCAGGCGGATGATGCGGCGGAAGGACAGGTCCTCCGACATCGAATTGTGCACCTCGGCCATGTTCTCGAAGCCGGTGCGGCCCTCGCGCTCCAGCAGGTCGTACATGTGCATGACGATCTCGTCGTCCTCGGCGTGGATCGCGCCGATGCCGCCCTCGCGCTTGAGGACCTTGAACACCTCCCAGATGTGGCCGTGGTTGAGCTTGCGGCCCTTGCGGCTGGGGGTGATGTCGGTGGTGAAGATCTTGATCGAGGGGAAGCCGTCCTGGATCGCCTCGCCGATCTGCGGCAGCAGTTCCGGCGGGATCGCGCCCTGCAGCATCACGTGGTAGCCGTAGTCGGCGTAGCACTTCTCGCGCCAGTCCTGCCGGCGCACGTTGATCGCTTCTTCCACTGTCTGGCCGGGGTTGACCACGGCGAAGTCGAGCAAGGTGGTGGTGCCGCCGTGGATCGCGGCGCGGCTGACCACGTCGGGCCCGTCCGACAGCCGCGCCTCGCCGCCGGCGAAGGCCGGAATGTGCCAGGCGGAGTGGATGTGCGGGTCGATGCCGCCGGGGATGACGATCTTCCCCTTCGCGTCGATCACCTCCGCCGCCTGGTCGTCGGCGATCTGGCCGGGTGCTGCGACGGCGGCGATCTGCTCGCCGGACACACAGATATCCCAGGCGCCGGTGCCCTGCGGCGTCACCACCTGGTCGCCGCGGATGATCAGATCGAACATGGTCAGGCCTCCCGTAACCCGGTTTCTGCGACTATGGTTGCGCCGACGCGCCGATCCGTCCAGCGCGCCGCAACCACGACACCGCATGCCCGCCCGCGTCGCCATCGCCTTCTTCCTGTTCGCACTGCTGTTCGGCATCGGCCAGTTCCATCGCGTGTCGCTGGCGGTGATCGCCGGCGATCTGCAGACCGACCTGGGGCTGGGCGGCAATCTGCTCGGCATCTTCGGCGCCACCTTCTTCCTGGCCGGCGCGGCGGCGCAGATCCCGACCGGCATCCTGCTCGACCGCCTGGGGCCGCGCCGGACCGTGCCGCTGATCCTGCTGGTCGGCATCGCCGGCGCGCTGGTCCTGGCGGCGGCGAGCGACGCCAGCCAGGCGATCGTCGGCCGGGCGCTGGCCGGGTTCGGCGCCGCCGCCTCGGTGATGGGCGCCTACGTGGTGTTCGCGCGCTGGCTGCCGCCGGAACGGTTCGCGACCGTGGCCTCGCTGATGATCGCCTTCGGCTCGATTGGTGGACTGGTGGCGACGACGCCGCTGGCGCTGCTGCTGGAGCATGTCACCTGGCGCACGGTGTTCGTTGGCCTGGCGGTACTGACGGCCGGACTGGCGACGTGCGTGCTGCTGCTGGTGCGCGACACGCCGCCGGGCCTGCCTGTCGCGAAGGCGCCGGCCTCGCTGCGCGACTCGCTGCGTGGCCTGATCGAGGTGTTCCGGGTGCCGGCCTTCTGGCCGATCGCGGCCGCCGGCTTCGTGCAATTCGGGCCGGTCACCGCGCTCTACGGCCTGTGGGCCGGACCCTATCTGCACGACGTGCACGGGCTCTCGCTGGTCGAGCGCGGCCACGTGCTGATGGCGATGGCCATCGCCTCGCCGTTGGCGCTGACCTTCGTCGGACCGCTGGACCGGGTGTTCAACACCCGCAAGTGGCTGATCGTCGCGGTCATGCTGGGCGAGGCGGTGGTGATGGTCGGCCTTGGCGGCTTCGGCGAGCGTGGCTGGCTGGTCGCGGCCTGCGGCCTGGTGCTGGCCAACTGCCTGGCGACGCACTACGTGGTGCTGGCGGCGCATGTCCGCGCGGTGATGCCGGACTACCTGATCGGTCGCGCCAACACGGTGGTGAACATGATCGCGGCATTGGGCGTGGCGTTCGCCCAGATGGCCACCGGCGCGATCATCGACATATTGCCCGGCGCCGGCGGCGCGATCGGCAGCGTCGAGGCCTATCGCTGGATATTCTGGTTCCTGGCGGCGCTGCTGGTGTGCGCGACCGTGGGCTACCTGCCGGTGCGCGACGCGCCGCCGCGGCCTATATCATCCAGGGATGAGACCTGAAGCGCTGCTGCATCCGACACCGGCCGGGCTGTATTGTCCGCCCGGCGATTTCCACGTCGATCCGGTCCGCGCCGTCGACCGCGCGGTGATCACGCATGGCCATGCCGACCACACGCGGCCGGGCCACAAGTCGGTGCTGGCGACGCCGGAGACCCTGGCCATCGCGCGGCTGCGCATGGGCGAGATGCCCGGCGAGGCGCTCAGCCATGGCGAGGTGAAGCGCGTCGGCGAGGTCGACGTGCGGCTGGTGCCGGCCGGCCATGTGCTGGGCAGCGCCCAGGTGGTGCTGGAATGGAACGGCCTGCGCATCGTCGTCTCCGGCGACTACAAGCGTTCGCCCGATCCGACCTGCCCGCCATTCGAGCCGGTCGACGCCGACGTCTTCGTCACCGAGGCGACCTTCGGCCTGCCGGTGTTCCATCATCCGCCGGCGGAAGCCGAGATCGCGCGGCTGCTGCACAGCCGGGAGGTGTTCGCGGACCGTTGCCACCTGGTCGGTGCCTACAGCCTGGGCAAGGCGCAGCGGGTAATCGCGCTGCTGCGCCTCGCGGGCTACGACCGGCCGGTGTGGCTGCACGGTGCGATGGTGGCGATGTGCGCACTCTATGAATCCTTCGGCGTCGAGCTGGGCGAGCTGCGCCACGTCGCCGAGGCACCGAAGGGCACCGACTTTGCCGGCGAGATCGTGGTGGCGCCGCCATCGGCGCTTGGCGACCGCTGGTCGCGGCGGCTGGGCGATCCGGTCTGCGCCATGGCATCGGGCTGGATGTCGATCCGCGCCCGGGCGCGGCAACGCGGTGCCGAGCTGCCGCTGGTGATCTCCGACCACGCCGACTGGGACGAGCTGACGCGGACCATCGACGAGGTGCCGTCGGCCGAGATCTGGGTCACGCACGGCCGCGAGGAGGCGCTGGTGCGCCACGCCAAGCTGGTCGGGCGCGAGGCCAGGGCGCTGTCGCTGGTCGGCTACGAGGACGAGAGCGAATGACGATCCGCCTCGCCACCCAGGCCGACCTGCCTGCGATCCGGGCCGTCGCGCGCGCCGCCTACGCGATCTACGTGGAGCGCATGGGGCGCGAGCCGGCGCCGATGGTGGCCGACTTCGCCAGCCAGATCGGCGAAGGCCAGGTACATGTGCTGGATGCCGATGGCGTCGCCGGCTACGCGGTGATCTACCCGCGCGGCGACCACCTGCACCTTGAGAATGTCGCGGTCGATCCGGGGCGACAAGGTCAGGGTATCGGGCGTCGGCTGCTGGATTTCGTCGAGCACGAGGCGCGCCGGCGCGGGCTGGCGGCGGTCGAGCTCTACACCAACATCCACATGACCGAGAACCAGCGGCTCTACCCGGCGCTGGGCTATGTCGAGACCGGCCGGCGCACCGAGGATGGCTTCGCGCGGGTGTTCTACCGCAAGGCGGTGTGATGCAGGCCTTCGCGCGGCTGCTCGACGACCTCGCCTACCAGCCCCGGCGCAATGGCAAGCTGCGGTTGATCGCCGACTATTTCGGTCAGGCCCCCGACCCGGATCGCGGCTATGCGCTGGCGGCGCTGACCGGGCGGCTCGATATCGCGCATGCCAAGCCGGCGCTGATCCGGGCGCTGGTCGAGGATCGGGTCGATCCGGTGCTGTTCCGCCTCAGCTACGACTATGTCGGCGATCTGGCGGAGACCGTGGCGCTGATCTGGCCGGCGCGGCCGGGCGCCAATCGGGCGCCGGGACTGGCCGAGCTGATCGACGACTTGAACGCCACCGGCAAGGCGCAGATGCCGGGGCGGATCGCCGGCCTGCTGGATGCGCTGGACGCCACCGGGCGCTGGGCGCTGATCAAGCTGATGACCGGCGCCATGCGTGTCGGGGTGTCGGCGCGGCTGGCGAAGACCGGCTTCGCCGCCTTCGGCGATCTCGACGTCGACCAGGTCGAGGAAGTCTGGCACGGCCAGAAGCCGCCGTTCGACGCCCTGTTCGCCTGGGCCGAGCGGCGCGGGCCGCAACCGCGCGCCGACACCGCGGGCGCGTTCCGGCCGGTGATGCTGGCGCATCCGCTGGACGAGGCGGACCTCGCCAGGTTCGATCCGGCGGATTTCGCGGCGGAGTGGAAGTGGGACGGCATCCGCGTGCAGGTCGCCGCCGGCCCTGGCCGCGTCTGCCTGTGGAGCCGCACCGGGGAGGATATCGGGCGGAGCTTTCCCGACCTGCTGGAGCGGATCGACTTCGCGGCGGTGTTGGACGGCGAGCTGCTGGTGATGCGCGACGGCGCGGCGGGGCCGTTCGGCGACCTGCAGCGCCGGCTCAACCGCAAGACGGTGTCGGCACCGCTGCTGCGCGACTATCCGGTCGGCGTTCGGCTCTACGACGTGCTGTTCGTCGGCGACGAGGACCTGCGCGCGCTGCCCTTCGCGGACCGGCGCCGGCGCCTGGAAGATTTCGTCGGCCAGGGCCGACCGGGCTTCGACCTCTCCGAGTTGGTGGATTTCGCGAGCTGGAATGAACTGGCCGAAAAACGCCTGGCGCCGGCGCCGGTCGGGATCGAGGGGCTGATGCTGAAGCGCCTGGACAGCGCCTATCTCGCCGGCCGGCCGAAGGGGCCGTGGTTCAAGTGGAAGCGCGATCCGCACCTCATCGACGCGGTGCTGCTCTACGCCCAGCGCGGCCACGGCAAGCGCTCGTCCTATTATTCCGACTACACATTCGGGGTGTGGCGCGACGATGAGCTGGTGCCGGTCGGCAAGGCCTATTTCGGCTTCACCGACGAAGAGCTGGCGCAGGTCGACAAGTGGGTGCGCCAGCACACTGTCAACCGCTTCGGTCCGGTGCGCGAAGTGACGCGCGAGCTGGTGCTGGAAGTTGCCTTCGAGGGCGTGCAGGTCTCCAAGCGCCACAAGTCCGGCCTGGCGATGCGCTTCCCGCGCATCAGCCGGATCCGCTGGGACAAGCCCGCGCACGAGGCCGACCGCATCGAGACGGTGGCGGCGCTGGCCAGCTAGGGCGCCCGTTCGGCGGCGGCGCGGTAGAGCGCCATGTCCTGTGCGCAGAGCGTTTCGATGCGGGCGCGCAGGGCGGCGGGGATCGGTTCGCGTTGGCTGGTCCGGTCGACGTTGTAGCTGGTGAGGCTGTCGGTCGGGATGCCGGCGGCCTCACCCAGCGCTGCGATGAACGCCGGCAGGCGCTCAGTGACGCCGACCAGCGCGAAATCGCGTTCCAGCGCCGCGATAGCCGGACCGGCCCTGTAGCCGCCGGAAACGTAGCGGCACTGTTGGTTCGCGCGCCGGCCGGCGCGGCGCTCCTGGAAGGCGACGTAGCTGTCCAGCGTGCCGAGCGCGGCGGCCGGACCGTCGTGCAGGAACGGATTGCGCGCCAGGTAGCGCCACGTCGAGTCCAGGCGCTCGACCGGATCGCGCAGCACCGTCACGAAGAGCGGATTGCCGTCCTCGAAACGCGCGAAGTCGCTGCGCTTGCCGTGGCCGCCGACGAAGTAGAGCGCGTCGGCGATCTCCGTCGGCATGGTGCGCAGGGCGGCGATCTCGCTGTCGCGGTCGACGCTCAGCGTGCGGGTTGGTGGATAGTGGCCGGCGAACAGGCCGTAGACCGTCGAGCCGCCGCACTTCGGGATATGCACGAAGATCACGCGTCGGGCGGGCGCTGCCATCTTCGGCTCCAATGCGACGGCCTCGCGCCAGGCGCGCGTGGCTTCCGGTGCGTTGGCGACCATCAGCGCGCGTGCCAGGTGCGTGCGTGCCGGCAGCGAGCGCGGCTCGAGCTCGGCGGCGCGGCGAAAGCAGGCCAGGGCCTCGGCCGCGTCGCCTTGGGCACGCCGCATCAGCCCGAGGTGCAGGTGTGGCGCCGAGGCGTCCGGCGCCCAGGCGACGGCGTCGCGCAGCATCGCCTCAGCGGCGGCGTAGTCCGGCCGCTGGGCCAGCGCGATGGCCAGTTGCAGTGCCGCCTCGGCCCAGCGGGGCCGCAATTCAAGCGCTCGGCGCAACGCCTGGTCGGCGCCGCCGTACTCGCCGGCGGCCATCCGGGCGAGGCCGAGGTGCAGGCTGGCCTCGTCCCAGTTCGGCCTCAGCCTGAGCGTCTCGCCAAAGGCGTTGACCGCATCGACGGCGACGCCGTGAGCGAGCTGGATCGTACCCAGAGCGAACCAGGCCTCGGGCCAGTCGGGCCGCAGATCGAGTGCGTCGCGGAACGCCGCCATCGCTTCGATGTCTCGTCCAGCGATTTGCCGCGCCGCGGCGAGATGATAGCTCGCCAGGTCCCAGTCGGGGCGCAGCCGTCGCGCCGTCTCGAAGGCTGCGATCGCGTCGTCGAGCTGGCCACATCGCTGACGGCAGACGCCGAGATTGAACCAGGCGTCGGCCCAGTCCGGCCGCAGCCGGGCGGCGGTCTGAAACGCAGCGGCTGCCGACGCGAACCCGCCGGTCTTCTGGTGCGCGTTGGCCAGGTGGAACCAGGCGTCGTCGCGCTCGGGCAGCAGGTCGCAGGCCCGTTGCAGCGACGCCACGGCGGCCTCCGGACGGTCCAGCTCGGCCAACACGATGCCGCGGCGCAGGTGCGCCCGGCCCATCCCGGGCCACAACTCGGCGGCCTCTGCGAAAGCCGACGCGGCGGCGTCGAGCCGATCGGCTTCCTGCAGGGCGACGCCACGCTGGAATTGCGCGCGTGCCTTGGCGCGATCTTCCGGTCGGGCATCGGACATCGCGGCATTAGACCGGCTGTGTCCGGGGCCGACA
Source organism: Alphaproteobacteria bacterium (assembly GCA_040223615.1). Lineage (GTDB taxonomy): Bacteria > Pseudomonadota > Alphaproteobacteria > JAVKFY01. The sequence goes on from JAVKFY010000038.1 coordinate 22,063, forward strand.
AGGCGATGGCGGGCATCGGCCGGAAGCCCTACATTACGGACATGCGAAGGATGGTGGCAGGGCTGCGCCGACACTTGCCCGCGGCGGTTGCCGTGGCAGTCGGCGCCGGGGTCGGACTGGCGGCCGCGGGCGCCGCCGCGCAGCCGTTGGGCGAGGCCTGGCAAGTGCATGTTTTGCCGGCCTTTTCCCGGCTGCTGACCACGTTTTTCTACTGCTGAGAAAACCACGGATTCGGCCGCGCCGCGATGGTGTGGGCGGGGGTTTTCTGCTAAAGTCTGACCCCGTTTTCAGGATTCGCGGAAAGACTTCATTCCCGCCCCGGAACGGGACGGGAAAACCGGGCGTTCGCCCGGTATTTTACCCAATCAGACAGGCAACTGGAATCGACCACGGACAGCATGAAACTGACGATTGAACGCAGCGCCCTGCTCCGCGCCCTTTCGCACGTGCAAAGCGTGGTCGAGCGGCGCAACACGATCCCGATTCTGTCCAACGTCCTGCTGGTCGCGGAAGGCGAGGGCCTGCAGCTCACCGCCACCGATCTCGACATCGCGGTGATCGAGCAGGTGGCCTGCGAGATCGGCCAGCCGGGCGCCACCACGGTGCCGGCGCACACGCTCTACGACATCGTCCGCAAGCTGCCCGACGGCGCTCAGGTCGAGATCGCGGTCGGCGACGGCGAGGGGCGGTTGAGCGTACGCGCCGGGCGCGCCGCGTTCGCGCTGTCCTGCCTGCCGCGCGACGATTTCCCGGCGATGGTCGACGACGACCTGCCGTTCCGCTTCTCGGTGCCGGCCGACGACCTGCGCCAGCTGATCGACAAGACCCGGTTCGCGATCTCCACCGAGGAGACCCGCTACTACCTCAACGGCATGTACCTGCACGCCGCCGAGACCGACGGCAAGCCGGTGCTGCGCGCCGTGGCCACCGACGGTATCCGCCTGGCCCGAGTGCAGAACCCGCTGCCCGAGGGTGCGGCCGGCATGCCCGGCGTGATCGTGCCGCGCAAGACGGTCGGCGAGGTCTACAAGCTGATCGAGGACGCCGACGGCGCGGTCGAGGTGGCGCTGTCCGACACCAAGATCCGCTTCGCATTTGGCGCAGTGGTGATCACCTCGAAGCTGATCGACGGCACCTTCCCGGACTACCAGCGGGTGATCCCGGCGGACAACGACAAGGTGATGGAGGTCGACGGCAAGCTGTTCATGAACGCGGTCGACCGGGTGTCCACCATCAGCTCGGAGAAAAGCCGGGCGGTGAAGCTGGCGCTGGGCGGCGACCGGCTGGTGCTGTCGGCGAACAGCCCGGAGAACGGCTCGGCCACCGAGGAGGTCGCCGCGACGTTCAGCGGCGAGCCGATGGAGATCGGCTTCAACGCCCGCTACCTGCTCGACATCACCTCGCATGTCGACGGCGAGAACGCCCAATTCGTGCTCGCGGACGCCGGTTCGCCGACGATCATCCGCGACGTCGGCGACGGGACGGCGCTGTTCGTCCTGATGCCCATGCGTGTTTGATGCCGCGTGTGATGGAGGTCGCCTGATCGCTGTGGAAACCGCGCGCGGCGGCGTGACGGCCGGTGCCGAAATCGCCACCGGCACGCTGGCGCTGCGCCGCCTGATGCTGACCGACTTTCGCGGTTACCGCGAGGCCAGCCTGAACCTGGACGCGCGGCCGCTGGTGCTGACCGGGCCGAACGGCGCCGGCAAGACCAACCTGCTGGAGGCGGTCTCGATGCTGGCGCCGGGGCGCGGCTTGCGCCGGGCCAAGTTGAGCGAGCTGGCGCGCAACGACGGCGCCGGCGGCTGGGCGGTGGCGGCACGGATCGAGGGGCCGCACGGTAGCCACGAGGTCGGCACCGGCGTGACGCTCGACGGCGGCACGGAGCGCCGGGTGGTGCGGGTCGACGGGCGCAATGCCGGCGGACCGGCGGCGTTCGGCGATCTGCTGGGCATCCAGTGGCTGACGCCGCAGATGGATCGGCTGTTCATCGAAGCGGCGGCCTCGCGACGGCGCTTCCTGGACCGGCTGGTGTTCGGCATCGACCCGGACCACGCACGGCGGGTCGGCGCCTACGAACGGGTGATGCGCTCGCGCAACCGGCTGCTGAAGGAGCGGACTGGCGACGGGAGCTGGATGACCGCGCTGGAGGCGCAGATGGCGGCGACCGCGATCGCCGTGGCCGCCGCCCGGCGTGACGCCGTGGCGTGGCTGTCGGCGGCGCTGGAGAAGTCGGTCGGACCGTTCCCGCGCGCCCGGCTGGCGCTCGAAGGCGAGCTGGAGAACGGGCTGGATCAGGAACCGGCGGTCGAGGTGGAACAGCGCTTCGCCGACCGGCTGAAGGCGAACCGGTCGCGCGACGCGGCCGCCGGCGGCGCCGGGGCCGGACCGCACCGGACGGATTTGCTGGTCTGGATGGCCGGCCACAAGGACGGCGCGCCGGAGATGCCGGCGGCGCAGTGTTCGACCGGCGAGCAGAAGGCGTTGCTGATCGCCATCGTGCTGGCCAACGCGCGGCTGGAGACGGCCAGGCGCGGCGCCGCGCCGGTGTTGCTGCTGGACGAAGTGGCGGCGCATCTGGACCCCGACCGGCGCGCGGCGCTGTTCGGCGAGATCCTGGCGCTGAACGCGCAGGCATGGCTGACCGGCACGGACCGGGACTGGTTTGACGAATTGCGCGGACGCGCGGCCTTCGTGGCGGTGCGCGACGCGACGGTGAGGTTGGAGGAGTAACCGATTGAGCGATCCCGCGGTGCATGACGACGGCCCGAAAGAGCAGGCGGCCTATGACGCGGATTCGATCCAGGTCCTGCGCGGCCTGGAGGCGGTGCGCAAACGGCCGGGCATGTATATCGGCGATACCGAGGACGGCTCGGGCCTGCACCACATGGTCTACGAGGTGGTCGACAACGCCATCGACGAGGCGCTGGCCGGTCATTGCGACCGGGTCCTGGTCACGCTGAACCCGGACGGGTCGGTCACGGTCGACGACAACGGTCGCGGCATCCCGACCGAGATCCACCACGAGGAAGGCGTGTCGGCGGCCGAGGTCATCATGACCCAGCTGCACGCCGGCGGTAAGTTCAACCAGAACTCGTACAAGATCTCGGGCGGGCTGCACGGCGTCGGCGTGTCGGTGGTGAACGCGCTGTCGAGCAAGCTCGACCTGCGGATCTGGCGTGGCGGGCACGAGCACCTGATCAGCTTCGCCGACGGCGACGTGCAGGCGCCGCTGGCCGAGGTCGGGCCGGCCGACCGCACCGGCACCGAGATCACCTTCACGCCGTCGACCAAGACCTTCACCAATGTCGATTTCGACTTCGCCACCCTGGAACACCGGCTGCGCGAGCTCGCCTTCCTGAACTCCGGCGTCGCCATCAAGCTGACCGATGCCCGCGGCGTCGAGCCACGCGAGGTCGACCTTTTCTACGAGGGCGGCATCCAGGCCTTCGTGGAATTCCTCGACCGCTCCAAGGCGGCACTGTTCGCGCCGCCGGTCATGGTCACCGGCGAGCGCGACAAGATCGTCGCGGAGGTCGCGCTGCAGTGGAACGGCGGGTTCCACGAGAACGTGCTGTGCTTCACCAACAACATCCCGCAGCGTGACGGCGGCACCCACCTGGCCGGCTTCCGTGCCGCGCTGACCCGCACCATCAACAAGTATTTCACCAGCTCCGGCATGGCCAAGCGCGAGAAGGTCACGCTGAGCGGCGAGGACTGCCGTGAGGGCCTCACCTGCGTGCTGTCGGTGAAGGTGCCGGACCCGAAATTCTCCTCGCAGACCAAGGACAAGCTGGTCTCGTCGGAAGTCCGCGCCGTGGTCGAGAGCGTGGTTTCGGAGAAGCTCGACCAGTGGCTGGAGGAGCATCCGAGCGAGGCCAAGACGATCATCAACAAGGTGATCACCGCGGCCAAGGCACGCGAGGCGGCGCGCAAGGCGCGCGAACTGATCCAGCGGCCCAGCGGGCTCGACGTCGCCAACCTGCCGGGCAAGCTCGCCGACTGCCAGGAGCGCGACCCGCGCAAGTCGGAACTGTTCCTGGTCGAGGGCGTGTCGGCCGGCGGGTCGGCGAAGAACGGCCGCGACCGGCATTTCCAGGCGGTGCTGCCGTTGCGCGGCAAGATCCTCAACGTGGAGCGGGCACAGCGCCATCGCATCCTCGGCAACGAGGAGATCGGCACGCTGATCACGGCGCTGGGCACCAGCATCGGCGAGGAGGAGTTCGACCTCTCCAAGCTGCGCTACCACAAGATCGTGATCATGACCGACGCCGACGTCGACGGCGCCCACATCCGCACGCTGCTGCTGACCTTCTTCTACCGGCACATGCCGCAGCTCATCGACGGCGGGCACCTCTACGTGGCGCAGCCGCCGCTGTACAAGGTCGCGCGCGGCAGTTCCGGCGCCGGCCGCTACCTCAAGGACGACCGCGAGCTGGAGGACTTCCTGATCGAGGAGGGCCTGAAGGACACGGTGCTGAGCTTGAGCGATGGCAGCCAGCGCGGTGGCGGCGATCTGCGCGCGCTGCTCGACGACGCGCGCCGCGTGCGTGGTCTGCTCGGGCCGATCAGCCACCGCTACGACACCGGCATCGTCGAGCAGGCGGCGATCCTGGGCGCGCTCTCAACCGAGGTGCTGAACGACCAGGCGCAGGCGCAGGCCGCGGCCGATGCGCTGGCCCGCCGGCTGGACGGACTTTCGCCGGAGCTGGAGCGCGGCTGGGTCGGCGAGGCCACGGCGTCCGGCTACCGGTTGAGCCGGACGCTGCGTGGGGTGCGCGAGACCCACGAGCTCGACGCGGCGCTGCTGCGCTCGGCCGAGGCGCGCCGGCTGGACGAGATGGCCGGCGAGCTGCAGTCGGTCTACGAGAAGCCGGTGCGGCTGGTGCGCAAGGATGCCGAGAGCGAGGCCAACGGCCCGTCGGCGCTGCTGCGCCTGGTGCTGGAGGCCGGCCAGAAGGGCTATTCGGTGCAGCGCTACAAGGGCCTGGGCGAGATGAACGCCGAGCAGCTCTGGGAAACCACGTTGGACCCGGAGGCCCGCACCCTGTTGCAGGTGCAGGTGCGCGAGCTGGACGGCGCCGACGAGGTGTTCTCCACGCTGATGGGCGACGTGGTCGAGCCGCGCCGCGACTTCATCCGCGACAACGCGCTCAACGTCGTGAACCTGGATATCTGAGCCGATCGCAACCGCCGCACCCCCACCTCACCTGTCCTCTCCGCCCCCAGGGGCGGAGAGGACAGGTGAGGTGGGGGTGCAG
>JAVKFY010000039.1:0-56308 GCA_040223615.1 Alphaproteobacteria bacterium
GTGTTCCTACAATCCGCGGGCGGCCGGCTGCGCAACCCCGACCAGCTCCGCCGGCCGCCCGCTACCGCCACGGCCCTGGAGCAGGCATCATGAAGCCCTGGACTCTCACTATCACTGAGGGACCAACGGGGAGCAGGTCAAAGGATCTATCGGCGTTCGGCAGGGAGCTGCGACGTTATCGAACGCTCTCCAACGGTTGCTTAGGCGCCAGCATTCACAGTTCCCACCTTCCCTACTTTCTTTCCGCCATCGAGGCATTCTCGGATCTGGATGTCATCTACGTTCATCTGACCCGGCGCGACGTGATCGCACAGGCGGTCTCCCACCATATCGCTTCCCAGACACGGCAGTGGTCCAGTCGCGACAATGCACGTTCGGAGACGCACTACGATTACAAGAGAATTCAGTATCATCTGAATTCGACAGCTATCTGGAACGCCGAAATCAAAGCCTTCTTGACGACAAGGAAAGCCGACTACATCGAAATTACCTACGAAGACCTTGTGTCTGACCCTGCCGCCGAACTTGGGAAGCTGCCATTTCAATTTCCTGACACCTCACTCACGAGCAAACGCATGAAGCGACAGTCGAACAGTGTCAACAAAGAGTATGTCAATAGATTTCGACTCGAGTTCGCCGCGGAGATGGAAGCCAGGAGGTATACGAGCCAATCAAATCTAGGAACTATTTACGGCAAGGCCAATGCCTGGTTGGGTCGCAACGTACCGGGGTACTGGCGTCTAACCAGATGAACAGGCAAACAAATAACACCGCGGTTAACTTGTCCTGCGTCGCTCCCGTCGAAAACGATGCCGCGGAAAATTCGCACGGCCGGTCAATCGGGCCGGCGCGCCGACCCGGCTTCGGCTAGTATGAGTCGACAGGGGAGTAGGCGATGAAACTCAACGCATGGTTTCCGACCCGCGACATCGGCGGTGATCCGGCGAAGATCCGCGACTGGGCACAAGCGGCCGAGGACCTCGGCTACAGCTATATCGAGGTGCCCGACCATGTCTTCGGCGCGACCGCGCGCGATGGCTGGAAACCGCTCTACGACGAGACCGATCCGTTCCACGAGACCTTCACCACCATGGCCTTCCTGGCCGCGACGACAACCACCATCGGCCTGTCCAGTGGCGTCCTGATCCTGCCGCAACGCCAGACCGGCGTGGTCGCCAAGCAGGCCGCCGAGGTCGACCTGCTGAGCGGCGGCCGGCTGCGCCTGGGCATCGGCGGCGGCTGGAACCACGTCGAATACGAGGCACTGGGCGAGGACTGGAAGACGCGCGGCGCGCGCCAGGCGGAACAGGTCGAGGTGATGCGCAAGCTATGGACCGAGGACCTGGTCACCTACCAGGGCCGGTTCCACGACATGACCGAGGTCAATATCGTGCCGCTGCCGGTGCAGCAGCCGATTCCGGTCTGGTTTGGCGGGTCTTCCGACGCGGTGGTGAAGCGCGCGGCGCGGATCGGCGATGGCTGGATGCCGATCATCGCGCCGGACGAAACCGCCGAGGCCAAGCTCGCTGACCTGCGCGGACACCTGAAAGCCTTCGGCCGCGAGGCGGACAGCTTCGGCATCGAGGGCTGGCTGCGCATCTCCGACCCGGACCCGCAGCGCTGGGCCGAGGCCGCCGACGGCTGGCGCAAGCTCGGCGCCGACATGGTGATGCTCTATCCGATGTACCGCATCCCCGGCTTCGACGATCAGATCGAGCTGCTGCGCCGCTTCAAGGACGTCGCCCAGGGATAGGCACGGGTCGCTAGGCTTGCAGCGCCGCGACGATCTCGGCCCACTCCTGCGGAATATCGGCCTCCGATTGCGCCCGGCCGGCCCGCCGGTACCAATAGCCGGCATTGTTGAGGTCGCCCTCGATACGGTGCAGGTGGGCGTGCACCCACGCCGCCTCCGCCGACTTGTCGGCCTGGGCCACGCCGTGCGCCGCGTCCCATTCGCCGCGCCCGGCATGCCACAGCGCCAGCAGCGGCTGGGAAAGGCCGTCAGGCGGCGCCTCGGCATCGAGGCTGGCGCGGAACCGGTCGACTGTCATCGGCAACTTCTCCGGCTTGGCCGGCGGCGCGTTGGAGCCACGGCCGGCGTTGCACTAACCTAAACACAGAATAGGGCATGTTCGGGGAGGAAGCGCCGATGAACTGGCGTGACAAGGTAACCATCGTGACCGGCGGCGCGTCCGGCATCGGCGCCGCGGCGTGCCGCAACTTCGCCGCGCGCGGCGCCAAGGTCGTGGTCGCCGACCTCAACGGCGACGGCGCCAAGGCGGTGGCCGACGAGATTGGCGGCCTCGGCGTCGGCTGCGACGTCGGCGAGGAGGCCGAGGTCAACCGCATGGTGCAGGCCGCGGAGAACGCCTACGGCCCGATAGATGTAATGTTCTCCAACGCCGGCATCAATTCCGGCCGCGAACTCCTGAACACCGACCTGAAGGTCTGGGACGACCAGTGGCGGGTCAACGTGATGGCGCAGGTCTACGCCGCGCGCGCGGTACTGCCGGGCATGATCGAGCGCGGCCAGGGTTACCTGATCCACACCGCCTCGATGGCCGGCATCCTGATGTCGCATGGCAACCTGCCCTACACCGTCTCCAAGCACGCGGTGGTCGGGCTGGCCGAGTACCTGTCGGTGACGCATCACGACCAGGGCATCCGGGTCTCGCTGCTGGCGCCGCTGGGCGTGCGCACTCCGATGCTGGGCGATGTCGACGCGCCCTTCGCGCGCAACGCCACCGGCCCGATCAAGGAGCCGGAGGACGTGGCGGAGATGGTGGCGACGGCGGTCGAGGAAGAGCGCTTCCTGATCCTGACCGACGAGATTGCCCAGACCTGGATGAACGGCAAGACGCAGGACCTGGAACGCTGGCTGCGCGGCATGCGCCGCCTGCAGGACAAGATCGAGAGCGAGGGCGGTCGCGACCCGTAGGCCGTCTCGTCCCCTATCGAAAGGCTGGAATGATGGCGGAACGGATTGGCTTCGTCGGGCTCGGCAACATGGGCAAGCCGATGGCCGAACGGCTGGCGCGCGCCGGCTTTCCATTGACCGTGCTGGACCTGAACCCGACGCCGGTGGCCGATCTGGTGGCGCTGGGCGCGAGCGCGGCGGCGAGCCCGCGCGATCTGGCGGAGCGGAGCGACATCGTCTGCTCGGTGGTGATGAACGACCGCCAGACCCTGGAACTGTTCCTGGACGACGACGGCATCCTCGCCGGCCTGGCGCCGGGATCGCTGATCGTGATCCACAGCACGGTCAGCAACGCCGCCTGCGAGACGTTGGCCGAGGCGGCGGCGGCGAAGTCGGTGCACGTCATCGACGCGGCGGTCAGCGGCGCCGCGGCCCGGGCGCGCGACGGCGAGCTGACCCTGATGGTCGGCGGCGACGAGGCGCAGGTGGCGCGCGCCCGGCCGCTGTTCGACGCGGTCGGCAACGCGGTCTATCACATGGGCGCGCTGGGCATGGGCCAGGCCGCGAAGGTCTGCAACAACCTGATGTGCCTGGTGACGGTGCACGTCGCCGAGGAGGCGCTGCGGCTGGCCCGCGCCGCCGGCATCGACGAGGCGACGATGCGCGAGCTGGCGCACAAGAGCTCCGGCCAGAGCTGGGCGCTCGATCATATCGAGGACATGCGCGAGCTCGGCCGCATCCACGTCGGCGACACCTTCGACATGGGCACCTTCGGCCGCAAGGACATCTCGCTGGCCTGCAAGCTCGGCGCGCGGCTCGACTCTCCGACCCCGATCACCGATTTCGTCTTCGACCAGACCAAGCGCTAGCCGCGAACAAGAATCAAAAGGAAGGAAATCGCCATGGCCATCCCGCAAGGCCCCATCATCCTGACCGGCGCCGCGTCGGGCGTCGGCGACGCCACCGCGCGGCAACTGATCGAGCGCGGCCATGAGGTCATCTCGGTCGACATCAAGCAGCCGACCGCCGCCGTCGCCGCGCACCATCAATGCGACCTGTCGGATCCGGCCAGCATCGACGCCACGCTGTCCAAGCTCGACGGCCGCTATGCCTCGCTGCTGAACGTCGCCGGCGTGCCGAACACGGTCGGCGACGAGAAGACCGTCGCGGTGAACACCCTCGGCCTGCGCCAGATCACGCAAGGCCTGTGGGATCGGCTGGCCGACGGCGGCACCATCGTCAACGTCGCCAGCATCGCCGGCAACCAGTGGCGCAAGCGCCGCGAAGCTATCGTCGAATTGCTGGCGACCGACAGCTACGCGGCCGGCCTGGACTGGTGGCGCGCCAACGCCGAGACGGTCGGCACCGACAGCTACACCTTCTCCAAGGAGGCCGTGGTCTTCTACACCATGCAGCTCGCGGTGCAGGGGATCGCGCGCGGCATCCGGGTCAACGATGTCGGCCCCGGGCCGGTCGAGACCCCGATCCTGCCAGACTTCACCGAGGCGGTCGGCGCCGAGTTGATGGGCAAGATGATCGACATGGTCGGCCGCCCGGCGCAGCCCGGCGACATCGCCGAGGCCATCGTGGTGCTGGCGGAAGGCCAGATGGGCTGGGTCAACGGCCAGCACATCATCGTCGACGGCGGCCTGATGGCCGGCTTCGGGTCGGGCACGCGGCGCGCGACGTAGTCGCCGCTTGCCACGATTGTGAGCATCGCCGCGGCAACGGCCGCGAGCAACCGGGCTTGCCGCCTGGCATGTCCGATGCAGGACTTACGTCTGGGCTGAACGTATCGGGGAGCGTGCGAGACATGGCTGAACTGGAAGGCAAGGCGGCGCTGGTGACCGGCGCGCAGCAGGGGATCGGCGCGGCAATCGCCGTGGCGCTGGCCGAGGCCGGCGCCGATATCGCGATCAACTACCAGAACGAGGCCACGGCCAAGCCGGTCGCGGCAAAGGTCGAGGCGGCCGGCCGCAAGGCCGTGCTGGTGCCGGGCGACGTCAGCGACATGGCCGCCCCGGCGGCGATGGTGAAGGCCACGGTCGACGCCTTCGGCGGCATCGATATCCTGATCAACAACGCCGGCGTGTTCCCGCGCCACACCATGCTGGAGGCGACCGAGGCGGACTGGGACCTGATCCACAACGTCAACCTGAAAGGCACCTTCTTCTGCAGCCAGGCGGCGGCGCGGGCAATGATCGAGCGCGGTCAGGGCGGCGTGATCATCTCCATCGCCTCTGTGGCGTCGATGGGCGACACGCCGCGCGGCGTGCCCTATGCCGCCAGCAAGGGCGGTGTGATCTCGCTGACTCGCGCCATGGCACTGGAGCTGGCCGAGCACGGCATCCGGGTCAACGCCATCGCCCCCGGCCTGGTCGACACGGCGCAACCGCGCGACGGCCACAGCGAGGCGGAGCTGGCGCAGATGGGCGCGGCAATGCCGATCGGCCGTATCGGCCAGCCCGAAGACATCGCCAACGTCGCGGTCTTCCTGGCCTCGCCGAAGTCGGATTTCATGCTCGGCCAGATCGTGCACGCCAACGGCGGCAGCTATCTGCCGTCGTGACCGGCGCTTGATCGGAGATAGCCGGGTCAAGCCCGACTATGGCGACTTCTTTTGAGTTTCAGATAGTCCGGCATGCCCGGGCTTGACCCACGGGTGTCCGATTAAGCCCTTCCGGCCCTGCGCCTACCCGTCAACGTCTTTGCAAGCGCAGGGACGTGGATGGCCCGGACAAGCCGGGCCATGACGGGTTTTCTATGTTTATCCATAAGGTCGTCATGCCCCGACTTGTTCGGGGCATCCACGTCCAGAAGCTGGACCAATCGGTCGCGGTTCTTCTGTCCGGTGCCGCCCGAAGCGGTGCAACCGCCTGAGCGGCATCAGGAAACGGACAATCACCCCAATCTTAACCGGACAGCCGCGGGCTTGACCCGGGCACCTCAGCGCCGCCGGCGTCGATGTCCGGCCGGCCCGAACGCGTTCTACCCATCCAATTCAGGGTAGTGGCGGAACACGCCGTCCTCGTTGAACGGGATGCGGCGCGGGCTGTCGAGATAGGCCTTCACCGCCGCCAGCCGCTTCACCCGCCGGTGCAGCGCTGCCAGCTTCGGCGCCGCCCGCAGCGCCCGCCGCGTCGCCTTCGGCAGGGCATACTTCAACCCCTCGACCACCTGGAAGGCGGACAGGTCGGCATAGGTCAGCGCGGACCCGATGAGGAACCTGTCGCCCGCCGGATTGCCGTCGAGGGTTCGCTCCAGCCAGCCGAAGTATTTCGGGATGCGGCCGTCGCGGAAGTCGCCGGCGCGCCGCTTCGCCTCGTCGAGCTGGTCCTCGTAGTACAGGGCCGAGGCGATCGGATGGTGCATGTCGTGCGCCTCGTCGACAAAGTCGGCGATGGTGAGCGCGACCTGATGCACCGCCAGCCGCCCGGCCTCGTCGTCCGGCACCAGGCCGAGCCTCGGGCCCAGGTGGTGCAGGATCGCCGTCGTCTGCGCCACCACCACGTCGCCGTCGCGAATGAACGGCGGCGCATAGGGCGGCGGCACGGCCGCGTCCATGGCCGCGAACATCGCCGTCACGCCACCGCGCCCGCGCGCCACGTCGGCATATTCGAGCCCACCGACCTCCAGCGCCAGGCGCACGAACTCGCCCCGCCCCTGAATGCCCGGCCAGTAGTAGAACTGAAGCGTCATCGCGCCTGCTTCCCTTCATGTCGTCCGCCACAACCACAACGGGCGCCTCGCCATTTGGCAAGACGCCCGTCGTCGCAAGTTCCTGCGATGGCCACCCGGGTCGTCGGGCCCGGGTCGCGGCTCAGTCGGGAAGCTTCAGGTTCTCCGCCGACATCTTGCCGTTGCGGCCGCGCTGCAGTTCGAACTCGACCGCCTGGCCCTCGTTCAATCCCGGCAGTCCGGCACGCTCCACGGCCGAGATGTGCACGAAGGCGTCGGCCGATCCGTCATCCGGCCGGATAAAGCCGTAGCCCTTGGTCGAGTTGAACCACTTCACGGTTCCCTTGATCATCACTTGGTCGCTCCAGGTTGCATGGCGGCCGCCCGCGCCTGGGCACGGACGGGTCTTGGCTCACCGGTCTCCGAGGGGTTGGCAGTCTTCCGGCTGTGAGAGGTCTCTTGCAGCTCAGGTTGCAGCACAAACGCCGGATCGTGGACGAGCGGACTTCCATAATATGGACGCCGCGTCGGCCCAGGGCAACAACGCCTGCCTGATTTTCGCGCCGCTCAAAACATGCTTGATCCAAAGGGGAAATCGATTCCATAATGACGGTGATCAAGAGCGCGTAAGCGCCGAGTCAGGGGAAAGCACGAAAGTCAACGAGGGAAAGCGTTGGTCACGGCCACAGAGGGTTCAAAAGAACTCCGGCCAACCTGCTCATTTCTTGATCAATTTGGCGACCTTGTCTTGGCAGTCTCGTGTTGTCTGCGCCAGACTTGAGACTGCAGCGGACTAGGCCCGCAATATAGCCGCCCGCGACTCGTCATCGCGGGCGGCTTCTTGCGTTCTGGGGACCAGCCCGCGCGGGCCGGCCCCTTGTTCCCGGGCACCGACGATCTGGAACGTCGGCGAACTCGCGTCGCCGCGTGGCGTCGACTGCGTTCCGGTCGTCACTGCGAGTCGCTTGCATTCGCAGAAACGGGCGCTAAGATGCGGTTGAGAACTAATCTCATCACTTACCAAGGGTGCTTGCCTCATGCGTAATTTGTCCCGCGCCGCCACGGCGGCCCTGTTGGCAGTTGCCGCGCTTGCCGTCGCGGCGCCGGTCCAGGCGGCCGACGAGGTCAACGTCTACTCCTATCGCCAGGAATTCCTGATCCGGCCATTCCTCGACAAGTTCACCGCGGCGACCGGGATCAAGGTCAACGTCGTGTTCGCAGAATCCGGCATGCTGGAACGGTTGAAGGCCGAGGGCATGAACAGCCCCGCCGACCTGGTTCTGACCGTCGACATCGCCCGGCTCGACGCGCTGGCCGAGGCGCAGGTGCTGCAGCCGGTCGAGACCGACACCCTGAAGGCGAACATCCCGGCGCAATACCGCCACCCGGACGGGCTGTGGTACGGCCTGACCACCCGCGCGCGGCTGATCTATGCCTCCAAGGAGCGGGTGCCGGAAGGCGCGATCGCCAGCTACGAGGATCTCGCCGACCCGAAGTGGAAGGGGCGCATCTGCATGCGCACCTCCAAGCACGTCTACAACCGCGCCCTGCTGGCGGCGATGATCGCCGCTCACGGCGAGGACAAGGCGCGCGCCTGGGCCACCGCGCTGAAGGACAACCAGGCACGCAAGCCGCAGGGCAACGACCGCGCGCAGATCAAGGCGGTGATGGAGGGCGTGTGCGACATCGCGCTCGGCAACAACTACTACTACGGCAAGATGAAGTTCAACGACCAGAAGCCGGAGCAGAAGCAGTGGGCCGCCGCTGTCCGTCCGGTATTCCCGAACCAGAGTGGCCGCGGCACGCATGTGAACATCTCCGGCGTCGCCCTGACCAAGGCGTCCAAGCACCGTGACGCCGCGGTGAAGCTGATGGAGTTCCTCAGCGGCGACGTCGCCCAGGAGATGTATGCCAGCGTCAACTACGAATACCCGGTGAAGGCGGCCGTCGCCTGGAACCCGGAGGTGGCGAGCTGGTCCGGCGGCAGGTTCAAGGTCGACAGCGTCAGCCTGCAGAAGCTCGCCGAGCTCAGCCCCGTGGCGGTGAAGATGTACAACGAGGTCGGTTTCGAGTAGCCGCGCCGACCGTCGGGGAATCGCGAAGGGGCGGGCAACTTGTCCGTCCCTTCGTCGTTGGTCTACCGTCAAACGCGGATTCGCCGCGACGGAGACCGGCCATGAAGGGCAATGCCAAGGTTCTCGGGCACCTCAACAAGGTGCTGAAGAACGAGCTGACCGCGATCAACCAGTATTTCCTGCATGCCCGGATGCTGAAGAACTGGGGTCTCACCGAACTGGGTGAATACGAATACAAAGAATCCATCGACGAGATGAAGCATGCCGACGAGCTGATCGAGCGGATCCTGTTCCTGGACGGCCTGCCTAACCTGCAGGATCTCGGCCGGCTGATGATCGGCGAGGATGTGAAGGAGATGCTGGAGGCCGACCTGAAGCTGGAGCAGGACGCGTTGCCCGACCTGCGCGCCGGCATCAAGGCCTGCGAAACGGCCCAGGACTACGTCTCGCGCCAGATTCTGATCGGCATCCTGGAAAGCGAGGAAGAGCACGTCGACTGGCTCGAGACGCAGCTCGAACTGATCGGCCGCTTGGGGATCCAGAACTACCTCCAAACCGGCGCCGGCGACGTCGAGTAGCGCGCGCATGGCCCTGCCACAACGAATAGCCGTCACCCTGCCGGCCGGACCGGTGCTGGCCGACACCGTCGCTCGGGTGCGACGGGCCGAGGACAACGGCTACGAGGACGCCTGGTTCTCCGACAGCGGGGCGCCCGACTCGTTGACCATGATGGCCGCGGTGGCGCAGCACGCGCCGCGCCTGCGCCTCGGTATCGCCGTGGTCCCGGTACAGACCCGCACGCCGGCGGTGTTGGCGGCGACCGCCCAGGTCCTGGGACAGCTTCTGCCGGGCCGCGTCGTGCTGGGGCTGGGCGCGTCGAGCCAGAATATCGTCGAGAACTGGCACGGCGGCTCGATGAAAAAGCCGGTCACCCAGGTGCGCGAGACTGCGATCATGGTCCGCTCGATGCTCGCCGGCGAACGTGCCGACTTCGATCTCGCCACCCGCAAGAGTCATGGATACAGGCAGCCGCCGGCCGACCCGACGGTGCCGATCTACATGGCCGCGCTGCGTTCCGGCATGATCGAGGCGGCGGCCGAGCATGGCGACGGCGTGATCTTCAACCTGTGGCCGAAGCGTGCGCTGCCGAAGATGATGCAACATGTCGCCATCGGCGCCGAACGCGCCGGCAAGGACCCGGCGACGGTGGAAGTGGTGAACCGCCACATGGTCTGGGTCACCGACGACAAGGCCGCCGCGGTTCAGCAGTTCAAGGCTTCGTTCGCGCCCTACTATGCCACCCCGGTCTACAACCAGTTCCTGGCCTGGGCCGGCTACGAGGACGCGGCAGCGACCATCGCCGAGGGCTGGGCCCAGCGCGACCGCGGCAAGACCACCGGCGCGATCACCGACGAGCTGGCCGACGAGGTCGCGGTGATCGGCACGGCCGAGGAATGCCGCGAGCGCATCCGCTGGGCCGGCGAGACCGGCATCCACACCCACATCATCGCGCCGCTAGCGCGCGACCCGGCCGACATCGAGCGCACCTTCCAGGCCTTCACGCCGGCCAATTTCCCGCGCTGAGCCAACCGTGACCGACACGCAAGACGACATCTACGCGGCGCCCAGCGCGGCCGAAGTCGCGGCCTGGCCCACGGTCTACCGCGACGACCTGTTCAAGGACCAGGTCGTGCTGGTTTCCGGCGGCGCCGGCGGCATCGGCTTCGCCACCGCGATCCTGTTCGGCCGGCTCGGCGCCACCGTCGTCACCTGCGGCCGCGACGCCGACAAGCTGGCCAGGGTCGAGGCCGACATGGCCGGCCTCGGCATCGCCTGTCACACCAGGGCGATGTCGATCCGCGATCCGGACGCGGTCGCCGCCCTGATCGACGAGGTCTGGGACCGTCACGGCCGGCTCGACGTGCTGGTCAACAACGCCGGCGGCCAGTTCGCCGCGCCGGCGATGAACATCAGCCCCAAGGGCTGGAACGCCGTGGTCGACACCAATCTGAACGGCTGCTGGTACATGATGCAGGCCGCCGGCCGGCGCTGGCGCGACGCCAAGCAACCCGGCTGCATCGTCAACCACGTCATCGTGCTCGACATGTGCACGTCGGGCATCGCGCACGCCACCGCCTCGCGCGGCGGCCAGATCGCGCTCAGCCGGGCGCTCGCGGTCGAGTGGGCGCCGCACGACATCCGCATCAACTGCATCGCCATCGGCGTCATCGCCAGCCCCGGCCTGACCAACTATCCGCCCAGCGCCAAGCCCAGCTTCGACCACAACCCGATGCGCCGGCTTGGCACCCTGCACGACATCGCCCAGGGCGCGGTCTACCTCGCAGCGCCGTCCGGGCAGTTCATCAACGGCACCGTGCTGACCATCGACGGCGGCGCCGACATCTGGGGCGAATACTGGCCGCTCGGCCGCCCGGCGCATTTCCAGGTCGACTATCCGCCGGTCGACGTCGACAATGGCGACGACAGATAAGGGAGGCCGACATGGCCGACGCGATCCGGGTCTTCTGGCAGCCGCATTGAACCAGCTGCCTTAGGGTCAAGGAATACCTCTCGGTCCGTGGGATCGAGTACCAATCGATAGACGTGGTGAACGACGCCGAGGGCATGGCGGCGATGCAAGCGCTGGGTGCACGCTCGCTGCCGGTGGTCGCGCGCGGCGATAGCTTCGTCTTCGCCCAGGTGATCCGCGACGTGGTCGACTTCCTCGGCCTGGAAGACGACACCGCGCCGCAGCTCAGCCCCGCCGAGCTGATCGCCCGCTACGACATGATCCTGGAGACGGCGCTGCGCCAGACCCGGCAGATGCCCGACGCGGAACTGACGCGCAACCTGCCGAACCGGCCGCGCTCGTGGCGCGTGCTGCTGCACCACGTGTTCCAGATCCCGAATTCGTATCTCGACATGGAAGCGACCGGCGAGACCCTGACGCACGAGAACATGGTCGCCGAACCGCCCGACGACATGACCACGGTGGCGCAGATCGCCGACTTCGGCGCGCAGGTCCATGGCCGCTACAAACGCTGGATGGCCGGCGCCGACCGGCTCGACTACGACGTCGAGGTGCCGACCTACTTCGGCGCCACCACCCGGCACGAGATGCTGGAGCGCACGGTCTGGCACTCGACCCAGCACGTGCGCCAGGTCGCCTCGCTGCTGGAGATGGCCGGCGTCGAACCGGACCGCCCGCTGCAGATGGCCGACATCGCCGGCCTGCCGCTCACCGAGAAGATCTGGGACGAGTGAAAAAGAGATGCCCGGGCTCGACCCGGGCATCTCTTTTCAGTTCAGCCGAAGGTGATCGGCAGTGCCCTCGGGCCGCGGACGGTGCCTTCCGACCACTGCACCTTGCCGGACAGTTCGAACTTCGGAATCCGCTTCAGCCATTCCTCGACCGCGACATTCATCTCCAGCCGCGCCAGGTTGGAACCGACGCAACGGTGGATGCCGAGGCCGAAAGCGGCGTGGCGGTTCTCCTGCCGATCGATGATCACCTTGTCCGGGTCGGGGAACATGTCCGGGTCGCGGTTCGCCGCCGGGAAGGACAACAGGATCATGTTGCCAGTCTTGATCGGGCAGCCGCCGACCTCGGTCTCCTTGACCACCTCACGTGCCATCGTCACCGGCGAGTAGGCGCGCAGGAACTCCTCGACGGCGTTCGCGATCAGCTCCGGCTCGGCGACCAGCCGGTCGCGGTCGGCCGGGGTCTTGGCCAGGTGCCACAGCGACGAACCGATGCCGCTCCACGTGGTGTCGATGCCGGCGATCAGCACCAGCCGCAGCATGCCGAGCAAGTGGTCGTCATCCATCTTCTGGCCGTCGACCTCGGCGACCATGAGCCTGGAGATCAGGTCGTCTTGCGGGTTGGCCTTGCGCTCCGCGACCTTCTCCATGAAGTACATGGTCATGTCGGTCAGGCCCTTGTTCAGCATCTCATCGTCGGTGATGCCGAGTTCCAGGACCTCGTGGATACAGCGGATGAACAGGTCGCTGTCGCTGTCCGGCACGCCCAGCATGTGAGCGATGACCTTGACCGGGATGTGCCGGGTGTATTGCTGCGCCGCATCGCAGCTGCCGTCGGCGATGAATGCGTCGATCAGCTCGTTGCAGATCGCCCGCGCCTTCGGCTCCAGCTTCTCCATCTCCGCCACCGTGAACGGCGGCAGCAGCAGGCGCTTCATCGGCTTGTGATGCGGCGGATCGCTGGTGATCGGCGGCGTCGGGATCACCGGCTCCGGCCGGACGTTGCGCACGATGACGCGGCGCGACGAGAAGTGCTCGGTGTCCTGCGCGATGGCGCGGACATCCTCGTACCTCGTCGGCAGGTAGGCGCCGAGATAGCGGTCGGTGTGCGCGATCGGGCACTTCTCGCGCAGCTCGTCCCAGATCGGGTAGGGATCCTCGCGCCAGCGCGCGTCGAGGTGATCCCAGTCGCTGGTCCAGTCCTTGACGGGTGGGACGTCGGTCATGGCAGCCTCCCGGCCAGATTGTTTCGTCTATTCTTCGATGATCTCGATGGCGAATTCGGGGCAGTTGGCGACGGCGAGCCGCGCCTTCTCCTCCCACTCCGGTGGCACCGCACCGCCATTGGCTTCGCTGGCGTTGCCGTATTCGTCCAGGTCGAACAGCGGCGGGGCGATCGCCTTGCAGCGATTGTGGCCCTGGCACTTGTCCGGATCGACCTTGATCTTCATGTGATCCTCGCTTGGTTCGCTCTCCCGCGCCATCCTAGCCCAGCGGCTTGCGGGCCGTGAAGCGCGCGCCGCCCAGGCGGCGTCGTGTCACGCCGTCGACCAGCAGGACGTAGGCCCGGTAGAAATCCTCGTCGCCGGCCGGCATGCCCGCGGCCAGCGTTTCCTCGCGCAATTTCGTGTACATCGCCCGCCGCTCGGCCAGGATCGTCGCCCAGGCGGCGGTCAGGCCATCGATCGAGACCACCTCGAATCCGGCCGCCGTCAGCATGTCGCGATAGCTCACCGCGTCCTGCAGCGCCTGCGCCCCCAGACCGCGCCACAGCAGGTCGGATTCATCGTCGGACAGCGAGCCGTCGGTCACCCAGTCGGTGAAGCAAAACCGACCGCCGGGCCGCAGCAGCCGGAACGCCTCCGCCACCGCCGCCGCCTTTTCCGGCAAGTGCAGGAACGCCTCCTGGCTCATCACCACGTCGGCCGAGGCATCCGACATGCCGGTGCGCGTCACATCGCCCTCGATCACCCACACCCGGCTTTCCAGGCCGACCGCCGCCGTCAGCGCCGCCGCGCCGGCGACCCGGTCGGGGTTGAGGTCGATGCCTGTCACCCGCGCGCCGTAGGTCTCCGCCAGGTAGCGTGCCGGCCCACCGAGGCCGGCACAGAAATCGACCACTTCGCAGCCTTCGCCGATGCCGGCCGCCGCCGCGATGGCGTCGTTCACCGCCAGCCCGCCATAATGGTCCTGGTCGTGCGGCCACAAGTCGGCCGGCCGCAGCCCGTCGAGCGTCCCGCGCTCGGCCCGCAGCTTGGCCAGGATATGCGGCCCCGAGATCGGGTGGCGGGAATAGAAGTCGACGATGTGCTGGTGCGGATCGGTCATGCGAATACCCTATGCCGCCCTCGCGCCGCCTACCAACGCCGCGACATTCCGCCGCGTGATTGAAAGTCATTCGCATTGACAATGGGTCGCAATAGCGCCATATCTATCGGCGTTGGAGGACGCAGCCGCATGTATCTGTGCATTTGCAACGCGATACGCGAAAGTGAAGTCGACGGCCTCGTGGCCGGCGGCGGCGCACGCACCGTCGGCGACGTCTACCGCGCGCTCGGCAAGCAGCCGCAATGCGGCTCCTGCGCCAGCGCGGTCCGCGACCGGGTGAAGTCGATCACCGGCAATACCGCCGCGACCCTGCCGGTCGCCGCGGAATAGGCCCGCTGGGCCGCAACCAGTCCTGAACCGATGGTGTTGGGTGTACGGTCGAAGCGGAAATCGGCCGTGAGCGTCGCCGCGGTGACGCCGTGACCCTGGCGCTGCCCGGCTTCGGGCGGGCCCGCGCGCGCCCACGGATCGACGGCTGGACGCTAGGCGCCGGCCTCGTCGCCGCGCTGGTGGCGCTGCCGATCGTCGCCGTGCTGGTGGTGGCGATCAGCCCGGAGGGCGACGTCTGGCGGCATCTGCTGACCACCGTCCTGCCGGGCTACGCGCTCAACACGATAATCCTGATGGCGCTGGTCGGCGTCGGCGTCACCGTGATCGGCGTCGGTACCGCATGGCTGGTGGCGATGTGCCGCTTCCCGGGCCGCGATCTGTTCGAGTGGGCATTGCTGCTGCCGCTGGCGATGCCGGCCTACGTGATCGGCATCGTCTATGTCGAGCACCTGGAGTTCGCCGGCCCGGTCCAAGGCCTGCTGCGCGAGCTGACCGGCTGGCGGCTGGCGCACGACTACTGGTTCCCGGAAGTCCGCAGCCTCGGCGGCGCCGCTGCCATGCTGACCCTGGTGCTCTATCCTTATGTCTACCTGCTGGCGCGGACCGCCTTCGTGGAGCAGTGCGTCTGCCTGCTGGAGGCCAGCCGCACGCTCGGCCGCTCGCCGTGGCGCAGCTTCTGGGGCGTCGCCCTGCCGATGGCACGGCCAGCGATCGCTGTCGGGGTCGCGCTGGCGCTGATGGAAACCATCAGCGACTTCGGCACGGTGAAGATCTTCGCCGTGCACACCTTCACCACCGGCATCTACGACGTCTGGCTCGGCATGTACGACGCGCCAGCCGCGGCGCAGCTCGCCGCCGCGTTGTTGATGTTCGTGCTGCTGCTGATCGGGCTGGAGCGTTACTCGCGCCGCGGCATGGACTACGGCCACGCCACCCGCCGCCACCGTCCGCTGCCGAAGCAGCCGCTGACCGGCTGGCGTCGCAACGCTGCTGTCGCCGGCTGCGCGTTGCCGGTGCTGCTCGGTTTCGCGATCCCGGCCGCGACGCTGGCCTGGTGGGCCTGGCGCACCGCGCCGTTCATGCGCCTGGACGACTTCGCCAAGGACATCTCGACCACGCTGGCCATGGCCGGGCTCGCCGCCCTGCTGGTCTCCGGCGTGGCGGTCTATCTCGGCTACGCCATGCGGCTGTCGGACGCCAGGGGCCTGCGTGTGCTGGTCCGCTTCGCCAGCCTGGGCTACGCGATTCCGGGCTCGGTGATCGCGGTCGGCACGCTGATCCCGTTCGCCATCTTTGACAACGCGCTGGACGGGTTCATGCGCGCCAACTTCGGCTTCGGCACCGGCCTGCTGCTCTCCGGCACCGTGGTCGCCGTGACCTTCGCCTACCTGGTGCGCTTCCTGGCGCTGAGCTACGGCGCGGTGGACAGTAGCCTCGGGCGCGTGACCCGCAACATGGACGGCGCCGCGCGCACGCTGGGCCTTGGCCCGGCCGCGACCTTGATGCGCGTGCACGTGCCGATGATCCGCGGCGGCGTGCTGGCCGCCGCCCTGCTGGTCTTCGTCGACGTGATGAAGGAACTGCCGGCGACCCTGATCCTGCGGCCGTTCAACTTCTCCACCCTGGCGACGCGGATCTACGAATACGCCAAGGACGAGCAGTTCGAGGAAACCGGCCTGTGGGCGCTCGCCATCGTGCTGGCCGGCGTCATCCCGCTGATCATCATGTCCCGGGCCATCGCCAAGGCGCGACCCGGTGAGAGCAACAAGCTGGGGCTCTAGGCCGTCAGTCCGGCACCCGGTAGAACACCTCGTCCGGCTCGACCTGGTAGGCCTCGGCCAGCTTGTTGGTCTGGTTGAAGATCGCCACCACCGACATCACCTCGCCCAGCGCCTGCTCGCTCATGCCGAGTTTGCGGGCCGCCGCCGTGTGCGAGCGGATGCAGTACTCGCAGCCGTTGGTGGCGCTGATCGCGACCGCGATCATCTCCTTGGTCAGCGGATCGAGCGCGCCCGGCGCCATGGTCTCCTTCAAGGTCTCCCAGGTGCGGCGCAGCAGCGGCGGATGGTGCGCGATGGTGCGCCAGAAGTTGGGCACGAAGTCGATGCCCTTGGTCGCCATGATGTCGTCGTAGACCGCGCGGACCTCGTCCGAGGCGTCGGCAGGGTCGACCATCTTCACAGTCGTGGGCATCAATTCGCCTCGCCGCCGTCGTCATCGAGAGCAGGCATGATCAGCGGATGGGGTTTTTTCGCCGTGGTGCCGCCGCTGCCGTAGGGCCGGGTGATGATCTCCAGCAAGTGGCCGCTGGGATCGTCGAAGTAGAGACCGCGGCCGTCGTCCCAGCCGTTGATCTGCTTCGCCTGCTTGCGCATCGGGTCGGCCCACCAGGTCATGCCCCGGGCCTTGATGCGCTCGAAGATCTCATCGAACTCGGGCTCGCTGACCAGGAAGGCGAAGTGACGCTGGGCCACCTCGCCATCGGCCTGCACAAAGTCGAGCGACACGCCGCCGATCTGAACGACGGCGAAGTGCCTGAGCTGGCGCGGCGGCGCCAACCCGAGAATGTCGGTCAGGAAAGTCGCCGCCGCGTCGCGGTCGCGCGCGGCGACGATAGTGTGATTGAGTTCAACCGCCATGACGTCCTCGCTGCTTGCGCTGCCGCCCCGGCTGGACGGCCTCAGTACATATGCTGGCCGCCGTTGATCGACATTGTCGAGCCGGTGACGAACGTAGCCTCGTCGGAGACCAGGAACAGCACGCCGCGGGCGATCTCGTCCGAGTGGCCGAGCCGGCCGACCGGGATGCGCGCGACGATCTTCTCAAGCACGTTGTCCGGCACCGCGGCAACCATGTCGGTGTCGATATAGCCCGGCGCGATCGCGTTGGCGGTGATGTTGTAGCGCGCGCCTTCCTGAGCCAGGGCCTTGGTGAAGCCATGGATGCCGGACTTGGCGGCGGCGTAGTTGACCTGGCCGTACTGGCCGGCCTGACCGTTGATCGAGCCGATATTCACGATCCGGCCGAAGCCACGCTCGCGCATGCCGGCGAAGGTCGCCTTCACCATGTTGAAGCACGAGCCCAGGTTGGTGTCGATCACCGCGCGCCAGTCCTCGTAGGACATACGCATGATGGTGCCGTCGCGGGTGATGCCCGCGTTGTTCACCACGATGTCGATCGGTCCGAGCTTCTCGGCGATCTCGGCGCAGCCCTTCAGACACGCCTCGTGATCCGACACGTCGAACTTGAACGCCGCAATGCCGGTCTCGTCGGTGAACTTCTTCGCCGCCTCGTCGTTGCCGGCGTAGTTCGCCGCCACCGCGTAGCCGGCATCCTTCAACATCTCGCAGATACCACGCCCGATGCCGCGTGTACCGCCGGTCACCACTGCTACTCTAGCCATCATTCCCTCCCGTCAGGCCAGCCTCTCCCTGCCCCCGCCAATGGCGAGGTAGGGATTCAATCCTAGTGAGTTTCCTGCGGGCCTGTCGCCCGCCGGCGTCGCCCTACGCCGCCAATTTCCCTGGTCGGCCGCGACGCGTCCTAATCGCGCTCCACGCACATGGCGATGCCCATACCGCCGCCGATGCACAAGGTGGCCAGGCCCTTCTTGGCGTCGCGCCGGCCCATCTCGTGCAGCAGCGTGGTCAGCACCCGGCAGCCCGAGGCGCCGATCGGATGCCCGATGGCGATGGCGCCGCCGTTGACGTTGACCTTGGCCGGGTCCCAGCCGAGTTCCTTGTTCACCGCGCAGGCCTGGGCCGCGAACGCCTCGTTGGCCTCCACCAGGTCCAGGTCGTCGGCCGACCAGCCGGCCTTGGCCAGCGCCTTCTGGCTTGCCGGGATCGGCCCGGTGCCCATGATCGACGGGTCGACGCCGGCCTGCGCCCACGACACGATCCGCGCCATCGGCGTGATGCCGCGCTTGCCGGCCTCCGCCGCACTCATCAGCACCACCGCGCCGGCGCCATCGTTGATGCCCGAGGCGTTGCCGGCGGTCACCGAACCGTCCTTGGTGAAGGCCGGACGCAGCTTCTCCAGGCTCTCCAGCGTGACGCCGTGGCGGATATACTCGTCGGCGTCGACCACGGTGTCGCCCTTGCGGCCCTTGACCGTGAACGGAACGATCTCGTCCGTGAACTTGCCGGCCTTCTGCGCCGCCTCGGCCTTGTTGTGCGAGGCGACCGCGAAGGCGTCCTGCTGCTCGCGGGTGATCTGGTACTTCTCGGCCACGTTCTCGGCGGTGTTGCCCATGTGGTAGCCGTTGAAGACGTCCCACAGGCCGTCCTTGATCATGGTGTCAACGAGCTGCGCGTTGCCCATCTTGGTGCCGTTGCGCATGTGCATCGCGTGCGGCGACAGGCTCATGCTCTCCTGCCCACCGGCCACCACGATGGCGCTGTCGCCGTTCATGATCGCCTGGTGGCCGAGCGCGATGGTGCGCAGTCCGGAGCCGCAGACCATGTTGATCGACCAGGCCGAGGCCTCGATCGGGATGCCGGCGTTGATCGACGCCTGACGCGCCGGATTCTGGCCCTGCGCCGCGGTCAGGACCTGGCCGAGAATAACTTCGGAGACCTCGTCGGGGGCGACGCCGGCGCGCTCCAGCGCGGCCTTGATCGCGGCGGTACCGAGGTCGTGGGCCGGTACGCTGGCGAACCCGCCATTGAACGATCCGACGGCTGTACGCGCGCTGCTGGCGATCACCACTTCGGTCATGGCCGCATCTCCTCTCCAATATGTGGAACAAGCGTCGTTGGCTTGTATGTGGGCATCATGCCGCAGCTGCGAAAGCCGGACAAGTGAAAATTTGTGCAATGCAGCATTTTATCTCGCAAGTGCAATATCGAGCCAGTCCGCCAGCGGCTCCCACAGCCCCTGTTCGGCCCGTCGCGAAACCACCATGCCGATGTGGCCGGACGGCGGGCGCAGCGTCTCGGCGCGCGGTAACCTGTCGGCCAGGGCCCGGGCCGAGGCCGGCGGCACGATGCGGTCGGCGCGCGGCACCGCGACCAGTGCCGGCAGGTCGATGGCCTCGGGCCGTACCGGCTCGCCGTCGAGCCGCCACTGGCCCTGGCCCGGCCGGTTCTCGGCGTACCAGCCGAACAGACACTCCCAGGCGACGGCCTGCGGCAACGCGGCGCCGTCGTTCAGCCAGTCCTCGACGGCGACGAACTCGCGCTCGCCGTCGCCGCCCTCGGGCAACGCGGCCAGACGGCGGAACTTGCGCCAGCCGAGCAACGGGTCGAGCGAGGCGAACAGCGCCTGCAGCAGGTCCACCGGCAGGCAGCCGCAGGCCGACAGCACCGGCGCCGCGACCTTGGCCAGGCTGGCGTAGTCCGCCGCCTTGCCGTCGGCGTGGAAATCCCAGGGCGTCGCCAGCAGGGCCAGCGCCGCGAGATCGGCCTGTCGGTGCTGCGCCAACGCCACCGACAGCGTGCCGCCCATGCAGTAGCCGACCAGCGCCGGCCGGCCCGCGCGTTCACGCACCGCGTCCAGCGCCCGGCCCAGCCGGCCGACGTGGCCGGAAAGGTCCAGGCCGCGTTCCGCCTCGCCGGGCTCGCCCCAGTCGACCACGAACGGCCGGAAGCCGCGCCCGGTCAGCCAGCGCAGCAGGCTGCGCCCCGCCATCAGGTCGAGAACGTAGTAGCGGTTGATCAGCGACGGCACCACCAGCAGCGCCGGTCCGGCGGCGTTGTCCTGGCCGCCGTAGTCGAGCAACCGGGTCGCGCCCTCGGCCCAGGCGACCGGCATTTCCGGCAGGTCGCGACGGTAGGCGTGGTTCTGGTAGCGCTGCAATCCGGCGACGAAGGCGGACATGCGCGACTGCGCGGCCTCGGCGACGGCGACGATGAACCCGGCCGGGTCGTCAGGCGCCGGCCGGGTCGTTCCGTCGAGACTGAGACCGTTCGCCGCCAGCGGCGCCGCCGCCAGCGCGCCCGCGTGCATCGTCATCGCCAGGCCCAGGTGCAAGGCCAGCGGCCGCGGCCCCGAGCGCGGCGCCCAGGCTGGCGGCGAAATGGCGTTCCCAGTCGTCGAGATAGGCGTCCGCCTGTTGCTGCAGCGTGTGGTCCGACATTCCCGCGCACTATACCAAATCCGCCGCGCCGGCTCGTGCCAGACGCTCGCGGCAGCGCAACAAGCGGCTTGCGCGGCGCAGCATGGCCATCGCATAGTCGCCGCGGAAAACGACCATCAAGCAAGGCGAGGGCCGCACAATGGCCACGGCCGGCCGACAGAAAGACCAGCAGGGCACCGGGTCCGACAAGGGCGGCGGCAATCCCGTGGTGATCAAGAAGTACGCCAATCGCCGGCTCTACAACACCGCGACCAGCAGCTATGTGACCCTGGATCATCTTTGCCAGATGGTGAAGGACGGCGTCGATTTCGTGGTCTACGACGCCAAGTCGGGCGACGACATTACCCGTTCGGTGCTGACCCAGATCATCTTCGAGGAGGAGAGCAAGGGTCAGAACATGCTGCCGATCAGCTTCCTGCGCCAGCTCATCGGCTTCTACGGCGACAGCCTGCAGTCGCTGGTACCGGGCTACCTGGAAGTGTCGATGGAGTCCTTCGCCAAGAACCAGGAACAGATGCGCCAGAAGCTGACCGAGACCTTCGGCGGCATCTTCCCGTTCCCGCAGATGGAAGAGATGGGACGCCAGAACATGGCGATGTTCGAGCAGGCGATGAGCCTGTTCAACCCGTTCGCCACCGTCGCCGGCGGCACCGCGCCGACGGCACCGTCCACCGAGGACGACAATGGCGAGTTGCAGCGCCTGCAGGACCAGCTGCGCCAGATGCAGGATCAGATCAACAAGCTGGCCAAGAAGGACGGCTGACGCCGCCCTCTCCGCGAAAACCTAGCCCGCTGCGCGCACCAGCGGGTTCTGCCACGGGCCGTCGAGCGAGGGACGGCCGAACAGGTAGCCCTGCTGGTAGTCGACGTTGAAGCTGGCCACCGCCTCGCTCTCTGCCTGGGTCTCCACGCATTCCGCCACCGTCGCCAGGCCGAAACCTTGCGCCAGGTCGACCAGCGTGCGCATGAACAGCTGGTTCTCGCGGTTCGCGGCCAGGTCCTGCACGAATTGCCCGTCGATCTTCACCAGGTCGACGGCCAGCGACTTCAGGTACTTGAACGAAGTGTAGCCGGCGCCGAAGTCGTCCAGCGCCACCGCGCAGCCAAGGTCGCGCAGCCGGCCGATGAAGCGGCCGGACTCGGCGATGTCCTGCATCGCCACGGTCTCGGTGATCTCGAAGGTCAGGCGCGGCGCCAGCGTCTCCTGCTCGCGCACCATGCCGACGATATTCTCCAGCGTCGCGGCGTCCGACGCGGTCATGCCGGAGACGTTCACGGTCAGCAGGATGTCGGGCACCTGCTCCAGCGTCTGCAACGCCATCTCCAGCACGCGGCGGTCGACCATGCGGATCAGGCCGAGTTCCTCGACCACCGGCATGAAGCGCGCCGCCGGCACCACCTCGCCGTCATTGTCGAGCATGCGCAGCAGGCACTCGTAAAACCGCGGCGCGCCGGTGCGGCTGTCGACGATCGGCTGGTAGGCCAGCTTCAGCCGGCGCTCGTTCAGCGCCGCCAGCACCTTGTCGCCATTGGCCAGGGTCCGCCGCCGCTTGGCCAGCTTGTCGGCGCAATGTTCGAAATTCACATAGCGGTCGCGGCCGCCGCGCTTGGCCTGTTCCAGCGCCTCTTCCGCGTAGCCGAACGCGGCCTCGCCGCTCTGCGCCACTTCGGGCAGCTCGACGCCGCCGACCGACACGGTCACCGCGATCGGCCCGTCCCGGGTCTGCACCACCTCGTCGCGCACCGTGCCCAGAATTCGTTCCGCGATGTCTTCCAGCGCCTGAGCCTCGCCCAGGTCGGCGATCAGCCCGAACTGGTTGCCGTCGACCCGGCCGATGGCATCGCCGGACCGCGCCTGGCGCTGCACCCGGCGCGCCACCTCGACGATCACCGAGTCGGCCACGGGATGGCCATAGCCCTCGTTGATCGCGCCGAGATTGTCGATGTTGATCAACAGGAAGCCGGCCCGGCCGGGCTCGCTCTGAACTCGCGCCACGGTGCTGTCCAGATCGGCGCGGATCTGTCCGCGATTGGCCAGTCCGGTGAGTTCGTCGTGATGCGCCAGCCGGACCAGGCTGTCCTCGCGCTGTCGCTGGTCCTGCACCACGCGCACCATGCCGACAACCCGGCGCGGCCGGCCCTCGGCATCGAAGTCGCCGATGCCGGTCTCCTCGACCCACACGCAGCGGCCATCGTCGCGGCGCAGCTTGTAGCTGCAACTGAACGTCTGCCCATCGCGGCAATAGCGGTCGAAGGCCAGGCTACGCGCCGGCGCGTCGTCCGGCGTCAACCGGCCGAGATAGACATCGGCGGCGACCGCCTGCTCGGCACCGAGCTCTGCAATGCCCAGGGCTTCCGCGGCACCGTTCGACCAGCGCATGGTCTCGGCCTCGACCTGCCAGTCGAAAACATACCCGCTGGCCGCCTGGATCAGACGCCGCAGATGATGTGCATCCATGTCTTCCGGCCCGTCGGCAATGGACATCTTGATTCCCGTACCGCGTCCCATCATCACACCTGTGGTTTCGGCTTTGTCGGCAAGCTACGGCACAAGGGTAAAGAAACGTGCAACTGCCATGGTTAACGACGCGCCGTGTGGACACCCCAAAAGCGGTGCGCTAGTACACGGCTCCCACGCTCGCAAGGTCCCTGCCGATGCTTCTGGACGCCCGATCGCTCGAATCAGGTACTTCCCTCGACTACGACCTCTGCATCATCGGTGCCGGCGCCGCGGGCATCACGATCGCCCTTGAACTGGCCGCGCCCGACCTTCGCATTTGCGTGCTGGAAAGCGGCGGGCTGGACTACGATCCCGACACCCAGGCCTTGGCGGCCGGCAGCGCCAGCAACGAGTTTTACCCTGACCTGGAAACCAACCGGCTACGCTATCTCGGCGGCACCACCAACCACTGGGGCGGCGGCACCCAGCGCTTCGGCGTCATGGACTTCGAGCGCCGATCCTGGGTGCCTAACAGCGGCTGGCCGATCACGCGCTACGATCTCGAAGACTATTACGACCGCGCTCATCCCTACCTGGAACTGCCAGCGCCGGAATACGACCTGAAGGCCATCCTCGCCCGCGGCAGGCTCAAGCCGCTGCCCTTCGTCGGCGAATGGTTCGACTACGCCATCGGCTACAGCAGCACGCCGACGCGGTTCGGCGAGGTCTACCGATCCGCGCTCACGGAGTCGACGTCCATCGACGCCTACCTGAACGCCAACGTCGTCGACATCGTCGCCGCCGACGACGGCCTCAGCATCGCCAGGCTGGACTGCGCCGTGCTCGACGGGCCCCGCTTCCAGGTACGCGCGCGGCGCTATGTGCTGGCCACTGGCGGCATCGAGAATGCGCGCCTTATGCTGGTTTCGCGCGGCGTGCACGCGAACGGGCTGGGCAACGCCCACGACGTCGTCGGCCGTTATTTCATGGACCACCCGGTGGTCAGCGGCGGGATTCTCTATCCGTCGATTCCGGCCGACGACCTGCGGCGCTACCTCGTCCCGACAGTGGCGGCGCCGGAATCCACCACGACGCTGGAACTGTCGGAAAAGGCGATGCGCGAGCGCCAGATCGGCGGCCTGCGCATTCCGTTGGCGTCGGTCACCCGCTACTTCGCGTCCGAAGGCATCGAGGCCTATCACGCCCTGCTCGACTCCATCTCCACCGAGTATGACGAGGGGCGCCTGTGGGACGACATCGGCAAGGTGGCGCGCGATATCGACATGATCGCCGAGGCGATATCGCGCCAGATGTTCTCCAAGCGGCTGTTCGATCATGCCAACGACCGCGACTTCTACCTCGCCGATTGCATGTTGGAGCAGACCCCCGACCCGGAGAATCGCGTTATGCTGAACGATGACCGCGATGCGCTAGACCTGCAGCGCGTGAACCTGCAATGGCGCGTCAGCGATTTCGACCGGCGCACGATGCAGGAGGCGATCGTGTTGTTCGGAGAGTCGGTGGCGGCAACCGGTATCGGCCGCGTACGCGTGCTGCTCGAACAGGAACGCACCTGGGGCAGCCAGCTCAGTTTCGGCCACCACCATAGCGGCGCAACCCGCATGGGCGACGATCCGAAGACCAGCGTCGTCGACCACCAGCACAAGGTACACGGACTGAGCAACCTGCATGTCGCCGGCAGCTCGGTCTTCCCGACCTGCAGCCATGTGCCGGTGACCCTGACCGTGGTGGCGACCTCGATCCGCCTGGCCGACCACCTGAAGACGGCGTTGAGGAGCTAGCAGCATGGTGCGACGCGGACACGACATGACGACCACGACGCGACGGCGCCTGATGGCCCGGTTCGGCCTGCTCGTCGGCGCGCTGACCCTGGCCGGTACGCCGCGGCCGGCGGCGGCCCTCTCACGCGCCGACCAGGCGGTTCGCGCCTTGCGCGCACCCGCGGCGGCGCGGCGCGTCGGCCGGCGCTATCTGGCCGAGCACGCGCAGGAGGCCGATGCCGCCCGGCTCGCCGCGCACATCGAAGCCGCGCTCGCGGCCCGCGGCGACGGCGTCGAGTTGCGCCAGGCGTTGCGCAATGCGGTGCGCGCCGACATGCGCGCCGGCCGATCGGTTCTCGTGGACGGGTGGGTGCTATCGCTGACGGAAGCGCGCCTGTGCGCTCTGGCTGCCCTGGCCTGATCGCCTAGAACGGCATCCGCTTGCCGTACTTTTCGGCGATTTCCTTGCCGTCGCGGAGCGCGAACGGGCCCTTGTCTTCATGCTGCCCGGGCTTTGTCTCGCATTTCACGATCCAATAAAACAGCCAGCAGATCGCCACCAGCGCGCCAGCAAAGTACAGACCCATGGCATGGTTCCTC
This sequence comes from Alphaproteobacteria bacterium, assembly GCA_040223615.1. Classification (GTDB taxonomy): domain Bacteria; phylum Pseudomonadota; class Alphaproteobacteria; genus JAVKFY01. Next base: position 25,490 of record JAVKFY010000039.1, read on the forward strand.
GTCGCGGCCTCCAACGGCCAGCATCGGTGGCGACGATATCAGGCTCCCCGCACTTGACAAGGGCGGCGGCGCCAATGTCGACAACGACCTTGCGCTGATCGGATCAGTTCCCATACTGCGCAGTGGACAATCGATTCGGCGGTTCGCCGCTGCCACGCCGATTCCGAACAGGAATTGCCCTTGCGCGCACTACTTCTGCAGTTTTTCTTGCTCGGCCTCGTCCCGGCCTCGCTGTTCGCCCCGTATATCGGCATCTACGGCTACTACTGGTACTCGTACATGGGGCCGAACAGCCAAGTATTCGGCATGCCGGCGCTCGACTACGGCAAGTTCATCGCGGTGGCTACGCTGCTGGGATGGCTGTTCTCGCGCGGCAGCAAGAGGATTCCGTTCAACGCCGTGACCGCCTTGGTCATCGTACTTTACCTGTGGACATGCCTGACGACGTTGACGGCCCGATACTCTGACATCGCCATGAACGATCTTCAGGACTGGTCGAAGATCGTTCTGATGGTGCTGGTGACCATGAGCCTGGTGAATTCGAAGCAACGGGTGATGGCGCTGATCTGGACGCTCGTGATCTCGATATCCTACTACGGGGTCAAAGGCGGTTTGTTTACCCTGACATCAGGTGGCGGCGCGGAGGTGACGGGGCCGGCGAAAACGCAAATCTACAACACCAACGAAGTCGCGCGCGCGTTCCTGATGACCATCCCACTCAGCTTCTACCTGGTTTACTATGCTCGTCACAAGTGGGTGCGCCTCGGCATGTTACTCTCAACCTTGCTGATGATCCTCGGGCTTGTCGGGACCGGGTCGCGTACCGCGCTGCTGGCGTTCGGCGCGAGTTGTTTTGTTCTATGGCTGTTTTCGCGCCGCAAGCTTACTTACTTTATCGCCGCCGCGGTCTTCGGTGTCGGGCTGTTGTTCGTACTATCCGATGCACGCCTGAACGCGATCGTCGACCGCTACAGCACGGTCAGCGAATACGAAACGGACAGCTCCTTCGGCACACGCTTGGAAATTTGGGACTGCATATTTGGCAACATCGCCGCACGAGCCCCGGTGTTGGGCATGGGCTTCCGGGCCACGGAAAATGTGTGCCACCGCGCACCGCACAGCAATTACTTCGAGGTTCTGGCGGAGCATGGATTTATCGGCCTGTTCATCTACGGCCTTCTTGGCCTGAATGCGCTGGTCTTCTGCCTGCGCTTGATCCGTATGGGCCGAACATCGACGGAGCACTACTGGGCAAGAGATCTCGGCGTGATGTTGCTGTGTTCGCTCGTCGGTTATTTCGTCGGCGGCGTTACCAAGAATCACGCGTTCTTCGAATTGTATTATGTACAATTGGCGATCCTGGCAACGACCTTCGCCATTGTCAGCAAGGACGTCGCACAGCGCAGGGAAGCCGAACGCCGTCAACGGACTCTTAATATTACCGGTAACTACAGTACCGCCGGCAGCGCCTACCAACCGCCTGGCAATGACGTATCGCCGACGCCTCGTGCGTGACCTGGAAAAATTCCAGCAATTTTGCTACAATGCGAGCGATCGTCGGCGTCTTTTAACGAGTGGCGGCAAGAATTGAGCCATGCCGGTTACGGGTAGTGCATTGATGGCAAGCAACGCGGGCGCGCAAGCGCCGGCGTATCTGCGTGCCGTGCCGATCGATCCGGTCGCCGCGGCCGAACAGCCCAATGCGCGCCAGACCCAGACCGACGGCTATGCCAACCGCACCGACGACGCGAAGGCGCCGCCGTCCGCGCGCACCCGTCTTGCCGCCCAGGTTCGCCCGGTCCAGAACGGCGACGCCGCCTATCTCGACCAGCGCCGCTCCGCCGCCTTCGTCGCCCAGGTGCTGGCGCAGGAGTTGATGCCCGAGGAAGCAGCGGAAACCCCGCTCGGTCAGCGTGCCGGTTACGCCGCCTATGCCGCCGCCGACGGTGGCCGCATGGCGGTTCTCGGCCCGGCCTATGCCGGTATCGGTGTCGTCGTCTAAACGATCCTGAGATGCCATGATGCGGCGTTGGCGTGAACCGCCGGCGCAAACGTGCTATGGCGTCGACGTCCGACCGACGAGAACATTTCCACGCCTACGGGAGAGCCGCGATGTCTGGCGAAGACACCGTCATTCATGCCCTGGCGGCCGGCGCCGCAGAGGCCGCCGCGATCGGCGCACCTGAACGATCGGCGCTGACCTTCGGCGGCCTGCGCGACCTGGCCGGCACCGTCGTCGCCGGCCTCAACGCGCGTGGCATCGGCCCCGGCGACCGGGTCGCCATCGTGCTGCCGAACGGGCCGGAGATGGCCGCCGCTTTCGTGACCATCGCCGCCGGCTGCGCCACGGCGCCGCTGAACCCAGCCTATCGCGCCGAGGAGTTCGAGTTCTACCTGGTGGACCTGAAGCCGAAGGCGCTGGTGCTGCAACGCGGCGACGACACGCCGGCCCGCGCCGTCGCCGAGAAGCTCGGCCTGGCGATCCTGGAACTGGTGCCGGGCGACGGTCCGGCCGGCGGCTTCACGCTGCACGACGGCAACGGCGCGCTACCGGCCGACGGCACGCCGAACTGGGCCAGCCCGGACGACGTGGCGCTGATCCTGCACACCTCGGGCACCACCTCGCGGCCGAAGATGGTGCCACTGTCGAACCGCAACGTCACCGCCTCGGCCGGGCATATCGGCCAGGCGCTGACCCTCACCGCCGCCGACCGCTGCCTCAACATCATGCCGCTGTTTCACATCCACGGCCTGATCGCGGCAGTGCTGTCGAGCCTGGCGGCCGGTGCCTCGGTGTGGTGCGCGCCCGGCTTCAACGCGCTGCGCTTCTTCGCCCAGCTCGATGAGATCGCGCCGACCTGGTACACGGCGGTGCCGACCATGCACCAGGCGATCCTGAGCCGCGCCGGCCGCAACAAGGACATCATCGCCCGCCGGCCGCTGCGCCTGGCCCGCTCGTCGTCCTCGTCGCTGCCGCCGCAGGTGATGGCCGAACTGGAGGAGGCCTTCGGCTGCCCGGTAATCGAGAGCTACGGCATGACCGAGGCGGCGCACCAGATGGCCTCCAACCCGCTGCCGCCCGCGCCGCGCAAGCCCGGCACCGTCGGCATCGCCGCCGGGCCGGACGTCGCGATCATGTCGGAAGAAGACGGCAACCTGCTGCCACACGGCGGCATCGGCGAAATCGTCATCCGCGGCCCGAACGTCACCGCGGGCTACATCGAGAACCCGTCGGCCAATGCCACCGCCTTCACCGACGGCTGGTTCCGCACCGGCGACCAGGGGCAATTCGATGACGACGGCTACCTCACCATCACCGGGCGGTTGAAGGAGATCATCAACCGCGGCGGCGAGAAGATCAGCCCGCGCGAGGTCGACGAGATCCTGATGGACCACCCGGCGGTCGCCCAGGCCGTGACCTTCGCGGTCAAGCACGCCAAGCTCGGCGAGGATGTCGGCGCCGCGGTGGTGCTGCGCGAGGGCACCGAGGCCAGCGACCGCGAGATCCGCGACTTTGTCGCCGAGCGTGTTGCCGACTTCAAGGTGCCGCGCAAGTTGCTGATCCTGGATGAGATTCCAAAGGGCGCCACCGGCAAGCTGCAGCGCATCGGCCTGGCCGCCAAGCTCGGTCTGGAAGATTGAAGCTCTGCGTCTTCGGCGCCGGCGCGATCGGCGGCCATCTGGCCGTGCTGCTGGCCCGCGCCGGTGTCGAGGTCTCGCTGGTCGCGCGCGGCCCGCATCTCGCCGCAATCAAGGCCAACGGCCTGACCCTGATCGAGCAGTCCGGCGAGCGCGAGACCATCGAGCTGCCGGCCAGCGACGACCCCGCCGACCTGGGCGTGCAAGACTACGTGCTGGTCGCGCTGAAGGCACACTCGGTGCCGCCGATCGTTGAGCGCATGGCGCCGCTGATCGGCCCCGATACCGCCGTCGTCACCGCTGTGAACGGCATCCCCTGGTGGTATTTCCACAACCATGGCGGCGCGTTCGACGGCCGCCAGATCGAGAGCGTCGATCCCGGCGGCAAGCAATGGTCCATGCTCGGGCCGGAACGCGCCATCGGCTGCGTCGTCTGGCAGGCCGCGGAGATTGTCGAGCCCGGCGTGATCCGCCACGAGTACGGCACCCGCATGCCGCTGGGCGAACCGGACGGCAGCCGGTCGGACCGCGCCCAAGCACTGTCCAAGGCGTTGATCGCCGGCGGCATGCGCTCGCCGGTCCGGCCGCGCATCCGCGACGAGATCTGGATGAAACTCTGGGGAAATCTCAGCTTCAACCCCATATCCCTGCTGACCCATTCGACGCTGAAGACGTTGGCCACCGACGCCGGCTGCCGCGCCTCGGTGGCGGCGCTGATGCGCGAGGGCAAGGCGGTGGCCGAAGCGCTCGGCATCAAGTTCCCGATGGACGTGGAACAGCGTATCGACGGCGCCGCGGAAGTCGGCGAGCACAAGACCTCGATGCTGGTCGACCTGGAAACCGCCCGGCCGATCGAGCTCGATGCCCTGGTCGGCGCGGTCATCGAACTCGGCCGTCTGGTGGAAGTTCCGACGCCGAGCCTGGAACTGGTCTACCATCTGACCCGGCAGCGTGCCCGCGAGGCCGGCTGCTACCCCGAACCGAACGCATGAGGAGAATTGCATGAGCTTCGATTGGCGCGAGCATGACAGCGAGAGCCTGGAAAGCCATTTCAACCCGCGCATCGCGCTGGGCCAGGACGTCGCGCTCGCCCTGATCGCCAGCTACACCGAGAAGGCGGAAGCCGCGCGCCAGGTCATGACCGGCCTGTACAACCAGCGGTACGGCGAGGCGCCGAAGGCGACGATGGACGTGCACCCCGGCAAGGGCGACGGGCCGCGCCCGATCCTGTTCTTCGTCCACGGCGGTTTCTGGCGCGCGCTCGACAAGTCCGACCACAGCTTCATTGCGCCCGCCTTCGTCAACGCCGGCGTCACCGTGGTCAATGTGAACTACGACCTGTGCCCCGAGGTCACGCTCGACACCATCGTCGAGCAGATCCGTGCGGCGCTCGCCTTCACCCGGCGCAACGCCTTCGACTGGGGCGGCGATCCGCGCCGCGTCACCATCGCCGGCCACTCCGCCGGCGCGCAACTCGTCGGCATGCTGCTGAACGCGAAGTGGGATGAGCCGATAGTCGCCTCGGCCGTGGCGCTGTCCGGCATCTACGAGCCGGAGGTGGTCCTGAAACTCGGCGTCAACGAGGAAATCCGGCTCGACGCCGACATGGCCAAGCGCAACGACTGCATCCAGCAGCCGCCGAAGGTGCAGATCCCGCTGCTGGTCGCCGCCGGCGGCGAGGAGCCCGAGGGCTGGCGCGAGCAAAGCCGGCTCTATGCCAAGGTCGCCGCCGAGGCCGGCTGCACCGTCACCGACATCGACGTCCCGGAGAAGAACCACTTCACCCTAGTCGACGACTTTGCCGACCCCGAGGGCGACAGCTTCCAGCGCACGATGGAGATGATCGGGCGCTAACGCAGCGTCAGCCACAGTCCGGCAGCGACCGCCAGCGACACCCAGACCAGCAGCACGATCGCGGCCGCGGTCCAGTTCGGCGGCATGGCCGCCAGGTCGGCGCCTTTGTCGCGGTATTCCGCCAGCAATCCCGGCGGCATGAAGCGCAGCGCCAGCCACAGACCGAGCCCGACGATCACCAGGTCGTCGAGCCAGCCCAGCACCGGGATGAAGTCGGGTATCAGGTCGATCGGGCTCAAGGCATAGGCCACCACGCCGGCGGCGAGCAGCTTCACCAGCCACGGCACCCGGGGGTCGCGCATTGCCAGGGCAAGCGCCGCCACATCGCGGCGCAGCCGGAATATCAGGTCGCCCATGCCGGCTCCTATGGCTGGCGCGCGTAAGTCTCGATCAGACGGGCCAGCGCCACGTCCTTATCGGTCACGCCGCCAGCATCGTGCGTCGCCAGCGTGATCTCCACCCGGTTGTAAACGTTGAACCACTCCGGGTGGTGGTCGGCCTGCTCAGCCGCCATGGCGACGCGGGTCATGAATCCGAAGGCAGCGTTGAAGTCTTTGAACTTGAAGGTCTTGTGAATCGCGTCGCGGCCTTCGACCTCAGCCCAGCCGGCCAGTTCCGCCAGCGCCGCCCGGCGCGCCTCGCCCGTGAGCGTCGCCATCACCACCCCTTTGGCCGGAACGCGGCCGCCGACTCGCTGGCCTCGGCGATCTGCGCCGGCGACAGCTGCGGCACCAGCCGCTGAAACGCCAGCTCGACCCGCGCCGTCAGCTCCTCGCCCTCCGCGCCGTCGACGCCGTGCCGCAGCTTGGCCAGCAGCAGCCAACGATAGGCGGTGATCAGGTCCTTCCGCACGCCGTCGCCGCGATACAGCATGGCGCCGAGGTTGAACTGCGCCCGGGCATGGCCGCGCTCGGCCGCGCGCCGGTACCAGTTCGCCGCCGCCAGCGGGTTCTGCTTGATGCCGAGCCCCTGCTCGTAGGCAAAGCCCAGATTGAACTGCGCCGCCGGGTAGTTGTTGCCGGCCGCCTTGGCAATGAAGGCGATGCCGTTGCGCTCGTCCTTCTGCACGCCGCTGCCCTGGACCAGCATGCGGCCGAGCGCGTTCTGCGCCCGCGGATCACCGCCGCGCGCGGCCAGCGCGTACCACTGCACCGCCCTGCCCAGGTCGACCGGCACGCCCCGGCCGTTCTCGTGCAGCCAGCCCATCACATACTGCGCCGTCGGCCCGCCGATATTGGCCAGCGTCTGGCAGCGTTTGGCCAGCTCCTCCCAGCTCTCCGTCGCGTAGGCGATCAGGCAGAAGGCCAGCGCCTGGCGGTCCTCGCCCTGCGGATTCAGCGGGAACGAGGTCGGCAAGGTCTCGGCGAAGGCGAACAGCAGTTTCTGGATCGGCGGGTAGCGCGAGGCGTACCCCGCACGCAGCCACTCGAAGGTCTGGAACACGTCGTCGACCGCGGCCAGGTCGCCGAGCTGCTCCTGCAGCAGCTGGAACTGACTGGCCTGCGAACCGGCGGCGGCGGCCCGGCGCAGCCAGTAGATGCCCTCGGCCGGGTCCGACGTCGGCGCCGTCTTGGCCAGGTGGGTCAGCGCCAGGGCTTGCTGTGCCGGCACGTAATCCTGCGCCGCCGCCCGCTGCAGCAACGTCACGGCGGCGGCCGGGTCCTCGCCGACGCCCTCGCCGCCGAGATAGCGGCGCGCCATCTCGTGCTGCGCCTCTGGATCGCCGACCGCCGCCGCCTGCCGGTAGTAATCCAGCGCCCGGTCCGGGTCGGCGTCGACGCCATAGCCCTTGGCGTACATGTAGCCGAGCTTGCCGAGCGCCGCCGGCAGGCCCTTGTCGGCGGCGCGGCGGTAGTATTGCACCGCGTCGTCGTAGTCCAGCGCGACGCCGAAACCCTTGTGGTACATGTAGCCGAGCTCGTACATCGCCGCCGCCGAGCCCTGATCGGCCGCCTTCTCCAGCCATGGCAGCGCCGCCTTGTAGTCCTTCCGCCCGTGCAGGCCGGTGGTGTAGCTCTCGGCCAGCTCGTGCTGGGCCCGCAGCAACCCCTGCTCGGCCGCCTTGCGCAGCCAGTCGCGGCCGGCATCGACGTCGCGGTCGACTCCGAGCCCGTAGAGCAGCGCGTGCCCGACCTGGAACTGCGCCTCGACCTCGCCGGACGCCGCGCGCGGCTGCCACAGGGCGTGGGCAACGTCGAAATCGCCGGCGCTCCAGGCCGCCCAGGCCCGGCGCGCGTCATCGTCGACCTGCGCCCATGCGGTCGCGGGCAGCAGCAGGAGACATACAAGCAGGCTCAATACACGCATGGCGCAACAATTAGCGGGCCGTGCGCCAGAGTCCAGTCCTAGCCATGCTCTGGCGGCACCGGCCCGGTCTGCCTATATGCTTGCACCATGAACGAGAGCCAGCGGACCGCGCCCTCGGCGGAAGACATCGCGCAGCTCGGCCGCGCTGCGCTGGCCGCGATTCCCGCCCCCCTGGCCCAGCACGTGAAGGACGTGCCGATCCACGTCCGGGACTTCGCCGAGGACGAAGTGCTGGACGAGATGGGGATCGACAGCGCCTACGACCTGCTCGGCCTGTATCAGGGCGTCAGCATCGACCAGAAGACGACGCACCACGTCGCCGACGACGTCAACCGCGTATTCCTCTACCGCAACGCGATCCTGCTGTACTGGATCGAGAGCGGCGAGGACCTGGCCCACATCGTGAAACACGTGCTGATCCACGAGATCGGCCACCATTTCGGCTTCTCCGACGAGGACATGGAGGCGATCGAGGCGCGCGGCGACGAGGCCTAGTCGTTCTTGTGCTTGCCGTGCGCGCCGGCTGCGACGCCCTCGACCTCCACGTCGATGGTGATCGAGCCGGCCTTCTCGAAGTTCAGTTCGATCTGGATCGTCTCGCCCTCGAATAGCGGGCCGTTCAGGCCCATCATCATCACGTGCAGGCCGCCCGGCATCAGCTTGGTCTTCATCCCGGCCAGCAGCGGGATACCGCCCTCGACCGGGCGCATGCGCATCACCCCGCCGTCGTTGATATGGGTGTGCAGCTCGGTGCGTTTCGCCAGCGTGCTCTTCACCGCGACCAGCCGGTCGTCGGTCACGCCTTCGTTGCGCACGGTGAAGTAGGCGGCGCCGTTCTTCGCCGGCCCGGCCGAGGCGCGGGCATAGGCGTGCTCGATCACCAGTTGGCCGATCTTGGTCTCGTGCGCCCAGGAGGGCGCGGCGACGACGGCGGCCAGCATCGCCGCCAGGATGATATTTCTCATGGGTCTTGCCTCATCTGAATCCGAAGCATTGCGAGGTTGGGGTCAGATGGCGGGCGGCGCGCGGCATGGCCTTGCATCACGCAGCACGGGCAGTCGTGCATGACCGTCGCCGCCGGCAGCGCCGGGTCGGCGATGGTGCGCAGCCCGTTGCCGGTACAGATCGCGATGCCGTCCGGCCCAGCGGCCATCGCCAGTGCCGGCCACAGCAACTGCGCCCACAAGGCGAACAGGGCCAAGCCGTGCGCGACGCGATATCTGCGGAGCCAGGACATCGCCGCGACCCTCGCGCGCGCCCGGCGCAGCGTCAATCCCGCGACCCGCGACGTAATCGCGCGGCCGCGCGCCCGGCGCCATGTTCAGGACATCGAGCGACAAGAAGCCCGACATGAGCGAACACACAGAGATCGTCGACCGCTACTTCCAGGGCTGGAACGAGCCCGACGCGGCCAAGCGCCAGGCGCTGTTGAAGACCGCTTTCGCCGCCGCGTGAGTGTCTGGGAGAGGGCGTCGGCCCGACTCATGGCGTCGGCGGCGTGCTGTTGCGCGCCGTCAGTCGATCAGGCTGGTCAGCGCCCGCATGTCGTTAAAGACGTGCGCCGCGCCAGCAGCGACGAGCCGCTCCGAAAGGTCCGGCGAGGCGTGCCCGGCGCCGGTGTAGCCCAGCACCCGCATGCCCGCGGCGCGCCCGGCGGTGACGCCCGGCACGCTGTCTTCGATCACCAGGCACCGTTCCGGCGCGAAGCCCATGCGTTCCGCCGCGAACAGGAACAGGTCCGGCGCCGGCTTGCCGTTGGTTACCTGCGCGCGGCTGAACAGGTGCGGCGCGAACAGTTCGGTCAGCCCCGCGATTTTCAGCTTTCGACGGAGCGAATCCGGCGCGCTGCCCGACGCGACGCAGACCGGGCGGTCCAGCCCGCGCACCGCTTCGGCGACGTAGGGCAAAGCTTCCAGTTCGGCCTCGTAGGCGGCCCAGACCCGGCCCGACATGGCCTCGTGATAGCGATCCGGCAGCGGCCGGCCCCAGTCCGCCTCGATGGCCGCCAGCATGTCCTCCAGCGCCACGCCGGAGAACCGCGCCACCACCTGCTCCATGGTGATCGGATAACCGACTTCGGTCAGGATTTCCGCGTCGACACGGCACGAGATCGTCTCGCTGTCCACGAGTACCCCGTCGCAGTCGAAAATCACCAGATCCACGCTCATACGCCGAGAAGCTCGTCGACGAAAGCCGGCACGACGCGGCTGGCCGGGCCGTTGACGCAGGCGTGGAAAGCCGACGCGCCCTCCGACGGCTCCAGGTTCAGTTCCACCGTGCGGGCCCGGCCCATCGCCCGCACGTCGGCGACGAACCCGGCCGCCGGATAGACGTTGCCGGAGGTACCGATCGAGACGAACAGGTCGCACCGGGCCAGCGCCGCGCCGATCCGGTCCATCTCCATCGGCTCCTCGTAGAACCAGGTAACGTGCGGCCGCAGCCGACCCTCGTGCCCGCAGAGGCCGCAGGCATCGGCCAGCCCGAGGTCGCCGCGCCAGTCGTGCACCACGCCGCACGCCACGCAGCGCGCCTTGTACAGCTCGCCATGCATGTGGATCATGTTGGTGGTGCCGGCACGCTCGTGCAGGTCGTCCACGTTCTGCGTCACCACCAAGACGTCGCCAGCGTGCTCGGCCTCCAGCCGCGTCAGCGCCCGGTGCGCCTCGTTGGGCTCGACACCGGCCAGGCCGCGACGCAATTTGTCATGAAAATCAAGGACGTAGACCGGATCTCGGCGAAACCCGTCCGGCGTCGCCACATCCTCCAGGTTGACCTGGCTCCACAGGCCGCCGGCATCGCGAAACGTGTCCAGGCCGCTCTCCGCCGAGATTCCGGCGCCGGTCAGGATCACGATATTTTGCGCGCCGGTCGCCGTCATCGGCGGTGCGTCTCCCGATGTTGTCCTATATTTCGAACCGTCGCCATGAAGCCTGCCCCGATCGGATTTCTCAAGCCATACCTGCTCGCCGGCTCGCTGGCGGCCGGTCTGCCGGCTTGCGCGGTGCTGGCCCCGACCGCCGGGCCGCCGCCATCCCTTTACGCCAGTCTGGGCGGCGAGGACGGCGTCGCCAACATCGTCGACACCTTCGTCCTCGGCCTGCTCCGCGATCCCATCGTCGGCCGGTCCTTCCGCGACATCCCGCCGACCCGCCTGCCACGCCTCAAATACCTGTTCGAACAGCAGATTTGCGAGGTCGCGGACGGCCCGTGCCGCTACACCGGCAAGGACATGGTCGCCGCGCACAGGGGCATGAAGGTCACCGACGCGCAATTCGACGCCATGGGGGGCGTCATGGAAGCGAGCTTGCGCGCGCGTGGCGTGGCCCCCGACGCGGCTGCTGCGCTGCTCGCCAAGCTCGGCGCCATGCGCGGCGACATCGTCGGCAAATAGCGCGCCCGCGCACGACCCTCGCGCGCCGCGTTAATTCGGGATAAACAGGGTTCAATTCACCATCGTCTCGGACCGAGGGAGAAGACCCGTGACCCGCATTGGCCAGGACACGCTGAAGACCCGTCGCACGCTCAACGTCGACGGCGACAGCTACGAATATTACAGCATCGAGGCGGCCGAGCAGGCCGGGATCGGCGACGTCAGCCGGCTGCCCTATTCGCTGAAGGTGCTGCTGGAGAACCTGTTGCGCCACGAGGACGGTCGCTCGGTCACCACCGACGACGTCAAGGCGATGGCCGCCTGGCTGGACAAGCGCCGCTCGGACAACGAGATCGCCTACCGACCGGCCCGCGTGTTGATGCAGGATTTCACCGGCGTGCCGGCGGTTGTCGACCTCGCCGCGATGCGCGAGGCGATGGTCGCCCTGGGCGGCGATCCGAAGAAGATCAACCCGCTGTCCCCGGTCGACCTGGTGATCGACCACTCGGTGATGGTCGACTTCTTCGGCGGCCCGCAATCGCTGCAGAAGAACATCGACATGGAGTTCCAGCGCAACGGCGAACGCTACGAGTTCCTGCGCTGGGGCTCGGAGGCGTTCGACAACTTCCGCGTGGTGCCGCCGGGCACCGGCATCTGTCACCAGGTCAACGTCGAATACCTGGCCCAGGTGGTCTGGACCGGCGAAGCCGACGGCAAGACCATCGCCTATCCCGACACGCTGGTCGGCACCGACAGCCACACCACGATGGTGAACGGGTTGGCGGTGCTGGGCTGGGGCGTCGGCGGCATCGAGGCGGAGGCCGCGATGCTGGGCCAGCCGGTCTCGATGCTGATCCCCGAGGTCATCGGCTTCCGGCTCGACGGCAAGCTGCCGGCCGGAACCACGGCGACCGATCTGGTGCTGACCGTGACGCAGATGCTGCGCGCCAAGGGCGTGGTCGGAAAATTCGTCGAGTTCTACGGCCCGGGCCTGGCCGCCCTGCCGCTGACCGACCGCGCGACGATCGCCAACATGGCGCCGGAATATGGCGCCACCTGCGGCTTCTTCCCGGTCGATGCAGAGACCATCCGCTACCTCACCTTCACCAGCCGCGATCCCAAGCGGGTCAAGCTGGTCGAGGCCTATGCCAAGGCCCAGGGCATGTGGTGCGACGCCGACTCGGCCGAGCCGGTGTTCACTGACTCGCTGGAGCTCGACCTGAGCACGGTCGAGCCGTCGCTGGCCGGCCCGAAGCGGCCGCAGGACCGTATCGCGCTGACCAACGCCAAGTCACAATTCGCCAAGGACCTGCCGAACCTGGGCGGCAACGCCGACGCCGGCGACGTCGCCGTGACCGGTCAGGACTACACGCTGAGTCACGGCGACGTGGTGATCGCCGCGATCACCTCGTGCACCAACACGTCGAACCCCTCGGTGCTGATCGCCGCCGGTCTGCTGGCCAAGAAGGCGGTGGAGAAGGGCCTGACCCGCAAGCCCTGGGTGAAGAGTTCGCTGGCGCCGGGCAGCCAGGTGGTCACCGACTATCTGGAAGCCGCCGGCCTGCAGCCCTATCTCAACCAGCTTGGCTTCAACACCGTCGGCTACGGCTGCACCACCTGCATCGGCAACTCCGGCCCGCTGGACGAGGAGATTTCCGTGGCGATCAACGAGAACGGCCTGGTCGCCTGTTCGGTGCTGTCCGGCAACCGCAACTTCGAGGGTCGGGTGAATCCGGACGTGCGGGCCAACTACCTGGCCTCGCCGCCGCTGGTGGTGGCCTACGCGCTCGCCGGCACCATGACCATGGACATCACCACCGAGCCGCTCGGCCAGGATCAGGGCGGCAACGACGTCTTCCTGGACGACATCTGGCCGACCGCGACCGAGGTCAGTGACGCGATCAACGCCTCGCTGACTCCGGCGATGTTCGCCAACCGCTACGGCGACGTGTTCCGCGGCCCGGCCGAATGGCAGGCGGTGCAGGCCAGCCCGACGCTGACCTACGACTGGAACGCGGTGTCGACCTACGTGCAGAACCCGCCCTACTTCGCCGGCATGAAGGCGAGCCCGGCGGGCTTCTTCGACATCACCGGCGCGCGCGAGCTGGCGATCCTGGCCGACAGCGTGACCACCGACCACATCTCGCCGGCCGGCTCGATCAAGGAAGAGAGCCCGGCGGGCAGCTACCTGGTGAGCCATCAGGTGCCGGCGCGCGAGTTCAACTCCTACGGCGCCCGACGCGGCAACCACGAGGTGATGATGCGCGGCACCTTCGCCAACATCCGCATTCGCAACGAGATGGCGCCCGGCACCGAGGGCGGCGTGACCAAGCACCAGCCGTCAGGCGAGGTGATGCCGATCTACGATGCGGCGATGAAGTACGAGGCCGAGGGCGTGCCGCTGGTGGTCGTCGCCGGCAAGGAATACGGCACCGGCTCGTCGCGCGACTGGGCGGCGAAGGGCACCGCGCTGCTCGGCATCAAGGCCGTGATCGTGGAGAGCTTCGAGCGCATCCACCGCTCCAACCTGGTCGGCATGGGCGTGCTGCCGCTGCAGTTCAAGGAAGGCGACGACCGCAAGTCCCTCAACCTGACCGGCAACGAGCTGTTCGACCTGACCGGCCTGGCCGGCGGCATCACGCCGCGCATGGATGTCGACTGCACCATCCATTACCCCGACGGCAGCAAGAAAGAGATCAAGCTGCTCTGCCGGATCGATACGCTCGACGAGGTCGAGTACTACCGCCACGGCGGCATCCTGCACTACGTGCTCCGGAACCTCGCCGAAGCGGCGTAGTCGACAACGAACCGACGCGAAGGCCGGCGCCCCTGGCGCCGGCCTTTCTCGTGCAATTTGTGGCGAAGTCGCCGCCGCTTCGATACGCTGAGACGACCTGACCATCAGGGAGTAATCGCTTTGGCGGAGGACATCGCGCGGCGGCTCACGACGATCGTCGCCGCCGATGTCGCAGGCTACTCCCGGCTGGTCCGCGCCGACGAGGAAGGCACGCTTGCCGCCTTGCGCGCCCACAAGGCCGAACTGATCGAGCCGGAAATAGCCGCGCATGGCGGCCGCGTTGCCAACACCGCCGGCGACAGCCTACTCATCGAATTCGGCAGCGTCGTCGACGCGCTTCGCTGCGCCATGGTCATCCAGCGCGGCATGGGCGAGCGCAACGCCGCAATCCCCGAGCAACAGCGCGTCCATTACCGCATCGGCATCAATGTCGGCGACGTCATGGCCGCCAGCGGCGACTTGCTGGGTGATGGCGTCAACGTCGCGGCGCGCATTGAGGCGTTGGCCGAACCAGGCGGCATCTGCCTGTCACGCACGGCCCGCGATCAGGTGCGCGACCGGTCCGATGTCGCGCTGGAGGACATGGGCGAGGTCGCGGTCAAGAATATCGACCGGCCGGTGCGAGTCTTCCGCGTCCGCTTCGATGGCGCGGCCCCGGCTAGGCGGCAACCGTCCGCCGCGGGGCGACGCCCGATCATCGCCGTCGGCATGCTCGTGGCGGCCGCGATCATCGGTGCCGGGGCATGGGCCTGGCTCGCGCGACCGCTGCCGACCCCGGTCACCGAGACGGAGCGCCCGGTCACGTCGGAAGCGCCCTCGATCGCGGTTCTGCCGTTCCAGAATCTGTCCGGCGGGGCGGATCAAGACTATTTCGCCCAAGGCATGACCGAGGACATCATCACCGACCTCTCGAAGGTCGATGGCCTGCTCGTCGCCTCGCGCTCCCGGACGCAGCGCTACGGGAGCGAAGCGATCGATCCAGGAAGGATCGGGCGCGAGTTGAACGTTCAGTATGTGATGGAGGGCAGCGTACGGCGGGCCGCCGGTCGATTGCGCATCAGCGCTCAACTGATCGACGCGGCGACGGGCACGCAGCTTTGGGCGGAACGTTACGATCGCAGCGATTCGGACATCTTCGCAATCCAGGACGAGATCGCGGACAAGGTCGTTTCCGCCCTCTCCGTACGCGTCAACGAAGGCAGCCTGACGCGAGAGGTGAGGCGCTATACGCCGAGTCCGGAAGCCTACGACCTCTATATCCGTGGCCGCGCCAAGCGCATCCCGCCGACGCCGGAAAACCTTGCTCTCGCGCTGCGACTCTTCGAGCAGGCAATCGAGATCGACCCGGGCTTCGCCGGCGGTTACGACGGCGCCGCCTATGTCCACGTCCTGCTGTACGCGGACACCGCGAGCCCGGTTCCCGGCGAGCACCTCGACACCGCGCTGCGGCTGGCGCAAAAGGCGGTGGAACTGGACCCCGACTTCGGATCCGCCTGGGGCACGCTGGCGGAAGTCCACCTCCGAATGCGTCTTTACGACCAATCCCTGGACGAAATCCGGACGGCGATAAAGGCGGCGCCGAACGACTCGCTGATGCGGGCCTTCTACGGGCGCAACCTCGGGTATGCCGGCCGGCCCGCGGACGGCATCGAGCAGATCAAGATCGCGCAGCGGATGAGCCCCGACAGCCTGCCCCTGCTGTTCTTTCTCGGCGCCAACCAGCGCGCCGCCGGCCACTATCCGGCGGCGATCGCATCACTGCTCGAGCAGCGCCAGCAGCTAGGTGGACGGATTCTGCCGGCGCCCACGCTACAGCTCGCCGCCGCCTACATGCAGGCCGGACGCGGCGACGAGGCACGGGCGACGATTGCTGCGTTGTTGAAGGTCGCACCGCATCTGACCCTCGATCTGGCGACCAGAATTCATCCCTACAAGCGGCCCGAAGATGAAGCACGGTTCCTGGAGGCGCTCGCCGCGGCAGGACTACCGAACCGGTAGGCGACGATGTCGGCCGTGGGCCGTGCGACAGAGCCACGCGCGGGCCGGGACAAGCCCAGCCGTCTGGCTACCCCTCCGGATTCTCCACCACGAACGGCTTGATGCGGTCGCGGATGGCGTCGGGGATCGGCAGCGACTTGCGGCTCTTCAGGTCGAAGTAGACCGAGACCACCTCCGAGGTCGCGCCCATCTCGTTGGTCTCGGTGTTCCACATCCGGTGCAGCACGACGATCGACTTGTTGCCCAGGCGCGTGACCGCGCTCTCCACCCGGATCAGCGAGCCGACTGGCTGCTCGATCAGGTACTTAATGGTGTGCTGGGCATCGACCAGCGTGGCGCCGACATCGTGCATGTCGGCCGACCCGAAGCCCATCATGGAGAGAATATGGAACGCGCCCTGGTCGAACATGCCGACATAGTTCTTCACGTTCATGTGGCCCAGGTGGTCGCAGTCCCACGGATAAACCACGCCGCGGAAAGTCTCGACGAAACCGGTCATGTGTTGCTCCTTAGCTCTCCGGCGGCCAGTCGATGAACAGCCCCGCCGCCCTGTCTCTCAAGTCATCTGGAAAGCGCACCGCCCGACGCGCCTTCGAGTCGATACAGACGCCGATGGAATCGAAGGTTGCGCAGACCTTGCCGCTGCCCGCCTCGCGCATGACGTGGCCGGCGCGGAAGGTCTTCTCGCCCAGGCCCAGCAGGCCGGAGTGCAGCGTCACCACCTCGCCGGCGCGCAGCTCGCGGCGGAACCGGATGTCGTATTCCAGCGCCCCGGTGACCACGCCGCGTTCGGCGCGCGACGCCGGGTCCAGCCCCATGGCGGCCAGCATATGGCTGACCGAGTCGGTCACCCGGTCCATGTAGAAATGTGCCGAGAAGTGCCCGAGCTCGTCGCACTCCCACGCCTTCACCGAGCTTTGCGCCGACAGCAGCGGCGCGCGCGGGCTGGCACCGTCCGGCGGCGTCGACGGCCCGCCGGTGCCGGGCGCGCGCAGCTCGGCCGGCCGTTCGCTCAACAACGCGTCAATGCGTTCGCGCTGCTCCGGCGCCCAGGCCATGGCGCGGCGCGCGGTCAGATCGAAAGCGATCGCCGTCAGCTCCACCCGCGCCGACAGCTTGCCGTCGCTGGACCGCGTCATGTCGGCGACGATGGTCATGGTCTTGTCGGTGGCCTCGACGATGGTGGCCTCGACGTGCAGCGGGTCGCCGGCATGGACCTCCTGGCGATAGCGGACCAGCGCCTTGATCGCGGCATAGCTGCGCCCGGTATCGGCGATGACCGCCGGCGTCAGGCCGATGGCCTGGCGCAGATGCGGCATGCCCTCGCCGGTCTTGGCGAGATAGAACTGCACGTTCATGTGCCCGTTCACGTCGCATTCCCAGGTGTTCACCATGCCGCGGTAAAGCGCAATCGCGGTCATCAGGCGTCGGCCTTCACGACGGCGAGCAACTGGCGCGGCGTCACCTGGTCGCCCTCGGCGACCACCAGCTCGGCGATGCGGCCGGCGGCGCCGGCGCGGATCTCGTGTTCCATCTTCATCGCCTCCAGCACCACGACGATGGCGCCCTTGTCGACCGCGTCGCCGACGGTGCCGCGCACCGCGACGATGCGCCCGCTCATCGGCGCCACGAGCCGGCCATCGGCCTCGCGGTTCGACGCCTTGCTCTCGTACAGCGGCTTCTCTTCGACCACGACCGAGCGGCCGTCGACGTCGAGGTGCAGCAGGCCGTCGACGCGAGCATGCGCGCAGCGTCGCCGCACGCCGTCGACCTCGAAACCATCGCCAGTGAGTTGGACCTCGGTGCCATCGACGGTGAACCGTCCGCCGCCGTGCGCCAGGACCGAAAGTCGTTTCTCCACCTCGCCGACGGCCAGCCGCACCACGTCGCCGTCGCGGCCCCAGCTCCGCCCCCCGCCATAGCTGAGCGCCGCCGCCAGGGCCCAGGTCGCCGCGTCAGGCGCCGCATCCTTCAGCTTGAAGTCGTCGATGAAGGCCGTGGTGGCCTGCCCGGCGACGAAGCGCGGGTCGTCCAGCACCTCGACCAGGAAGTCGCGGTTGGTCAACACGCCCAGCGCCACGGTCCGCCGCAACGCGCGGCGCAGCCTGCGGCGGGCTTCCTCGCGCGTGGCGCCATGCACGATCACCTTGGCCAGCATCGGGTCGTAGAACGGCGTGACCTCGAACCCGTCGGCCAGCCCGTGGTCGGTACGCACGTCCGGCGCCGGCCGCCACAGCGCCAGCCGCCCGGTCTGCGGCAGGAAACCGCCGGCCGCGTCCTCGGCATAGAGCCGTACCTCGATGGCGTGACCGACAAATGAAATCTCATCCTGGGTCAGCGGCAACGGCTCGCCGGCCGCGACGGCAAGCTGCCACGCCACCAGGTCCTGGCCGGTGATCGCCTCGGTCACCGGATGCTCGACCTGCAGCCGGGTGTTCATTTCCAGAAAGTAGAAGTCGCCCTCGGCGCTGAGCAGGAATTCCACCGTGCCGGCGCCGCGATAGCCGATCTCGCGCGCCACCGTGACCGCCGCCTCGCCCATGCGGGCGCGAAGGTCGGCGTCGACGGCCGGCGACGGCGCTTCCTCGACCACCTTCTGGTGCCGGCGCTGGATCGAGCAGTCGCGCTCGCCCAGGTGCACCGCGTTCCCACGGCTGTCGGCGAAGACCTGCACCTCGACGTGGCGCGGCGCGATCACCGCGCGTTCCAGGATCAGTTCGTCGGAGCCGAAGGCGTTCTTCGCTTCCGACCGCGCCGAGCTCAACGCATCAGCCACCTCGCCGGTGCCGTCGACTCGGCGCATGCCGCGCCCGCCGCCGCCGGCCGCCGCCTTGATCATCAGCGGAAAGCCGATCCGCTCGGCTTCTTTCGTGAGGCTGGCGTCATCCTGCGCTTCGCCGGAATAACCCGGCACACACGGCACGCCGGCGGCTTCCATGCGCAGCTTGGCCTGGCGCTTGTTGCCCATCAGGCGGACCGCATCGGCCGGCGGGCCGACGAAGATCAGCCCGGCCTCGGCGCAGGCCGCGACGAAGTCGGCATTCTCGGACAGGAACCCGTAGCCGGGATGCACCGCGTCGACGCCGGTCTTCTTCGCCGCCTCGATGATCGCAGGGATCGAGAGATAGCTTTCGCCGACCGGCGCCGGTCCGATGCGCGCGGCGACGTCGCAGGCGGCGACGTGCGGCGCGTCGGCATCGGCGTCGGAATAGACCGCGACGGTCTCGTAGCCCAGCGCCCGCGCGGTGCGCGCGACGCGACAGGCGATCTCGCCGCGGTTGGCGATCAGCAGGCGGGTGAAGCTCATTGCGCGGTCCAGGCGGCGGGCCGCTTGTCGATGAAGGCGGCGACGCCCTCGCGCGCTTCCTCGCCACGCATCAATGTGGCGAAGGATTTCGCCGCCTCGGCGATGACCGTCGCGCGATCGGCCTGCGTCGCCAGCAGCAAGATCCGCTTGTTTTCCGCTACCGCTTGCGGGCCGCAGCGCCAGACCTCCTTCAGGGCCTCCGCGACCCTGGCCTGCAGCGCGTCGGCGTCCGCCACCACGTCGTGGATCATGCCGAGTTCGAGCGCGCGCGGCGCGCGGAAGCTGGCGCCGGTCACCGCCATCATGCGCGTTTGCGTGAGCCCGATACGCTGCGCCACGAAGGCACAAACCTGCGCCGCCGGCACGCCCAGCGTCGCTTCCGGCAATCCAAATGAGGCGCGCTCGGTGGCGATGGCTATGTCGGAGGTGCAGGTGAAGCCCATGCCGCCGCCGCGCACCGCGCCCTCGATGGCGGCGATCACCGCCTGCGGGGCGGCGTTGATCTCGTCCAGCAGCTCGCCATAGCGGGTGTTCGACGCGACCACCGGATCGTCCGGCGAGCCCGGCACGATGTCGCCTTCCTGGCTGCGCCCGAAGCCCTTGATGTCGCCGCCGGCGCAGAAATTGCCGCCCGATCCGCGCAGCACGATGGCGCGCACCGACCGGTCGGCGCGGACGCCCGCGAAGGTATCCCCCAGCGCCTGCACCAGTTCCGCCGACAGCGCGTTGCGCATGTCCGGCCGGTTCAAGGTCGCATACAGCACGCCGTCGTCATTGCGCAGCAGCAGGTCGGAAATGTCGGGGAGGGTGGTCATGGTGTCATCCAACCATGCGCCGTCACCCCGGACCTGATCCGGGGTCCATGTCGAAGGCGCGCTCGACACAGACATGGATCCCGGGTCGCGCTTCGCTTGCCCGGGATGACGTATGGGGGCGCCGCGTCCTCATCTATTCCGCCGTCCGGGCAAGGTGCCCATGTATTTCGCGATGATCGACAGCATCACCTCGTCGGCGCCGCCGCCGATCGAGGCCAGGCGGCCGTCGCGGTAGGCGCGGCTCACCCGGTTCTCCCAGGTGAAGCCCATGCCGCCCCAGTATTGCAGGCAGCCGTCGTTGACCTCGCGCAGCAGCCGGCCGGCCTTCAGCTTGGCCATCGAGGCCAGCCGCGTCACGTCCTCGCCACCGATGTAGCGCTCCACCGCGCGGTAGATCAGCGAGCGCAGCAGCTCCACCTCGGTCGCCAGCTCGGCCAGCCGGAAATGCACCACCTGGTTGTCCAGGATGGACTGCCCGAAGGCCTTGCGCTCGCGCGTGTACTCGATGGTTTCGGCGATCACCTCTTCCATCGAGATCACGCCGGAGACCGCGCCCCACAGCCGCTCCTCCTGGAACTGCTCCATCTGGTAGGTGAAGCCCTTGCCTTCCTCGCCGATGCGCCAGCGCTGCGGCACGCGCACGTCGTCGAAGAAGCACTGCGCGGTATCGGACGCGTTCATGCCGATCTTCTTCAGCTTGCGCGTCGAGATGCCCTTGCTGTCCATCGGCACCGCGATCAGCGTCTTGTTGCGATGGACCTGGTCGTCCGACGTGTTGGCCAGCAGGCAGATCCAGTCGGCCTGGGTGCCGTTGGTGGTCCACATCTTG
This sequence comes from Alphaproteobacteria bacterium, assembly GCA_040223615.1. GTDB lineage: Bacteria > Pseudomonadota > Alphaproteobacteria > JAVKFY01. The sequence goes on from JAVKFY010000039.1 coordinate 46,406, forward strand.
CCGCCGTTGATGACATAGTCGTCGCCATCTTTCCGCGCCGTGGTGGTCAGGCCGGCGACGTCGGACCCGGCGCCGACCTCGCTCACACCCAGGCAGGCGACGAAGTCGCCGGCGATCGACGGCGCCAGGAATTCGCGCCGCACCTCGTCGGAACCGTGCTTGGCCAATGCGGGCGTGGCCATGTCGGTCTGCACGCCGATCGCCATCGGCACCGCGCCACACTGGATGTGGCCGAGCTCTTCCGCCATCACCATGGCGTAGGAATAGTCCAGGCCCATGCCGCCGAACTCAGGCGGCTTGTGCACGCCGAGCAGGCCAAGGTCGCCCATCTTCTTGAACAGCTCGTGCGCCGGGAAGATTTCCGCCTCTTCCCAGTCGTCGACGTGCGGGTTCACTTCCGCGTCGATGAACCGGCGCACCGTGCGCCGGAGTTCCTCATGTTCGTCGGTGAACTGCATTTCTATACCCAGTCTCTGTTCGTCACCCCGGACTTGATCCGGGGTCCACGTAGACAACACGGCCGGCTTCGGCATGGACCCCGGCTCTTCGCTCCGCTGCGGCCGGGGTGACGGGAGTGGTATGTCATCATGGCTATCGGTTCCCCGCGCGCGGCAGCGTACCCATCAGCTTGGCGATGATGGTGAGCATGATCTCATCGGCGCCGCCGCCGATCGAAGCAAGCCGGCCATCGCGGTAGGCCCGCGCGATCCGGTTCTCCCAGGTGAAGCCCATACCGCCCCAGTACTGCAGGCAGCTGTCGGCGACCTCGCGCGCCAGCCGGCCGGCCTTCAGCTTCGCCATCGAGGCCAGCCGCGTGACGTCCTCGCCGCCGACATAGAGCTCCACCGCGCGGTAGGTCAGCGAGCGCAGCAGTTCCACCTCGGTGGCCAGTTCGGCCAGCCGGAAGTGCACCACCTGGTTGTCGAGAATCGACTGCCCGAATGCCTTGCGCTCGCGGGTGTATTCGATGGTCTCCTCGATCAGCTGCTCCATGCCCTTGGGCGCGCGCGAGGCGGCCCACAAACGTTCCTCCTGAAACTGTTGCATCTGGTAGCTGAAGCCGTGGCCTTCCTCACCGATGCGGTTGGCCTGCGGCACGCGCACGTCGTCGAAGAACACCTGCGCCGTGTCGGACGAGTTCATGCCGATCTTCTTCAGCTTGGCCGTGGTGATGCCCGGCGTCGACATCGGCACCGCGATCAGCGTCTTGTTGCGGTGCACCGCCCCGTCCGACGTGTTGGCCAGCAGGCAGATCCAGTCGGCCTGGGTGCCGTTGGTGGTCCACATCTTGCCGCCGTTGATGACGTAGTCGTCGCCGTCCTTGCGCGCCGAGGTCTTCAGCGAGGCGACGTCGGAGCCGGCGCCGACTTCCGAGACGCCCAGGCAAGCCACGTAGTCGCCGGCGATCGACGGCGCCAGGAACTCCGCCTTCACCCGGTCCGAACCGTGCTTGGCCAGCGCCGGCGTCGCCATGTCGGTCTGCACGCCGATTGCCATCGGCACGCCGCCGCACCGCACCCGCCCCAGTTCCTCCGCCATCACCGCGGCGTAGGAATAGTCCAGGCCCATGCCGCCATACTCGGTCGGCTTGTGCACGCCGAGCAGGCCGAGGTCGCCCATCTTCTTGAACAGCTCGTGCGCCGGGAAGATCTCCGCGTCTTCCCACTCGTCGACATGCGGGTTGATCTCGTTGTCGACGAAGCGCGCGACAGTATCGCGCAAGGCTTCGTGCTCAGGCGTGAGTTGCATGGTTATCTCCCTCAGCCTCGCGCCACGCCGAAGCTGTTCGGGCGCAGCGGGCGGATCTCGGCCTCGTGGCAGATCGACAGGCACTGGCCCAGCACCCGGCGCGAGTCGCGCGGATCGATCAGGCCATCATCCCACAGCCGCGCGGTGGCGTAGAGCGCCGTCGACTCCGCGTCGATCTGGTCGATGATGGCGCGCTCCATCTTCGCCAGCTTGTCCGGATCGGGTTCCTTGCCGGCGCGCCGCGCGCCGGCCTCGGTGATTATGGACATCACCTTCGCGGCCTGCTCGCCGCCCATCACGGATATCCGGTAGTTCGGCCAGGCGAAGATGAAGCGCGGGTCGAACGAGCGCCCGCACATGCCGTAATTCCCGGCGCCAAACGAGCCGCCGATCATCAGCGTGATCTGCGGCACGGTGGCGTTGGCGACGGCCTGGATCATCTTCGAGCCGTGCTTGACGATGCCGGCCTCCTCGGCCTCGCGGCCGACGATGTAGCCGGTGGTGTTCTGCAGGTAGATGATCGGCGTGTTCGACTGGCAGCAGAGCTGGATGAACTGCGCCGCCTTCACCGCGCCCTGCGGGTCGATCGGCCCGTTGTTGCCGATGATGCCGCAGGCGAAGCCCTCGATTGCCGCGTGGCCGCATACCGTCGGCATCCCGAACGACGGCTTGAAGTCGAGAAAGTCGCTGTCGTCGACCAGCCGTCCGATCACTTCGCGTACGTCGTAGGGCTTGCGGTAGTCAACCGGCACCAGCCCGAGCAGCTCCTCCGCGTCGTAGCGCGGCGCCTTGTACGTGCGCTCTGGCTCGGGCGGAAGCTGTTCGTTCCACGGCAGCTTGGCCATCACCGAGCGGGCTATCCGCACCGCGTCGGCATCATCCTCGGCCATGTACTCCGCCGTGCCGGCGATCGAGGCGTGCAGGTCGGCGCCGCCCAACTCCTCGTCGGTGGCGATCTCGCCGGTCGCCGCCTTCAGCAACGGCGGTCCGGCCAGGAAGATCTTGGCGCGGTCGCGCACCACGATCACGTAGTCCGACAGGCCCGGCACATAGGCACCGCCGGCGGTCGACGAGCCGTGCACGACGGTGACCTGCGGGATACCGGCCGCCGACAGCCGCGACTGGTTGGCGAAGCCGCGGCCGCCCTCCACGAACAGTTCGGATTGATACAGCAGATTGGCGCCGGCGCTTTGCACCAGCGCGATGGTCGGCAGCTTGTTCTGCGCCGAGATGTCCTGGCTGCGCAGCTTCTTCTTCAGGCCCATCGGCGCCGTCGCACCGCCCTTGATGCCGCTGTCGGAGACCGAGACCATGGCCCGGACGCCGCTGACCTGGCCGATGCCGAGGATCGAGCCGCCGCCGGTGACGTTGGCCTCGCCGTCGTCGTCGTGCATCCGATAGCCGGCCAGCGTCGACAGTTCCAGCCACGGCGCGCCCCGATCCAACAGCAGTTCCAGGCGCTCGCGCGGCAGCAGCTGGCCGCGCTTCTCGAACTTCGGCTTGGAGCGCGCGGAGTAGGCGCGGATGCGGCCTTCGATGTCGCGGAAGTGCGCGATCAGCTCCTGCATCGCCGCGCGGTTGGCGGCGAAGGCGGGATCGCGCGGATCGACCCGCGATTCCAGCACCGGCATCAGTCGTCCCCGCGCGCCACTTTCGGCAGCACTTCGCGGTGGAAGCCGAGATAGGGTTCGGGCGCGTTGTCGTGGTCGCCGGCGGGATGGTCGGCGACCTGGTTCGGCACCCCGCCATCGACCCGGATGCAGGTGCCGGTGATGAAATTCGCCGCCGGTGTCAGCAGGAAGATGATCGCCGCGGAGACCTCCGCCTCGCGCCCGGTCCGGCGCAGCGGCACGTATCGCGGCAGGCTCTTCATGTGCTGCTGCGTCGCCTCGTCGTAGGTGTCGAAGCCGGAACTGGCGATCCAGCCAGGCGCCACCGCGTTCACTCGCACGCCGCCCTTGGCCCACTCCACCGCCGCCGTGTAGGTGAAGTTCAGCATTCCGGCGCGCGCGGCGCCGGAATGGCCCATGGTCGGCATGCCATGCCACATGTCGGCGATGATGTTCACAATGCCGCCGCCGCCGTCTTTGGACATCGACTGCAGGTAGACCTCGCGGCTCATCAGGAAGCCGCCGGTGAGATTGGTGCGCACCACCGTCTCCCAGCCCTTCTGCGAGATCTTCTCCAGCGGCGCCGGGAACTGGCCGCCGGCGTTGTTGACCAGGTGATGGAGGCGTCCGTGCCGGCCGACCAGGGTTGTCACGGTCTCGACCACCTGATCCTCGACCCGGATATCGCAGACCGCAGTGTCGACCTCGCCGCCGTCTTCCGCGATCTCGGCGCTGACATTGGCGAGCTTGTCCGCGTTGCGGCCGATCAGGATCACCTTGGCGCCAAGGCTGGACAGTTCGTGCGCGGTGCAGCGGCCGATGCCGCTGCCGCCGCCGGTGACGATGATGGTCTGTCCCGCGAACAAGTCGGGCCGGAACACCGAGCTATAGGGCATGGCGGGGGCGTTCTCCGTGGTGGCACTTCGTTGCCTGATCTTACGTCGGCGGCGGCAGTGGCGCACCCGTCGCCGGTGTGCCGCTCGCGACGCTGGTTAATGGTGTCGGCGAATCCAAGCGGGTCGTCAGGCATAGCTATTTACCCAAGTTTCACCTTGGCCGGTCAGACTCGAAGACGCAGCGGGCAATTGGCGCATCGCAGCGTAAGCGCCGTTTGGCGGCCGCGTAGGAGAGCTCCTTGTACCAAGAACGAGAATTTTGCCGAACCGAACAGGAAGAGGCCGCCGGCGCCTCGACGATGCCCAGGCTGCTGGCCGTCGACGATCACCCGGATTCGGCGGAACTCGTTGCCCGCGTCGCCAAGCGTTGCGGCTATGAAGCACATCACGCTTCGGATTCCAGGCGCATCCGGGCGCTGCTCGCCGAGACACGCCCCACTTTGCTATCGATCGACCTGTGCATGCCCGAGATGGACGGCATCGAGTTGTTCGAGGAACTCAAGGCGGCCGGCTACGCGGGCGAGGTCCTGCTGATCAGCGGCCAGAGCGCGCAGCTGCGCGAGTCCGCAGCGAGGCTGGCGGTCATCAAGGGGATCACGGTCGTGGGCAACCTGCAGAAGCCGGTCGACATCGCCCAGCTCCGCATCCTGCTCAAGGAGCAGCGCCGCAGCCACGCCTGAGTTGGGGCGCGCCTAGCCGGGAGGCGCGAGGCAGGCCTCGATCTTGCCGAGCAGGCGCGGCAGGTCGACCGGCTTGGTGTCGAAGTCGGCGAAGCCGTTCGCCTCGGCCTTCTCGCGGTACGTCGCCAGCGCATGCGCCGTCAACGCGATGACCGGTATCTCACAAGTCGCCGGATCCGACTTGATCGCCCGCGTCGCCGTCCAGCCATCCATCTCGCCGAGCCCGATGTCCATCAGGATCACGTCCGGCTGCGCCGATCCGGCCATGGCGATGCCACTTGGCCCGTCGATGGCGAAGCAGACGTCGAAGCCGCGTCGCTGCAGGCGCCGCCCGAGCATGTCGCGGTTCATCTCATTGTCCTCGACGATCAATATCCTAGGCACGGCGGCGCCCCACGATGTCCGTCGCGCGGCGGCGGGGCGCCGCCGCCAGCAGCCGGCAGACCGTCTCGATTAGCACCCCGCGGTCGACAGGCTTGATCAGGTACTCGTCGGCGCCGATTTCGAACGCGGCGTTGCGCTCGTCGACCACGCTCAGCACCAGGACCGGACAGTCGATGCCTTCGGCGCGCAACTGCCGCAGCACCGAGAGCCCTTCGACCTCCGGCAGGATCAGGTCCAATACGATCAGGGTCGGTCGCGCGGTCCGCGCCAGTTGCAGCGCAGTGCCGCCGCTGTCGGTCAGGATGGCAGGCAGGTTCAGCTTGGCGAGCGAACGGTCCATGAGTTCCAGGACCGTGTGGTCGTCGTCGATGACCAGCACCGTCTGCTTCGCGCCGGACCAATGCGCCGGCTGCTGCGAGCGCTCCAGCCAGGCCCGGGACGCGGTGTCGCCCGCACTGCCCGTCGCGGTCGGTGCGGTCGTCGTCGGCGCCCCCGCCGCAGCCTCCGGCAAGCGGACGAGAAAGCACGAGCCGACACCGGGTTCGCTCGTGACGGTGATGTCGCCCCCCATCAGCCGGCACAGTCGGCGGCTGACGGAAAGCCCCAGCCCGGTACCGCCGTAGGCGCCCGACGCCACGCTTTGCGTCTGGCTGAAGTCTTCGAACAGCTTGTCGAGCTCGTCCGCGTCGATGCCGATGCCGGTGTCCTGCACCGTCATCTCGAGCCACCGACGCCCGTCGGACGACTCCTGCCGCACCACCAGCCGCACGTCACCGTCGGAGGTGAACTTGGCCGCGTTGCTGAGCAGGTTGAGCACGATCTGGCGCAGCTTGGTGACGTCGCAGGCGAAGTCGCCGAGGTCGCCTTGGCGCTGCACGGTCAGCCTGTTGCCGTTCAGCGCCATCATCGACTCGCAGGTCGCGGCCACGTCGTCGACGAAACGGCCGAGATCGAAACTCTCGGCGTACTGTTCCATCTTGCCGGCCTCGATCTTCGACAGGTCGAGCACGTCGTTCACCAGCGACAGCAGGTGCTGTCCGGCGCTGTTGATCTTGCGCAGATCGGCGGTCTGCTCGTCGCGCCCCTCGTCCTCGGCATCCTCCAGCAGCATCTCGCTGTAGCCGATCACCGCATTCAGCGGGGTGCGCAGTTCGTGGCTCATCCGCGCCAGAAATTCCGACTTCGCCGAATTCGCCTGCTCGGCGAGGTCCTTAGCGCGCTGCAGTTCCGTCATGGTGGTACGGTGCCGCCGCATCTCCTTTTCCAGGTCGGACTGCGAATCGACCAGGTTGGAGTAGTAGATCGCCAGCACTGTCACGTAGATCGAGGCGCTCAGCGTCGACACGATTCCCGGAATCACCAGGGCCGACGGCGGTACGTGCACGGGAAAGCTGCCGCTCCACAGGTAGGCGCCGTAGAAGCCCGCCACGTTGACGCCGATCTTGGCGAAGATGGCGTAGCGCGTGAACCGCGTCGATCCCAGGTAGAAGAATGCCAGCAGCGGCACCACGAGGAACCACACCAGGAATGGCGAACTGACACCGCCATAGTGGTAGGCCGCGAACAGAATGGTGACGACCAGGTGCTGCGTCGACAGCAGTGCCAGGTGCTCGAACCGCACCCAGGGGCGCTTTAGCGCCGCCGGGTACACCCAGAACAGGCCGATCATGGCGAACACCGTCCACATCTGCCAGCCGCGCCCGGTGTCGATGACATACAGGGAGGCACAGATCGGCAGCGCGATCGTCGGCCCGCAAAAATGCGCGATCACGAACATCCGCACGCGCTGCGCGACATAGCGGTCGCGCAGCAGTCGCGGCGGAATGAAGTCGTTCGCGAACCTGGCGAACCTCGTCAGCGATGTCTTGAGTGTCGTCCCCACGGCAGCCTCGTCGTCACTCCGGCCACCGACGGTAGTTCGGCAAGGTTAACGCCGGGTTGCCGATGATCGCCGTGCGGACGTTGACGCACCGGCCGGCGCCGCTTACTTAGGCGCCAGTAGCAGACGGGAGTCCCCATGAGCCTGGAACAGATCACCAACGGCATGAAAGAGCGCGTCGGCGAAGACTGCGGTCTCGGCGCCAGCATGAAGTTCGATTTCGGAGACGACGGCATCGTGGTGCTCGACGCCACGCAGGTGCCGAACGTGGTCACCAACGAGGACCAGCCGACCGACTGCACCATGAAGATCTCGATGAGCGATTTCATCGCCATGACCCAGGGCGAGCTCGACGGCATGACCGCCTTCATGATGGGCAAGCTGAAGATCGAGGGCGACATGGGCATCGCCATGAAGCTGCAGAGCGTGCTGAAGGGCTAACACCCTACTGCCCCCCGTCCGGCCTCGGGCGGTCGCCGAGCGTGCCGCCGTCGTTGCGCTTCGCTGGCGCCGTGGTCGGTGAATCCGAGGGGCGCTCGTCGCTGCCACCGCCCTGAAAGATCGAGAAGATGCGGTCGATCAGCTTGCCGTCGGCGCCCGGCCGGTTGACGCCGGCCGGCGGCGGCTCGGCCGAGGCCAGCGGCTTCGCCACCAGGCCCTGGTGCGCCGCCGTCATCACTTGCTTCCAGATCCGCGCCGGCAAGCCACCGCCGGTGACCTTACGCATCGCCGAGTTGTCATCGTTGCCGACCCAGACGCCGGCCACCACGTCCGACGTGAAGCCCAGGAACCAGGCGTCGCGGTAATCCTGGCTGGTGCCGGTCTTGCCGGCGGCCGGACGGTCCAGGCGCGCCGCCTTGCCGGTGCCGTGCTGGATGGTGCCGCGCATCATGCCCGCCAGGTCGGCGACGGCGCGCGCATCGGCGGCGCGGGTGGCGCTGCCGCGCCGGCGGTAGACAACTTTGCCCTTGTCGTCGCGCACTTCGACGATGCCGTGCGCCAGCGCCGCCCGGCCGCCCGCCGCCAGCGTAGCGTAGGCCGTGGTCAGTTCCAGCATCGTCACCTCGCCCGCGCCCAGCGCGATCGCCGGCTGGCGCGGCAGCGTGCTGGTGATGCCCAGGCGCCGGGCGGTGGCGATCACCTTGTCGACACCGACCTGGCTGCCGACCCGTACCGCGACGGTATTGACCGAGTTGGCCAGCGCGTCGGCCAGGGTGATGCGGCCGCGATACTTGCCGTCGAAGTTGGTCGGAGACCATTTCTTGATCGTGACCGGCCGATCCTCGAACACGTCGTTCGGGCGCAGGCCGTTCTGCAACGCGGTCAGGTACACGATCGGCTTGAACGCCGAGCCCGGCTGGCGTTGCGCCTGCACCGCGCGGTTGAACTGGCTGGCCTGATAGTCGCGGCCGCCGACCATGGCCAGCACCGACCCGTCCGGCCGCATCACCAGCACCGCGCCCTGGCTCGCTTTCAGCTTGCCGCCGGACGCGTCGAGCGCGGTCCTCAGTGCCGCCTCCGCCGCCAGTTGCAGCTTCGGGTCGAGCGTGGTGACGACAGTGAGGTCGCGCTGCGCCCGGCCGACGTGGTCGGGCAGTTCGCTCAGCACCCAGTCGGTGAAATAGCGCACCGAGCGGCTGTCGGCACCGGCCTGCAGCCGCGCCGGCTTCGCCTTCGCCTTGGCCGCCTCGTCCTTCGAGATCGCGCCGTAGGCCACCATGTTGTCCAGCACCACGGCGGTGCGCGCCTTGGCCCGGCCGAAATCGCGGGTCGGCGCGTAGTAGCTCGGTGCCTTCAGCAGTCCGGCCAGCATCGCCGATTCCGGCAACGTGAGTTCGTTCACCGGCTTGCCGAAATAGCGCTGCGCCGCCGCCGACACGCCATACGCGCCGGCGCCGAGATAGACCCGGTTCATGTACAGCGTGAGGATCTCGTCCTTGGAGAAGTGCAGCTCGACCCACAGCGCCATCACCGCCTCTTGCGCCTTGCGCATCAGCGTACGGTCCGGCGTCAGGAACGCGATCTTGGAAAGCTGCTGCGTCAGCGTGCTGCCGCCCTGCACGATGCCGCCGGCGCGCACATTGACCATCATGGCGCGTGCGATGCCGATCAGGTCGATGCCGTCATGCTGGTAGAAGCGCCGGTCCTCGGTCGCCAGCACCGCGTCGACCAGGCTTTGCGGCAGGTCCTCGCGCTGCGCCGGGGTGCCATAGAGGTTGCCGTAGGTGGCCAGCGGCGCGCCATCGGCGGCGACCACGGAAATCGACGGCTTGCGGTCGGTCAGCGCCGACAGCCCGTCCAATCCTGGCAGGTTCCAGATCGTGTAGATCAGCAGCCCGACAGCGGCGACCGCGCCCCACACCACGGCGATCGACATGACCCGCCGGAACCGCACCCAGAAGTGCGCCCGCGGTGGTGGTGGCGGTTTCCGTCGGGCAGAGGATTTTTTGCCGGCAGATTTCTTCGCCGCTGCCGGTTTCTTCTTGGCGGGGGGCTTGGCCATGACGGAACTATCCCAATGCCCGAGTGGGCGGCACCGCCCACCTCACCCCAACCCTCTCCCCCCCAGAGGGCGGAGAGGGTTGGGGTGAGGTGGGCGGTGCCGCCCACTCGGGCATTGGGATAGTTCCGTCATGGCCAAGCCCCCCGCCAAGAAGAAACCGGCAGCGGCGAAGAAAGCTGCCGGCAAAAAATCCTCTGCCCGA
>JAVKFY010000040.1:0-216124 GCA_040223615.1 Alphaproteobacteria bacterium
CACCACACGTTCACGAAGATCGTTCGAATAGGGTCGGACCATCCAAGCTGGCCTCCAACTCCAGCACCCAGCTTGAATCACAAATCAACCCGGAAGGGAATCCCCCATCGATTCAGTCAATGTCAGAAACGCTCTAGCTTCGTTGCAGCGGCTTGTACTTGATGCGGTGCGGCTGGTCGGCGTCGTCGCCGAGGCGGCGCTTCTTGTCTTCCTCGTAGGCCTGGAAGTTGCCGGGGAACCACTCCACGTGGCTGTCGCCCTCGAAGGCCAGGATGTGGTTGGCGATGCGGTCCAGGAACCAGCGATCATGGCTGATCACGATGGCGCAGCCGGCGAAGTCGAGCAGCGCCTCTTCCAGCGCGCGCAGCGTGTCCACGTCGAGGTCGTTGGTCGGCTCGTCGAGGATGATCAGGTTGGCGCCTGACTTCAGCATCTTGGCCAGATGGACCCGGTTGCGCTCGCCGCCGGAGAGCTGACCGACCGGCTTCTGCTGGTCCGAGCCGCGAAACCCGAACCACGAGCAGTACGCGCGGCTGGCGACCTTGCGCTTGCCGAGCTCGATCTCGTCCAGCCCGCCGGAGATTTCCTGCCAGACCGTGTTCTTGCCGCCGAGCTCCTCGCGCGACTGGTCGACATAGCCAAGCTTTACCGTGTCGCCAACGCGCAGGCCGCCCTCGTCGGGCTTCTCCTCGTCGACCAGCATGCGCACGAAGGTGGTCTTGCCGGCGCCGTTCGGGCCGATCACGCCGACGATGGCGCCCGGCGGCATGCGGAAGCTGAGGTCGTCGATCAGCAGCCGGTCGCCGAAGCCCTTCGACAGGTGCTCGCTCTCGATCACCAGGTCGCCCAGGCGCGGGCCGGCGGGAATGACGATCTGGGCCCGCTCCGGGCCCTTGTCCTGGCTCTCCGCCAGCAGCTTCTCGTAGGCGTTGATGCGGGCCTGGCTCTTGGCCTGGCGGGCGCGCGGCGACTGCCGGATCCACTCCAGTTCCGCCGACAGGGTGCGCTGGCGCGCATCCTCCTGCTTCGACTCCTGCGCCAGACGTTTCTGCTTCTGCTCCAGCCAGCCGGAATAGTTGCCCTGGTAGGGGATGCCCTGGCCGCGATCGAGTTCGAGAATCCAGCCGGCAACGTTATCGAGGAAGTAGCGATCGTGGGTTACCGCCACGACGGTGCCGGCATATTCCTCTAGATGCCGTTCCAGCCAGCCGACGGATTCCGCGTCCAGGTGGTTGGTCGGCTCGTCGAGCAGCAGGATGTCGGGCTTCTCCAGCAGCAGCCGGCACAGCGCCACCCGGCGCCGCTCGCCGCCGGACAGCTTGGCCACGTCGGCATCGCCCGGCGGGCAGCGCAGCGCGTCCAGCGCGATCTCGACCGTGCGCTCCAGGTCCCAGCCGTCGACCGCGTCGATCTTCTCCTGCAGCTCGGCCTGCTCGTTGATCAGCGCGTTCATTTCGTCCTCGGTCAACTCCTCGCCGAAGCGCATGGAGACTTCCTCGAACTTGTCCATCAGCGCCTTGGTCTCGGCGACGCCCATCATCACGTTGCCGAGCACGTCCTTGGTCGGGTCGAGGTCGGGCTCCTGCGGCAGGTAGCCGACGCGGATGCCATCGGCCGCCCAGGCCTCGCCGCCGAACTCGGTGTCCAGCCCGGCCATGATCCGCATCAGGGTCGACTTGCCGGCGCCGTTCGGGCCCAGCACGCCGATCTTGGCGCCGGGCAGGAAGGCCAGCGTGATGCCCTTCAGCACCTCGCGCCCGCCGGGCAGCACCTTGCGCAGCTCGCGCATCACATAGACGTACTTCGGATTGCTCATCCGGGGCTCCTGATCTCAGGTTTCACCTCACCCCGGCCTTGAGCCGGGGTCCATGTCGCGGTCTGGAACCGCCTTCGACATGGACCCCGGGTCTGCGCGCTGTGCGCTCCGCCCGGGGTGACGGTCTAAATGGGTCCGACGATCTACAGCTTCGTCGGGTTCGGGGCGTCGCCGTAGACCTCTTTCGGGTCGAACACCTTCTCGGTCTCGGTGAAGGTGAGCGGCAGCGGCGTGTCGCCCTTGGCTTCGCCGAGCGGCAGCGCCCGATAGAAACAGCTGCGGTAGCCGACGTGGCAGGACGCGCCGTTGCCGTCGACCTTGACCCGCAGCCACACGGCGTCCTGGTCGTCGTCGATCAGCATCTCGACCACGTGCTGCACCAGCCCGCTGGTCGCGCCCTTGTGCCACAGTGCCTTGCGACTTCGGCTGAAGTAGTGCGCCTCGCCGGTCTCCACGGTGCGGCGCAGCGCCTCGTCGTTCATGTAGCCGTGCATCAGCACGTCGCCGCTCTCGGCGTCGGTGGTGACCACCGGGATCAGGCCGTCGGCATCGAATTTCGGCGCCAGCTCGGCGCCTTCCTCGACCTGTTCTACGGTCTCGCGCTTGGCGAACATCGGCAATATCCTCTTTGCTGGGGGCGAAGTAAGGCCGCCGTGCCCGGCCTGTCAAGGCGGCGGCGGTGCGGCTATGCTGGCGTTGCCCGCCTCGCCGACGGAGTTGCCCCGTGCCCGCCATCCGCATCGCCAATCTCGCCAAGCGCTTCCCCGACGCCGACGTGCTGCGCGGCCTCGACCTGGAGGTCGCCGACGGCGAGTCGCTGGTTCTGATCGGCGCATCGGGCAGCGGCAAGACCCTGCTGCTCAAGCTGATCCTGAACCTGATGAAGCCGACTTCCGGCAGCATCGAGATCGACGGCGTCGACCTGGTCCGTGCCGGCAGCGCCGAGCGCGACGAGATCGAGGCCAAGATCGGCATGCTGTTCCAGCAGGCGGCGCTGTTCGACAGCCTCCGGGTCTGGCAGAACGTCTCCTTCCGCCTGCTGCGCACCCACAGCCGCGAGCACTGCCACAAGCACGCCGTGGAGCGCCTCGACCAGGTCGGTCTCGGCCCCGACACCGCCGACCTGCTTCCCTCCGAACTGTCCGGCGGCATGCAGAAGCGCGTCGGCATCGCGCGGGCCATCGCCACCGATCCGCAGATCCTGCTGCTCGACGAGCCCACCGCCGGCCTCGACCCGATCATGTCGAGCGTGATCTGCGAGCTGATCCGCGACAACGTGCGCCGACTCGGCGCCACCGCCATCTCGATCATTTCCGATATGGCCACGGCGGTGCGCGTCGCCGACCGCATCGCGATGATCCACGACGGCGTCGTCACCTGGCACGGTCCGCCCGATCAGGTCGAGCGCAGCGGCAACCCCCACGTCGACGCCTTCATCCACAAGTGGCAGCGCGAGAAGGCGGCCGCCGCGTAGTCCGAGGCCCGACCCGATGAAGCTGTCCTATTTCATGATGCCGCTGCATACGCCGGCCAAGCCCTACGCGCGGCAGCTGGCGGAGGACCAGGCGGCGGTGATCCTGTGCGACGAGCTCGGCTTCGAGGAGGCCTGGGTCGGCGAGCATTACAGCTCCGCGGTGGAGCAGATCACCTCGCCGCTGATGTTCCTGGCCAGCCTGATCCACCGCACCAAACGTATCAAGCTGGCCACCGGCGTGGTCGGACTGCCGCATTACCATCCCGCCGTGGTGGCCGGCCACGCGGCGATGTTCGACCACCTCAGCGGCGGCCGCTTCATTCTCGGCATCGGACCCGGCGGCCTGGTCTCCGACTTCGAGCTGCTGGGCGAGCAGGACATGGAACGCGACGCCATGACCAGGGAATCGATCGAGACCATCCTGAAGCTGTGGGCGTCGGACGAAGCGCCGGATATCGAAGGCCGCTTCTGGACCAGCCGGGTCAAGGAATGGGCGCTGCCCGAGCTCGGCCTCGGCAGCATGGCGAAGCCGTTGCAGCAGCCGCACCCTCCGATCGGCATGTCGGCGCTCAGTCCCAATTCCGGCTCGATGCTGTTCGCCGGCGCCAACGGGTTCCTGCCGGTCAGCGCCAACTTCGTCGGCCTGTGGAACGTGAAGACCCACTGGCAGAAATACGCCGAGGGCGCGGCGCAGGCCGGGCGCGAGGCCGACCCATCGGTGTGGCGCGTCGCCCGCTCGATCTATGTCGGCGAGAGCGAGGACGAGGCGACCGACATGGTCACAGAACCCGACGGCGCCTTCGACTTCTACTACCGCTACCTGTGGACGATCTTCGACCGCACGGGGCGCAAGGCGGCGTGCACGCCGTTCAAGGACGACGAGCCGGACACGCTGACCCATCCGGCGATGCGCGACGGCCTGACCATTCGCGGCACGGCAAAGCAGGTCACCGAGCAGGTCCTGGCGCTGCGCGACGAGCTGGGGCCGTTCGGGCAGCTCGTCCTGGCGGCGCACGACTGGCAGCACGAGGACCGCATGCGCGCCTCCATGCGGCGCCTCGCGCAAGAGGTCATGCCGGCCGTGAACAAGGCCCTCGGCGAAGGTTAGGCACCGTCCGTTGGCGTCGGATCCGTCATCGACACCCACCTCACCCCAAACCCCTCTCCCCCCTGAAGGGCGGAGAGGGGCACTCTCCGGCATCGACGTTTCGCCCCCTCTCCGCCCTTTGGCGGGAGAGGGTCGGGGTGAGGTGGGTGTCGCCGCGACCTCGATCTGAAGGAGCCAGTATCAATGCCGCGCATGGACCGTCGGATCGACGGCGCCTGGGGCTGGGTGGTCACGGCGGCGGTGTTCGTGCTGCTGTTTCTGGCCTACGGCAACGCCTACACCTTCGGCGTGTTCTTCCCGGCGCTGGCGGCGGAGTTCGACGCCGACCGGGCGGATACCGCGCTGGTCTTCTCGGTGCTGGCGGCGCTCTATTCCACGCTGGCGACGATCAGCGGGCCGGCGGCCGACCGTTTCGGCACCCGCGCGGTCTGCGGCTTCGGCATGGTCGCGATGGCGGCCGGACTGGCCTATGCCAGCACCGCGCAGGCGCTGTGGCAGGTCTATCTCGGCTTCGGGCTCGGCGTCGCGCTCGGCATCGGCTGCAATTTCGCGCCGGCCAGCGCCGGCCTGCAGCGCTGGGTCACGCGCCGGCGCGGGCTTGCCTCGGGCCTGTCCTCGACCGGTGTCGGGGTCAGCGTGCTGGTCCTGCCGCCACTGGTCGCCGCGCTGATCGACTGGCGCGACTGGCGCGCGGCGATGTTGACCCTGGCGGCGCTGTCCTTGGTGTTTGGCGTGGCGTCGGCGGCGCTGATGGGCGATCCGCCCGGCACCCGGCGGGATCGAAACGAGCCGCCGGCCGCGACGCGGTTCGACCTGCGTCGCGCGCTGGCCAGCCGCGGCTTCGTCGCCTTCCACCTGTCCTCGACCTGCGCCTGCATCGGCATTTTCATCCCCTTCGTGCACCTGGTGACCTACGCCACCGACAGGGGCTTCGACGAGGCCACCGGCGTGCTTCTGATCGCGGTCATCGGGGTCGCCAGCCTGGTCGGCCGGGTGGTGCTGACGGTGGCGTCGGACCGGCTCGGCCGGCGCGCCTCCATCGCCGTGATCTATGCCGCGATGGGCGCCAGCTTCGTGCTCTGGTGGTGGGGCGGATCGGTCGCCGTGCTGACCGTCTTCGCGGTTCTGTTCGGGGTCAGCTATGGCGGCTATGTCGGCATGATCGCGCCGATCATCGCGGAGTATTTCGGCACCGAGCGGATCGGCAGCGTGCTCGGCTGCTTCATGTCGTCGGTCGCGCTCGGCGGTTTCTTCGGCCCGTGGTTCGCCGGCCACGCCTACGACCTGTGGGGCAGCTACGATGTGCCGCTGCTGCTCGCCGGCGGCTTCGGCCTGCTAGCCGCGCTGTTCGCGCTGGCGATGCCGTCCCGGCCGTACGCCGCGTCGACCTTCCACGTCGCCGTCTGACGCTGTGGCATACTGACGACGGGAGCAGGAACGCGAGGAGCGACGAGATGGCGGACAAGCCGACGCGCGAGGAACTGATCGGGCGGGCCGCCGACATCGTACCGGTGCTGCGCGAGCGTGCCGCCGAGGCCGAGCGCGAGCGGCGCATCCCGCAGGCCACCATCGACGATCTGCACGCCAACGGCCTGTGGCGTATCCTGCGGCCGAGCCGTTACGGCGGCTATGTCACAGATACCGGCACCATGTTCGAGGTCATCGCCGAGCTCGGGCGCGGCTGCGGCTCCACCGCCTGGGTCTACGCCAACCTGATCTCGCACAACTGGATGCTGCCCTACTGGCCGGCGGCGTGCGTGAAGGCGGTGTGGGACGACAACCCCGATGCCCTGATCGGCTCTGCCCTGGCCTTCCCCTCCGGCAAGCTGGAGCCGGCCGATGGCGGCTTCCGGCTGTCCGGCCGCTGGCCGTTCGCCAGCGGCGTCGACGCCAGCAACTGGATGATGATGGGCGGCATGCTGCGCCCGGAGGACGGCCCGCCGAAGGCCCTGATCGGCGTGGTCCCGATCGACGCCATCGAGGTGCATCACGACACCTGGCACGTCGCCGGCCTTTCCGGCACCGGCTCCAAGGACGTGAGCTGCGAGAACCTGTTCGTGCCGGCGCACATGGTCTACGACTTCGCCGACGCCCGCACCGGCTTCTCGCCGGGCACCGAGGAACTGGAAGGCGACGCCTACCGCCTGCCGCTATTCGCCACTTTCCCGCTGGTCGTGGCGATGCCGATGCTGGGCATGGCGCGCGGCGCCTACGACCATTTTGTCGACGGCCTGAAGACCCAGGTCGCGCGCTACGGCGGCGCCCGCGTCGCCGAGTACACCACCGTGCAGCTCAAGCTCGCCGAGGCCGGGGTCGCCATCGACTCCGCCCATCTGCTCTGCCGCGAGGTCTGGGTCCAAGCGCACGCCCTGGTCGCCGCCAACGACCGCCCGGACCTGGAAACCCGCGCCCGCTGGCGCCGCGACGTGGCGCACGCGGCGCGTCTGGCGGTGCAGGCGGTCGACCTGATCCACACCGTCGCCGGTGCCGCCGCCGATCGTCTCGACAACCCGCTGCAACGCCACTTCCGCGACATCCACGCCGCGATCCACCAGATCCAGCTCGTCTGGGACATCAACGCCCCCGACTTCGGTCGCGTCGCGGTGGGCCTGCCGCCAGCCAATCCGGCGTTGTAGCTTGGGTATCTCTGGCCCAACGAAAAGGGGCCGCCCGGTGGGCGGCCCCTTCCATGCTCGCGGGTGACGCGAGGGCTTACATCATGCCGTCCATGCCACCCATGCCGCTCATGTCCGGCATGCCGCCGCCGGCACCCTTCTTTTCGGGCTTGTCGGCGACCATCGCCTCGGTGGTGATCAGCAGGCCGGCGACCGACGCGGCGTCCTGCAGCGCGGTGCGCACGACCTTGGTCGGGTCGATGATGCCGGCCTTCAGCATGTCGCCGTAGACTTCGTTCTGCGCATCGAAGCCGAACGAGGTGTCGTCCTTCTCCAGCAGCTTGCCGGCGACCACGGCGCCGTCGACACCGGAATTCTCGGCGATCTGCCGCGCCGGGGCCTGCAGCGCCCGGCGCACGATCTCGATGCCGGCCTTCACGTCGTCGTTGCCGCCCTTCAGCTTGGCCAGCACCTTCGAGGCGTGCAGCAGGGCGGCGCCGCCGCCGGCAACGATGCCTTCCTCGACCGCGGCGCGGGTCGCGTTCAGGGCGTCGGTGACGCGGTCCTTGCGCTCCTTGACCTCGACCTCGGTGGCGCCGCCGACCTTGATCACCGCGACGCCGCCGGCCAGCTTGGCCAGCCGCTCCTGCAGCTTCTCGCGGTCATAGTCGGACGAGGTCTCCTCGACCTGCGCCCGGATCTGGTTGCAGCGGCCCTCGATGTCCTTTTTCTTGCCAGCGCCATCGACGATGGTGGTGTCTTCCTTGCCGATATTGACCCGCTTGGCGGTGCCAAGCATGTCGAGCGTGACGCTCTCCAGCTTGATGCCGAGATCCTCGGAGATCAGCTGGCCGCCGGTCAGGATCGCGATGTCTTCCAGCATCGCCTTGCGGCGATCGCCGAAGCCCGGCGCCTTCACCGCGGCGATCTTCAGGCCGCCGCGCAGCTTGTTGACCACCAGGGTGGCCAGCGCCTCGCCCTCGACGTCCTCGGCGACGATCAGCAGCGGCCGGCCGGATTGCACCACGGCTTCCAGCACCGGCAGCATCGCCTGCATGTTGGAGAGCTTCTTCTCGTGCAGCAGGATGTAGGGGTTCTCCAGCTCCGCCACCATCTTCTCGGCGTTGGTGATGAAGTACGGCGACAGGTAGCCGCGGTCGAACTGCATGCCCTCGACCACGTCGAGCTCGGTCTCCAGGCTCTTCGCCTCCTCGACCGTGATCACGCCTTCCTTGCCGACCTTCTGCATCGCCTTGGCGATCATCTCGCCGACCGACGCCTCGCCGTTGGACGAGATGGTGCCGACCTGGGTAATCTCCTTCTCGTTGTTGATCACCCGGCTACGGCTGCGCAACTCGGCGACCACCGCCTCCACGGCGCGGTCGATGCCGCGCTTCAGGTCCATCGGGTTCATGCCGGCGGCGACCGACTTGGCGCCCTCGCGCACGATCGCCTGGGCCAGCACGGTCGCCGTGGTGGTGCCGTCGCCGGCCTCGTCATTGGTCCGGCTGGCGACCTCGCGCACCATCTGCGCGCCCATATTCTCGAACTTGTCGGACAGCTCGATTTCCTTGGCGACGGTGACGCCGTCCTTGGTGGTGCGCGGCGCGCCGAACGACTTGTCGATGACCACGTTGCGGCCCTTCGGCCCCAGCGTCACCTTCACGGCGTTGGCCAGGATGTCGACGCCCTTGAGCATGCGGTTGCGCGCATCGGCGCCGAATTTCACGTCTTTCGCGGACATTGTCGGATTTCCTCTCCGGAGACCTGTTTACGCCGCCTTGCGGCCGGCCGCGGCGTCGTCGATGACGCCCATGACGTCGGATTCCTTCATGATCAGGAGATCCTCGCCGTCCAATTTCACTTCCGTGCCCGACCACTTGCCGAACAGGACCCGGTCGCCGACCTGGACATCCAGCGGCACCAGCTTGCCGCTCTCGTCGCGGGCACCCGGCCCGACCGCCAGGATCTCGCCCTCCATGGGTTTTTCCTTCGCCGTATCCGGCACGATGATGCCACCGGCCGTCTTCTCGTTCTCGTCAATGCGACGAACGACAACCCGGTCGTGCAAAGGTTTGAAGCGCATCTAAGCTGCTCCTCCAAGTCGTATGTGAGTTTGTGCCACTAGGTTCCTGAGGCGTCCTGGCACTCTCTCCCGAAGAGTGCCAAAACCCTCGCATGGCGATATCGGCGCAACGCGAGCCTTTGTCAAGTGGTCCGCTGGCTTGACCGGCACGCCGGCACCGACCACTTGCAAGGGATGCCTGATCGCGCCGTGCTCTCGACTCCGCTGCCGACCATCGCCGCGCTGCTGGCGCTGCTGTCGGCGGTCGGCTGGCTGATCGCCGGCGGACTCGGCGTGCTGGTCGCGGCGGCCGGCGCTGGGGTGGCGATGCTGCTGGCGCCCCGGCTGCCGGCGGCGGCGATCATGCGCATGCTGCGCGCCCGGCCGGTCAGCCTCGATCCCTGGCGCGGCGACGGCTGGCACCAGGTGAGCGAGTTCCTGCACGCCCTGGCAGCACGCGCCGGCATGACCCGTGTGCCAAAACTGTACTGGCAGTCGGCGTCCGGTCCGCGCGCCTTTTCCGCCGGCGACGCCGCCGATCCTGCGATCGCGATCTCGCGCGGCACGCTGCACCAGTTGCCGCCGCGCGAACTGCAGGCGGTGCTGGCGCACGAGGTGGCGCACCTGGCGGCCGGCGACACCCGCTGGCTGCTGCTGGCCGAGACGTTGGCGCGCGTCACCCAGTCGGTGGCGCTGATCGGCTTGCTGTCGGCCTTTGTCGGGGCGCTGCTAACCGGCGAGGCGCCGTTTTCCGGCCGTGCCATGCTGGGATTGGCGGCGGCGCCGTTCGTTGCCCGCCTGCTGCTGCTGGCGCTGGCCCGCAACCGTGAGTTCGCCGCCGACGCCGGCGCGGTGCGCCTGACCCGCGACCCGGAGGCCCTGGCCAGTGCCCTGACCACCATCGAACGGCTGTCGCGGCGCCACTGGGGCCAGACCTACGAGGCCGCCTTGCGCAACGTGCCGCCGGTGCTGCGGACCCATCCGCCAACCGAGGAGCGGATCGCCCGGCTCTCGCGCACCGAGCCGGCTTAACGCTCGCTTAACCGGCGCCTGATAGCCTCCCGACTGACGTCGATCGTTCGTCTGCGCGGACGATCCAGCGACAAGGGCAAACCGTCGGCGACGGCGGGACGCAAAGCCTCCGGCCTGAGCACCATGAGGTGTCAGGTAGCGGGGCCACCGAACGGAAAACGACGATGCCGCCGATACCGAAGCCGAAAACGACCCGACGCAACCGTCCCAACGGCCTTCTGGCCGGGCTTGGCTTCGCGGCGCTGATCGGCGGATTGCTCGGCCTGCTGCTGCTGTTCGAGGCACCGCGCGTGGCGGTCCGCGAGAAGGCCGAGGACCTGGCCAAGGCCGCCACCAGCGCCCGCATGGTCTACGTCGAGACCGAGCCGATGGGCGCGGCGGTCAGCACCGGCGGCGTCGATTCCGGTTACATGGCGTTGAAATTCCGCATTGGCCTGCCGGGCCGGAAGAATGCCAAGCAGCTGGAGGCCGTGCTGCCGCTGCTCTACGGCCAGATGGTGCGGGATTTCAGCCGCGCCCCGATCCGCCCCGACGACGAGTCCGGCAAGCTCGACCTGCTGGCGATCGAAGGTCGCGTGCGCGGTCTGCTCGACGACCTGCTCGGGCCAGGCATCGTCGACACCGTCCGCATCGTCGACGTCCGGCGCCAGGTGATCTGAGGTCGACGCGGCCCCGACGCCGGTTATGATGATCCGATGCTGAACCCCATCGCTGCGCTTTGGCGCTGTCTGCTGCTGCTCGTCGGGCTGTTCGCCCTGGCGTGCGCGCCGGCGTCGGCGGAGACCTCGGTCGACCTGGAGCTGGTTCTCGCGGTGGATGCCTCGGGCAGCGTCGATGACGGCGAGTTCGCGTTGCAGATGGGTGGCATCGCCGCCGCCTTCCGCGATCCGGAGATCATCGAAGCGATCACCGGCGGCCCGCTCGGCCGCATTGCCGTCGCCGTGGTGATCTGGTCCGACGCGCAGCGTCCGAAGGACGTCCTGGCCTGGCGCCTGATCCGCGACCGCGCCACCGCCGAGGCCTTCGCCGCACGCGTGCTGCGCCACCCGCGCAAGATCCCGGCTGGCGGGACCGGCATCGGCGCCGCTGTGATGTTCGCGGTGAAGCAGATCGAGAGCAACGACATCACCGGCACGCGCCGGGTGGTCGACGTCTCCGGCGACGGTCGCGAGACCACGTTTCGCGAATGGATGGTGCCGCCGACGCGGGCCCGCGCGCATGCCATACGCCGCCGCGTCACGGTCAACGGCCTGGCCATCCTGACCGACGAGCCGCAACTGGACGACTATTACCGCGACGAGGTGGTCGGCGGTCCCGGGTCGTTCGTGCAGGTGGCGCAGAGCTACGACGACTTCGCGGTGGCGATCCGCCGCAAGTTGCTGCGCGAAATCCGCTATGGTCCGCCGGTGGCCTGGCGGCAGGGGGAATAGGGACATGCGGATCGGATTCTTGGGCCTTGGCCTGATGGGCGAGGGCTTCACCCGCCGGCTGGTCGAGCGCGGCCACGAGGTCGCCGGCTACGACCCCAGGCCGGAACGCCAGACGGCCGCTGGCGACTGGGGCGTGTCGGCCGCCGCCAGCCCCGCCGCCGCCGCCGCCGGCGCCGATCTGGTGATGACCTGCGTGATGACCGCCGACGATCTGGCCGGCGCCGTGTTCGGCGACGACGGCGCGGCGGGCGGGATGTCGAATACGGCCGTGCTGGTCGATTTCTCCACCACGCCGCTGGCCCGAACCAAGGATTTCGCCAAGCGGCTGGATGGACGCTGGGTCGACGCCCCGGTCTCCGGCGGCCCGCCGGCCGCGCGCGCCGGGACCCTGGCGATCATGGTCGGCGGCGAAGAGGCGCACGTCGCCACGGCGATGCCGGCGCTGCACGACGTCGGCGCCAGTGTCGTGCACATGGGCGCGGTCGGCTCCGGCCAGGTCACCAAGATGGTCAACCAGGTCTGCGTGCTGTCGAACTTCGTCGTGCTGGCCGAGGCGTTGAACCTGGCCGAGCGCGGCGGCGTCGATACCGCCAAGCTGGTCGACGCCCTGGGCGCGGGCTATGCCGGCGGCAACCTGATGCGGGCCATGTGGCCGCGCATGGCGGCACGCGACTTCCAGCCGGCCGGTTATCTGCGCCAGTGCTTGAAAGATCTCGACATGGTGCACGACCTGGCCCACGACGTCGCCGCCACGACGCCGATGACCGGCCAGGCGCGTGAGCTGTTCCGCCTGATGGCCGCCCGCGGCCACGGCGAGGAAGACGCCATCGCCGTGCTGAAGCTGTTCACCGGCGACGAGGTCTGAGGCCGTGGCGCGCCGCGCCGACCTTGCCGATCGGGCGCTCGAGGCCGCGCTGGCCGCGGCCGAGACGGTCGGCTGGGACGCGGTGCGGCTGACCGATGTGGCCGAGACCATGGGCGTGCCGGCCAGCGACGTCCTCGACCACTACCGCGACAAGGACGCGCTCGCCGACGCCTGGTTCCGGCGCGGCCTCCGTGCCCTGCTGGCCGACAAGCCCGACGATTTCGCCGACCTGCCGCCGGCGGAGCGGATCGAGACCTGTCTGATGGCCTGGTTCGACGCCATGGCGGCGCATCGCGAGGTCACGGTGCAGATGCTGCGCGGCAAGCTGAACCCCGGCCACCCGCACCACTGGGTGCCGATGGCGTTCAACCTGTCGCGGCTGATCCAATGGCTGCGCGAGGCGGCGCGTTTGCCGGCGGTCTACGGCACGCGCCGCGCGCAGTTCGAGGAGATCGGCCTGACCGGCCTGTTCCTGGCCACGCTGGCGGTCTGGGCCCGTGACGACAGCGACGGCCAAGCCCGTACCGGCGAGGTGCTGCGCCGGCGGCTGGACCGCGCCGACCGGCTTCTGCAACGCCTCGACCCGTAGCCCGGATGAAGCGCAGCGCAATCCGGGACCGTCCGTCTACATTGCAACGTGGTTCCCGGATTTCGCGTTGCTACATCCAGGCTACATGTCCCGTCAGTCGATCAGCGCCTGGTTGACCAGGACCCGGAACTCGCGCCGGATCGGGTAGGTCGACGACGGCCGGAGCTGGGTGAACAGCAGCGCCGTCGTGCCCTCCACCGGATCGTGCCAGTAGTTGGTGCTGGCCGCGCCGCCCCAGCCGTACTCGCCCGGCGAGCCCATCACCTGCGCCTTGGCCGGGTCGATCGCCACCGAGACGCCAAGCCCGAAGCCGATGCCCTCGTAGGAGGTCTCCGAGAAGCGCGGCTGGCCCATGTCGGCCATGTCGCCCGGCAGGTGGTTCGACGTCATGTACTCCACCGTCTTGCGGCCCAGCAGGCGCACGCCGTCCAGCTCGCCCTTGTTCGCCAGCATCATCGCGAAGCGCATGTAGTCGCCCGCCGTGCCGGCCAGCCCGCCGCCGCCCGACGGCGTCTCCGGCGGCTTCAGGTAGTGGCTCTTCGCCGGCGCGTCGATCAGCTTCATGCCGCCCTCGGCTGTCGGCTCGTACATTGCCGCGAACCGGTCGACCTTCTCCTTCGGCACGTGGAAAGCGGTGTCGGCCATGCCGAGCGGCCCGAGGATCTCCTTGTCGAAGAATTTCGGCAGGCTCTGGGCGGAGATCACCTCGATCAGCCGGCCCAGCACGTCGGTGGCATTGGAGTAGTTCCACTCCGCGCCCGGATGCGCCAGCAACGGCATGGTCGCCAGCTTGTCGACCATGGCTTTCAGCGTGCCGCGGCCCGGATTGAACTCCACCTTGTTGGCCCGGTAGATCGCGTCCACCGGCGTCGCCTGCATGAATGCGTAGGTCAGGCCCGACGTGTGGGTCAGCAGGTGGCGGAAGGTGATCGGCTCGTTCGCCGGCTCGCCGTCCCAGCCCTTGCCATCGCCCGACTTGTAGACCTGCACGTCCTTGAACGCGGGGATGTAGGCGTGGATCGGGTCGTCGAGCTGAAACAGGCCCTGCTCGTACAGCATCATGATGCCGGTCGAAGTGATCGGCTTGGTCATCGAATAGATGCGGTAGATGGTGTCGTCGGCGACCGGCTTTTTCGCCTCCACGTCCATGTAGCCGTGGCTGCGCACGTCGACCACGTGGCCGTGGCGCGCGATCACGGTCATCAGGCCGGGCAGCTTGCCGGCGTCGACATAGCGCTGCATCCAATCGTCGAGGCGCGCCAGCCGGTCGCGCGACAGGCCCACGGTCTCGGGCCGGGCGGTGATCTGCATTGTTCAGGCTCCAGTCACTATCTCAATCGAGGCATGTAGCCCGGATGAAGCGTCAGTGAAATCCGGGAACGGCTGTGGTTATGGTCTCGACAGTCCCGGATTGCGCTCCGCTTCATCCGGGCTACGAAATCAGTGCTTGGCCAGGAACGCGGTCAGCGCCCGGGTGAACTCGTCCGGCGCCTCCACGTTGGAGAAGTGCCGCACCGGCAGCACCACCAGCTCCGAGCCGGGAATCTTCTCGTTCATGACCTGGCTGGCGGCCAGCGGCGTGCCGGGGTCGAACTCGCCGGCGATGATCAGGGTCGGGGTCTTCACCGCGCCCAGCCGGTCGGTGAAATCGAGCTCGCGGATCGCGGCGCAGCAGCCGGCGAAGCCGTCCACCGGCGTGCGCAGGATTTCCATCCGCACCTGTTCGAGCTGCGGCGGCTTCTTGGCGCGGTACTCGTCGGTGAACCAGCGTTCGACGGTGGCGTCGGCCACGGCGGCCATGCCGCTCTCGCGCACCGCCTTGATGCGGTCGGTCCAGGTGTCGCGCCCGGCCGCCGGGATCTGGCTGGAGGAATTGCAGATCGCCAGGCTCATCAGCCGGTCGGCGTGGTTCAGCGCCATCTCCTGGCCGATCATGCCGCCCATCGACAGCCCGACCCAGTGCACCTTGGCGATGTCGAGCCGGTCGAGCAGGGCGACGGCGTCGTTGCCGAGCTGGGCCAGCGTGTATTCGTTGGCTGGCGCGTCGGTCAGCCCGTGGCCGCGCGTGTCCATGCGCAGCACCCGGTACTTGGTCGACAGCACCGCGAGCTGCGGGTCCCACATCACCAGGCTCGACGCCAGCGAATGGCTCATCGCGACGACCGGCGCGTCGGCCGGTCCGGACAGGTCGTAGTTGATGGCGATGTCGCCAGCGTCGATGCGCATGCGCGTCTCCTCGTTCTATTTGTTCAGCGGGTGCGCCTTGATCTCGGTCTCCACGAAGACGATCTCGGCGGTTCCGACGTTGGTGACGTTGTGCTCGACGCCGGCCTGGCGGTAGTAGGCCTGACCGGCGGTCAGCGGATATTCGCTGATGCCGTCCTTGTTGTGGATGGTCAGCGTGCCGTTCGTCATCGGCACCACGACATAGTCGAACTCGTGGATGTGCCACGTGGTCTCGCTGCCCGGCGGGAAGCGGTATTCGGTGACGCGCACGCGTTCGTTGTCTTCCTGCACGTTGGCGGTGGCGGTTGTCAGTTCGGCCATGACCGGCTTCCTCAGTTGTTCGGTGCCGGCTAGGGTAGCGCGCCTTCCAGCTACGAGGAAATCCGGATGAGTGTCCGCTTGAATGGCGGCGATGCCCTTGTCGAAACCCTGATCGCGAACGGCGTGGACGCGGCCTTCACCGTGCCCGGCGAAAGCTTCCTGACCACCCTGGAGGCGATGCGACAGCGCCGCGACAAGATCGGCCTGGTGTCGGTACGCCACGAATCCGGCGCCAGCTTCGCCGCCGACGCCCACGCCAGGCTCACCGGGCGCCCGGCCGTGGCGATGGTCAGCCGTGGCCCCGGCGCCACCAACGCCGCCATCGGCCTGCATACCGCGCGCCAGGACAGCGTGCCGATGCTGATGGTCATGGGCCAGGTGAAGCGCGAGGTGCAGGGCCGCGAGGCGTTCCAGGAGATCGACGCGGTCAGCAGCTTCGCCTCGATGGCCAAGGCGGTGCTGCAACCGGCCGACGGTCACGAGGTCGCCGCGATGACCGCGAAGGCGCTGGCGATCGCCACCGAGGGACGCCCGGGTCCGGTGGTGCTGGTGATGCCGCGCGATGTCGGCACCGACGAGACCGACCGCCCGATCCCGACCAACCCTGCCCGCGCCGCCGTGGCGCCGGACGCGAATGACGTCGCCAAGCTGGCGGCGCTGCTGGAGCGTGCCGATCGGCCGCTGATCATCGCCGGCGAGGCGGTGCTTCGCGAGGGCGCGCAAGCCCAGCTCGCGGCCTTCGCCGAACGCACCGGCGCGGCGGTGCTCTCCGCCTACCGGTGCCAGGATGTGCTCGACAACCTGCACCCGCACTATGCCGGTCACCTGGAGATCAACCGCCTGCCGCACCAGGTCGAGGCCATCGCCGAGGCCGACCTGGTGCTGGCGCTGGGCACCCGGCTGGACGGCATCACCACGCTGGAGATGGGCGCGGGCATCTTGCCGACGATTCGGTGCCTGGCGCAGGTCTATCCCGACGCGGAGGTGCTGGCCCGGTTCGACAGCGAGATCGCGGTCCGCGCCGACGTCGCGCCGGTGCTGGCGGCGCTGAGCGAGCGGCTGACGGACAAGCCGGGGCGCGGGCAGGGCTGGGTCGGTCCGCTGCACGATGCCTACATGGCGGCCAGCGCGCCGGAATCCTTCCCGGCCAAGGGCGTCGTCGACCTCGGCCAGGCCACAGCCGCTGCTGCGGAGATTGCCGGCGACGACGCCATCACCGTGACCGACGGCGGCAGCTTCGCGCGCTGGGTGCACCGCTTCCTGCGCGTGCGCAGGCCCGGCACAGTGCTCGGCCCGGCCGCCGGCGCGATGGGTTACGCGGTGCCCGGCGCCAACGGCGCGGCGCTGGCACGTCCAGGGGCACGGGTGCTGACCTGGGCCGGCGACGGCGGCTTCATGATGACCGGCCAGGAGTTGGCCACCGCCGTCGCCAACCGGCTCAAGGTCACCGCCATCGTCTGCGACAACGGCGCCCAGGGCTCGATCCTCGCCGGCCAGCTGAAGAACTACGGCGAGGGCCACGACATCGGCACCATCGTGCCGAGCCCGGACTTCGCCGCGCTCGCCCGCGCTTATGGCGCCCCGGCCTGGACCGTGGAAACCACCGCGGCGTTCGCCCCGGCGCTGCGCGAGGCGCTGGCGGTCGACGGCCCGGCGCTGCTGCACCTGAAGACCGACCGGCGCGACATCGCCCCCTACGACGACTGAGGCCAAGATGAACAAGCCCTACCGACTGATCGGCAGCATCGGCTCGCCCTACACGATGAAGCTGCGCGCGGTGCTGCGCTATCGCCGCTTGCCGCACGTCTTCACGTTTCGCTCGCCGGCGATCCGCGAGCAGATCGCGGACCTGCGGCCGCAGATCATCCCGATCCTGCAACTGCCGGAGGACGGCAGCTTCCACGTCGACACCACCCCGTTGATCGAGATGCTGGAGCAGCGTCACGCCGAACGCTCCATCGTGCCGCCCGACCCGGCGCAGGCCTTCCTCGCCTTCCTGATCGAGGACATGGGCGACGAGTGGCTGACCAAGGCGATGTTCCACTACCGCTGGGCCTACGAGGCCGACCAGGGTTACGCCGCGCGCTGGATCGTCGACGACGAGCGCTCCGAGCTGGAGGGCGAGGCGCGCGCGGAAGCGGTACGGGCCATCGCCGAGCGGCAGATCGGCCGCATGGCGCTGGTCGGCTGCACGCCGCAGAACGCAGCGACCATCGAAGCGACCTACCGCGGCATCCTGACGGCGCTGGAGCCGCATGTGCGGTTGCGCCGATATCTGTTCGGCACCCGACCCTCGGTTGCCGAGTTCGGCTTGTTCGGCCAACTCCGGACGCTGGCCACCGACCCGACGCCGCTGGCGGTGATCCGCGCCGAGGCGCAGCGGGTGGAAAGCTGGTTGCGCCAGCTCGACGACGCCAGCGGCATAGAGGGCGAATGGCTGGACGCCGATGCCGACTTGCCGGCGGCGGTCATTGACCTGATCCGCATCGCCGGCGCCGAGTACCTGCCCTTCCTGGCCGCCAACGCGGCAGCGCTGGAGACTGGCGCCGACGAAGTGCGGCTGACCATCCGGGGCCGCGAGTGGGTGCAGGCGCCGTTCGGCTATCAGGCGAAATGTCTGATGACGTTGCGCCGGCGCTTCGCCGACCTGGACGCCGGGGCTCGGGCGCGCCTCGACCCGCTGTTGCGCGAGACCGGCTGCCTGGAGGTGCTGGCCGCCTAGCCCGCTACTTCCGCTTCGGTGCCGGCGGCGGCTTGTTGAAGTCGACCTTGACCGAGGGCAGGCGCTGGTTGAGCAGCTCGGTTACTTCCTTGGTCAGGTTCATGCGCTGGTCGAACACCAGCACGGCGCTGCGCGGCAAGGTCATGGCGACGCCGCGCTTCTCCATGATCACCACGACCGACTTGCGCAGTTCGTCGTTCACCTGCGCCATCGCGCCGTTGAACACCTGGTTGATCTGCGCCCGCGAAACCTCGGCTTCTCGGCGCAAGTTGTTGACGTAGCTCTCCAGTTCCTGCCGTTTCTGGTCGAAGGCCGCCGGCGACAGGATCGTCTGCTGCTGCCGCAACTGCTGTTCGCGCGCCTTCACTTCCTCGCGCTGCTTGTTGAGGCCGGCCTCCAGCGACTTTCCCTTGGCCTCGGCAGCCTGGCGCAAGCCCTTGGCCGCGCTGGAATCGCGCAGGACTTCCTGCACGTCGACGACGCCGATGATCGGCGAGATCTTGGCATCCTCGGGAAGCGCGTTCTTCGCCTGTTGCGCCGCGGCAGGCGCCGTCAGGGCGGCCAACAGGATCAGGCAGGGGATCAGCCTGGCCAACGCGCGCGGGGCGCAACGGCCGAATCGCTCTGTGCTCTGGAACATGGCGCGGGACGCTAGCAAATCGGCCCGGCCGCCTCCACCTGTTTGTCGTGCCGCCCGAGATATTTTACACTTAAAGTAATTCCCCGTTCGGAGAGGCTCCCCATGCGCATCACGGTGGTCGGCGGCGGTCCGGCGGGCCTGTATTTCTCGATCCTGATGCAGCAGGCCCAGCCCGGTCACGACATCACCGTGCTGGAGCGCAACCGCGCCGACGACACGTTCGGCTTCGGCGTGGTGTTCTCCGACGAGACGCTGGGCCACTTCCGCGACGCCGACGCCGAGACCTACCACCAGATCCTCGACAACTTCGCCTACTGGGACGAGATCGACACCCACTTTCGCGGTGAGGTGATCCGCTCCACCGGCCACGGTTTCTGCGGCATCAGCCGGCACACCCTGCTCGATATCCTGCAGCGGCGCGCCGCTGCGCTGGGGGTGAAGCTGCGCTTCGAGGTCGAGGTCGATCCGGCCGGACCGTTCGACGCCGACCTCGTGGTCGCCGCCGACGGCGTCAACAGCGCGCTGCGCGAGGCCCATGCCGACGTGCTGCGGCCGCATATCGAGTACCGGCCGAACAAGTTCGCCTGGATGGGCACCACGGTGCCGCTGAAGGCCTTCACCTTCGCCTTCAAGGAGAACCGGCACGGCATCTGGAACGTGCATGCCTACCGCTATCGCGGCGAGACCGCGACCTTCATCATCGAGACCACCGAGGACGCCTGGCGCTCGGCCGGCCTGGAACACGCCAGCGAGGCGGAGTCCGCCGCCTACGTCGAGGACCTGTTCGCCGACTTGCTGCAGGGCACCAAGCTGCTGACCAATCGGTCGACGTGGCGCAACTTCCCGGTGATCCACTGCGAGCAGTGGTCGGACGGCAATCTGGTGATCCTGGGCGACGCGGCGCACACGGCGCACTTCTCCATCGGCTCGGGCACCAAGCTGGCGATGGAGGACGCCATCGCGCTGTCCGATGCCTTTGTCGCGCATCCCGGCGACGTGCCGGCGGCGCTGGCCCATTACGATACCGAACGCCGGCCGGACGTGGAGAAGACCCAGCACGCGGCCGACGTCAGTCTGGTCTGGTTCGAGAATGTCCGCCGATTCTGGGACATGCACCCGATCCAGTTCAACTTCGCCCTGCTGTCGCGCTCCAAGCAGATCACCATCGAGAACCTGCGGCGGCGCGACGCGGCGCTGGTCGACGACGTGGAACGCTGGTTCGCCGACGACGCCCGCGCCCAGGGCTACGCCGTGCCGGCCGACCGCGTCGTGCAGCCGATGTTCGCACCGTTCCGGCTGCGCGGCATGCAGCTCGCCAACCGCGTCGTGGTCTCGCCGATGGCGCAATACTGCGCCGCCGACGGCCAGCCCGGCGACTGGCATCTGGTGCACCTGGGCGGCCGCGCCGTCGGCGGGGCGGGGCTGGTGGTGACCGAGATGACCTGTCCGGCGCCGGACGCGCGCATCACGCCGGGCTGCACCGGGCTGTGGTGCGAGGCCCACCGCGACGGCTGGGCCCGGGTGGTCGACTTCGTGCACGCCAACAGCCCGGCGAAGATCGCGCTGCAGCTCGGCCACGCCGGCCGCAAGGGCTCCACCCAGCTTGGCTGGGAAGAGATGGACCGGCCGCTTGATGACGGCAACTGGCCGCTGATCTCGGCCTCGGCCTTGCCCTACCTGTCGGAAAGCCAGGTGCCGAAGGCGATGGACCGCGCCGACATGGATCGCGTGATCGCCGAGTTCGTGCGGGCCGCGCGTTGGGGCGACGAGGCCGGCTTCGACCTGCTGGAACTGCACATGGCGCACGGCTATCTGCTGGCCAGCTTCCTGTCGCCGCTGACCAACAAGCGCGATGACGAGTATGGCGGCGGCATCGACAACCGCCTGCGCTTCCCGTTGGAGCTGTTCAACGCGGCGCGCGCGGTGTGGCCCGACGACAAGCCGATCTCGGTGCGGCTGTCGGCGACCGACTGGATGCCGGACGGGAACACCGGCGCGGACACGGTGGCGATCACGCGCGCCTTCAAGGCGGCGGGCTGCGACCTGATCGACGTCTCCGCCGGCCAGACCGTGCCCGACCAGCAACCGATCTACGGCCGCATGTTCCAGACGCCGTTCGCCGACCAGGTCCGCAACGACGTCGGCATCGCCACGGTCGCGGTAGGCAACATCACCACGGCCGATCAGGTCAACACCATCCTGGCCGCCGGCCGCGCCGATCTGGTGGCGCTGGCCCGCCCGCACCTGGCCGATCCCTACTTCACGTTGCGTGCGGCGGCGGAATATGGCCAACCGATGACAGAATGGCCGTTACAATACCTCGCCGGGCGCGACCAGGCCTTCGTGCTGGCCGAGCGTAACCGGGAGGAACTGGAGGAACTGCGCCGTCAGGCGCGTAGCCTGCGCCCACAGCACGAGCGCCAGGCGGCGGACTGAGGGACCAGCATGAGCCACGTATCCAAGGCGGTGAACATCGCCGACCTGCGCCTGCGGGCGAAACGCCGGCTGCCCAAAGGCATCTTCGACTTCATCGACGGCGGCGCCGAGGACGAGATCAGCCTGGCGGACAACCGCGCCGGGTTCGAGCGGATTCGGATGGTGCCGCGCGTGCTGGTCGACGTCGAGACGCCGGACCTGTCGACGACCGTCCTGGGCAAGCCGTCGGCCGCGCCCTTCGTGATCGCGCCGATGGGCTCCGTCGCGGTGGCCTGGCCCGAGGCCGACCTGATCCTGGCCCGCGCCGCCGCCAAGGTCGGCATCCCCTACACGATGTCGACGATGTCGACGCTGTCGGTGGAGGACCTGACGCGCCAGGTCGACGGCCGGCACTGGTTCCAGCTCTACGTGATGCGCGACTGGGACTTCAACATGCGGCTGATCGACCGCGCCGCGGCGGCCGGTTGCGAAGCGCTGGCGGTTACCGTCGACACCTACGTGCCGGGCAACCGCGAGCGCAACGTGCGCAACAACGTCACCTTGCCGATCAAGCCGAGCTGGCGCATGGGCTGGGGCGTGATGACGCACCCGGCCTGGGCGCTTGCCATGGCCAAGGCCGGCAGTCCGGAATTCGGCAACGTGCGCGACCTGAACCAGGATGTCGCCATCGGCTTCAACGCCGGTGGCCGGGCCGCGTCGCGCTTCGACACCAGCCTCGACTGGGACGACCTGAAGCGCATCCGCGACCGCTGGCCCGGCAAGCTGATGGTGAAGGGCGTGGAGCATCCCACTGACGCGGTGCGCATGGTCAAGGAAGGCGTCGACGCGATGTGGGTGTCGAACCACGGCGGCCGTCAACTCGACGGCGCCATCGCCACCATCGACGCGCTGCCGACCATCGCCGAGGCGGTCGGCGACAAGGTGCCGATCATCATCGATTCCGGTGTGCGCCGCGGCGTCGACGCGATGAAGGCCCGCGCGCTCGGCGCCGAGGCCTGCGCGGTCGGCCGCGCGGCGCTGTTCGGCGCGGCGGCTGGCGGCGTCGCCGGCGCCGACCGGGCGCTGGAAATCCTCACCGGCGAGCTGCGGACCGCGATGCAGCTCTCCGGCATCGCCAAGGTCGACGACATCGACCGCGACATCCTGGCCTCGCAGGGCTGGCCGGGCGCTTAGACCCAGCCGACCCGTTCCACGAACCACCAGGTCGCGACTACGGCGATCGCCACCGAGGCCGGGATGGTGATGGCGTTGCGGTAGAATGGCTTGTCGCGGAACCACAGGCCGACCGCCGCGAAGCACAGGCCGACGACGAAGAGCTGGCCCAGCTCGACGCCGACGTTGAACGCGACCAGGCCGGTGACGAAGTAGGATTGCGCCAGCCCGACTTCGGCCAGCACCCCGGCGAAACCGAGCCCGTGCAGCAGGCCGAAGCCGAACACCACCGCCGGTCGCCATTTCTGCAGCTTGTCGGAGATGATGTTCTCCACCGCGACGTAGACGATGGAGGCGGCGATCAGCGGCTCGACCACGCTGGGCGAGATCCGCACGATGCCGAGCACGCCCAGCGCCAGGGTCACGCTGTGCGCCAGCGTGAAGGCGGTGATCTGCCAGGCCAGCGGCGCGAACCTGGCGCTCAGCAGGAACAGGCCGACGACGAACAGGATATGGTCCAGCCCCTTCGGCACGATGTGTGTAAACCCGATGACCAGGTAATTGGTGGCGACGTCGAACCAGCTCTGCGTCGGCGCGCCGTGCGCCGGGATCGGCTCGGTGTCGGCGCCGTCCTTGAGATAGACGGTGTAGCCGATCGGGCCGTCCGGTTCGCTTTTGGCGCGCACGATCGCCGGGCCGAGCGCCGCGTCCCAGCCCCACGTCACCGCCTGCGCGTCCGGCGGCAGCGGCGCGCTCAGCCGCACGCTGGAATCGCGCGCCAGGTCCAGGTCGCCCACGGGGAGGATTGTCACGTCGTCGACCGTCGCGGTCAGCGGCGTGCCGTCGGCGCGCAGGCGCATCGCTGCCAGGAACTCGGACGCGTACGCGTCGAAGCGGGCGCGCAGGTCCGCCGGCGCCAGTCGCCGCAACGCGTCGTAGAGGCTGGCCTGCGGCGCGTCGTCGGTGTCGGCATGCTGCGGGCCGATGCCGGCCATGGTGGCTTCCAGGTTGAGCCGGACCGCGATACTGACCTGGCCCTGGCCGTCAAAGCTCATGTCGACGATGGCCGGGCGGATCTCGTGCGCGGCGGCCGGCAGCGCCAGCAGCATCAGCAGCCAAATAATGATCGTCGGTATCGTCCGCGTCATCGCGCTATCTTCTTCCCCACACGGAGGTAATGCCTTGGGCAAGTTGCGAATCGCTCTGACGGCCATCGTAGTGCTGTGGCTGGCGCCGGCAAGCGCGCACGAGATGTGGATCGAGCCGCACGCCTTCCGGCTCGCGCCCGATACCGAGATCGTCGCCGACATGCGCGTCGGCCAGAAGATGAAGGGCTACACGCTGCCCTATCTGGAGGCCAGCATCGACCGCATCGGCATTGTCGACCCGCAAGCCCGGCGGGAATTGCCGGGCACGATGGGCGACCTGCCGGCGATCCACGTCGTGCCCGAGGCGCCGGGCCTGCAGGTGCTGTTCTACGAGTCCCGGGCCGAGCGGCTCGGTTGGGCCGAATTCGCCAAGTTCGAGTCTTTCCTGCGCACCGATGGCCTGGCCTGGGTGCTGGAGGAGCATCGCAAGCGCGGCCTGCCCGACAGCGGCTTCCAGGAAGCCTACACGCGCTGCGCCAAGGCGCTGGTCCAGGTCGGCGACGGCGTGGCGGGGAATGATGTCGAGGTCGGCCTCACCGTCGAACTGGTCGCGGACGTGAACCCCTACACGCTGGCGGTCGGCGATACGCTGCCGGTGCGGGCGTTGTGGCGCGGCAAGCCCTTCGTCGGCGCCCAGCTTCGCGTGTTCCGCCGCCCGCCGGGCGAGACCGACGCGGTTATCGTCGATTTCATCACCGACGATGCCGGCCAGGGGCGGGTGCCGCTGGCCGGCCCTGGTGTCTACCTGCTGAGCGCGGTGCAGATGTCGGAGGGCTTGGAGAAGCCCGCCGACGTCTGGCATAGCTGGTGGGCGTCGCTGGTGTTCGAGGTCGCCGGGTAGCGCCTACTCGCCGGTATAGAACTGCGGGTAGGCCTTCTTCACCACCGGGCTGTCGGCGCGCCAGGCGTAGCAGGTGTCGATCACCGACGGCCGGCCGTCCGGCCGGCTCGGCTCGCGCACGCTGGGGTCGCCCCACAGCGCCTGCATCGCCGCCGTCGCCATCTGGCCCAGCATCTCGGTAACGTGGGTGCAGCCGCCGACGCCGCCGATCCGCTCCTTGGTGCGCCGGTTCCAGCCTGGCCCGATGCGCAAGCCCTCCAGCGCTTTGAAGCCGGCGTTGGTCATCGGACAGACCTCGTAGGGTCCGAACTCGGTGAAGGCTTCCGCCTGGCGCACCACGAAGTCGGTGTCGATGGTCAGCCGCACCCACATCGAATGGATCGGCTCGTTGGCACCGCGATTCTCGTGCGCGAAGGGCTTCACGTCGGTCAGGTGACCCTCGATGTCCCACATCCCGTCGTCGCGCTTATAGCCTTTGATTTCCAGGCTGCGGGTATGGAACTCTGTACGCGCGACCGGTTCGGACAGGGCCAAGGCGTTTCCTCCGAGACGACTTTCAGGTGATTTCGCGGGTGCAACATAAGCATGGCCCCGCGGCCCGTCCAGCCGTCAGCGGAAGGAGAAACGCACGCATGGACTACCGCAGATTGGGGGCGACCGGCGTGAAGGTGTCGCCGCTGTGCCTGGGCACCATGATGTTCGGCGGGCAGACCGACGAGGCAACGTCGAAACGCATTATCGACCATGCCTTCGAGCACGGTATCAATTTCATCGACACGGCGGATGCCTACGCGGGCGGCAAGTCGGAGGAGGTCGTCGGCCGTGCCATCGCCGCCAATCGCGACGACTGGGTGCTGGCGACCAAGCTTGCGAACCCTCGGGGCAAGGGGCCAAACCAGCGCGGCCTGTCGCGCAAGTGGGTGATCCAGGCCTGCGACGAAAGCCTGAAACGGCTCGGCACCGACTACATCGACCTCTACTACCTGCACAAGGAAGACCATTCGACGCCGCTGGCCGAGACCGTGCGGGCGATGGCCGACCTGGTGCGCGCCGGCAAGGTCCGGACTTTCGGCGTCTCCAACTACCGCTCCTGGCGGGTCGCCGAGATCTGCCGCCTCGCTGACGACTTCAGCATCGACCGGCCGGCCGCCTCGCAGCCCTACTACAACGCCATGAACCGGATGCCGGAGACCGAGCACTTGCCGGCCTGCGCCTATTACGGCCTTGGCGTGGTGCCTTACAGCCCGCTGGCGCGCGGCGTGCTGACCGGCAAGTACGCGCCGGGCTCGAACCCTGACCAGGGCACCCGCGCGGCGCGCCAGGACAAGCGCATGATGGAGACCGAGTGGCGCGAGGAGTCGCTGGTCATCGCGGCGGCGGTGAAGGCGCACGCCGAGGCGCGCGGCATCACCGCCGGCCAGTGGGCCGTCGCCTGGGTGCTGAACAACGCGACCATCACCTCGGCCATCGCCGGCCCGCGCACCGAAGAACAGTGGCGCGACTACCTGGGCGCGCTCGACTACACCTTCACCGCGGAGGACGAGGCGCTGATCGACGCTCACGTCAGCCCCGGCCATCCGTCGACGCCGGGCTACAATGACCCGCAATATGCCATCGAGGGTCGCCCGACCCGCCACGCGAACTGAGGAACGCCATGCCCCCGCTGATCGAGCGCAGCTTCGAGACCCTGGCCATCGAGCAGCCGGCCGAGCACCTGCTGCTGGTGCGGCTGAACCGGCCCGACGCGCGCAACGCGATGAACACCCAGATGGGCCGCGACCTGCTGGAGGTGGCGATGTCGCTGCTGCTCGATCCCGGACAGGCGCGCTGCGTGGTGCTGACCGGCACCGGCGACAAGGCGTTCTGCGCCGGCGGCGACCTGAAGGAACGACGCGGCATGACCGACCAGCAATGGATGTCGCAGCACGCGATCTTCGAGCAGGCGACCTGGAACCTGGCCGACTCGCCGATTCCCGTGATCGCGGCGGTGAACGGCGCGGCATTTGGCGGCGGTTGCGAGATCGCGCTGACCTGCGACTTCATCTACGCCGCCGACACCGCGCGCTTCGCGCTGACCGAGGTGACCTTGGGCATCATGCCGGGCGCAGGCGGCACGGTGAACATGCCGCGCGCCGCCGGCACGCGCCGCGCCAAGGAAATTCTCATGACCGGCAAGCCGTTCACGGCGGCCGAGGGCTACGAATGGGGTATCATCAACAAGGTGGTGCCGGCCGGCGACCTGCTGCCGGCGGTGCTGGAGACCGCGACGGCGATCTGCAACAACGCGCCGATCTCGGTGCGCCAGATCAAGAAGTCAGTGGACCTGAACATCGCGTCCGACCGCCGCACCGCGCTTGGCATCGAGATCGAGGCCTACAACCGCATGGTCCCGACCAAGGACCGCCACGAGGGCGTGCTGGCCTTCAACGAGAAGCGCAAGCCCGACTTCAAGGGCCACTAGTGACATGCCGTCATTCCTGCGAAGGCAGGAATCCGGACAACGCATTACGAGGGCAACGTCCTCGCCTCGCATCCCTGGATGCCAGCCTTCGCTGGCATGACGTAGAGTTCGAGAAATGTAGGAGAAAACCAATGTCCGTGCAGGCACAGGCGCCGGGCGCCGCCGACGACAACACGATGATGGCGCTGGGGCGCGACTGGGGCGATATCCGCGACGGCGTCTCCAAGATCTGCGCCGAGTTTCCCGGCCAGTACTGGCGCGAGAAGGACACGGCCTCCGAGTATCCGCACGAGTTCGTCAACGCGCTGACCGAGTCCGGCTATCTCGGGGCGCTGATCCCTGAGGCCTATGGTGGCGCCGGCCTGCCGATCCGCGCCGGCTCGGCGATCCTGGAGGAGATCCACGCCAGCGGCTGCAACGCGGCCGCCTGCCACGCGCAGATGTACATCATGGGCACCCTGCTGCGGCACGGCTCGGAGGAGCAGAAGCGGAAATACCTGCCCGGCATCGCCTCCGGTGAGTTGCGCCTGCAGGCCTTCGGCGTGACCGAGCCGACCACCGGCACCGACACCACCCAGCTCAAGACCCGGGCGGAGAAGCAGGGCGACCACTACGTCGTCAACGGCCAGAAAATCTGGACCAGCCGGGCGCTGCAGTCCGACCTGATGCTGCTGCTGGCCCGCACCACGCCGGCCGACAAGGTGTCCAAGCGCACCGATGGCATCTCGGTGTTTCTGGTCGACCTGCGCGAGACCGTCGGCAATGGCTGCACCATCGTGCCGATCGACGCGATGATCAATCACAACACCAACGAGGTGTTCTTCGACAACATGAAGGTGCCGGCGGAAAACCTGATCGGCGAGGAGGGCAAGGGTTTCCGCTACATCCTCGACGGCATGAACGCCGAGCGCATCCTGGTGGCGTCGGAAGGCATCGGCGACGGCCGCTACTTCATCGAGAAGGCGTCGTCCTACGCCAAGGAGCGCGTCGTCTTCGGGCGCCCGATCGGCCAGAACCAGGGCATCCAGTTCCCGATCGCGCGCGCCTACGCCAGCGTGCAGGCCGCCGACCTGATGGTGCGTCAGGCCGCCGCGCTGTTCGACGACGGCAAGGACTGCGGCGAGCAGGCCAACATGGGCAAGATGCTCGCCTCGGAAGCCTCGTGGGAGGCGGCGGAGGCCTGCATCAACACCTATGGCGGCTTCGCCTTCGCGCGGGAGTTCGATATCGAGCGCAAGTGGCGCGAGACCCGGCTGCTTCGCACCGCGCCGATCTCCACCAACCTGATCCTGTCCTACGTCGGCCAGCACGTGCTGGGCATGCCCCGGTCGTTCTAGTCGCGCGCCAATTGACCGCAATCAAGGCGACGGCGGGCTGTCCGGACCATCTTGCGGCAGTCTCCGTCGGCATGAGGTCGGTTCATGGCTGCCCGGGAAGAATGGCGTTCGCATAGTGGCTTCGTCCTCGCCACCATCGGCGCGGCGGTTGGACTCGGCAACATCTGGCGCTTCGCCTACATCGTCGGCGAGAACGGCGGCGGTGCCTTCCTGCTGCTCTACTTCGGTTGCGTGCTGCTGATCGGCCTGCCGCTGGTGATCGCCGAGTTGACCCTCGGCCGCCGCGCCCAGGGCGACGCGGTGGCCGCATTCTCCGGCGTCGGCATCGCGCCGGGCTGGCGTCTCGTCGGCTGGTGGTGCGGCGTCGGCGCGGTGCTGATCTTGAGCTACTACTCGGTGATTTCCGGCTGGGCACTGCGCTATTTCGCCGGCGCCGCCAGCGGCGGGTTGTGGGAATCCGCCGCCGACGGCTATGGCGCTTTCTTCGCGCGGTTCATCGGCGATGGCATGGCGCCGGCCGGATGGCAGGCGGCGATGCTGGCGCTGGCGATGTTCGTGGTCGCCGGCGGCG
This sequence comes from Alphaproteobacteria bacterium, assembly GCA_040223615.1. Classification (GTDB taxonomy): domain Bacteria; phylum Pseudomonadota; class Alphaproteobacteria; genus JAVKFY01. The sequence goes on from JAVKFY010000040.1 coordinate 28,850, forward strand.
TGCGGCGCGGCATCGAGCTGGTCAGTCGCTGGTTGATGCCGGTCCTCGCCGCCATCGTCGTCGTGCTGGCCGGCTTCGCGCTCACGCTGGAAGGCGGCGGCGCCGGTGTCGAGTTCCTGTTCGCGCCGGACTGGTCGGTGCTCGCCCGCCCGTCGGCCTATGGCGCCGCCCTCGGTCAGGCGTTCTTCTCGGTCGGCGTCGGCATGGCCGTCTACGTAACCTATGGCAGCTACGTGCCGCGCAGTTTCGCGCTGCCGGCTTCGGCCGGTGTGGTCGTTTTCGGCGACACCCTGTTCGCCATGGTTGCCGGCCTGGCGATTTTCCCGGCGGTCTTCGCGCTGGGCGGCGATCCGGCCGCCGGGCCCGAGCTTGCCTTCATCACGCTGCCGCAGATCCTGCTGCAGATGCCGGCGGGCCGCGTCGTCGGCGTCGTGTTCTTCTTCCTGCTCACGGCCGCGGCACTGACCTCGATGATCGCGCTGCTGGAGGTCGTGGTGGCGATGCTCGTGCATCGCTGGAACTGGCGCCGCTGGTCGGCCACCGCCGCCGCCGGCATGGCGATCTTCGTGGTCGGTCTGCCGTCGGCGTTGAGCTATGGCCTGCTGCGCGAAGTTCAGCTTGGCGGCAAGGCCATTCTGGACGCGATCGACGCCGCGGTTTCGTCGATCCTGCTCCCGATGGGCGGTCTACTGGTGGCGGCCTTCGTCGGCTGGGCGCTTCGCCGCGGCGATGCCCTGCGCGACGCTGGTATCGACGATGGCGCGGTCGGGAGTATCTGGCTCTGGCTTCTGCGCATCGGCGCACCGGCGGCCATCGCCGTGATCCTGGCGCGAACGATCTTCTCGTTCTGAACCCTGCAACCGGCTCGATGGCCGGCGGTGGCGCTATCGCAAGCCGGCGCCGAGGATGTCGCGGGCGATGATGTGCTTCTGCACCTCGCTCGGGCCCTCGCCGATGCGGCGGATGCGCATCTCGCGGAACCAGCGCTCCAGCGGCAGGTCTTTCGCCACGCCCAGCCCGCCGTGGATCTGCATCGAGCGGTCGATCACCCGGAAGCCGGCCTCGCTGGCCACGAGCTTGGCGATCGCGCTCTCGGTGCGGAACGAGTCGCCCCGGTCGGCCCGCGCGGCGGCGTCGAGGATCGCCCAGCGCGCCTGACGGATGTCGAGCTCGTTCTCCACCAGCATCCACTGGATGCCCTGGCGCGACGACAGCGTGGCGCCGAAGGTCTCGCGGATCTTGGCATATTCCAGCGCCATCTCGTTGGCCGCGATCGCCGCGCCGAGGCACTCCGCCGCGTAGGGGATGCGTTGCCGCGCCAGCCGGTCGTTGGCGATGGCGAAGCCGCCGCCTTCCTCGCCCAGGATGTTGGCGTTCGGCACGCGCAGGTCTTCCAGATGGATTTCCGTCGCATATTTCGAGGAGCGTAGCGTGTGGACCACGCGGCGCACGTTGAAGCCCGGCCATTCGGTTTCGACGATGAAGCAGGTCACGCCCTTGCGCCCCGCCCCGCCGGTGCGCGCGAACACCAGGCCGTAGTCGGCCCGGTCCGACCCGCTGATCCACAGCTTGGTGCCGTTCAGCACCCAGTTGTCGCCGTCGCGCACCGCCCGGGTCTGGATCGCGCGTGCCGGGTCGGAGCCGCCCGACGGTTCCGACAGCGCGAAGAAGGTCTTCTTCTCGCCGCGCAGCATCGGGAACAGGTACTTGTCCTTCTGTTCCTCGTTGGCCTCGAACAGCTGCGCTTGGCGCGCGCCGCCGAAGGCGCCGTAGCACGGCACGTAGATGCCGGCGCGATGCTGGCTTGCCTCGATGGCGATCAGCGAGCGGGTGACCACGCCGATTTCCGGCCCGCCATATTCCGGCGGCGTGTCGAGCCCGAACAGGCCCATGGCTCGCGTCATCTTCTGCAGCCGCTTGAGCTCGTCCGGCGGCACCTCGTCGGCATCGGGGTCGAGCTGCGCCTCCAGCGGCACGATCTCCTCGCGCACGAAGCGCCGCACCATGTCGACGATCATCTGTTGTTCGTCGGTCAGTGCCAGGTCCATGTGGCTCTCCCTCAGCCGGGCCGCAGCCGGCCGAGCCGGCTCGCGTCGATGTCGGTGTTCAATGCCGGCAACTCGCCGTGGTCGGCCAGGTGCACCTGCAGCAGCTCGGCATGGCGGGTGTGGTAGGCCTGATTGACCTCGACGCGGAACTGCGCGACGCCGGCCGGCGGCTTGGCCAGCACGTCCTGCAGCTTGCCCTTCAGCCCGAACAGCGAGCGGCCGTCGGCGACGCCGATGTACAGGATCGCGCCGCCCGCGTCGCCCAGCTCGTAGACGCCGAGATGGCCATTGACCAGGCGCAGCTCGTCTTCGGTCAGTGGCCGCCAGGGCTTGTCGAGGCGCACCGCCATCCTAGGCGCCCTTGAACGCCGGCTTGCGCTTCTCCAGCCGGGCGGCGATGCCTTCCTTGGCGTCGTCGCTGGCCCGCGCGGCGTGCACCATCTCGTCGATGTCCTGGTGGTCGATGCTGTCGCGGAACGTCATCTCGCGCACCAGCAGCGCCTTCATCGCCTTCAGCGACAGCGGCGCATTGGCGGCCAGCCGGTCGATGATCTTCGCCGCCGCCGCGTCCAGCGCGTCCGGCGGCGCGACACGCGCGATGATGCCGAGTTCCGCCATCTTGGTGGACGGCAGCGGATCGCCCAGCAGCAGAATCTCCCGCGTCGCCACCGGCCCGGCGACCTCCATCAGCTTCTTGGCCAGGAACCAGGTCGGCGCCAGCCCGATCTGCGCCAGCGACATGCCGAAGCGCGCCTGGTCCGAGGCGACCACGAAGTCGCAGTGCAGCGCCAGTTCGTTGCCGCCGGCGATCGCGTCGCCCTGCACCACCGCGACCACCGGCAACGGGTAGTGCTCGATCGCGTGCAGGACGACTTCGATCGGGCTCTCGTTCTTGCCGATGGGTTTCGCCAGGCGTTCGGCCAGGTCCATGCCGGCGCAGAACACCGGCCCCTCCGCGCGCAGCACCACGACCCGGTCGGTCGGCGCCGGCGCTTCGGCGAAGGCGGCCTCCAGCGCTTCCAGCATCGCCATGTTGAGCGCGTTGCGCTTCTCCGCCCGCGTCAGGGTCACGGTGCGGACCGGCCCGTCGCGGTCCACTCGAACGAGGCTCATCGGCGCTCTCCCGGTTGTCGTTGCCGGCAAGCTTAAGCCAGCCGCCGGGGCGCCGCTAACAATTGAACCACGGAAGTAGGCCGCCGATGCCGTCACCGCCGACGTGGCCGGCGCTCGGGCCGGCGGCGCAATGCCGCGCGTGCTGGCTTTCCCGACCCCTTCGATGCGACCTCGCCGCTTCGCCAGCCGGCCACAATGATGTAAAAGCCGTTCACATGGGCTTGGGCACATGAGTGGACGGCGCGGCCGGCGCAGCTATCACCACGGCAACCTGCGCGAGGCGCTGATCGACGCGGCACTGCAGCTGATCGCGGAGAAGGGCCCGACCGGCCTCACTTTCGCCGACGCGGCGCGCGCCGCCGGGGTCAGCCCGGCCGCGCCCTACCGCCATTTCGCCGATCGCGACGCGCTGCTCGCCAGCGTCGCCCACCAGGGCTTCGAGAAGTTCGCCGACGCCCTGACAGCCGCATGGGACGACGGCCAGCCGAACCCGCGCACCGCGTTCCGGCGCCTCGGCCATGCCTATCTCGAGTTCGCCCGCAACGAGACCGCCTACTACACCGCGATGTTCGAGGCCCAGGTGCCGCCCGACGCCGACCGCGAGCTGGCCCGCGTCGGCGACCGCGCCCTGGCGGTGTTGCGCCAGGCCTGCGAGGCGCTGATCGCCGAACTGCCGGAGGGCAAGCGGCCGCCGGCGCTGATGATGGCGCTGCACGTCTGGTCGATGTCGCACGGCATCGCCTCGCTGTTCGGACGTGGCGACGCCGCCCGGCGCAAGCTACCGATGAGTCCGGATGAACTGCTGGAGGCGGGCATGCTTGTCTATCTGCAAGGGCTCGGCCTGTAGCCTCTTGACAGCGGCGGCGGCCTCACCCAACTATGTCAATGTAAACAACATTCACATGAGGCGGACGATGGCATATACGGCTGACTACGCGGCGGAAAGGCATTGCGGACCGATCGCCTGGCTCGACTCGCGCGGCAAGCCGGCCTGGATCACAGCGATGGTCATCGGCTTTGTCGTGTTCTGGCCTGTCGGCCTGGCGATCCTCGCCTTCCTGCTCTGGAGTGGACGAATGAGACATTGGGGACATTGGCACGCGGCCTGCCACGGCGAGAGCCGCGCGGAGCGCCGTCGCCGCCGACACGAGCGCAAGCGGATGCGTGAGGGCACTGGCAACCTGGCCTTCGACGAGTACCGCGAAGAGACGTTGAGGCGCCTGGAGGACGAGCAGCGCGACTTCGAGGGCTTCCTGGAGCGCCTGCGCATGGCCAAGGACAAGGCCGAGTTCGACCAGTTCATGGCCGACCGCCGCGACAACCCGCCGCCGCCGGAGGCCGACGAGGCGCCGAAGCCGCAAGCCTGACCGCGCGGCATGTCCGACACGGCCGGTCCGTTCCAGGGCCGGCCGTTTTGCGTTCCGCCGGCCGATCCGGGCTAGACTTGCCGCAACAGGGAAGGGAGCCCGCCATGATGGATGCCGCCGACGTCGGACGCGCCGCGCAGACGCTTTACGACAGCCGCCAGCAGCGCACGCCGCTGAAGAACCTGCCCGCCGAACTCAGCCCGCCGACCCTGGACGATGCCTACGCGATCCAGGACCGGCTGCGCGACCTCTACACCGCCACCGGCGCCGGCTCGCTGGTCGGCTGGAAAGTCGCGCTGACCACGCCGGTGATGCAGCAACTGGTCGGCGTCGACCACCCTTGCGAGGGCGGCATCCTTTACAGTTCCATGCACACCTCGCCGGCCGAGGTCGCCGCCGACGCCTACCAGCGCATCGCCGTTGAGGCGGAGATCGCGGTGCGACTGGGCCGCGACGTGACCGATGCCGGCCAGACGCGCGAGTCGATCGCCGACGCCGTCGACGCCTGCATGGCGGCGATCGAGATCGTCGATGACCAGGACGCCGACTATGACAACCTCAACGCCGGCAACCTGATCGCCGGCAATTCGTGGAACGCCGGCTGCGTGCTCGGTCCGGCGGTGACCAACTGGCGCGACCTCGACCTTGCCGCCGTCGCCGGCACCATGCGGATCAACGGCAAGGTGGTCGGCGAGGGCAAGGGCGCCGACGTGATGGGCCACCCGATGACGGCCCTGGCCTGGCTCGCCAACAACCTCGTCCGCCGTGGCCTGCCGCTGCGCGCCGGACAGATCGTGATGACCGGCTCGGTGGTCCGCACCGAATGGCCCAAGGCCGGCGACGAGGTGGTCTCCACCATGGCCGGCCTTGGCGAGGCCGTGCTGCGGATCGCCTAGCCGCTACGGCACCGGCGACAGGCCGCCGTCGACGTTGATGGCGACGCCGGTGATGTAGCTGCCGGCGTCCGACGCCAGGAACAGCGCCATGTTGGCGAACTCCTCCGGCTCGCCGTAGCGGCCGAGCGGGATGTTGCCGGCCAGGCGCGCGTAGAACTCCTCCAGCGAGACGTTCTCGCCCGAGGCCTTGTGCCGCTGCTCGTGCTGGTCGGATTTGATCAGCCCCACCATCATCGCGTTGACCAGCACGTTGTCGGCCGCGACCTCGCCGGCCAGCGCCTTGGTCATCGCCAGGCCGGCGGCGCGGCTGACCACCGTCGGCATGCCGTTGGCGCGCGGCGCGCGGGCGCCGATGTTGAGCACGTTGATGATCCGGCCCCACTTGCGCTCCCGCATGCCCGGCAGGGCCAACCGGATCAACCGCACCGCGGCGTGGAACTTCAGGTCCATGTCCTCGGCCCAGATTTCTTCCGTGGCGTCCATGAACGGACCGGTGCGGCTGGTGCCGGCATTGTTGACCACCACGTCGACGTGGCCGCCCATCGCTTCCGACGCCTTGGCGTAGGCCGACTTGATCTGCGCCGGGTCGCGCACGTCGCAGGCGATCGGGTGGATCGCCTTGCCGGTGGCGGCCTTCACCTCGGCGGCGGCCTCGTCCAGCACCTCCTGCCGACGTGCCAGGATGGTGACCTCGGCGCCGGCGCCGGCATAGGCATGCGCGATGGCGCGGCCGATGCCGAGACTGCCGCCGGTGATGATCGCGGAGCGGTTGGTGAGATTGAGCTGCATGGCGGGTCCTTTTTCCAATTGGCGGAAAGGTTACCCGAACTCAATCGGCTGTCCACCAGGGGTACGGCGCGGGCATGTCGGTGGAGACCTTGAGCGGGAAGTTCGGCGCGCGTTTCTCCGCCATCGCCGCGATGCCCTCCTTCACTTCCGCCGAGGCGCCCATCGCATGGGTCAGCGGCAGGTCGACCGCCAGCGCCGCCTGCGGTGAGCCTTCCGACGCCAGCCGCCAGATCATCTGTCGTGCCAGTGCCACCGCGACCGGCGACGTCCGTTGCGCCAGTTCTGTCGCGATCGCGCGCGCGGCAGGCAACAGGTCGGCGTCGGCGTGGACCTCGCTGACCAGCCCGCCCTTCAGCGCCTCCGCAGCGTCGAAAATCTTCGCCGAGTAGATCCAGCGCAGCGACTGTTCGATGCCGACCAGGCGCGGCAGGAACCAGGCTGACCCGGCCTCCGGCACCAGCCCGAGCTTGGCGAAGACGAAGCCGAAGCGCGCCGACTCGGCGGCCAGGCGGATGTCGAAGGGCAACGTCATGGTCGCCCCGACGCCGATCGCCGCACCGTTGATCGCGCCGATCACCGGCTTGCGGCAGTTGAAGATGCGCATCGTCCAGCCGCCGTCGCTGCGCCGCTTCAGTACCTCCGGGTTGCGCGCGGAATCGAACGTGTCGGTGCCGCCGGAGATGTCGGCGCCGGCGCAGAAACCGCGCCCGGCGCCGGTGACGATCACACAACGCACCTCGTCGTCGGCGTCGGCCCGCTCGAACGCATCGACCAGTTCCGAGCCCATCGTCGCGGTATAGGCGTTGAGCTTGTCCGGTCGGTTCAGCGTGACGGTGGCGATGCGGTCGGCGACCTCGTAGGTGATCTGCTCGAAGCTCATCGGTCGGCCATCCATTTCGGGTTGTTGATCGCCAGCGCCGCGTCGGCCGTGGCCCGCAGGTGCGCCAGCAGCCTGGCTTCGTCGAGCGCCGCCCCTTCCCTGATCTTCTTGGCCAGCTCGCGGTTCAGGTCGTCCAGCTCGCCCTCGTGACCCAGCAGTTCTACCAGCCGCGCGCGTTCCGCCGCCTGCTGTTCCGGTCCCAGGGTCAACTCGCGCTGTACCTGCGCCAGGACGGTGCAGGCCACCAGCACCTGAAAGCGCAACTCGCCGTCGAGCGTCGGCAGCACGCGCTCGCGCAACAGCGTGGCGACTTCGGCGAGCAGGTCGGGCGCGGCGGGCCGGGCTTCGGTCATCGCCGCCCATCATGCACGCCCGGTCACGTCCTTGTCAGGTCAAGTTCCGCCCGGGCGTCCAGTGCGTTATGCTAATCGACATGCGGGGGGACCGACGCGGCGCGCCGCTCGACCAGCGACAGGAAATCCCACAGCGGTTCGTCCATGCGGCGGCCGATGGCGGCGGCTTCCAATGTTTGTTCGGCGCCGAAGCGGACGCGCTGGCCCTTCATCATGCACATCACCGCCCACTTGAGGCAGCCGAAGGCCTCCCAGAAGCGCACGCGCTCGACGTTGACGGACCGGCCGCTCTCGGCCTCGTAGGCTGCGAACAGCTCGTCGTAGGTGCCGAAGCCGCCGACCGGGCCGGCGCCGCCGAAGCGCCACGTGCGCACGCAGAGCCAGCCCAGGTCCTGCATCGGGTCGCCGAGCTGCGCGATCTCCCAGTCCAGCACCGCCGCGATGCCGTTCCGATCGACGATCATGTTGCCGTTGCGGAAGTCGCCGTGCACGACCGCGCGCCGGTCGTCGGCGGGCAGATGCTCGCCGACCCAGCGGAAGGCATACTCGGCAACCGGGTGCGGGTGCGCGTAGCTGTCGAACACATCGCGGTAGACCGCCAGTTGGCGGGCCGCGTCGAACGGTTGCAGGAAGCCGAGCGGAGCCGGGTCGATGGCGTGGATGCGGGCCAGTGCCGTGCCGCACGCCGCGGCCAGGTCCGGTGGCGGATCGCGAACGATGCGTCGGCCGAGCGTCTCGCCGGCGACGAAGTGCGCCACGGTGCCGGCGCCCCGCCCGTGTTGTTCGCCCAGCACCAGGACCAGCGGCGGCACCGGCACGCCGGCCTTGGCCGCCGCCTGCTGGATCGCCGCGTCGTTGGCGCCGGTGACGCGCGGCAGCGCGCCGGTACGTTCGCCCGGCAGCGGATCGCGCTCGACCGAGAGTTGCAGGATCAGTTTTTGCCAGCCACCGTCGAGCTCGGCCTCGAAGGCCCAGGTCGGCCGGGTGGCGCCGCCGGTCAGGCGCGCGAGGTCGCGGACCTCTGCGTTTAGCGCAGCCGACAATTTGGCAGCGATTTCGCTGTCGTCAGACAACCCACCTCACCCTGCTCCTCTGCCCCCTTAGAAGGGCGGAGAGGAAACGAAGTGGTGATGATCTTGTCGCTCCCTCTCCGGCCTTGGGGGCGGAGAGGGTTGGGGTGAGGTGGGGGTACGATGCCGTAGGCACAATCAGCTGCCGATGCGCTCCGCGCGCAGTTGCGTGCGGCGGACCTTGCCGGCGTCGTCGCGCAGCGGCTCCGACGCGAACTCGATCGAGCGCGGGATCTTGTAGCGCACCAGCCGGTCGGCCAGGTGGGCCAGCAGGTCTTCCTCGCTGACCGGTTCGAGGACGTCGACGATGGCGTGGATGCGGTTGCCGAGGTCGTCGTCGGGCAGGCCGATGACGCAGGACGAGCGCACCGCGGGGTGCGTGTCGATGGCCGACTCGACCTCCGCTGGGTAGATATTGGCGCCGCCGGCCAGGATCATGTCGGCGCGCCGGTCGGCCAGGTAAAGGTAGCCCTCGGCGTCGACATGGCCCATGTCGCCCAGGGTCTCCCAGCCCTGCGCGTCCTGCTTCGGCTCGGCGCCCAGATAGTGGTAGGTGGTGCCGAAGCCGGGGCCCGCGTCGGGCCGCATGTAGACCTCGCCGACCTCGCCGGGCGGCAGTTCGCGACCGTCCTCGCCGACGATCTTGACGTTGTGTCCCTCGACCATCTTGCCGACCGAGCCCTTGTGTTCGAGCCACTCCGGCCCGGTGATCCAGGTGACGCCGTTGCCCTCGGTGCCGCCGTACAACTCGTGGACCACGTCGGCGCCGAGCCACTCGATCCACGCCTCCTTGAGCCAGACCGGGCACGGCGCCGCCAGGTGCAGCAGCACCCGCAGCTTGGGGAAGCGGTAGCGCGCGCGGACTTCGGTCGGCAGGCGCCAGATGCGGTGCATCATCGTCGGCACCACCATGGTCCAGTCGATGTCGTGGTCGCGCAGCAGGTCGAGCGTCTGTTCCGGATCGAAGCGGCGCGGAATGACGATGTGGTTGCCGCAGAACAGGCCGCGGCACGACATCAGGAACGGGCCATTGTGATAGAGCGGGCCGGGGAACAGTTGCGCCCGGTCGCACATCATCTCGATCGGCGGGTCTTCCGGATCGAACGCGCCCGGGTCGTGCGAGACGATCAGCTTCGGCCGCCCGGTGCTGCCGCCCGAAGTCGGTGCCTTCCAGTAGGTTGCCACGCGCTCCGGCAGCGGCGCATCGGACAGCGCGCGGTCCGCCTCGTAGCCGGCGGCCAGCGTCGGCCGCTCGGGATGCGCGCCGTCCGGCACGCCGACCACCAGCGCCGAGTCGGCCAACTCGACGATGGCCTCGCGCTCGGCCTGCGGCAGCCGGGCCGAGATCGGCTGCGGGATCGCGCCCAGCTTCCAGGTCGCCAGCGCCGCCTCGTAGAACTCGATGGAGTTGGGCAGCGCGATGGTGACCATCTGATCCTGCTTCACGCCGAGATCCTGGTAGGCGCGCGCCAGCCGGTTGGAGCGCGCGTCCAGCGCTTCCCGCGTGATCGACTTGTCTTCGTTGGTGACGACGGGGCGGTTCGGGTCCTTCGCCGCCCAGTAGCCGAGCATCCGGCCGATCGGCATTTCCGCCATGCTAGTCGACCCGCTTGTTCTTGCCGGTGAAGCCGAACAGGTTGCCGGCGACCTTGCGGATCTGGATCTGCTCGGCGCCCTCGGTGATGCGATAGCGCCGGTGGTGCCGGTAGATGTGCTCGAACTGCTTGTGCCGGGTGTAGCCGATGCCGCCGTGCACCTGGATCGCCAGGTCGGCGGCCTCGCAGACCAGCCGGTTGGCGCGGTAGTTCGCCATCGAGACCTGGTCGGTGACCTCCATGTGGTGCTGCCGGTCGAGGTACCAGGCGGTCTTGTAGACCAGGTTGCGCACCATCTCGCACTCGGTGTGCAGCTCGGTGAGCGGGAACTGGATCGCCTGGTTGGTGGCCAGCGGTTTGCCCCAGGTAACGCGGGTGCGCGAATAGTCGACCGCCTCGTTGATGCAATATTGCGCCGCGCCGACCGAGCTGGCGGCCTGGCGGATGCGGTTTTCGTGCACGAAGGTCTGCGCCAGCTCCAGCCCCTGGCCTTCCTCGCCCAGCATGGCGCTGTGCGGCACGCGCACGTCCTTCAACGACACCTCGGCGTGGTCGGACGGCATGTTGAAGGTCCACCACATGAAGTCGACGTTGAAGCCCGGCGTGTCGGTCGGCACCAGGAAACAGGAGATGCCGCGCCCGTCGCCCGGCTTGCCCGAGGTGCGCGCGAAGATCATGTCGACGGTGGCGGTGTGCATGCCGGTATTGAACCGCTTCATGCCGTTCAGCACCCAGTCGTCGCCGTCGCGGACGCCGGTGGTTTCCAGGTACGTGGCGTCGGACCCGTGGTTCGGCTCGGTCAGCCCGAAGCCGATCCGGTGCGCGCCGGTGATCATGCCCTCGACGTAGGTCTGCTTCTGCGCCGGCGTGCCGAAGCGGTGCATCATGATCACGGTCGGGAAATTGCCGACGATCGAGCTCTCGTTCTGCAGGTCGTTGTGCAGGCCCAGGCCCTTGGTGGCGAGATGCTCGCGGATGATCGCCATCGCCAGGTTGGAGCCGTCCTGGCCGCCGAGCTCTTCCGGCAGCGCGAAACGCAGGTGGCCGGCGGCGTCGGCGCGCCGGCGCATCTCGCCGAGCAACGCTTCCCATGCCTCTTCCGGCTGGCCGTCGTCGTCCCAGTTGGTGCGCGCGTGTTCGCGCCGATGGTCGAAGAACTGCATGTTCTCCGCCTCCAGCGGCTTGATCTCGCGTTCGATGAAGTCGTCCAACTCGTCCAGCTTGGCCTGGATGTCGGCGGGTATCGCGAAGTCCATGGTGTGGTGTCGCTTGTTGGCAGGTGGTCCCGCCAACAGCTTAGGCCGTGGGCGTGGACGGCGAAACGGCGCCGCCGCGGCGATCTTATTTTAGCTACTCAAAATGCAGGTGCGTTAACTATTCAATCATCAATCGGTGGTTGTATGGGGGTGGATCGAAGTTGATCTGGGTGCCGTGGCAACCCGTGACCCCCTCGCGCGGTACCCGTCAGTCCAGTGCCCAGGCCATCGAGTAACCAAGTGTCTCAGTTGGCCTGGGCCTGGCGACCGACATAGCGGCCATCGCGCAATTCAGTGAAGAATTCGTCGACCTGCGGGTGCGAGACCGGCGCGTGGGTTTCGTCGGGCAGCAGGTTCTGCTCGGAGACGTAGGCGATGTAGGTGGTCTGCTCGTTCTCCGCCAGCAGGTGGTAGAATGGCTGGTCCTTGCGCGGCCGCACCCCTTCCGGGATCGACAGCCACCACTCCTCGGTATTCGCGAAGATCGGGTCGACGTCGAAGATCACGCCCCGGAACGGATAGATGCGGTGCTTGACGATTTCGCCGATCTGGAACTTCGCGGTCCTGATTTCCATGTACGCGGGCTTCCGTGGTCGCTTTTCGGCGCGGCGACAGGTCGCGCCGTGATTCAGTACACAATGTAGGACACTTCCCGCCCGCGTCGAAGGGGCAAGCCTTGCCCGCCGGGATTGGACGGTCGGGCGGGCGCGTGTTGTATACTCCAACGAAGCTCGTCGGGGCCGGCGCCGTGGCGCCCGGCAAGGAGATCAAATGAGCATCGCCATCGACACGCGTCGCGAGTTGCGCGCCATGGGCGCCATCGGCCTGGCGCATGGCTGCAGCCATTTCTTCCAGCTCGTGCTGCCGCCGTTGTTTCCCTTCCTGGTGACCGACTTTGACGTCGGCTTCACCGAGCTCGGCATTGTCATGACCACCTTCTTCGTGGTCTCCGGCTTTGGCCAGCCGGTGGCTGGCTTCATCGTCGACCGCTTGGGCGCCCGCAATGTGCTGGTCTTCGGCTTGACGCTGTACTGCATCGGCATCGCGCTGGCGGCGATGGCGCCCGGCTTCTGGTGGCTGGTGCCGGCGATGGCGGTGGCGGCGGTCGGCAACTCGGTGTTCCACCCCGTCGACTTCACCATCCTGAACGGGGTGATCCGGGTCGAGCGCCTGGGCCGCGCCTATGGCTTGCACACGCTGGGCGGCAACCTGGGCTGGGCGGTGGCGCCGGTGCTGATGCTGTCGGTCGCCGCCGGATTCGGCTGGCGCGCCGCGCTGGCGACCGCGGTGGCCTGCGGCGTGCTGGTGCTGGCGCTGGTGCTGGCGAGCTGGCGCGAGCTGGAGCCGCTGGAGACCGCGGCCGAGCGCGCCGCCGCGAGGGATCGGCCCAAGGTCGGCGCCGAGGTGCTGCTGTCGCAGCCGATCGTGCTGTGCTTCATCTACTTCCTGCTGCTCGCCGTGGCCCTGATCATGGTGCAGAACTTCCTGCCCGCGACCTTGGAAGCCTTGCGCGGCACCCCGTTGACGCTGGCCGGCACCGCGCTCACTGCTTTCCTGGTCGGCGCCTCCGTCGGTGTCCTGCTCGGCGGCTTCCTGGCCGACCGCAGCCGGCGCCACGTACTGGTCATCGCCCTGGGCCTGGGCGGGGCGGCGGCCTGTGTGGCGGTGGTCGGCAGCGTCCCGCTGTCGCCGGTGCTGCTGGTCTCTGCGCTGTTCGCCGCCGGGTTCCTGTCCGGCATGACCACGCCGTCGCGCGATCTGATGGTGCGTCAGGCGACGCCGCCGGGCGCCACCGGCCGGGTCTTCGGGGTGGTCTATTCCGGCCTCGACGTCGGCTCCGCCTTCGCGCCGACGGTGGCCGGTATACTGCTCGATGCCGGGCGGCCGGAGATGGTGCTTTGGCTGGTCGCGGGCGTACTGGCGCTGGCCATCGTCTCGGCCTACAGCGTCAACAGCGTGCGGCGCGAGCCGGCGATGCCGGCGGCCGCACAGGGGGACTAGATGCGCAATCGACGACTGGGCCGCACCGGCCTGCAGGTATCCGAGCTCACCTTCGGCGGCGGCTGGGTCGGCGGTATCCTGATCGATGCCGACGACGACACCCGGCGCGAGTGCCTGAAACGGGCTTTGGACGCCGGGGTGAACTGGATCGACACCGCGCCGTCCTACGGCCAGGGCGCCTCGGAGACCGCGCTCGGCTGGCTGCTGAAGGAAATCCCGGCCGACCAGCGCCCGGGTCTGGGCACCAAGGTGCGGCTCGACACGTCGGATCTGTCCGACATTGCCGGCCAGGTCGAACGCTCGGTGCACGACAGCCTGAAGCGGCTCGACATGGACCGGGTCGACCTGCTGCAACTGCACAACCCGCTGCTCGCCGAGACCGCGCCGGACCGCATCGGCATCGACAAGCTGCTGGAACGCGGCGGCGTGCTCGACGCCCTGGAGACGGTACAGGCCCAGGGTCTGACCCGCTTCCTCGGCTTTACCGCGGTCGGCGAGGCGCCGGCCTGCGTCGCCGCCATCGAGAGCGGCCGCTTCGACACCGCGCAGGTCTACTACAACATGATCGCGCCGACCGCCGCGACCGGCTCGCCGCCCGGCTGGACCGGCCCGGTGCAGGACGGCGTGCTCGACGCCTGCCGCGCCCGCGACCTCGGCGTGCTGGTGATCCGGGTGTTCGCCGCCGGCGTGCTGGCGACCGACGTGCGCCATGGCCGCGAGGTGCAGATCTTCGACGCCGCCGACGTGTCGGTGGAGGAACGCCGCGCCGCCGCCGTGTTCAAGGTGCTGGGCGACAAGTACGGTACCCGCGCCCAGACCGCGCTGCGCTTCGCGCTTTCCAACACCGACGTGTCGACGGTGATCTTCGGGCTGGCCAGCCTCGATCACCTGGACGAGGCGCTGAAGGCGGCGGAGATGGGCCCGCTGCCCGACGAGGCGCTGGCCGAGCTCGACAAGCTCTGGAAGGCCGACTTCAAGGTCTGAGCCGGTGTTCATGCACCGCGCCGCGCTGCCGCGCGCGGACGCCTTCGTGGCGCGGTTTCCCGCGCTGCAGTGGCCTTTGCACCGGCCGGCGTGCGCGCGTTAAGCTCTCCCCAATCGGGAGATTTTGCACATGAACGATCAATCGGCCGGCGGCTTTGCGCCGGACGGCGACGGTATCGGCGCGTCAATTCCACGCTTCGAGGACTCCAGGCTGCTGACCGGCGAGGGCCTTTACACCGACGACCGCGCCTTGCCGAACCAGGCCCACGGCGTCGCCGTGCGCTCGCCCATCGCCCACGGCGTCCTCAGGAGTATCGACACCACGGCGGCGTTGGCCGCACCCGGCGTGCTGGCGGTGGTGACGGGGCAGGATCTGGCCGAGGCCGGCTATGGCGGCATCCCGTGCGTCATCGGCTCGAAGAACCAGGACGGCTCGGACATGACCAAGCCGTTCCGGCCGTCGCTGCCGCTGGACAAGGTGCGTCACGCCGGCGAGGCGGTCTGCATGGTCGTCGCGGAAACCTACGAGCAGGCCAAGGACGCCGCCGAACTGGTCGAGCTCGACATCGAGCCGCTGCCGGTGGTGAACGACATGCGCGCGGCGGTCGAGCCCGGCGCCCCGGTGATCCACGACGAAGCCCCGAACAACGTCTGTCTCGACTTCCGGCGCGGCGACGCGGCCGCCGTCGATGCCGCCTTCGCCAAAGCGGCGCACGTCACCAGGCGCACCATCGTCAACAACCGCGTCGTGGTGATGGCGATGGAGCCGCGCTCGGCCATCGCCGACTACGACAAGGCGTCCGACAGCTACACCTTCTACACCGGCTGCCAGGGCGTCTTCGGCATGAGGAACAACCTGGCCAAGGCGATCCTGAAGGTCGAGACGGACCGGGTGCGCGTGCTGTCCGGCAACACCGGCGGCTCCTTCGGGATGAAGTCGCCGGTCTATCCGGAATACCCGCCGCTGCTCCATGCCTCGAAGCTGCTCGGCCGGCCGGTGCGCTGGACCGACGAACGCACCGACAGTTTCGTCTCCGACCAGCATGGCCGCGCCAGCATCTACGACTGCGAGCTGGCGCTCGACGCTGACGGCACCTTCCTGGCGGTGCGCGTCGACGGCTTCGGCGACATGGGCGCGGCGCTGGCCTCGGTCAGCCCGAACCCGCCGACCGGCAACATCTTCAAGAACCTGCCGTCGCTTTACCGCACGCCCGCCATCGAGGTGCGCGTGCGCTGCGTCTTCACCAATGCCACCACGGTCTCCGCCTATCGCGGTGCCGGCCGCCCTGAGGCGAACTACATCATGGAGCGGCTGGTAGACGCCGCCGCGCGCGAGCACGGTTTCGACCGCATCGAGCTGCGCCGGCGCAACCTGGTGCCCGCCGCCGCGATGCCGTTCACCGCCGCGTCCACCGAGACCTACGACAGCGGCGACTTCGCCGCCGTGCTGGACCAGGCGGTGGCGATGGCCGACCTGCCGGGTTTCGATGCGCGCAAGGCCGCCTCGGCATCGCGGGGCCTGCGCCGCGGCCTCGGCATCGCCTGCTACCTCGAAGTCACCGCCGGCGGCGGCCAGGAGCAGGGCACCATCCAGTTCGACGACGACGGCGGCGTCACCATCGTCACCGGGACCTACGACTATGGCCAGGGCCACGCCGCGCCCTTCGCGCAGGTACTGGCCGACCGCCTCGGCCTGCCCGCCGACAAGGTGCGGCTGATGCAGGGCGACAGCGCGTTGCTGCAACATGGCGGCGGCACCGGCGGCTCGCGCTCGGCGATGGCCAGCGGCGGCGCCATCGTCGAGGCGTCCACGCGGGTGCTGGAGAACGGACGCCAGCTCGCCGCCAGCTATCTGGAGGTCGCGCCGGAGGATATCGAGGTTTCCGGCGCCGGATACGTCGTGGCCGGCACCGACCGTCGCATGACGCTGAGGGAGGTTGCCGCCCGCGCCGTCGACGATCCCGAGAACCGCGCCAGCCTCGACGCCACCGTGATCCATCAGGTCAGCCCGTCGGCCTACCCCAACGGCGCGCATATCTGCGAGGTCGAGATCGATCCGGCCACCGGCAAGGTCCGCGTCGACCGCTATGTCGTGGTCGACGACTTCGGCACCCTGCTGAACCCGCCGATCGTCGAGGGCCAGGTGCATGGCGGCATCGCCCAGGGCCTGGGCCAGGCGCTGATGGAGCGGGTCGACTACGACGCCGACGGCCAGCTGCTGTCCGGCTCGCTGATGGACTACGCCGTGCCGCGCGCCGCCGACATGCCGCCGATGGCGCTTGCCTTCCACCCGGTGCCGGCGACCAGCAACCCGCTGGGCGTGAAGGGTTGCGGCGAGGCCGGCTGCACCGGCGCCATGCCGGCCCTGATCAACGGCATCCTCGACGCGCTGGCCGACGACGGCGTCACCAACATCGACATGCCGGCGACCCCGGAAGTGATCTGGCGCGCGCTCGAGAAGGCATGAGCCGCATGTCCGCGCTAAGCCAGATCCGCCAGATCGACTACACCGTCATCTTCGTCCGCGACATGGCGGCGATGCGGCACTTTTACGAGAACGTGCTGGCCTTCCCGCTGCTGCGCGAGTTGACCGACAGCTGGATCGAGTACCGGATGGGGGCGACGACGCTGGCGCTGGCGGTCCACGGCGGCCGGTTTGGCGACGCGCCGCCGCCACCGCACGACGGGCCGTCCTTGCAGCTCGCGTTCCGTGTCGCGCCGGACGCCGTGGCCGCGTGTGCGGCGGAGCTGGAAGCCCAGGGCGTGAAGCTCGCCGCACCGCTCACCGATCACGCTTTCGGCCACCGCACGATCTTCTTCCGCGACCCCGACGGCAACCTGCTGGAAATCTACGCGGAGATCGAAGGCGGCACCTGACCACGCCGGACCGAAACTGACACTGCCGCATCGGTTCAAGGTCGGCTAATCTTCCTGCATCGGCTTGCCGAAAGGGGGGACGGCCGATGAACCCGTTCGATCGCTTCGCCTATTGGCTCTACCGCTGGGTCCGGGTGCTGTGGGTGTGCCGGATCAGCCTGGCCAGCGTGCTGGTCGGCCTGGCGCTGATGCTGCTGGCGCCGCAGGCCCAGGACCTGTTCCGCGAGGCCGCGCCGCCGCTGATCGGACCCATGCGCGACTGGCCGGATGGCGTGCGCGCGCTGCTCTACTGGTCGTCCTTCCTGGTCCTGGCCTTCGCCTTGTGGGCGGTGCCGGTGCACTACGCCGCCCGTCTGCTGTTGCAGCACGACGTCGGCTACTTCGCCAACGGCGCCGACTATCGCCACGCCTTCACCTGGGTGCCGCGCCTGCTTGGCATTGCCTGTTTCGTGGTGCTGCTAGTTGGCGAGTTCAAGGCTTGGCTCAACCTGCCGGACTGCGCCGGCGAGGCCACCTGCGTCGAGCTGCGCCAGCCGCTGAGCTGGTTTCTGTGGGTGCTGATGGCGGCGACGGCGGCGACCGGCGCGCTGTTCGCCTACTACGTGATCCGCCGCCGCGCGGGCATTCTCAAGACCGCCCAGACCGCGCCGCCGGTGCTGCCCTTCTTCATTGCCAGTGCCGTGCGCAACCATGGCATGCCAGCGCCGAAGCCGCCGCCGAACCTGCCCGAGCTGCGCCGCGGCAGGCTGATCGGCCTGGCGCTGCTGGCGGTGGTGACGGCCGTGTTCGTGGTCGTGGTGGCCTACGATCCGGCCTTCGTCGGCCGGCGGCTGGCGCGCTCGTGGCTGCTGGTGATCGTGCTTGGCGCCTGGATACCGCTGCTGTCGCTGCTCGCCTTTGCCAGTCACTGGCGCCGCTTCCCGGTGATCCTCGCGGTGTTCGTGATCCTGGCCGTGGTCTCGGTGTTCGACGACCGCCGCTACGACGCGCGCGAATTGGCCGGCGCCGGCGGCCGCATCACCCTGGGCGAGGCCGCGACCCTGTGGCACCAGCACAACCCGGAGGCCGGGGCGCGGCCGCTGGTCGTCGCCACCGCCGGCGGCGCCAGCCGCGCCGCCTATCACACCGGCATGGTGCTGGCGGCGCTGCGCCGTGCCTGGCCCGATATCGACCGCCGGCTGTTCGCGATCAGCGGCGTCTCCGGCGGCTCGGTCGGCGCCGCCTTCTATGCCGCCCTGGCGCGGCGCGGCGGCGACAACCCTTGCGACCTGCCGGCCGACGAGGTGGCGCCGGGCGCGACGCCGTTGCAGACCTGTCTGGCGCGCATGCTGGCGGGCGATTTCCTGTCGCCGGTGACCGTCGGCTTCGCCTTCCGCGACGCCATCAACCTGCCGCTGGGCGATGACCGGGCCAGCATCCTGGAGCGCTCCTGGGAACAGGAATACGCCGCCCTCACGGATCAGGACGATGCCGGCGACCTGGCCGACGATTTCCTGGCCTTCGCTCCGACGGCGGACCGGCCGTGGCGGCCGATCCTGCTGCTGAACGCGGCCTCGGCGGCGACCGGCAAGCGCATCGTGGTCTCGCCGCTGGCGCCGCGCCACGGCGGCCGCGCGGTGTTCCGCGACGCCTTCGACCTGCACCAGTTGCTGCGTGGTGAGACCGATGGGATCGCGCGCACGGTGCGGCTGTCCACCGCGGCCGGGCTCAGTGCGCGGTTCCCGTTCATCACCCCGGCTGCGACCTTGCGCGATGGCGACGGCAACGTCGTCGACCGGGCCGTCGACGGCGGCTACTTCGAGAATTTCGGCGCGCTGACCGCGACCGAGCTGGTCAGCATGCTGCAGTTGCCGGACATCGGCCTGCGCCCGGTGGTGCTGCAGATCT
This sequence comes from Alphaproteobacteria bacterium, assembly GCA_040223615.1. Classification (GTDB taxonomy): domain Bacteria; phylum Pseudomonadota; class Alphaproteobacteria; genus JAVKFY01. The sequence goes on from JAVKFY010000040.1 coordinate 47,966, forward strand.
CGTCCGATCCGGAATACGACGACAGCGACCCGCCGCCGGCCCCCGATGCCGGCGACCGGCTGTTCCTCGGCGGCATCAGGACGGTGGTGGGTGCCTTCTTCGCCGCCCGCGTGGCGCGCGGCTCGCACGCCGCGGCGACGCAGCGCGACCTGATGTGCGGCGGCGACGGTGGCGAGAAGACCGCAGCCTGCGACGCCTACGCGCACGTCCGGCTGCAGGGCAAGTCGGCCGAGGTGTCGATGAGCTGGTGGCTGTCGGAACCGGTGCGGCACTGGATCGACCGCCAGTTCTGCGCCGATCACAACCGCGATGCTCGTGCCACGCTGGTCGAGGCGCTCGGCCCGCCGACAACGCCCGTGTGCCAGTAGCGGCGGCGCTGGCCGGCTACCGGCCGATCTTCCCCAGCGCCGTGAGTATCCGTTCCGGCGTTGCGGGTTGCGCCCAGACCTCGGCGCCGAGCGGGCGCAGGGCGTCGTTGATCGCGTTCAGCACGGCGGCCGGTGCGCCGGCGGTGCCGGCCTCGCCGGCGCCCTTGGCGCCGAGTTCGGAATCCTCGGTCATCGACACCATGTGCGCGACCTCGATGTCGGGCATCTCGAACGCCATCGGCACCAGATAGTCGGCCATCGTCGCGGTCAGCAGCTGGCCGGTCTCGTCGTAGACGCAATGTTCGAACAGCGCCGCGCCGATGCCTTGCACCACGCCGCCGCGCACCTGCTCGTCGACCAGTTGCGGGTTGATCACCGTGCCGCAGTCCTCGACGGCCCAGTGCTTCAGCAGCCGCACGGCGCCGGTCTCGGTGTCGACCTCGACGTAGGACGCCTGGATGCCGTTGGTGAAGGCGAAGGGAAACTGCTTGGGCACGTAGTGCCGCGTCGCCACCAGTTCCGACTGGAAATCCTTCGGCAGCGTGTCGGCGCGGAAGTAGGCGACGCGCGCGATCTCGTCGAGGCCGACCCGCTCGCGTCCGTCGGCGGCGTCGACCACGGCCCCGGCGCGGATGTCGAGCGTGTCCGGCGCGGCCTGCAGGATGGTGCCGGCGACCTGCAGGATCTGTTCGCGCAGCGCCTTGCCGGCCTGAACCGTGGCCTCGCCGCCGATGCCGGCGCCGCGGCTGGCCCAGGTGCCGCCGCCATAGGGCACGGTGTCAGTGTCGCCGGTGACCACGCGGACCTTCTCGATGGGTACGCCGACGGCGGTGGCGGCGACCTGCGCGATGATCGCCTCGGTGCCCTGGCCCTGCTCGGTCACGCCGGTGGCGCAGATGATGCTGCCCTTGGCGTCGAGCCGGATGGTGCAGCCGTCCTGCGCCGAGATTCGCGCGCCGCCGACGCCGTAGAACATCGCTGACGGGTTGGTCAGCTCCACGAAGCTCGCCAGGCCGATGCCGCGATGAATGCCCTTGTCGCGCAAGCTCGCCTGTTCGGCCCGAAGCGCGTCGTAGCCCATCATCTCAAGCAACTTGTCGAGCGAGGCATGGTGTGACAGCCGCTCGAACCGCAGGCCGGTGGCGGCCTGCGCCGGATAGGCGTCGTCGGCGAGCAGGTTCCGGCGCCGCAGCTCGGCCGGGTCCATCGCAATCGCGGCCGCCGCCATGTCGACCAGTCCCTCGGTCACTGCCACGGCGATCGGGTGACCGACGGCGCGGTACTGGCACATCGGCGTCTTGTTCTGGAAGACCACGCGGGCGCGGGCGCGATAGTTGGTGTTGCCGTAGGGCGCGCCGATCAGGTTCACCACCTGGTTCGCCTCGATGCCCGACGTGCGCGGATAGACCGAGTAGGGGCCGATACCGGTGAGGTCGTCGATCTCGATGGCCCGGATGGTGCCGTCCCTGGCCACCGCCATGCGCGCGGTGACCGTGTGGTCGCGCGCGTGAATGTCGGTCGAGAAGGACTCCAGCCGGTCAGCGATGAACTTCACCGGCCGGCCGGTGAGCTTGGCCAGCGCGACGACCGCCATCTCGTCTGGATAGGTATGCACCTTGATGCCGAACGAGCCGCCGACATCGGCACAGACCACCCGCACGTTGTGCTCCTCCAGGCCGAGGTGCAACGCGAACAGGTTCTGCATCATGTGCGGCGCCTGGTGCGAGTGATACACCGTGAGCTGTTCCTCGCTGGCCTCGTAGGCGGCCAGGATCGCGCGCGGCTCCAGCGTCACGCCGGTATGCCGGCCGACCTCGAAGGTCTGCTCGACCACCGCGTCGGCGCCGTCGAAGGCGGCGTCGACCTCACCGGCCTCGAAGGTGCGCTGCCATGCCAGGTTGTCGCCGAGGCTGTCGTGAATGACGGGCGTCGTCGCGTCCAGCGCCGTGGCCGCGTCGGCGACCGGCGCCAACTCGTCCCACTCGATCTCGATGGCGGCGGCCGCGTCCTCGGCCTGCGCCCGCGTTGCCGCCAGCACCGCGACCACCGGCTCGCCCTGCCACGTCGCCTTGTCGACGGCCAGCGCGTGCTGCGGCGCCGACTTCAGGCCCTCCAGGTGGCTCAGCACGCCGACCCACGGCGTACAGACCTCGGCCAGTTCCGCCCCGGCGACGACGCGCGCGACACCCGGCAGCGTCGCCGCCGCCGTGCTGTCGATGGTGACGATGCGCGCATGCGCGTAGGGGCTGCGCGCGAAGGCGACGTGCAGCATGCGCGGCAGCGTGATGTCGTCGACATAGCGTCCGCGTCCGGCCAGCAGCCGACGCGCGTTCGGGCGCGGCACCGACCGCCCGATATAGCTGTTCGGCCGGTCCAGGATCGGGTGCAGCGGATCGCTCATCGTTGCCGCCGCTCGGTGGCCACCCGCTCAATCGCGTCGACGATGGCGTGGTAGCCGGTGCAGCGGCAGTAGTTCGCCGACAGCGCCTCGCGAATCTCTCCCCGGCTAGGCGACGCGTTGGTCGCCAGCAGCGCCTGCGCGGTCAGCAGCATGCCCGGCGTGCAGTAGCCGCATTGCAGCGCGTTGCGCTCGTGAAACGCGGCTTGCAGATCGGCGAGTTCGCCGGAGTCCGACGCGCCCTCGATGGTCTCCACCGTCTGGCCGTCGGCCTGCACCGCGAACACCAGGCAGCCCCGCACGATCTCGCCGTTGAGCCGCACGGTGCAGGCGCCGCACACACCGTGTTCGCAGCCGACATGGCTGCCGGTCAGCTCCAGCCCGTAGCGCAGGAAGTCGACAAGCGATTGCCGCGCCGTCACCCGCGCGCGCACCGCTTCTCCATTCACCGTGAGCGCGATCTCGATGTCATCGTCCATGGGCCAACCTTATCGCGGCCTGAAATCGCGGGCCACGCCATCCTGTTGCAAATGCGGAGAGCGCTCGCTACCGTTTCTGACCGCTCACGGGATTTACAACAAAATGCGATCCGATGAGCGATGGGAGGTGCCACATATGCTGAAAAAATTCACCAGGCGTAGTTTGCTCGCCGTGGCGGCTGGAGCGACGGCGTTGACGCTGGCGCTGACGCCGGTGCAGCCGGCCCAGGCCGCCGATCCGATCAGGATCGGATTCTCCATGGCGCTGACTGGTGGTCTGGCAGCCGCCGGCAAAGCCGCGCTGATCGCGATGCAGATCTGGGCCGAAGATACCAATGCCGCCGGCGGCCTGCTCGGACGCAAGGTCGAACTGGTCTTCTACGACGACCAGACCAACCCATCGACGGTGCCCGGCATCTACACGAAGCTGATCAACCTGGACAAGGTCGACCTGGTGGTCTCCGGCTATGCCACCAACATGATCGTGCCGGCGATGCCTGTCGTGATGAGCAAGAAGATGGTGTTCATGGCCCTGTTCGGCCTCGCCGCCAACGAGAAGTTCCAGTACGACCGCTATTTCCAGATCATGCCGGCCGGCCCGGAGCCGAAGACCGACTGGTCCGGTCACTACTTCGACCTGGCGATGGAGCAGTCGCCGAAACCGACGACCGTGGCGCTGGTCGGTGCCGACGCCGAGTTCGCCCGCAACGCCCTCGATGGCGCGCGGACGAACGCGGAGAAGAAGGGTCTGAAGATCGTCTACGACAAGACCTATCCGCCGGGCACCGCCGACTACACGCCGATCGTGCGCGCGATCCAGGCAACCAATCCCGACGTCATCTTCGTCGCCTCCTATCCGCCGGACTCCGCCGGTATGGTTCGCGCCGCCAACGAGGTTGGCCTGAAGGCGAAGATGTTCGGCGGCGGCATGGTCGGCCTGCAGTTCGCCTCGCTGATGACCAAGCTGGGCCCGATGCTGAACGGCATCGTCAACTACGACTTCTGGGTGCCGTCCCCGACCTTGAAGTTCGAGGGCGTCGACGCCTTCCTGAAGAAGTACCAGGAGAAGGCCCCGGCCGCCGGCGTCGATCCGCTGGGCTACTACCTGCCGCCCTACGCTTACGCGTACCTGCAAGTGCTGGGCAGCGCGGTGACCGCGGTCGGCAGCCTGGACCAGGGCAAGATCGCCGACTACATCCGCGACAACGAGCACGACACCGTGGTCGGCAAGGTCCGTTTCGGCAAGAACGGCGAGTGGGCGACACCACGCGTGTTGATGGTCCAGTTCCAGGGTGTCGAGGGTAACGAGGTGGAGCAGTTCACCAAGGAAGGCACCCGCGCGGTGCTGTACCCGAAGCAGTGGAAGCACGGCGACCTTCAGTATCCGTACAAGTAGCCTCGCGTAACGTCACCGATTAGCAGCTAGCCCGCCGACGACCGTGTTCTCGATCGACCTACTGGCGAACGCCGTCGTCGCGGGCGTGCTGCTGGGTGGCTTCTACGCCGCCGTGGCGCTCGGGCTGACCATTGCTTTCGGTCAACTCGACGTCGTCAACATCGCCCATCCGATCTTCATCATCTTCGGCTCGTTCTGTACCTACGTGGCGCACGAGCGGCTGGGCCTGGACCCAGTGGTGACCGGCGTCCTGCTGATGCCGTTCTTCTTCGTCATCGGTGTCGCGCTCTATTCCGTCTACTACAGTAGCTTCGAGCGACGAGGGGACGACGCGTTACGCGGGCTCGCCTTCTTTTTCGGCATCCTGTTCATCGTCGAAGTGCTGCTGATCATGACCTTCGGTGTCGACTACCGGCTGGTCGAGACCGCCTATATCGGCGAATCGATCCACCTCGGCGGCGTCGGCATTCCATTCCGGCTGCTGGTGCCGTTCCTGGTCGCGGCGGTGATGACCGCGGGGCTGTACTTCTACCTGTCGCGCACCTTCATCGGTCGCGCCATCCTCGCGGTCTCCCAGGACCGCCTGGCGCTGCAGCTCATGGGCGCCGACCCGGTGCGCATCAAGCGCATCGCTTTCGGTCTGGCGCTGGCGACCACGGCCGTGGCCGGCGCGCTGCTGATCATGATCCAGCCGGTCGAGCCATCGGTCGGGCGGCTCTACATCGGTCGCGCCTTCGCCATCGTCGTGCTCGGCGGCATGACGTCGATCTCCGGCACCTTCGTTGCCGCGCTGCTGCTTGGCGTCGTGGAGAGCCTGGTGGCCACCTTCATCGGGCCCTCCTGGGCGCCGGCGGTGGCTTTTGGCTTCCTCTTGATCACGTTGGCGGTGCGTCCCGCCGGCCTGTTCGGACGCTAGGGCGATGCGCGGCATCTGGTTCTGGATCGCCCTCGTCGCCATCTTCGTGGCCGGCAACGTGCTGACGCTCACGATCGAGAATACCTTCCTGTTCTACGCCGGCTACACGGTGCTGCAGTTCGTGGTGCTGGCGACGGCGTGGAACATCCTCGGCGGCTTCACCGGCTACGTGAATTTCGGTTCCGCCGCCTTCTTCGCCGTCGGCGCCTACACCTCCATCGCGCTGCAGAAATGGCTCGGGCTGCCCCTGCCGCTGCTGATCGTCGCCGGCGGCGTGGTTGCCGGCCTGATCGGGCTCGGCGTCGGCTTCCTGACCTTGCGTCTGCGCGGCGTGTTCTTCGCCATCGCCACGCTGGCCCTGGCGGTGGTGCTGGAGACCGTGGTCACCAACTGGGAATATGTCGGCGGCGCCAAGGGCACCTACGTCATCCCGCCCGACGGCATGCTGTACTTCGACGAGTTCATCGAGGGCCTGTTCGCGGTCATGCTGTTGCTGGCGCTGTTCGCCGTCGGCGTCGCCAAGGCGATCAACGACAGCCGCTTCGGCCGTGGCCTGGCGGCGATCCGCGACGACGAAGTCGCCGCCGAGGCGACCGGCGTGCCGACGCTGCGATTGAAGTTGATCTCGACCACCGTGTCGGGGGCGCTGATGGGCATCGCCGGCGCGCCATACCCGCTCTACGTCACCTACGTCGACCCGGTCTCGGCCTTCAACCTGACCTACGCGGTGAACGCCATCGCCATGCCGCTGATCGGCGGCACCACCGTCTGGTTCGGACCGGTGATCGGTGCGCTGCTGCTTGGCGTGATGCAGCAATGGCTGACGGTGGTCCAGTTGTTCGAGGGCGCCGGCCAGGAGCTCAACCTGCTGGTTGTCGGCGTCATGCTGGTCGGTTTCGTGATCCTGGCGCCGCAGGGCATCGTCGGCCTGATCCGTCGCCTGTTCGGCCGGAGGAAGGCGTGATGGCCGGCCCGATCCTCGACGTCGCTGGCGTGACCAAGAATTTCGGTGGCTTCACCGCGCTGGGCGGCATCGACCTGGTGCTGAACCCGGGCGAGCGGCTTGGCCTGATCGGCCCGAACGGCTCCGGCAAGACCACCCTTATCAACTGCATCGCCGGCGCGCTGCTGTGCGACACCGGCCGCATCATGTTCAACGGCGCCGACATCACCCGCATGAAGGCGTACCAGCGCACCCGCCTTGGTATCGCCCGCAGCTTCCAGATACCCAAGCCGTTCCCGTCGATGACGGTGCTGCAGAATGTCTGCGTGCCGTTGGAATATGCCGGGCGGCGCGAGGGCGGCCGGCTACTGGCGGAGGAGGGCCGCGAGCTGCTCGCCACCATGGGCCTGGAGCAGCAGGCCAGCGCCGACGCCGCCTCGCTGACCCAGATCGACCTGCGCAAGCTGGAACTGGCCCGCGCCATGGCGGCCAACCCGGCGCTGCTGATCTCCGACGAGGCGATGGCCGGCCTGTCCGGCAACGAGGTCGACGAGATCCTGGCGATCCTGTTCAAAGTCGCCGAGCGCGGCGTGGCGATCATCATGATCGAGCACATCATGCGCGCCGTGATGCGCTTTTCGGAACGCGTGATCTGTCTCGACGCCGGTGCCAAGATCGCCGAAGGGCCGCCCGACGAGATCGTGCGCGACCCCAACGTGGAGAGGGCCTACCTTGGCGAGTAGGATCGTCATCGACAATGTCGAGGCCGGCTATGGCTCGGTGAAGGTGCTGCACGGCGTCTCGGTGCGGGTCGAGCCGGGCGAGACCGTGGTCCTGCTCGGCACCAACGGCAACGGCAAGAGCACGCTGATCAAGTGCCTCATGGGCATGCTGGTGCCGACCGCCGGCCAGGTCTACCTGGAGCGCGACGGCGAGAAGATCGACCTTGCCGGGCGCACCCCGGAACAGGTTGTCAATCTCGGCATCGCCCTGGTGCCCGAGGGGCGACGCCTGTTTCCCAAGCTGACCGTGACCGAGAACCTGCAGCTCGGCGCCTACCGCGCCGCGGCGCGCAAGCAGATCGACGACAGCCTGGACTTCTGCTTCGAGGCCTTTCCGGTGCTGAAGGAGCGCCGCACGCAGCTCGCCGGCTCGATGAGCGGCGGCGAGCAGCAGATGGTGGCACTGGCCCGCGCGATGATGTCGGCGCCGGAAATCCTGCTGGTCGACGAGCCGTCGGTCGGCCTGGCGCCGATCCTGGTCAGCCGCATGATCGCCAAGATCAAGGAGCTGAAGGACCAGCGCTCGATGACCGTGCTGATGGCCGAGCAGAACTTCAACCAGGCGATCAAGATCGCCGACCGCGGCTACATCATCGTGCACGGCGAGATCGCCTTCGAGGGCGAGAGCGCCGACGCCCTGAAGAACAACGACCTGGTGAAGCAGTATTATCTGGGCGCGTAGAACACGACGCTAAGGCGGTGCGATCCCGCGAAAGCGGGAGGGAGAAAACCATGCCTCTGCCGAATACCCGCATTCCCTATTCCGCCATCGTCGACCGGCCGTCGCTGACGCTGCCCGACGGCGCGCGCATGGCGGTCTGGACGATCGTCAACGTCGAGGAGTGGAGCCCGACGCGGCCGATGCCGCGCACCGTGCTGCCGCCGCCGATGGGCCAGCCGTTGCAGCCCGACCTGCCGAACTGGGCCTGGCACGAATACGGCATGCGGGTCGGCTTCTGGCGCATTCTCGATTGCATGAAGGCGTTCGACGTCGGCGTCACCTGCGCCATCAACGGCCGCGTCATCGAGGCCTACCCGCGCGTCGCCGAGGCCGCGCGCGACGCCGGCTGGGAGTTCATGGGCCACGGCTGGGAGCAGCGGCCGATGCACCATGTCGACGATCAGGTCGACGCCATCGCCAAGACCGTCGCCGCCATCAGGGATTTCACCGGCAAGCCGCCGCGCGGGTGGGAGAGCCCGGGCTTGACCGAGACCGAGGACACGCTCGATTATCTCGCGGCCGCGGGCATCGAATATGTCGCCAACTGGGTGCTCGACGACCAGCCCTGCGAGCTCGCCACCGCGCACGGGCCGGTGGTCTCCATCCCCTATACGGTGGAGACCAACGACATCCCGGTCATGGCGCTACAGAACCATCCGTCGTCGGAGTGGCTGAACCGCGCCGTCGATCAGTTCGACCGGCTCTACAAGGACAGCGAGCAGATCACCCGGATCATGGCGATCAGCGTGCATCCCTATCTCTCCGGCGTGCCGCACCGCATCGGCTACCTGGAGCAGTTCTACGCCCACATCCGCGAGCAACCCGGTGTCCTGCTCTGGCGCGGCGAGCAGGTACTGGACTGGTACAGGTCGCAGAAGCCCTGACCCCGGATCAGCCCGGGTGCTGCTGCAACTCGATCATGTTGCCGCACTTGTCCTCGAAGAAGACCTGCTTGGAGCCGCTGCCGACCAGGCTCTCGTAGACCCAGTATTCGATGCCGCGCTGTTTCAGCTCGGCCTCGGCGTCGGCGATGCTCTCCACCGCGAAAGCGACGTGCGGCCGCGTCGGGTCCTCCTTCAGCGAGCGCGCCGCCGGCGAGGCGCCCTCGGCGCCGAAGATGTGCAGCTGGCGCAGGTTCTTGCCTTGCTCCAGGTTGACCCAGAATCCGGGGATGCCGGCGATCTCCGGCCGGCTGCTGTCGACCTCCAGGCCCAGCAGGTCGGAATAGATCTCGCGCGCGCCGTCGATGTCGTTGTCGGCCGGCTTCACCCGGATGCCAGCGTGCATCAGTTCCACGATCTTGATTGCCATGTCACGTTCCTCCCGTCACGAATGGGCCCAGGATAGCGCCGCTGACGTCCCCGCGTGTAGGCTTTCGATGCGCAAAGACGCACAAGGGAGACTGCCATGAGCGATTTCACGGTCGCGAACTTCCGCCATGTCGCCGACGGCCTGCAGGAAGGCCAGTTCGCGGTTGGCGAGCGCAGGAAGGCCGGTGGCCTGGCCGACCTCAATCCGATCTACAAGGATCTGCTGGATCGGCCGATCACCCAGACTCTGGGCCTGATCGGGCCGGACGGCCGGGTCAGCCTAACGCCGATGTGGTTCGACTACGAAGACGACAAGATCCTGGTCAACACCGCCTCGCACCGCTCCAAATGCGAGTGGATCAGAAACAACCCGCAGCTCACCTGCCTGCTGGTGAACCCGGACAACCCTTACCACTGGGTGCAGATCAAGTGCACCGTGGAGAAGGAAGAACGCGAGTGGGAGCCGGGTGGCGAACGGGTCACCAAGCAGGTCGACAAGATCTGGACCAAGTACACCGGCAACCCGCCGCCCTACGGCCTGCGCGACCCGAAGATCGACGAGAAGCGGGTGCTGTTCATCTGCCGCATCGACCGCATCGCCACCTTCGGCAAGCCGTAGCCGGCTACCCGATTGCCACGTCGGCCTCGTAGAGAGTGACGTTGCGGTAGGCGCTTTCGGCGTCCCGGGCGCCGCCGTCGTGGTCGTTGAGGAAGGCGATGAAGTGGATGTCGCCGAGGCCGAACAGGTCGCCGGCGTCGATCTCGAACGACTGCCAGTTGCCGGCACCGGTGTAGAGGTCGGGGTCGCCCTGCCAGTTGTGCGTCTGGGTGCCGTAGACCTGGAAGGTCTTGCGTCCCCAGACGTTGTCGCTGTCGAGGTCGATGCCCTGGACCTCGCCTTCGATGGTGCTGCGGAACTCGAAGGCGAGCACGGTGTCGTCGGTGATCGCGTAGTCGTAGGCGAACTTGCGCCAGGTGTTGCCGACGAACTGCACCGTGGTGCCGCCGTCGAGGATGGTCTGGTCGCCGACGGCGTCCTGGCCCGATGAATAGGAGCTGAACCCGGCGGCGTCGAACAGCACCGGCGCCGGCCCGGCCGGCGGCTCGGCCACCGAGACGGTGACGGTGGCGGTGTCGCTGCCGCCTTGGCCGTCATCGACGGTGTAGGTGAAGCTGTCGTCGCCGGAGAAACCGGCATCGGGCGTATAGGTCAGGGTGCCGTCGCCATTGTCGGCGACGATGCCGTTGCCTGCCGCGCCGACGGCGGCGACGGTCAGCGGGTCGTTCTCCGGATCGCTGTCGTTGGCCAGGACGTCGATGTCGACAGCGACGCCGAAGCCGGTCGCGGCGAGGTCGTCGACCGCGTCCGGGTCCAGGTTCGGGAGCGGGCCGCCGCCGAACAGCGAGTCGAGATCGGCAAAGCTGTAGGTCACGCCGGCGAAATCGAACCACTCGACGTGGAGATAGGTATCGAAGCCCTCGTCCAACGGGTCGCCACCGATATCCTCGATGGTCAGCGACGTGGTGCCGGTGATGGCGACATCATAGCTGGCGAGGTCGGCGAGCAGCCGTGCCAGGTCGTCGCCGTCGCCGCCCTCGACCGTGTCGTTGCCGCCGTGGCCGACCAGGGTGTCGTTGCCGTCGCCGCCTTCGATGTCGTCGCCGCCGCGTCCGGCCCAGATCAGGTTGGCGCCGTCATCGCCACGCACCGTGTCGGCGCCGTCGCCGGTGTAGACCTCCTCGATGGTGGTGCCGGCGGTAAGGGCCAGGCCCTGGCCGGCAGCGGTGCCGGTGCCGGCGTCGAGGTCGATGACGACGTCGCCACGCACCGCCGACGCGTTGAGGATGTCGTGGCCTGCGGTGTCGTCGATGGTGGCGCCGGCGAACTCGTCGGTCAGGACGTGGGTGGTGTCGTCGCTGGGCGCATCGCCGGTCAGGACCAGGGCCCAGCCGAGCAGCGAACCGGTCTCGCCGGCACCGCCGAGGTCGGCGACATTCAAGGTCCAGGTGCCGACGCCGGTCTCGCCCCAGAAGTTGTTGGCCGAGAAGGTGAAGAAGATGTTGTCGGCGTCGTTGCCGCTGCCGCCGGGCCGGTTTGCCAGCACCGCCTCGGTGCCGTCCGGCGAGGTCAGGGTGATGCGCAGGTCGCCGATGGCGCTGTGTGTCAGGTCCAGCACCACCTGGGCGACGTCGATGTCGAGCGCGGTGCCGATGGTGATTGTGTCGCTGAGCCCGCCGGCGTCATTGTCGGGAATGGCGGTTTCCGGCAACGAGATGACTTGCACGATGTCGCGGCTGTCCAAGGTGGCCTGGGCTTGCCAGGTCTCGGCCAGTCGCACCGCGGCGCCGGCGTCGACCAGGCCGAAACCGTAGTCGTGGCTGAAATGCAGGCCGCCGCCGTTCCAGTTGCCGGCGCCGTTGGCGGCGTCCCAAGAGGCGTCGTTCGGGTCGGTCTTGAGCGCCGTGTAGGCCAGGATTTCCTGGACGTCGCGATAGCCGAGGTCCGGATTGGCGTCGAGCATCAGCGCGACGACGCCGGACACGATCGGTGCCGAGAAGGAGGTGCCGCTGGTGGTGGTATAGCCGGAACTGCCGATCGTGGTCTCGATCGCCTGGCCCGGGGCGCTGACCAGCAGGGCCGCGCCGGGGTTGGAGAAGCTGGAGAGATTGCCGCTGGCATTCACCGCCGCGACCGCGATGGTGTACGGCGAGTTCTGCATATTGTGGTAGTTGGCGTCGTCGCCGACGCTGCGGTCGTTGCCGGCCGCGAACACGAAAACGGTGCCCAGGCCGTCGCGTCCCTCGGAGACCCCGTCCGTCAGCGCCGATGCGGTCGATTGGAAGTCGATCAGGCGGAAATTGTCGCTGAACGGGGTGTCGAACTTCCAGCTCGCGTTGACCACGTCACCGGTGCTGCCGGCGTAGTTCAGGGCGTCGACCACCTGCGCCAGCGAGCCCTGGCTGCCGAAGCCCATGCGGACTCCGACGATATCGGCCTCGTAGGCGACGCCGACGACACCGGCATCGTCGGCCTCGGCCGCGGCCACGCCGGCCACGCGAGTGCCATGCGTATTGCCGCCGCCCGCCGCCGCGTCGTCGTCATTCTGCAGGACGTCGAGGTCGAGGTCGGTGCGGTAATTGCCGTCGAGATCCGGGTGCGTGTAGACGAAGCCGTCGTCGACGATGGCGATCTTCACCCCGGCGCCGGGGGCCACCGCCCAGGCGTCGGACGCGAAGATATCGTCGATGTGATAACCGATATCCGGGTCGGTCGGCAGTGCCGTCGTCTCGATCTCGCCGAAGCTGACCTGTGGCGGCTTCTGCTCGAATCCGACCAGTGTTTGCGAAAGCGCCGATCCGTCGAGGGCGGTGGCGATGGTGGGTAGGTCGCGCAATGCAGCTACTCCCGTCACGCGTGCGTCAAGACGCCAGCATGCTGCCCTATGGTCACCGACTCCCTAACACGATACCAATTGACCTCGCCGAGTGAGCTTTATGTCAATTTAGAACACCGCGCGCGGTGCGTCGAGGCCACGCGCATGACGTGGCGTGGCGCCGCCGCCTTGCTGCTGTCCACGGCCGGCGCCTTGACAGGCGCGCGGGCGGCGTCCGGTAATTCCCGGCGGGAGGAGGCCAGCATGGACGAGTGGCTGCAACGTTACCGCGCCGACGGGCACGCGACCGTGGCGGGCCTGTTCACGGCTGCGGAGATGGACGCGGTCGCCACCGAGATCGAGGCCTGGGCGGATGCGCATATAGCGGCGACGCCGGCGGCCGAGCGGGCAAAGTTCCTCGACGTCACCGACGACGGTTCGGCGCGGCCGCGCTGGATCGACCACCCGGTGCGCCATTGCACGGGCGTCGGCCGACTGGCGCGCGACCCGCGTCTGGTCGACGTGGTCACCGCGATCATCGGCCCGGACGTGGACATCTATTTCAGCCAGGTGTTCTTCAAGCCGCCCAACGGCGGCAGCCCGAAGCCGGCGCACCAGGACGACTTCTACGCCGGCGTGAACAACCGCGAGGGGCTGGTGACCGCCTGGATCGCGCTGGACGAGGCGAGCGAGGACAACGGTTGCCTCTACTTTGCCGACGGCACGCACTTGGCCGAGACGCTGCCGCACTTCGCGCCGAAGGGGCGGCCGTTCGACCTGCAGATCGCGGCCGACATCGTGGCGAAGTACCCACTGAGCGCCGCGCCGGTGCCGAAGGGCGGGGTGTCGTTTCACCACGTCGGCGTTTTGCACCAGTCGTCGGCCAACCGCTCGGCGCGATGGCGGCGCGCGGCGGCGGTCACCTACGTGACGCGCGACACCTATTTCGCCAATCCCGGTCTCGACAATTACGACCGCGACCTGCGGATCGCCGTGACCTAGTCGTCGCCGGCCGCCGCCATCGCCGGGCTGGCTGCTGGCGTCATGACGAAGCCGGGGTAGCCGTCCGCGGCGACCTGATCGCAGGTCTTCTTGTAGGTGTGGACGCCGCCGACATAGGGCATGAACACGCGTGGCTTGCCGGGGATATTGGCGCCCATGTACCAGGAATTGGCCTTCGGATAGAGCGTGCGGTCGGCGACCTCGACGACATGGCGCGACCAGTCCGCCTGGGCCTGTTCGGTCGGCTCGATGGCGGCGATGCCGTGACGGCGCATATGCGTCACGCAATCGACGATCCAGTCGACGTGCTGCTCGCAGCTCAGGATCATCTGGCTCTTCACCCCGGGGCTGCCGGGGCCGGTGATCATGAACATGTTGGGGAAGCCGGCGCACATGATCCCCAGCATGGTGTGCGGCCCGTCGGCCCAGTCGGCGGTCAGCGAGCGGCCGTCGGAACTGGTGACGTCGATCTCCTTCAGTGCGCCGGTCATGGCGTCGAAGCCGGTGGCGAAGACGATGGCGTCGAACGCGTACTCGGCCTCGGTGGTGCGCAGGCCGGCCGGCGTCATCGCCTCGATCGGCGCCATGCGCGCATTCACCAGCGTAACGTTGTCGCGGTTATAGGTCTCGTAGTAGCCGGTATCGAGCACCAGGCGCTTGGTGCCCATCGGGTGGTCGTTCGGGCACAGCCACTCGGCGGTCTGCGGGTCGTTCACGATCGACCTGATCTTGTCGCGCACGAAATTCGACGCGGTGTCGTTGGCCGTCTCGCTGGTGAGCAGGTCGGTGTAGCTGTAGAGGAAACTGATCGAGCCGCCCTCGGCCCACTTGGCTTCGTACTTGGCGTTACGCTCTTCCTCGCTGGCCTCCAACGCCGACTTGGTCGGCGGCGGGTAGCCGGCGATGCCGAAGGGCGTGTCGTAGGCGGCGCGGCGCAGCTCCGGGTATTGCGCCTTGTGGCTGGCCTCGCGCTCTCGGTCCATCGGGCCGTTGCGCGCCGGCAGGATGAAGTTTGCTGTGCGCTGGAATACCGTCAGGTGCTTGGCCTGCTTGGCGATGATCGGAATGCTTTGCACGCCCGACGAGCCGGTCCCGATCACCGCGACGTTCAGGCCGGTGAAGTCGACGCCGTCGTGCGGCCACAGGCCGGTGTGGTAGGTCGCGCCCTCGAAGCTCTCCAGGCCCGGGAAGTCGGGCACGCGCGGGATCGAGAGGTTGCCGGTCGCCATCACGCAGATCGGCGCGGCGAAGCGCTCGCCGGCCTCGGTCACCACGGTCCAGCGGTTGGCGGCGCGGTCGTAGGTCGCGGTCTTCACCCGGGTGGCGAACTGGATGTCGCGGCGCAGATCGAAGCGGTCGGCGACGTGGCGCACGTAGTCGAGGATCTCCGGCTGGTTGCCGTAGCGCTCCGGCCAGGACCATTCGTGCTGCAGCTCGTCGTCGAAGGAGAAGGAGTATTCCAGGCTCTCCACGTCGCAGCGGCAGCCCGGATAGCGGTTCCAGTACCAGGTGCCGCCGACGTCGTCGCCGGCCTCGATCACCTTGACCTTCATGCCCAGCTTGTCGCGCAGGCGGTGCAGGGCATAGAGCCCGCCGACACCGGCGCCGATCACCAGGGCGTCGAAGCTTTCTGTGACGGCAGTCATGGTCCGGTGCTCCTCCCACGCAAGAGGCCCACGCCGGTGGTCCGGCGTGGGCCATGAACAGTACCAACCGTGGCCTGACTGGCCAATGCGTTCAGGACATGTCGGCCATGCGCGGCTAGAAGGTGATCACCGTGCCGAGCAGCCCGATCACCGCGTCGTTCTCGGCCGCCGGGCCGCCGGTGTCGCTGTCGAAGTTGACGAACTGGACGCCGCCGGCGAGATCGACGCCGGGACCGAGATTGTAGGTAAAGCCGATTTCGACCTGGTCCATTTCGTCGTCGCCGGCGCCTGCGCCGACCTCGACTTCGGCATGCGCGTAGGCGGCGCCGACCGACCAGGCGCCCCATGCGTAGGTCAAGCCGATGTTGCCGTCCCAGCGGTCCGTGTTGGAGCCGCTGAGCCCCTGGTCGGTCCAGCGATAGGAGGCGCCGAAGGTGAAGCCGCGATACTCCAGCGCACCGCCGAAGCCCCACATCTCCTGGTCCTCGAAGCCGACCAGCGGGCCGGTGCCGGCGGCCGGCCCTTCAAGATCGGCGGTGCTGTAGCCGGCGTAGAGCCCGAGTGCGACGTCGCCGATGTCGCCGACCCAGTTGATCGCGCCCTCGAACACTTCCGATTGCTGCGGTGTGGCGCCGGCCGGGGTGTTCTCCGGGCGCAGTCCGAAGCCCAGTTCCTCGGTGTTGTCGGGCGTGTAGGAGATACCGAGCTGGAAGCCGTGGAAGCGCGGCGTGAAGTAGGTGATCTTGTCTGAGTCACTGGTCAGGTTGACGAAGGTGGCGGAACTGCCGACCGCGTTGGCGCCGGCGGCGGCGTGGAAGAAGGTCGGCGAGTTGACGCCGTTCTCGGCGATCGGGGTGGGGGCGCCGTAGAACATCTCGTCCGGCGCCGGGTCTTCCGAGCCGAGCTGGATGCGGCCGAAGGCGCCCTCGAAGAAGATGTAGGACTCGTCGATCTGGTCGGCGACGGTGTCGCCCTGGAGCTGGATGTCGACGCCGACGGTGATGCCGTTGTCCAGCGTGGTCTTGCCGATGAAGCCGACCTCGCTCTCGCGCAGCACGCCATGCTCGCGCAAGCCGGCCCCCGGCTCGCCGGCGCCGTCGTCCTGGTCCGCGACGACGCCAAAGAACGCATAGTAGCCCTCGAGCCCGAGGCTGACCTTGTCGGCCGCCGTGGCGCCGCCGGCAATGCCCAGCGCCAGCGCCAGCGCCGTGCCGCCCAGGAGGTTCTTCCGCATGTCGTGTTTTCCCCGATGTATCGTGGCGCCGGCCGGCGCATACAAAAATGAGAATGCGTCGCACAGGCCAACTGTCAAGCATCTGTCGTGGGCATAGTGACTGCAATGTTATAACACTTCAAGAAATGGATTTCCGGCGGCCAGATAGGCGCGGCGCCGATTGCTGTTGCCGTTGGTGCAGGCGCCGCCCTTGGCGTAGTCGGTGCACGGCCGGTTGCCGGTGCCGGCCGTCGCGGGGCCGGCATCGACAAGGATCAGCGCCGCCAGCGCCGCGACGGAGATCAGTTGCTTTACGTCGGTGGTCTTTTCGCCGGCTAAGCCGATGTTCGGCGCAGCCAACCAGATGCGAACAAGGATGCGAATCATTATTATTTGCAGCACTCAAGCCGCAAGGACGATGTCCGTTGCGCTAGTCGGCGCGGCGAATGGCGTCGAGATAGTCAGCGCAGGCGGCGCGCAGGTCGTGGGCCGGGCGGAAGCCGGTATCGTCGGCGAAGGCGGTGCCGGCCAGGCTCGGATAGCGGATCGCGGCCGGCCGCTCGTCGAGCGCCACCTCGAAGCCTGGTACCAGCGCCATCGCTTCGGACGCGAATGCGCCCAGCGGCATGGCGAAGGCGGACAGGTTGTAAAGCGGCTCCGTCGGTCCGTCGTGATCGGCGAGGTGCAAGAACGCCTGCGCGACGTCGGCGACGTACATCAGGTCGATCGGGGCATCGTCGGCTGCAAGCGCGTAGGGCGCCGACGCCTTGCCGTCGAAAGCCACGGCCGCCTCGAACAGCTTCGTCACTTCCGCCGCGACACCGCGATACCAGAGCCCCGGCCCAAACGCCAAAGGCAGCCGCAGGCCGACGATATCGAGCCCGACCTCGGTGCGGTAGAAGCCGGCGATCTGCTCGGCCAGCACCTTGGTCAGTCCGTAGAAGCTTTGCGGCGCCGGCGGAGAGGCCTCGTCGACGGCGCCGCCAGGATAGCGGCCGGCATCGCCATAGACCGCCAGCGTGCTGGCCCACAGGACGCGGCGCACCCGCTGCGCCGTCGCGGCGGCCAGCAGGTTCCGGAACCCGGCGACGTTGACCGCCAGCGCATCGGCCTCGTGCGCGGCCGCGGCCCGCATCAGGCCATGCCCGTCGCCACCGTAGGCCGCCAGGCCGACGATCAGGTCCGGTGCCGCGTCGGACACCGCGCGCGCGACCGCATCGGCATCTGTGATGGACTCGGCGACCAGGGCGACGCGCGCCAGGTCGGCGGCGGTCAGGCAAGGCTCCGGCCCGGGGCCGAACACCGTGACCTCGTGCCCGGCGTCGGCGAACCGGCGCACCACGTGCGCGCCGACGAACCCGCTGCCGCCCGTGATGAGAACCTTCATCCGCCACCGCTTCCCGATCGCCACGGCGACAGTGTGGGCGACCGGTCGCGGTGGCGTCCAGCCGGCCGCCTCAGGTGAACCGCCAACACCCCCATCCATCGCTCGTCGTCGAGGTCCCAGTTCGATGCAATGTCCTGGCCGCCGCGACAGCCGAACACGAACGGTGTCAGCTGGTCCGCCACGGCGATCAGGATGTTCATTTGTCGCATCGGCTCCCTGCCCGAGCCAGCGTTCGGTCGGGCCACGCTCATGCGCGCGGCCCGTGCGTGTTAAGTTCAATGTGAGCGGGCACCCGCGCGCAGGGGGCAGGGGGGATCGCAGGCATTCAAACGGCGAATGACGATATCGACCTGTCGCAGCTCGCCGCGTTCGGGGCGGCGGCGCGCCCGTTCCTCGACAAAGTCAGCCGCGCGGCCGACTCATGACGGCGCCGCTACCGGCCGCTCCGGAGCGTGGCTTCGCGGAGGCCGAACTGGTCCAACGCACGCAGCGGGCGCAGGCGCTCATGCGCGAGGCCGGCTTCGATCTGCTGCTGCTGACGACCGAACCGGAAGTCCGCTACTTCTCCGGCTTCCTGACGCCGTTCTGGCAAAGCCCGACGCGGCCCTGGTTCCTGCTGGTGCCGCGCGCCGGCAAGCCGGTCGCCGTCATCCCGGAGATCGGCGGCGCCTGCATGGCGCGCACCTGGCTGGACGACATCCGGACCTGGCCAGCGCCGCGGCCGGACGACGATGGGGTCAGCCTGCTGACCGAGGCCATCCGGGAACTGGCCGGCGACGCGGCGACCGTCGGCCTGCCCATGGGCCACGAGAGCCACCTGAGGATGCCACTGGCCGACTTTCAGCGCCTGCGCGAGAGGCTTCCCGGGCTTGATGTCGCTGACGCCACGCCGCTGGTCCGCCGCCTGCGCATGGTGAAGTCGGATGCCGAGGTCGCCAAGATCGCCCATGTCGCGACGCTGGTCTCGGATGCGTTCGACCAGGCGCCCCGACTGTTTCGCGTCGGCATGCCGCTGGTCGAGGCCTTCCGCGCCTTCAAGACCGCGTGCCTGGGGCTCGGCGTCGACGACGTGCCCTATCTGGTCGGCGGCGCCGGGCCGGGCGGCTACGACGACATCATCTCGCCGCCGGGCGAACGGCCGCTGGCCGACGGCGATGTCCTGATGCTCGACACCGGCTGCACGTTCGATGGGTATTTCTGTGATTTCGATCGGAACTTCGCGATCGGCGATACCAGCGACGCCGCACGGCGCGCCTACGACACGCTGTACCGGGCGACCGAGGCCGGCCTGGCTGCGGTCCGGCCGGGCGCGGCCTGCCGCGAGGTCCATCGAGCGATGCGCGCGGTGCTGGAGGCCGATGGCGGCGCCACCGGCAATGTCGGCCGGTTCGGGCACGGGCTTGGGATGCAGCTCACCGAATGGCCTTCGCATGCCGCGTTCGACACCACGGTGATCGAGCCGGGCATGGTGCTGACGCTGGAGCCCGCGATGGCCTATGGCGACGGTCGGATGATGGTGCACGAGGAGAACCTCGTCGTCCGCGACGACGGACCCGAGCTGCTGACCAGGCGGGCGCCGCGCGCGCTGCCGCGCATCGGCTAGACCGCGCCCTCGCGGAAGGCACCAGGGCTGGACCCGTCGCCGCGACCTGGTGAGCATTGGCTGCTCACTCTTTCCGCACGTTCGATTCGCGCCATTCGACCTTATGGTCGGACGCGAGGACTATCCAAGTTGGCTGGGGGACCTGGATTCGAACCAGGGCTGCTCGGGTCAGAGCCGAGAGTTCTACCGCTAAACTATCCCCCAACGGGTGCCGGCGGCGGGGCGGAAACTAGGTAGCCGGCCAGCCGCTGTCAAGCATGCGCCAAGCGCCCGCCCGGCACACAGCGTTGCCGCGCCGGCCGGGGTCTGCGATGCTTCGCCGTTATGCGTGATTTGGCTCCAGGGGACGGCGGAAATGGTGCGGCCGGCCCAGCGTCTGGCGACGATCGTGGTTTGCCGGCCGGATCGGCCGCGCGCACCCGGCGCGGCCGCTGGGGTCATGTGTATGGCGCCCTCGACCTGGGCACCAACAATTGCCGTCTGCTGGTGGCGCGGCCGACGCGCGGCGGCTTTCGGGTCATTGACGCGTTCAGCCGTATCGTGCGGCTAGGCGAGGGCCTGACCGGCAACGGCGAACTCTCCGACGAGGCACAGGCACGGACCATCGCCGCGCTGCAGGTCTGCGCCGCCAAGATGCGCCGGCGCGGTGTCACCCGGCGCCGCATGGTCGCCACCGACGCCTGCCGGCGCGCCACCAACGGCGCCGATTTCCTGGCCCGGGTGATCGACGAGACCGGCCTGGACCTGGAACTGCTCACCACCAACGAAGAGGCCAGCCTGGCGGTCGCCGGCTGCACGCCGCTGATCGACCAGCGGGCGCGCTACGCGCTGGTATTCGACATTGGCGGTGGCTCGACGGAGCTGATCTGGCTGGGCGTCAGGCGCGGCGGCCGGACCCGCCTGGAACACTGGACCTCGCTGCCGTTCGGCGTGGTCAACCTGGCCGAGCGCTACGGCGGCGAGGTCATCGACCCGCCGGTCTACGAGGCGATGATCGAGGAGGTCAGCGCGCACCTGCAGCCGTTCCGCAAGGCGATCGAGCGCGACGGCCACAAGCCGGCGCACCAGATCCAGATGCTCGGTACCTCCGGCACAGTGACCACGCTGGGCGGCGTTCAGCTCGATCTGCCTTACTACGACCGGCGCCGGGTCGACGGGCTGTGGCTCGACTTCGTCGACGCGCTCGACATCGCCGAGCGCTTGCGGGCGATGAGCTTCGCGGAGCGCGCCGCGCATCCCTGCATCGGGCGCGAGCGGGCCGATCTGGTGGTCGCCGGCTGTGCCATCCTGGCGGCGATCTGCCGCGCCTGGCCGGTGGGCAAGCTGCGGGTCGCCGACCGCGGCCTGCGCGAAGGCATGCTGTTGTCGATGATGCGCGCCGCTGATAACGCCGGGCCATGACCCGCGCCGGAAGCGGCGGCGGTGGCGTCGGCGGGCCGCAGAAGAAGCAGCGGGTGAAGACCGCGCGCCGGCGCAGTTCGTCGTCCACCCGCTGGCTGCAACGGCAACTGAACGACCCCTACGTGCTCGCCGCGCGCAAGGCTGGCTGGCGCAGCCGCGCCGCGTTCAAGCTGATCGAGCTGGACGACAAGGTGCGGATGCTGCGGCCGGGCCTGCGCGTGCTCGACCTGGGCGCCGCACCCGGCGGCTGGAGCCAGGTGGCGGCGCAGCGGGTGCAAAGTCCGGCGGCCGCGCCGCTGGTGGTCGCCGTCGACCTGCTGGAGATCGACCCGATTGCGGGTGTGGCGGTGCTGCAGCTCGATGTCGATGCCGAGGACGCGCCGGCGCGGATCACGGACGCGCTGGGCGGGGCTGCCGACCTGGTACTGTCGGACATGGCGCCGTCGGCCACCGGCCACCGCGGCACCGACCACCTGCGCATCGTGGCGCTGGTGGAATCGGCGGTCGCGCTGGCCTACGAGGTGCTGGCGCCGGGCGGCGGCTTCATCGCCAAGGTGTGGCAGGGTGGGGCGACTGGCGAGCTGCTGGCCGACCTGAAGCGGCGCTTCGCGACGGTCAAGCACGTGAAGCCGCCGGCCAGCCGTCAGGAGAGCGCGGAAATCTACCTGGTGGCGCTGGGTTTTAGGGCCGACGTAGAATAGCGCCGACGCAGCACGGAGTAGTAGTTCATGGATCCGGCCTATCTGGCGCCGACGCCGATCATCGACAGCGAACACCCCGATATCGTCGCCTTCGCGGCCGAGGCCGGCGGCGAGGCCAAGGATGACCGCGAGCGGGCGGTGAACATCTACTACGCGGTGCGCGACCGCATTCGCTACAACCCCTATTCGATGATTTTGACCGAGGATCATTTCCGGGCCAGCGCCACGCTGGCGCGCGGTGAGGGCTTCTGCATCACCAAGGCGGCACTGCTGGCCGCCGTGCTGCGGGCGGCGGGGATCCCGAGCCGGCTCGGGTTCGCCGACGTGAAGAACCACCTGGCGACGCAAAAGCTGATCGATTCGATGGGCACCGACCTGTTCGCCTACCACGGCTATACCGACGTCTGGCTCGACGGTCGCTGGGTCAAGGCGACGCCGGCCTTCAACCTGTCCTTGTGCGAGAAGTTCCGGGTGTTGCCGCTGGAATTCGACGGCACGGAAGATTCGGTGTTCCATCCGTTCGACGCCGACGGGCGCAAGCACATGGAATATGTCCGCGACCGCGGTGTCTTCGCCGACGTGCCATTGCGCGAGATCAAGGACTGCTTCGAGGAAATCTATCCAGATTTGTACAAGTCCCGGGACAACGATTTCGCCGCCGAGGCAGCGGCCGAGAACCAGACCTGACGACCCGAACAGTGCCCGAATTGGGAGAGCGACAATGAGCTACACCCTGGAACAGTTGAGCGATGATATCCGCGCCGCGCTGTCGGCCGACCCCGGCCGCGGCGGCAAGGAGAAGGTCTGCGAGCTGGTGTCCAAGGCGCTGCGCGACAAGGATTTCATCGCCACCCACCTGACCGAGGACAACTGCAAGCCGCGCAAGGTGTTGTTCGAGGATCCGGACACGGGCTTCTGCATCTGCGGCCACGTCTATCCGAAGGGCGGCAACAGCGCGCCGCACGACCATGGCAGCAGCTGGGCGATATATGGCGTCGCGGAGGGCGACACCGAGATGACTGACTGGAAGATCGTCAAGCCGGCCAGCGAGGGCAGCCCGATCCTGGTCGAGGCGGAGCGCAGCTACGTGATGCAGCCGGGCGACGCGCATTTTTACGATGTCGGCGACGTGCATTCGCCGAAGCGCGACGGCCTGACCCGCCTGATTCGGATCGAGGGCAGCAACCTCGATCACATTCGCCGCTCCAACATCAAGGCCGCCTGAGGCGGTATTCGCACGGCGCGGCACCGGCCCTTCACAAGGCCGGGGCGGCGTGGTATCCCGCAGCCCCGTAAATGGTCGAGGTTGCGCGATGCAGATCCGTGAGGCCCTGACGTTCGATGACGTCCTGCTGAAGCCCGCCGCCTCCGCCGTCCTGCCCGCCGAAACCGATACCCGCACGCGCGTCACCCGCGACATCGTGCTCGGTATCCCGTTGATGTCGTCGGCGATGGACACCGTCACCGAGCATCGGCTGGCGATCGCGATGGCGCAGGCCGGCGGCATCGGCGTCATTCACAAGAACATGGACCCGGCGGCGCAGGCCGAGGAGGTCCGCCGGGTGAAGCGGTTCGAGGCCGGCATGGTGGTCAACCCGGTCACCATCCATCCCGACGAGCCGCTGTCGACCGCGCTCGGCCTGATGCAGGGCCACGGCATTTCCGGCATTCCGGTGGTGACCCGCGAGACCGGCAAGCTGGTCGGCATCCTGACCAACCGCGACGTGCGCTTCGCCACCGACCAGAGCCAGCCGGTGTCCGAGCTGATGACCGCCAAGGACTTGGTCACGGTCACCGGCGGATGCTCGCGCGAGGACGCCAAGCGCCTGCTGCACCAGCGCCGGATCGAGAAGCTGCTGGTGGTCGACGACAACTTCACCTGCATCGGCCTGGTCACGGTGAAGGACATCGAAAAAGAACAGGCCTATCCGAACGCGGCCAAGGACGAACAGGGCCGGCTGCGCGTCGCGGCGGCGACCGGCGTCGGCGCCGACGGCCTGGCGCGGACCGAGGCGCTGATCGACGCCGGCGTCGACGTGATCGTGGTCGATACCGCGCATGGCCATTCCAATCGCGTTCTGGAAGCCGTGGCGGCGATCAAGAAGCTGACCAACTATACCCAGGTGATCGCCGGCAACGTGGCGACGAGCGAAGGCGCGCGGGCGATCCTCGATTCCGGCGCCGACGCGGTGAAGGTCGGCATCGGGCCGGGCTCGATCTGCACCACCCGCATGGTCGCTGGCGTCGGCGTGCCGCAGATGACGGCGCTGATGGACGTGCACGAGGTCTGCGGCAAGGCCGACGTGCCGCTGATCGCCGATGGCGGCATCAAGTTCTCCGGCGACCTGGCCAAGGCGATCGCAGCCGGCGCGAGCTGCGCCATGATCGGCTCGCTGCTGGCCGGCACCGACGAGGCGCCGGGCGAGGTGTTCCTGTACCAGGGCCGCTCGTTCAAGGCCTATCGCGGCATGGGCTCGCTGGGCGCGATGGCACGCGGCTCGGCCGACCGCTACTTCCAGCAGGAGATCTCCGACACCATGAAGATGGTGCCGGAGGGCATCGAGGGGCAGGTGCCGTACAAGGGCCCGGTCGGCAACATTCTGCACCAGCTTGTCGGCGGCCTGCGCGCGGCGATGGGCTACACCGGCCAGGGCACGATCAACGACATGCGCCACGGCTGCGAGTTCCTGCGCATCACCGGCGCCGGCCTGCGCGAGAGCCACGTGCACGACGTGCAGATCACGCGCGAAGCGCCGAACTATCCGTTCCACAACCTGAACGGATGACGCCGGGCGCGCGGATCGAGGCCGCCCTGCAGGCACTGGCGACGATCGGCACGTCGTCGCGCAATGTCGATACCGTGCTGCGCGACTTCTTCCGCGGCCGGCGTTATGCCGGCAGTGGCGATCGCCGCGCCGTCACCGAACTGGTCTACGAGGTGCTGCGCCACCGGGGCGAGCTGTTGTGGCGCTGCGGCGACGACGCGTCGTGGCGGCGGACCATGCTGGCCTTCCTGATCTTTCACCGGGACCACGGCTGGGACGAGGTCGAAGCCCTGTTCGCGGGCGGCACCTACGATCCGGCGCCGCTGAGCGACGACGACCGGCTCTGGCTCGGCAGTTTGAGCGAGGCCGGGAGCCCGCCGGTCTGGGCCCGCGGCAACTTCCCGGCCTGGCTCGCCGACGACCTCGGCGCGCAGTTCGGCGACGCGGTGGGGGACGAGATGGCAGCCCTGAACCGGCCGGCGGCCGTCGACATCCGCGTCAACCGGCTGAAGACGAGGCGCGAGGAGATCGCCGGCTGGCTGGCGGAAGACGGTATCGAGACCACGCCGACCGATTTCAGCCCCGACGGTTTGCGGCTGGCGGCGCCGCGGGCGCTGACCAACCATGATCTTTACGAGCAGGGCGCGTTCGAAGTGCAGGACGAGGGCAGCCAGCTCGTTGCCCGGCTCACCGACGCGTGCCCGGGCGAACAGATCGTCGACCTGTGCGCCGGTGCCGGCGGCAAGACACTGGCGCTGGCGGCGGCGATGGGCGGGTCCGGCCAGATCTACGCCTTCGACAACAATGCCCGCCGGCTGGAGCGGATGAGGCCGCGCCTGGAGCGCGCCGGTGTGCGCAACGTCCAGGCTCATCAGGTGCCGCAGGCCAAGGACAAGCTGGCGGCGCTGGCCGACAGTATCGACCGTGTGCTGATTGACGCGCCGTGCTCCGGCACCGGCACCTGGCGCCGGCACCCGTCGGCGCGCTGGCGCCTGCGCCCGGACCACATCGAACGCCATTGCGTCAGCCAGGCGATGCTGCTGCGCGAGGGTGCCGGTCTGGTGCGGCCGGGCGGGCGGCTGGTCTACGCCACCTGCTCGGTGCTGTTCGCCGAGAACCAGCGGATCGTGCGCGACTTCCTGGGCGAGCGTGACGACTTCCGCGCGCTCGACATGGCCGAGGTCTGGACCGAGGCGCTGCCCGGCGTGGCACCGCCGGATCGTGGGTGGACCGAGCCCGGCCTGCTGCTGACCCCGGCGCGCCACGGCTGCGACGCCTTCTACATCTGCGCGCTGGAACGCCGCGAGGGCTGAGCCCGACGTCGGATTGCGTCTAGACTGTCCGCGGGTCCGATCGACGGGGCGTCGCGTATGGACGAATTGGGCCGGTCGTCGCCGCTGGCCGGCATAGGCAGACCGATCCGCTGGATCGGCAATGGCTGCTGCCTGCTCGGCGCGCTGTTGATCGCCGGCGGCACGGTCGTGTTCGCGGCCTATGGCGAGTTCGAGCCGGGCTTCTACATCTTCGGCGCCATCATGGTCGCGATCGGGCTGGGCATCCGCTGGGCCGTGTCGTGGCTGACGCGCGGCGCCGGGCCGGAGATGCCGGTGGTCGCCGGCTACGTGTTCATGGGCTTCGGCGCCATCGCCGTGGCCGGCGGCATCGTGCTGACCTTCGATGACCCCGGCGGGATCGCGCTGATCGTCTTCGGCCTGGTGTTCATCGGCGCCGGCTGGCTGGCGCGGCGCCTGTTTGCCACGCCGGACGGCATGAAAAAGGTCGCGGTGACCAGCCACACCCTGTCGACGCAGACCGGCTCGCGAAACCAGACCACCTATATCCACGTGCCGGAGGACGCCAGCGACGACGAGGTCGCGGCGGCGCGGGCCGACGCCCTGGCCGGCGAAGTGGAGAGCCGGGATGACTGGGCCAGCGGGCGCATCGAGGCGCAGGAGAGCCGGGCCGGCAACTGGTACTTCATCGCCGCGATCCTGTGGTCGGTGCTGTGCGTGATCCTGGCGGTCGTCGCCTGGTTGTGGGAGGCATTCATCTGGCTGCCGGCCGCAGCGGTCGGTGTCTGCGCGGTGGGGCTGTGGGTGCTGGCGGTGCGCAACCGTATGCGGCAGCAGAAGTTCGGCGTCAGTCACTTCGCCGTCGACCAGATGCCGGCGCGGCCGGGCGGGCCGCTGACCGGCACGATCGAGACCGGTGTATCGAAGGCGTCGCCGCCGGCCGACGGGTTCCGCGTCCGCCTGCGTTGCCTGCACCGCTACGAGTCGCAGGTGCGGATGGGCAACAGCGAACGGCACAGCACCCGACGCGTCACCGATGTGAAATGGGAAGGCGAGGCGGCCGTGGCCGGGCATGCCAGCGCCCGCCATGACGGCCTCACCGTAGCCGTCGCCTTCGATCTCCCCGCCGACCAGCCGGTCTCGACCGCATGGCACTCGACCAACGGCGTGCGCTGGGAGCTGGAGGTCAGTGCCGCCATGCCCGGCATCGACTACAAGGCCACATTCGTGGTGCCGGTGCAGGCATAGGCATTCCCGCTTGCTGAACTGACCCTTGTTCAGTTAGTTTCCGGAAAACGTCTCAGCCGAGGATCAGCCATGTCGACGACATATCGCTACACCATGCCGGTGGAGCAGACGAAGTGGAGCGTGGACGGCCAGGCCGCGACCCAGTTCACTTGGGAATATGACGACGGCCGCGCCGACCTGCTGAGCCTCTACGACAAGGGCAAGAAGCAGCAGTGGGACGCCGCCGACCGCATCGACTGGTCGCAGAATCTCGACCCGGAGAACCCGATGCTGCTGCCCGACCAGGGCATCTCGATCTATGGCTCGCCGATCTGGGAGAGGATGACCGACAAGGAGCGCGCCGACCTGCGCCGCCACTCCCAGGCCTGGCAAATCTCGCAGTTCATGCACGGCGAGCAGGGCGCGCTGATCTGCACCGCCAAGATCGTGCAGACCGTGCCGGACATCGATTCCAAGTTCTATGCCGCCACCCAGGTAATGGACGAGGCGCGCCACGTGGAGGCCTATTCGCGCCTGCTGCACGACAAGTTCGACCTGGCCTACCCGATCTCGCCGCCGCTGCTGGCGTTGCTGCAGGACACGGTGCGCGACAGCCGCTGGGACTTCACCTATCTGGGCATGCAGATCCTGATCGAGGGGCTGGCGCTGGCCGCGTTCCAGCGCATCCGCGACGCGTCGGAGAACGACCTGGCGGCCTCGGTCAACGCCTACGTGATGCAGGACGAGGCGCGCCACGTCGCCTTCGGCCGGCTGGCGCTGCGCGACTACTACCCGCACCTGAGCCAGCACGAACGCGACCAGCGCGAGGAGTTCGCGGTGCAGGCCTGCTACCACATGCGCGATCGCTTCAACACGCCGGAAATCTGGGACGTGCTCGGCCTGCCGACGCAGGAATGTCAGCAGTATGTCGAGAATTCGGAGCAGATGAAGCTGTTCCGCACCCGCCTGTTCAGCCGCATCGTGCCGACGATGAAGGACATCGGCCTGTGGGGCCCGAAGGTGCAGGCGGCGTACGTCGACATGGGCGTGATGGAGTTCGCCGAGATCGACAGCGCCGCGCTGCTGGCCAAGGACGCCCAGGTGGCCGAGGAATTCGATGCCAAGCGCCACGTCGAGGAAGGCATCGCCGCCGAATAACGAGAACAACCAAACCTGCCTCGGCGGGATCCCCTCGGGCGTCGCCGGTCTTCGGCGGCGCCCTTCGCTTGTCTTTCAACGGCTAGCTCTGGGTGCTGGACTCGCGCCCCGTGGCTGCATAGCTTCCGGCGATGACACCTTCCGTCCTGATCCTCGACTTCGGCAGCCAGGTGACGCAACTGATCGCGCGGCGCGTGCGCGAGAGCGGCGTCTATTGCGAGATCGTGCCGTTCAACAACGCCACCGATGCGCTTGAACAAAAACCTCAGGCAATTATCCTAAGTGGCGGCCCTGCTTCGTTAACTGACATTCAGTCGCCCCGCGCGCCGGCGGCGGTGTTCGAGGCCGGGGTGCCGGTGCTTGGCATCTGCTACGGCTTCCAGGCGATGTGCCAGCAGCTCGGTGGCGACATCGAGAGCGCCGACGAGCGCGAGTTCGGCCGCGCCTTCCTCGACGTGGTCGAGGACTGCGCCCTGTTCGACGGGCTGTGGCAGGCCGGCGAGCGGCACCAGGTGTGGATGAGCCACGGCGACCGGGTGAAGCAACTCCCACCCGGCTTCAAGGTGGTCGGCAAGAGCGACAACGCCCCGATCGCCGCCGTTGCCGACGAGGCGCGACGCTACTACGGCGTGCTGTTCCACCCCGAGGTCGTCCATACGCCCGATGGCGCCCGGCTGTTGGCCAACTTCACCCAGAAGGTCGCCGGGCTGGACGGCGACTGGTCGATGGCGGCGTTCCGCGAGCAGGCCATCGAACGGGTGCGCGCGCAGGTCGGCGACGGCCGGGTGATCTGCGGCCTGTCCGGCGGCGTCGACAGTTCGGTGGTGGCGGTGCTGCTGCACGAGGCGATCGGCGAGCAGTTGCAGTGCGTGTTCGTCGATACCGGCATGATGCGGGCCGGCGAGGCCGACGAGGTGGTGAGCCTGTTCCGCGGCCACTACAACATCCCGCTGGTGCACCGCGACGCGTCGGAGCTGTTCCTTGGCAAGCTCGCCGGGGTCAGCGACCCGGAGCAGAAGCGCAAGATCATCGGTGCCACCTTCATCGACGTGTTCGAGGAGGAGGCGAAGAAGATCGAGGGCGCCGCCTTCCTGGCCCAGGGAACGCTGTACCCGGACGTGATCGAATCCGTCAGCTTCGCCGGTGGCCCGTCAGTCACCATCAAGTCGCACCACAATGTCGGCGGCCTGCCGGAGCGGATGAATTTTCAACTCGTCGAACCGCTCCGTGAGTTGTTCAAAGATGAAGTGAGGAAGCTCGGAGAAGAACTTGGTCTACCTCACTCTTTCGTCGGTAGACATCCCTTCCCGGGGCCGGGCCTGGCGATCCGCATTCCAGGCGAGATCACCGGCGAGAAGCTGGCCATCCTGCGCCAGGCCGACACCATCTATCTGGAGGAGATCCGCAACGCCGGGCTCTATGACGCGATCTGGCAGGCCTTCGCCGTGCTGCTGCCGGTGCGCACCGTCGGCGTGATGGGCGACAGCCGGACTTACGACTATGCGTGTGCGTTACGTGCGGTAACCTCGCTGGACGGCATGACGGCGGACTACTACCCGTTCCCGCATGACTTCCTTGGGCGCGTCGCCAACCGCATCATCAACGAGGTCCGCGGCATCAATCGCGTCACCTATGACATCACCTCCAAGCCGCCGGGCACCATCGAGTGGGAGTAGCCGGACCGGCTGTGCGCGGGCTCGACCGTTGACATGCGCAACCGCGTGACGACAACCCGCGCGCCGCGCCAGGCGCTGCCGCCGTGAAGTACCGGCCCGAGATCGACGGCCTGCGCGGGCTGGCCGTCGTCCCGGTCATCTTGTTCCATGCCGGGTTCGAGCCGTTCAGCGGCGGCTACGTCGGAGTCGACGTCTTCTTCGTGATCAGCGGCTACCTGATCGCGTCGATCATCCTGGACGAGAGGGCGGACGGCCGGTTCACGCTACTCGGCTTTTACGAGCGGCGGGCACGGCGGATCCTGCCGGCGCTGTACGTCGTCACCGGTGTCACGGCCGCCGTCGCCGCCGTCGTCCTCAAGCCGAGCCACCTGATCAGCCTGGCGCAGAGCGTCATCTCGATCCCGGTATTCGCGTCCAACGTCTACTTCTGGAGTGAGCGCGGCTACTTTGGCGAGGCGATAGAGCTCAAGCCGCTGGTCCACACCTGGAGCCTGGCGGTCGAGGAGCAGTTCTATCTCGTCTTCCCGCTTCTGGTGATGGGTCTGTGGCGCTGGCCGAGGCTTCTGGTCGGCGTGCTGGCCGCTGGCTTCTGCCTGTCGCTGTTCGCATCCTGGTACATCACCAAGCTGCACTTCGAGACCGCGTTCTACCTGCCGATGACCCGGGCGTGGGAACTCGCGGCCGGCGTCGGCCTGGCGTTCCTGTCGCGGGCCGGTTTCACCGGATTTCGTGGGCCGCTGGCGGAACTGCTGAGCCTGACCGGGCTCGGGCTGCTGGCCTATGCCTACCTGGGCTTCGACGAGGCGACGCCGTTCCCTTACACCAGCGCCCTGATACCGGTGGCCGGTTCGGCGCTGATCATCGTCGCATCGCCGGACGCCGCATGGATCAGGCGGTTTCTGGCCGCGAGGCCGCTCGTGCTCGTCGGCTTGATCAGCTACTCGCTGTACCTGGTGCACCAGCCGGTGTTCGCGATCTCCCGACACGCCGGCTGGTTCGACGGCAACGAGGTCGCCCTGATCGCGGCCAGCTTCGCCGCCGCCGCGGCGAGCTACTGGCTGGTGGAGCGGCCATTCAGGAACCGCGCCTACCTGCGCCGGCGGACCGTGTTCGTGCTTGCCTTGCTGGGCGGGCTGGCGCTGGCCGGCGCCGGGCTGACGCTGATTGCGAGCGACGGGCTGATCGGGCGCTATGGCCCGCAGGACCAGCGCCTGCTGCGGCAGTTCACCACCTATGCCGACTACAACCAGAAGCTGTTCGACAGTCTTGAACTGGCGCCGTTCCGGGACGGCGGCAGGAAGATCCTGCTGGTCGGCGACAGCCATGCGAAGGACTTCCTCAACGTCGTCCGCGAGCGGGGCTATTTCGACGCGCTATCCTTCTCGACCAAGCAGATCGATTCCGATTGCGGACCGCTCTTCCTGCCCGACGACAAGGTGATCGACAGGTTCATCCCGGACTCGCAGAAGGAGCGCTGCGCGGTTCAGGGGCGGTTCGAAGGCGACCGGGTCCGCGAGCTCGCACGGCAGGCCGACGAAATATGGTTGTCCGGTTCATGGGAGCGCTGGGTGGTCCCGTTCCTGCCGGAGACCGTGCGCCGGCTGGAAGCCGAGTTTCAGGCCACCGTCAGGGTTTTCGGCCGCAAGAACTTCGGCACGGTGAGCCAAGAGATCGTGCTCGATATTCCGGTGAGGGAACGGGCGCGATAT
Source organism: Alphaproteobacteria bacterium (assembly GCA_040223615.1). Taxonomy (GTDB): domain Bacteria; phylum Pseudomonadota; class Alphaproteobacteria; genus JAVKFY01. The sequence goes on from JAVKFY010000040.1 coordinate 79,433, forward strand.
ACACAACCGGCGGCAGAATCCGCGCGCGCCGTGAACCAGGCGATGAACGACGCGCTTGGCCGGCGCGATAGCTACTATGACGTGATGGACATCATGTGCGGCGGCAGCGCCGCGAACTGCCGGATATTCGATGCCGAAGGCAATCTGATCTCGCCCGATGGCGGCCACCTCACGCGCGAGGGCGCCATCGAAGTGGGGCGCCGGATGCGCGAGCTGCTGGACGGAATCGTTCGCGAGTAATCGGGCGCGCGGCGCCGGTCGTTTCGCGCCGCTTCAGCCTTTGGCGCGGAAGTAGAGTTCGCTGAGGCCGAAGCAGACGGCGCCGAGCGCCAGCGGCACGAGGTAGTAGGTGACGCGGAAGATGACCAGCGCCCCGACCACGCTGGCGCCGGGCAGCAACACCAGCACGATACCCTCCAGCACACCGTAGCCGCCGGGCACGTGACTGATCAGGGCGGCCACGTTGGCCACCGCGTAGGCCGTCGCGACGCCGGCGAAGTCGACCTCGGCCAGCCCGGCCAGCGCCTGGTAAAGGCAGGCCGCGAGCAGCAGGTAGTTCAGCGCGCCGATCGCGCATTGCCCCAGTGCTAGGCGCAGCGAGGGCAGCTCGAACGACCAGCGCCAGACGTGCACGGTATCGCGATAGAACGCGCACAGGCCGACATAGGCGGTCGGGATCGCCAGGCAGACGGCGCCGGCGGCCAGCGTTGCGGTTCGCCCGATCGGCAACATCTCGGCGGCGAAGGACGGGCCCGCCAGCAAGGCGACGCCGCCCAGCAGGCTGAGACCCAGGCCGACGGTGGTGCCGCAGAAGCCGACGAGGCGGGCGAGCTGTTCCAGCGTCAGCCCCTTGCGGGCATAGAAGCGGTAGCGGACGGCGCCGCTGCTAAGCGCCGCGAAACCGATCGTGTGGCCCAGCGAAAGGCTGGTGAACGAGGTGAGCGCGACGTAGGGATAGGGATACCTGACGCCGGCGTAGCGCAGTCCCAAGGTGTCGAACAGCGTCAGGCAGGCGTAGCTGCCGGCCGCACACAGGCCGGCCAGCGCGATCCGGTGCATCGGCACTTCGCGCAGCGCCGCCAGCACCTCCGCCAGGCTGTAGGCCTGCGCGACCCGGTAGATCAGGATCCCGCACAGCACCAGCGCCCCGACGGCGGCCAGCGTGCGCCAGCCCGGCAGCCGCCAGCGACTGTCGCGCGCCTCTTGCGCATGCGGCGCTTGCCCGGCCGTCGTCAGGTTTGCTCTCATGGGTAATAGACGCGTCGGGCTGGCGATCGGTTCCGCCCCGTGCCGGAGGTAAGCCCTTGAAGGCCATCCTGTTCCGCAACTGCCGCTTGCTCGATCCGGAGCGCGACGAGATCGTCGACGGCCACGAACTGCTGGTCGAGGACGGGCGGATTAAGGACGTCGCCGACCGGCCGATCAAGGCCTCGGGCGCCGACGTGATCGACGGCGGCGGGCGCACCCTGATGCCCGGCCTGATCGACTGCCACGTTCACGTGGTGCTGTCGGAGGTGTTCATCCGCACCCTGGAGAACATTCCCGTCACGCTGATGACCGCGCGGGCGATGAACCTGATCGGGGCAATGCTGGGGCGCGGCTTCACCACGGTGCGCGATACCGGCGGCGCCGACTGGGGATTGAAGACGGCGGTCGAGCAGGGGCTGTTTCCCGGCCCGCGGCTGTTCATCGCCGGCCGGGCGCTGGGGCCGACCGGCGGGCACAGCGACGGGCGCCGACGCACCGATACTGCGGCCTCGGGCGGCACCGCCGACGCGCTGTCCTTCGCCATGGGCATCGCCGACGGGGTCGACGGCGTGCGCAAGGCGGTGCGCGAGGAAATGCGCCAGGGCTGCGACCACGTGAAGCTGATGATGTCGGGCGGGGTGTCGTCGCCTTACGATCCGCTCGACAGCCTGCAATTCTCGCCCGCCGAGGTGACGGCGGCGGTGGACGAGGCGCACGCCTTCGGCCGCTACGTCTGCGCGCACGCCTACACGCCCGAAGCGATCCAGCGCGCCGCGCATGGCGGCGTGCGCTCGATCGAACACGGCAACCTGGTCGACGAGCCGACCGCCACGCTGATGGCCGAGAACGGCATGTTCCTGGTCGCCAATCTGGTGACCTACTACGCGATGCGCGAGCGCGCGGCGTCCTTCGGCATGCCGAAGGAGATGCTGGAAAAGAACGAGCTGGTGATCGAGGGCGGCCTGCGCAGCCTGGAAATCTGCAAGCGCGCCGGCATCCCGGTGCCGTACGGCACCGACCTGCTGGGCCAGCTCCAGGTGGAGCAGTCCCGCGAGTTCGAGCTGCGCGCGCAGGTGCTCTCGCCGCTGGAGATCGTGCGCCAGGCCACCACCGTCGGCGCCCAGCTGCTGCGTCGCGAGGGTGAGCTCGGCTGCCTGCGGCCGGGCGCGCATGCCGACTTGCTGCTGGTCGACGGCGATCCGCTGCGGGACATCGGCCTGCTGGCGCGGCCGGCGGAGAGCCTGGCGATGATCATGCAGGGCGGGACGCTGCATCGGAATCGACTGCCGGGTGGAGACGGCCGATGACCGATCGACTGCTGATCGCCGGCGGCCTGGTGCTCGACGCCTCGGGCGACGGGCGCCCGGAATCGCTCGACATCCTGGTCGAGGATGGCGACATCGCCGCGCTGCTGGCGCCCGGCGAGGCCGGCGACGAGAACGCGGAACGGCTGGATGCCAGCGGCCACATCGTGGTGCCGGGGCTGGTCAACGCGCACACCCATTCGCACGGCGCGCTCGGCAAGGGCCTGATCGACGACCGCTGGCCGTTGGAATTGCTGCTGAACGCCGGACCGGGCGTCACCGGCGGGCGCAGCGCGGCGCAGAAGAACCAGTCGGCGCTGCTGTCGGCCATCGAGCTGGCGAAGAAGGGCTGCACCGCCTGCTACGACCTGTGCCTGGAGGTGCCACTGCCGACCGAGGACGGGTTGCTGGCGGTCGCGGAAGCCTACGAGGCGGTCGGCATCCGGGCGGTGCTGGCGCCGATGATGGCGGACACGACGCTCTACCACGCGATGCCCGGCCTGTGGGGTTCGCTGCCCGAGGCCCTGCGTCCGCCGGCGATGGCCGACGACACCTGGCGCCAGGCGCTGGCGGTGGTCGAGCGGGCGGTGGAGGCCTGGCCGCATGCCCTCGATAGGGTGCGGCCGGCGCTGGGGCCGACCATCCCGATGCACTGTTCCGACGACTTCCTGCGCGCCTGTGCGCGCCTTTCCGCCGACCTCGGCCTGCCGGTACAGACCCATCTGGCGGAATCGGTGGTGCAGGCCAAGGTGGCGCTGGAGCGGTATGGCCGCTCGCTGACCGCCCATCTCGACCATGTCGGGCTGCTGAGCGAGCGGTTTTCCGCCGCGCACGCGATCTGGATCGACGACGACGATATCGCCCTGCTGGCCGAACGCGGCTGCGCGGTGGCGCACAACCCGGCCAGCAACCTGCGTCTGGGCTCTGGCGTCGCCAAGCTGCGGGCGATGCTCGACGCCGGCATCCCGGTCGGCATCGGCACCGACTCGACCAGCACCTCCGACGGCCAGAACCTGATCGAGGCGATGCGCCTGGGCGCCTATCTGTCGCGCGCCGAGGAACGCGAGCCGGATCGCTGGGTCGGCGCGCTGGAGGCGTTCCGCTGCGCCACCGCCGGCAGCGCTCGTGTTTTGGGCCTGGCGGACCGGATCGGCCGCATCGCGCCGGGCTTTGCCGCCGATCTGGTGTTCCTGCGCCGCGACGAGATCACTTTCGTGCCGGAGGGCGACATCCTGGTGCAGTTCGTGTTCGCCGAATCCGGCCTGTCGATCGATCGCGTGATGGTCGCCGGCAAGTCCATCGTGGTCGACGGCCGCATGACCACCATCGACGAGGCCAGGCTGTACGGCGAGGCGCGCGCCACCGCCGCCGAACTGCTCGAACCGCTGGCACCGCAACGCGAGCGGCAGGCGGCGCTGGCCGAGTATGTCTTGGATTTCTGCCGCGGCCGCTATCCGGGCGACGAGGAATGAACCGAATGACCGCGACCGTCACCATCCACGGCATCAAGAACTGCGACACCATGAAGAAGGCGCGCAGCTGGCTCGACGGCAAGGGTGTCGCCTACGCCTTCCACGACTACAAGGCGGCGGGAATCGATGCCAAGACGCTGCGCGGCTGGGCCGGACAGGTGGGGTGGGAGACCCTGCTCAACCGGCGCGGGACGACCTTCCGCAAGCTCCCCGATGCCGACAAGGCCGACCTGGACGAAGCCAAGGCGATCGCGCTGATGGTGGCGCAGCCGTCGATGATCAAGCGCCCGGTGCTGGACATCGACGGCAAGCTGCTGGTCGGCTTCAAGGCCGACCAGTATGAGCAGGCGCTGGGTTAGCTCCGGAAGTCGCCGAACAGCTTCGCCAGCAGGGCGATGAAGGCTGCGATCGCGAGCCAGATCGCGATGTTGCGCAAGGTCGACTTCTGGCGCAGGTTCCAGGCCACGATGCCGGGCGCGATCACCGCCAGCAGCAGCCCGAGATTGGTCAGCCGGATCAGGTCGGTCTGGTCCATGACGGTGTGACCATACGCCGCGAACGCCGGGTTGTCCCGAGGGCGGTCGCTGAGTAGTGTACGCGGCTCGCCTGAAAGGGCCGAAAAGGGAACGGAAACCGACTTGTCCGACATCTTTCGCGAAGTCGACGAGGACGTCCGCAAGGACCAGCTCACCTCGCTGTGGAAGAAATACGGCGTCTTCGTCATCGCCGCCGCCGTGGCGCTGGTGCTGGGTACGGCCGCGTCGGTCGCCTGGCGCGAGTATCAGGCCAGTGTGCGCACGCAGGAGGCGCAGGCCTATCTCGACGCGATTACCGCCTTGCAGGAGTCCGACACCGGCCCGGCGCTGGGCCAGCTCGGCAAGCTGGCCGCCGACGGCGACACCGGCTACGCGACTCTGGCCCGGCTGCAGGAGGCGGCGGCGCTGCAACGTTCCGGCGACGGTCAGGCGGCGGTGGCCAGCTACGACACGATGGCCGAGGACGACGACGTACCGGAGATCTATCGCGACCTGGCTCGGCTGCTCGCGGTGCTGATCCTGCTCGACGACGGTGCCTCGGAGGCGGTCTCGGCCCGGGTCAACGCGCTGCTGGCGCCGGACAATCCGTGGCGGTTCAACGCCCGCGAGGTCGACGCGATCCTGGCGCTGCGCGACGGCAATCGCGAGGCGGCGGCGAACAAGTTCAAGAGCCTGGCCGACGACAACGAGGCGCCCGCCGGCATGCGCAGTCGCGCGCGCCAGGTGCTGGCCGTGCTCGGCGTCGCGGCGGAGTAGGGACATGCGAATCGGCGGCTTGGTCGCGGTGGCCGCGCTGGCTGTCGCGATGCTGGCGGGTTGCGAATTGCCCAGCTGGCTTGGCGAGCGCGAGGACCCGCCTCTGCCGGGCGAGCGCATCTCGGTGCTCACCCTGGACAAGACCCTGGAGCCGGACCCGCGGATCGCCGACCTGGAAGTACGGTTGCCGCCGCCGTGGCGTAATCCGGCCTGGCCGCAGCCCGGCGGCGTCGCCTCCAACGCCATGCATCACCTTGAGCTGGGCGACGCACTGGCACAGGTCTGGCGCATCGATATCGGCGCCGGCGCCGACAGCGCGCGGCGGCTGGGCGCGATGCCGCTGGCGGCCGGCGGCAAGCTCTATGTGATGGATTCGCATTCCACCGTGGCGGCGTTCGACGCCGAGAGCGGCCGCGAGCTCTGGCGCGTCGGCCTGCGGCCGCGACACGAGGAGCGTGGCGCGCATGGCGGCGGCATCGCCTATGACCGTGGCCGCCTGTTCGCCACCACCGGCTATGGCGACGTGTTCGCGCTCAATGCCGAGACCGGCAAGATGTTCTGGAAGCGCGGTATCGGCGTGCCGCTGCGCGCGGCGCCGACGGTCGACAGCGGCCGGGTGTTCGTCATCTCCTACGATAACCAGATGAACGCACTGTCCGATGTCGACGGCGAGGTGCTGTGGTCGCACGCCGGCATCCCGGAGGATGCCGGGCTGCTGGGCAGCGCCTCCGCGGCGGTCGAGGGCGATATCGTGGTCGCGCCCTATTCGTCGGGCGAACTGTTCGCCATGCGGGTGGAGAATGGCCGGGTGCTGTGGTCGGACCAGCTGGTCCGCGCCGGCGGCGCCACGGCGCTGGCGGCGCTGTCGGACATTCGCGGCCGGCCGGTGATGGACCGGGGCCTGGTCATTGCTATCAGCCACGCTGGGCGGATGGTCGCGATCGACGCGCGCACCGGCGAGCGCATCTGGGACCTCGACATCGCCGGCATCGAGACGCCGTGGGTGGCCGGCGAGTTCATCTATGTCGTGACCACCTCGGCGGAGGTGGTCTGCGTTTCGCGGCGCGACGGTCGGGTACGCTGGGTGACCCAGTTGCAACGCTTCGAGGACGAGGAAGACAAGGAAGATCCGATCCTGTGGACCGGGCCGGTGCTGGCCAGCGACCGGCTGGTGCTGGTATCGAGCCACGGCTTCGCGGTGGCGATTTCGCCCTACGACGGCCACCTGCTGGGCCAGATGGAGCTGCCCGACGGCGTCGCGTTGCCGCCGATCGTCGCCGATGGCGTCCTCTACCTGCTGACCGACGACGCCGACCTGATCGCGTTGCGCTAGTGTGTTTGGGAAAGCCCGGCACCGGCCGGCGTCGCTTTAGCGACGCACAGCGAAGAGATTAACCATGGCCCTGACCGTTGCCATCGTCGGTCGACCGAATGTCGGCAAGTCGACCTTGTTCAACCGCCTGGTCGGCAAGCGGCTGGCGCTGGTCGACGACCGCCCCGGCGTGACCCGCGACCGGCGCGAGGGCGAGGCCCGGCTCGGCGACCTGAGCTTCCGCCTGATCGACACCGCCGGGCTGGAAGAGGCCCGCAAGGACACGCTGTCGGCCGGCATGCAGGCGCAGACCCGCGCCGCGCTGGTCCAGGCCGACCTGGCGCTGTTCCTGATCGACGCGCGCACCGGGATCACGCCGGAGGATTCCGCCTTCGCCCGCGAGCTGCGGGCGCAGCCGACGCCGGTGCTGCTGGTCGCCAACAAGGCGGAAGGCCGCGCGGCCGATGCCGGCGTGCTGGACGCCTATCGCCTCGGCCTGGGCGAACCGCTGCCGATCTCGGCCGAGCATGGCGAGGGCATGGCCGACCTCTACGCGGCGTTGCAGGCACACGAAAGCGAGGACGAGACGGCGGCGGACGACGAGGACGGGCCGCTGAAGCTCGCCATCCTGGGCCGCCCGAACGCCGGCAAGTCGACCCTGGTGAACCGGCTGCTGGGCGACGAGCGCATGCTGACCGGTCCGGAGCCGGGCGTCACGCGCGATGCCATCGCCGTGCCCTGGATCTGGAAGGGCAAGACGGTGGAACTGATCGATACCGCCGGCCTGCGCCGTCGTGCCCGGGTCGACGACGCATTGGAAAAGCTGTCGGCGGCCGATGCGCTGCGGGCGATGGCCTTCGCGCATGTCGTGGTGCTGCTGACCGACGCCGACGCGCCGCTGGAACGCCAGGACCTGACCCTGGCGCGCCGGGTGCTCGACGAGGGGCGGGCGCTGGTGGTGGCGCTGTCGAAATGGGACACGGTCACCGACGCAAACGCGGTGCGGCGCGAGGCCGCCGACCGCATCACCCGCAGCCTGCCGCAGGCCAAGGGGGTGCCGTTGGTGCCGGTCTCCGCGATCACCGGGGTCGGCCTCGACAAGCTCATGCAGGCCGCATTCACGGCCTACGAGCGCTGGCAGGTGCGGCTGCCGACGGCGCGGGTGAACAAGGCCCTGGCGGCGCTGACCGAAGCGCACCCGCCGCCGCTGACCGATGCCGGCCGGCGCATCCGGCTGCGCTACGCGACGCAGCAGAAGAGCCGGCCGCCGACATTCGTGCTGTTCGGCAACGCGCCGGGCGCGCTGCCGGACTCCTACGTGCGCTACCTGCAGAACGGCTTCCGCGAGGCCTTCGGGCTGGACGGCGTGCCGATCCGGGTGCACCTGCGCAAGGGCAAGAACCCCTACGACGAGAAATCATGACGACCGCATTGAACGAACCGCTTGAACCGCTGCCCCGTCCCCCGGCGCCGACCCGGCCGCTGGGCGCGCTCGGCATGATCCGGGCGCTGCGCGAGAACTCCATCGCGGTCTACGGGCCGGACGCCTTCGCCACGCCCTACAGCACGCTGAAGCTCGGCTGGCAGCATTTCGTGCTGCTGAACCATCCCGACCACATCCAGCACGTGCTGGTCGGCAACCACGCGAACTACAACAAGGGCCGGATCATCCGGCAGATCCTCGGGCCGGCGCTGGGCGAGGGGCTGCTGACCGCCGAGGGCGAGACCTGGCGGCGCAACCGGCGGATCGCCGCGCCGGCGTTCCTGCCGCGCCGCCTGGGCACCGTCGCCGACGTCGTGGTGGAGGAGAGCGAGCGGATGCTCGACGCCTGGGCCGGGCGCAACGAAGCCTTCGACATCGGCAAGGACATGATGGGGCTGACCATGTCGGTGGTCGCCCGCGCCCTGTTCAGCCGCGACATCGCCGGCCTGGTCGACACGCTGGGCCCGGCGATCACCACTCTGATCGAGGGCTTCGGGCGGGTCTCGGCGATCGACCTGGTGGGACTGCCGGAATGGCTGCCGCGCCTGCACGGGCGCGAAACGCGCCAGGCCCTGAAGACGGTCGAGACCACGATCTACGACATCGTGCGCGAGCGCCGCGCCAATCCGGGCGAGGCTCGCGACGACCTATTGCAGATGCTGCTCGACGCGCGCGACGAGGAGACCGGCGAAGGCTTTTCCGACAAGCAGCTCCGCGACGAGTTGATCACCATCTTCGCCGCCGGGCACGAGACCACGGCGGTGGCGATGGCCTGGGTCTGGCTGATGCTCGACCGTCACCCGTCGGTGCGCGAGAAGCTGGAGGCCGAGCTCGACGCGGTGCTCGCCGGACGGGCGCCGACCTATGCCGACCTCGACGCCATGCCCTATGGCCGCATGGTGGTGGAGGAGACCATGCGGCTTTACCCGCCGGCCTTCACCATCAATCGCGTCGCGCTGAAGGACGACGCCGTCGACGGCCAGCCGATCCCGGCTGGCAGCATTGTCTCCATGAGCCCGTGGGTGACGCACCGCAACCCCAACCTGTGGCCGGACCCGGAGCGGTTCGATCCGGAGCGCTTCCGCCCCGAACTGGTGAAGCAGCGGCACAAGTACGCCTACCTGCCGTTCGGCGGCGGCCCGCGCATCTGCATCGGCAACGGCTTCGCGCTGCTGGAGGCCCGGCTGGTGCTGGCGACGCTGGCGCGGAAATACCGCCTGCGCGTCGAGCCCGGCCAGCATATCGTCCCGCAAGCGCGGATCACGCTGCGGCCGAGTCCGGGCGTGCAGGTGCGGCTGGAAGCGCGAGCCTAACCAAGATCGTCATCCCGGCCTTGAGCCGGGATCCATGCAGACCGCCGTACCGTTGGCGACATGGACCCCGCGGTCAAGCCCGGGGTGACGGCTTGGGGGCTACCTCAGCCCCAAGCCCCTGGCGATGATGCCGCGTAGTATCTCGCGGGTGCCGCCCTGGATGGTGAGTTTCGGGGCGATGGCGGTCATCTGGTCGAGGACGTCGAGGAAGCGGTCCCAGTCCTCGACCCGGTCCTCGTCGACGAAGGCGGCGAGGTCGCGGACGATGCCGGGCAGGGCCTGCTCCCAGTTGGTGCCCAGGTCCTTGACCACCGAGGCTTCCAGCACCGGCTCCTTGCCGGCGGCGAGCATGCCGGCGACCGACATCGACATGCGGCGCAAGGTGTAGAGCTGCGCCACCAGCCGGCCGACGCCCTCGCGGCCGCGCGGGTCGGGCTGCGGCCCCAGCACGCGGATCAGCTCGAACAGCGCCGGGATGGTCTCCAGAAAACGTTCCGGGCCGGAGCGCTCGTAGGCCAGTTCAGAGGTCGCCTGCTTCCAGGCGCCGTCGACCTCGCCGAGCACGGCGTTGTCCGGCAGAAACGCGTCCTCGAACAGCACCTCGTTGAAGTCGTGCTTGCCGGACGGGAACAGCACCGGGCGGGTGGAGATGCCGTCGGTGTTCTTCAGGTCCACCAGGAACTGCGTCAGGCCGTGGCGGCGGTTGTCGCCGGTCGGGGCAGAGGTGCGGAACAGGCCGATCATGTAGTCGGCGACGTGCGCGTTCGACGTCCACAGCTTGCGGCCGTTGATGCGCCAGCCGCCATCGACCTTCTCCGCCTTGGTCTTGGCGGCGAACAGGTCGGAGCCGCTGTCCGGCTCGCTCATGCCGATGCAGAAGGTGACTTCACCGCGGGTGATGCGCGGCAGCACGTCGGCCTTGATCGCCTCGTCGGCGTAGCGCAGCAGCACCGGGCCGGATTGGCGGTCGGCGGTGAAGTGGGCGCGGGTCGGCGCGCGGGCGATCAGGAACTCCTCGGTGATGACGTAGCGTTCCAGGTAGCTGCGCTCGCCGCCGCCATACTGCTTCGGCCAGGTCAGGCCGATCCAGCCCTTGGCCGCGACGCGTTTCGAGAACTCGCGGCTGAACACGCCGTCGGCGCGCTCGAACACGCCATCTTCGCGGCACTCGGCCACGAAGGCGCGGACGTCCGCTCGCAGGGCTTCGCATTCGGGGGGCAGGCGGAGCGGATCGAACTGCAATGCCATGGCTCAGGCCGCCGTGATCGTCGGCCACAGGGCGTCGGCGCCGGCCTCGCAGACGCGGGCGCCGAGCCGGTCGGCCCACTGTGCCTCGCTGTCGAAGTCATCGCGCCAGGCCCACAGCCGGTGGGTGAAGCGATAGAGGATGTGCTCGGCGGTGAAGCCGATGGCTCCGTGCACCTGGTGCGCGATGGCCGCGCCTTCGGAGGCGGCCTCGCCGACGCGGACCTTGGCGGCGGCTGCCTCCCACCAAACCGCGTCGTCGACCGTGCCGCCGGCGTGGTCGAGCGCGGCGGCGGCGCTGGCGGCGATGGCCTGGGCGGCGGCGGCCTCGCTGGCCAGGCGCGCGAGGTTGTGCTGCACCGCCTGGAACTTGCCGATCGGGCGGCCGAAGGCGACGCGTTCCTCGGCGTAGCCGACGGAGATCGCGACAAGCTTCTGCAACGCGCCGGCCATCTGTGCCGAGCGGGCCACTGCGCCGACGGCGACGGCGCTTTCCAGATCGAGATTGGTCTTGCCGCTGGCGACCGGCTTGGCGCCGCCGACGCTCAGCTCGTCGCGGGCGTCGCGGGCCAGGGTCTCGCCGGGCTTCACGTCGAGGTCGGCGAGCTTGTACAGCGAGACTTCGCCGCCACGCAGCCAGGCGACGTGCTGGCAGTCGCGGGCGAACGGCACCTGGCGGGCCCGCTCAGCCGTGTCGCGGCGGCGGACCGGGGCGACGGCGACCGGCCCGTCCGGCATCTCGATGCCGGCCTGGGCCAGCAGCCAGCCGGCCAGCATGGTTTCCACCAGCGGGACGGGCAGCGCATAGGCCCCGGCCAGCCGGGCTACCTCCATCGCCTCGGCCCAGGACAGGCCGGCGCCGCCGGCGTCTTCGGGCAGCAGTGCGCGGGTCAGGCCGCTGTCCTCCAGCGCCCGCCATAGCGGCACGCGCCAAGCGTCGCCGGTCGCGGCATTCAGGCTCTGCGGGTCGGCCAGATCGCGCAGGATGCGCTCGGCAGCGTCGGCGATCTCGCTCACGCGCTACTTGCCCTTGAAGTTGGGCACGCGGCGCTCCGACGTGGCCTTCACGCCTTCGGCGAAGTCCTCGGTGACGCGCAGGCGGTTCTGCTCGACCAGCTCGTGGTCGGTGGCCGCCTTGACCGCGTCGGCCAGGCCCTGGCGCATGGTGGCGCGGGTCGCCAGCAGGCCCAGCGGCGAGTTCTCGGCGATCTCCTTGGCCAGGTCGACGGCGGCCTGACGCACCTGGTCCTGCGGCACCAGGATATCGGCCATGCCCATCTCGACCGCTTCCTCGCCCTTGAACCGGCGCGAGGTGTAGAACACCAGCGCCGCCTTGGTGGGGCCGATCAGGCGCGGCAGCGTGTGGGTCAGGCCGAAGCCGGGGTGGAAGCCGAGCCGGGTGAAGTTGGCGGCGAAACGCGCCTCGGGGCAGGTGACGCGGAAGTCCGGCATCATCGCCAGGCCGAGCCCGCCGCCGATCGCGGCGCCGTGGATGGCACCGACCACCGGCTTCTTGGTGCGATAGAGCCGCACGGCCTCCTCGTAGAGATGCGTGGGCCGGACGTTGCCCATCTGCTCGGCGTCGTCCTCCTTGCGGTCGGCGAAGTTGGCGCCGGCGCAGAACGCCTTGCCCTGCGCGGCCAGCACGATGGCGCGGCAGTCGTCATTCTTGTCCAGGTCCTCGAAGGCCGAAGCGATGGCGCGGATCAGCGCATGGTCGAAGAAATTCAGCGGCGGACGCTGGATCTCCACGATGGCGATGTTGCCGTCGGTCTCGACGCCCAGGTCTTCGTAACTGCCGAACGCGGCCATGCTCTCGCTCCCACTTGTTCGTTTCGATGATTGCCGCAGAGATTTGCCCGGCCCACGGTCTCAGGTCAACGTGCGGCGCACCGCGTCCTGCCAGCCGGCGTAGCGTTCCTCGCGCGCCGCATCGGCCATCGCCGGCTCGAAGCGGCGTTCCAGCGCCCACGCCTTGGCGAAATCCTCCAGGTCGGGATAGAGCTCGGCCTGGCGTCCGGCGAGGTAGGCGGCGCCCAGCGCGGTGGTTTCCAGCACCGTCGGCCGGTCGACCGGGGCGTTGAGGATGTCGGCCAGGAATTGCATCGCCCAGTCGCTGGCGACCATGCCGCCGTCGACGCGCAGCACCGGCTGGCCATCGTCGGCGTCGGTCCAGTCGCGATGCATCGCCTCCACCAGGTCACGGGTCTGGTAGCAGACGGATTCCAGTGCCGCGCGGGCCAGTTCCTTCGGCCCGGTGTTGCGGGTCAGGCCGAACAGCGCGCCGCGCGCGTCGGCGTCCCAATGCGGCGCGCCCAGGCCGGTGAAGGCTGGCACCAGATAGACCGATTGTTCGGGGTCGGCCTGGCTGGCCAGTTCGCCGGACTGGTCCGCCTGCTCGATGATGCCGAGGCCGTCGCGCAGCCACTGCACCGCCGCGCCGGCAACGAAAATCGAGCCCTCCAGCGCGTAGGTGCGCTTGCCGTCGAGCTGGTAGGCGATGGTGGTCAGCAGCCGGTTGGTCGAGGCGACCGGGGTCTCGCCCGTGTTCAGCACGGCGAAGCAGCCGGTGCCGTAGGTCGATTTCAGCATGCCGGGCTGGAAACAGGCCTGGCCCACGGTCGCCGCCTGCTGGTCGCCGGCAACGGCGCGGATCGCGACCTCGCCGCCCAGGCGGGTGGTGACGCCGAAATCGGCGGCGGAGTCCAGAACCTCCGGCAGCATGCCGCGCGGCACGCCCAGCGCCTTCAGCAGGTCGTCGTCCCATTGCCCCTTGTGGATATCGAACAGCAGGGTGCGGGCGGCATTGGTGGCGTCGGTGACGTGGCGCTGGCCGTCGGTGAGGCGCCAGATCAGGAAGCTGTCGACGGTGCCGAAGGCCAGCTCGCCGCGCGCGGCGCGTTCGCGGGCGCCTTCCACGTTGTCCAGCAACCAGCCGACCTTGGTGCCGGAGAAATACGGATCGAGCAGCAGGCCGGTGCGGGCGGTGACGAGGTCCTCCAGGCCGTCCTGGCGCAGCCGCTCGCAAGTGTCGGCGGTGCGCCGGTCCTGCCAGACGATGGCGTTGTGGATCGGCTTGCCGGTGCTTCTGTCCCAGACCAGCGTGGTCTCGCGCTGGTTGGTGATGCCGATGCCGGCCAGGTCGCTTGCGGTGACGCCGGCCTTCGCCATCGCCTGCTCGGCGGTCGCGACGGTGGTGTCCCAGATCTCTTCCGGATCGTGCTCGACCCAGCCGGAGCGCGGGAAATGCTGCGCGAACTCAAGCTGGCCGACGCCGCGCACGTTGCGGTCGGCGTCGAACACGATGGCACGGCTGGAGGTGGTGCCCTGGTCGATGGCAAGGATGTGAGTCATCGGCGCTCCCGTTCTCGTTGCCGACAGCCTAGCAAAACTGTTCACCGTGTCGCAGGCTGTCGCCATATCCAACGAGGGAGGAAAGCATGATCTACGAGCTCAGAATCTACGACTGCGTGCCCGGCCGGCTGCCGGCGTTGCTGGAGCGGTTCGACAAGATCACGCTGAAGCTGTGGGAGAAGCACGGCATCGAGCAGGCCGGCTTCTGGACCACGCTGATCGGCGAGAACAATCAGCGGCTGACCTACCTGCTGAAGTTCGACTCGCTGGCCGACCGCGAGACCAAGTGGAACGCCTTCGCCGCCGATCCCGACTGGCACGCTGCGCGCGCCAAGACCGAGGAAAGCGGCGCCATTGTCGCCCAGGTCCGCAACGAGATCCTGGCGCCGACGAGCTTCTCCTCCGTCAAATAGCGCCGCTCAGTTTTTCGGATCGCCCTGGCGCAGCATTTCCACGATGGCATCCAGGGCGAGCACGTAGCCGTGCGCGCCGAAGCCGGCCATCACCGCTGTGGCGGCGCTCGACATGATCGAGTGCTGGTACAGCGGTTCGCGCGTGTGGATGTTGGAGATGTGCAGTTCCACGATGGGCCAGCGGTAGATCTTCAGGGCGTCGAGCACCGGGATCGAGCCGAAGCTGTGCCCGGCGGGATTGATGATCACACCTGCAGTCTTGGCCTTGGTCGCTTCGTGCAGCCAGTCGACAAGCTGGGTTTCGGAGTTTGTCTGGCGGAAGTCGACCGCTACTCCGATCTTCGCCGCATGCGCGTGACACATCGCCTCTATGTCGGCGAGCGTGGTGTGGCCGTAGATGTCCGGCTCTCGAATGCCGAGCATGTTCAGGTTCGGCCCGTTCAGGACCAGGATGGTCTGGGTCATGTATCGCCTCCCACGGCACCGCGCATCCATGCGTCGAGTTTCTTGGCTTGTGCCTGGTCCAGCCGCAGGCCGAGCTTGGAGCGTCGCCACAGCACGTCGGCGGCGGTGCGGGCCCATTCCCGGTCGATCAGGTAGCGGACTTCTCGTTCGCTGAGCCCGGCGCCGAAGTCCTCGCCCATGTCGGCGATCGAGGTGGCGCCGTCGAGCAGGGCGCGGGCGCGGGTGCCGTAGGCGCGGGTCAGCCGATGGGCCTGCCCGGCGTCGAGGAACGCGTGCGACCGGCTCAGTTCGCCGGCCAGTTCTACGAAGCCGTCGGGTCGAAAGTCGCCGCCGGGCAGCGTCGCCTGCTCGGTCCACGGCGCGCCGAGCTTCGGCAGGTGCGGCGCCAGCTCGGCCAGCGCGGCCTCGGCCAGGCGGCGGTAGGTGGTGATCTTGCCGCCGAAGACGTTCAGCAGGCGCGGCTCGTCGCGCTCGCCGTCCAGCGTCAGGACGTATTCGCGCGTTGCCTCCTGTGCCTTGCTGGCGCCGTCGTCGTAGAGCGGGCGCACGCCGGCATAGGTCCAGACCACGTCGGTCGGCCGGACCGGCGTCTTCAGATACGCGCTGACCGCGCCGCAGAGATAGTCGATCTCGCCTGGCGTGGCCGCGACCTCGGCCGGGTCGCCCCGGTAGTCCTCGTCGGTGGTGCCGATCAGCGAGAAGTCGTGCTCGTAGGGGATCAGGAAGATCACCCGGCCGTCGCCGTGCTGGAAGATGTAGGCGCGGTCGTGGTCGGTCGGGCGTGGCACCACGATGTGGCTGCCCTTCACCAGCCGCACCTTGGCCGGGCTGTTGCGGCCCAGCGCGCCGGTCAGCACCTGGTGCACCCAGGGACCGGCCGCGTTGACCAGGGCATGTGCGCGTACGCTGTCGCCGCTTTCCAGGTCGACGGTCCAGGCGCCGTCCTCGCGCCGGGCGCCGGTGACGGCGGTGCGCACCCGGATGTCGGCGCCGCGCTCGGCCGCGTCCATCGCGTTCAGCACCACCAACCGGGCATCCTCGACCCAGCAGTCGGAGTAGACGAACGCCCGTGCGAACTCATCCCGCAGAATTGCGCCGGCGGGGTCGCGGCGCAGGTCGACGGTCTCGGTCCCGGGGAGCAGCTTGCGGCCGCCGAGGTGGTCATAGAGAAACAGGCCGAGCCGGATCATCCAGGCCGGACGTAGGCCCTGGTGGTGCGGCAACACGAAGCGAAGTGGCCAGACAATGTGCGGTGCCGCTTTCAGCAGCACTTCGCGCTCGATCAGCGCCTCGCGGACCAGCCGGAACTCGTAGTGCTCCAGGTAGCGCAGACCGCCGTGGATCAGCTTGGTCGAGGCGGCTGAGGTGGCGCCGCCGAGGTCGCCTTTCTCGGTCAACAGCACTTTCAGGCCGCGGCCAGCGGCGTCGCGGGCGATGCCGGTGCCGTTGATGCCACCGCCGATGACGGCCAGATCGTAACGCTCATGCATACCGGGCATAGATGGCACAGGCCTGCCGCGCCGGCAATTCAGGAACCAGCGCTGGCGGCCGGCGTTGTCGTTGGGGACAGCCACGGGACAGTCATGGCAGCGAAGAAAAAATCGACCCGCAGCACCGCAAGGTCTGGCTCGCGGGGACGCGCCGGCGGCGGCCGGGCCAGCGGGCTTGGCACGCGGCCGGTATGGAGCGGCAGCCTGCGCCTGGCGCTGGTTACGGTGCCGGTGAAGCTTTACCCAGCGACCAAGACGGGCGCTCGCATCAGCTTCCACCAGGTGCATGAGCCGTCCGGCAAGCGCGTGCGCTACGAGAAGGTGGTGCCCGGCATCGGTCCGGTCGACCGGGAGGAGATCGTCAAGGGCTTCGACCTCGGCAAGGGCCGCTACGTGCTGTTCGACGAGGACGAAATCGACGCACTGAAGGTTGAGCACCGGCACACGCTCGACCTCGTCCAGTTCGTCGACCAGGGTGAAATCGGCGCGATCTGGTACGACCGACCGTACTACGTGGTCGCCGACGGCGATCTGGCGGAGGAGGCCTACGGTGTTTTGCGGCAGGCGTTGCGGGCCAGCGGCCAGGTCGGCCTGGGGCAGTTCGTGATGCGCGGGCGCGAGCACATCGGGGCGTTGAGGCCGTGCGGCAGCGGGCTGTTGCTGGAAACCCTTCGCTTCGCCGACGAGGTCCGCGAGGCGGCACCGTTCTTTGCCGGCATCGACGCGCCGGAAGCGGACGAGGAGTTGCTGCAGCTCGCGACCGAGTTGATCGAGCGAAAGAGCGGCGGGTTCGATCCGTCGCAATTCAAGGATGCCTATACCGTCGCGCTGCGCGAGCTGATCGACGCCAAGTCGAAGAAGCAGTCGGTTGAGATCGATGAGGACGAGCGTCCGGCCGCCGACTCCGGCGGCAAGGTGATCGATCTGGTCGAGGCGCTGAAACGCTCGGTCAAGCAGGCGGAGAAGCCGGCTACGAAGCGGCGCTCGAGCAGCGGCAGCCGGCGCAAGGCGAGCTGAGGCCATGGCCGATACCGGGTCGCTCGCCACCTACCGCGAGAAGCGCCGGTTCGAGGAGACGCCGGAGCCGGCGGGTGGTCGCGCCCGTGCGCGTGGCGGCCGTCGCTATGCGATCCAGAAACATGCGGCGACGCGGTTGCACTATGACCTGCGGCTGGAGCTCGATGGCGTACTGTTGAGCTGGGCGATCACCCGCGGACCGAGCTTCGATCCCGCCGACAAGCGGCTGGCCGTGCGCACCGAGGATCACCCGGTCGAGTATGCCGACTTCGAGGGCCGGATACCTGACGGCAACTACGGCGCCGGCACCGTGATGCTGTGGGACACCGGTGCGTGGGTGCCGGAAGGCGACCCGCACGAAGGCCTGAAGCGCGGCAAGCTGGGCTTCGAGATCAAAGGCGAGCGACTGGTCGGGCACTGGGCACTCGTGCGCATGCGTCCGAAAAAGGGCAAGGCGGAGAAGCGCGAGAACTGGTTGCTGATCAAGGAGACGGACGCCGCCGTCGACCGCGACCTTGATATCACCGTGGCGGCGACCAGTTCGGTGGCGTCAGGGCGGACCATGCGCCAGATCGCGGCGGCGCCGGAAGCGGTCTGGCGCGGCACCGGCAAGTCGCGAAAGCCGCGCGAGGGCGCCGCGCCGCCGAAGTTCGTCAAGCCGCAGCTCGCCACGCTGGTCGATGGCGTGCCCGACGGCGACGACTGGCTGTTCGAGGTCAAGTTCGACGGCTACCGCGCCATCGCGGCGTGCGCCGGCGACGCGGTGACGCTGTACACACGCAACGGCAAGGACTGGACCGAGCGCTACGGCGCCATCGTGCCGGCGCTGGCGTCGCTGGGCCTGGACGGCGTGCTGCTCGACGGTGAGGTGGTGGTCGTGGACGATGCCGGCCGGACCGACTTCGGCCGGCTGCAGAACGCGCTCGACGGCGACGGCAAGGCGCTCTCGTTCTTTGTCTTCGACCTGTTGGCCGAGGGCGGCGAGAGCCTGCGTGACCAGCCGCTCAAGCAGCGCAAGGCGAGGCTGCAGAAGCTGCTCGGCAAGTCGGGGCGCCAGGGACCGATCTACTTCACCGACCACGTCGACGGTGCCGAAGCCGGCCGGGCGATGCTGAATCAGCTCTGCGGTCAGGGCTTCGAGGGCATCATCGCCAAGCGGGCCGACGCCAAGTACGTCTCGCGCCGGGTACGCTCGTGGCTGAAGATCAAGTGCGCGCGCGAGCAGGAATTCGTCATCGCCGGCTGGTCGCCGTCGGACAAGGACCGGCCGTTCGCCTCGATCCTGCTGGCGCAGCATGTCGACGGCGAACTGCGCTATGCCGGCCGCGTCGGCACCGGCTTCTCCGAGGCCGAGCTAGCTGACTTGGCCGAAGCCTTCGACAAGCTGGCGCGCAAGACGCCGCCGGTCGACGATGTGCCGACGACGGTGGCGCGCGACGCGCGGTGGGTGACGCCGAAGCTGGTGGCGCGGATCGGCTTGGCCGAGTTCACCGGCGAGGGCGCCGTGCGCCATGGTCGCTACCTGGGCCTGCGCGAGGACAAGCCGGCCGGCGAGGTCACCCGGGAAAGGGCCGAACCAGTGGCGAAGGACGAGACGACGACGTTGGCGGGCGTGCGGTTGACCCATCCCGAGCGCGTGCTGTTTCCGCAACAGGGCGTCACCAAGCTCGACCTGGCGTCATATCTGGAGGCGGCGGCGCCGCGCATGTTGCCGCATGTGGCGGACCGGCTGGTGAGCTTCGTGCGCTGTCCGGAAGGCCGCGCCAAGCAATGCTTCTTCCAGCGCCACGCCAGCCCCGGCATGCCCGAGGCGCTGCACACCCGGAAGATCAAGGGCAAGGACGGCCAGGACGAATATCTTTATCTCGACGACATCGCCGGGCTGGTCTCGGCGGCGCAGATCGGCGTGCTGGAATTCCACATCTGGGGCAGCCGGATCGATGCGGTCGACAAGCCCGATCGACTGGTGTTCGACCTCGATCCCGACGAGCGGCTCGGCTTCACCGCCGTGAAGGACGCTGCCATGCTGGTTCGTGACACGCTGGATGCGCTCGGGCTACGCAGCTTCCCGATGCTGACCGGTGGCAAGGGCGTTCACGTGGTGGCGCCGCTGCTGCGTCGGCACGATTGGCACGAGGTCAAGGCGTTCGCCGGGGCGTTGGCCCAGCGCATCGCCGAGGACGATTCCGACCGCTACGTCGCCACCATGAGCAAGGCCAAGCGCAAGGGCCGGCTGTTCATCGACTATTTCCGCAACGACCGGTCGGCGACCGCGGTGGCGCCGTACTCGCCGCGCGCCCGCGAGGGCGCGCCGGTGGCCTGGCCGGTGAGTTGGCGCGCGCTGGACGGCATCGAAGCGGCGAACACGGTGTCGATCGGCGACGCGTGCGGCCGGCTGGGCGAGGCCGATCCCTGGGCCGACTATGACGGCGTGCGCCAGGGCCTGAAGGTGTCGGCGCGCCGCGCGCTCGGCCTGGAGACCTAGCCAGCTTCGCGATGGTCGCAGGGTCGGGTATGGTTGCGTTCGCGTGCAATCGATCCGACCTTGGGAAACCGCGATATGAGCGAGGAGCCCGCGCCGGCCCGGCCTTTCGACCTGGTGGTGTTTGGCGGCACCGGCGACCTGACGCAGCGCAAGCTGCTGCCGGCGCTGTACCACCATGAACGCGATGGGCAGCTTCGCGAGGGCAGCCGGATCTTCGCGATCTCGCGCCAGGACCTCGGCGACGACGACTATCGCGATCAGGCCGACGGCTGGGTGCGCCGGCACCTGCCGGCCGCCGACATCGACGGCGAGGTGCTGGGCCGGTTCCGGGAACGGCTGCACCATCTGCAGGTCGACGCGACGGAACCCGGCGACTGGGCCTCGCTGGCGGCGGCGCTGACCGACCAGCCGGAACGGGTGCGGGTGTTCTACCTGGCGACGTCACCGGACCTGTTCGGACCGATCTGCCAGCATCTGGCCGAGCAGCAGCTGAACGGACCGGCCTCGCGGGTGGTGCTGGAAAAGCCGATCGGGTTCGACCTGGCCTCGGCGAAGGCGATCAACGACAAGGTCGGCGCGGTGTTCGAAGAGCGTCAGATCTTCCGCATCGACCACTATCTCGGCAAGGAGACGGTGCAGAACCTGATGGTGCTGCGCTTCGCCAACGCGCTGTTCGAACCGCTGTGGAACGCGGCGGCCATCGACCACGTGCAGATCACCGTGGCGGAAACCATCGGCGTGGAGGGGCGTGGCGCCTACTACGACCGTTCCGGCGCGCTGCGCGACATGGTGCAGAACCATATGCTGCAGCTCCTGTGCCTGCTGGCGATGGAGCCGCCGGTGCGGTTCCAGGAAGACGGCGTGCGCAACGAGAAGCTGAAGGTGCTGCGTGCGCTGAAGCCCCTGGAAGGCGACGCGGTGGCGAAGAACACCGCGCGCGGCCAGTATCGCGCCGGCATCGGCGATGGCGCGCAGGTCAAGGGCTACCTCGACGAAGAGGACATCCCGGCCGACACCCGCACCGAGACTTTCGTGGCGCTGAAGCTGGAGATCGAGAACTGGCGCTGGGCCGGGGTGCCGTTCTACCTGCGCACCGGCAAGCGGTTGCCGCAGCGGGCCTCGGAGATCGTGATCCAGTTCCGCTCGATCCCGCACTCGATCTTCCACGCCGATGCCGGACGGATCCCGCCGAACCGCCTGGTGGTGCGGCTGCAGCCGGACGAGGGCATCACGCTGCAGATGGTGTCCAAGGCGCCGGGCGCCGGGCGCCTGCGGGTGCGGCCGACGGCGCTGGAGCTGAGCTTCGCGGAGCAGTTCAAGGTGCGCTCGCCGGACGCCTACGAGCGGTTGCTGCTCGACGTCATGCACGGCGATCCGACGCTGTTCATGCGCCGTGACGAGGTCGAGGCGGCGTGGTCGTGGGTCGAGTCGGTGCTGGCGGCCTGGGCCGGGTCGGACGACGCTATGAAAACCTACACCGCCGGCACCTGGGGCCCGTCGACCGCCATCGGCCTGATCGAGCGCGACGGTCGCACCTGGCACGAGGATACCGGCTGACGCGAGATGGCCTGCCTCGACACCACCTCACCCTGCCCCTCTCCGCCCGTGGGGGGCGGAGAGGGTTGGAGTGAGTTGGGAGGATGCCAGCACCGGCATCCGCGATTAGTCGCGCTTGCCGTGGTGCTTGCGATCGCCGTCGTGGTGGCGATTCTTGCGCATGTCGTCGCGGCTCAACTCGCCGTCGTCGTTGCGGTCCATGCGGGTGACCATGCGCTTGGTCGGCTCCAGGTACTCCGCCTCGGTGACCTGAGCGTCGCCGTTCTCGTCGAGCCGCTGGAACGCGTCGACCATGCGCTTGCGGGTGAAGTCGAGCCACACCGCCTCGAACTCGGCCAAGTTCAGCTTGCCGTCCTTGTCGGTGTCGAACTTGGCCAGGCGGTCCTTGCGAGCCTGGTCGATCTCGGCCTGGGTCAGTTTGCCGTCTTGGTTGGTGTCGAGCATCTTCATCATCGCGAAGCCGCCGCGATGCATGCCGCCGTCGCGCGGGCCGTGGCGACCGCCGTCGGCATAGGCCGCGACGCCGGTGGCGAGCAGGCCGGTCAATGCGATGCCGGCGGTGAGGGCGAGAGTGGTCTTGGAAAGCATGTCGGTGCTCCTGGGTTGCGTTCTGTCGATGTCCCTGGATATGGCAGGGAGCACGCCCGAATGTGTCCCTGACACGCACGAAACTGTCGCAAGCCGTCGCCGGCGCTGCCGGTTGACACACTTTGCGACAATTTTCCCGGACGAAGCGCCCGCCGCGACGCCATAGTGAGGTCATGGAGAGCCCGCACATCCTGGTCGTCGACGACCACCGCGATATCCGCGAGACGCTGGCCAAGTACCTGGCGAAGAACGGCTATCGCGTGACCGCCGCGGCCGACGCCAGGGCCGCGCGCGAGACCATGCGGGCCGCCGCCGTCGATCTGGTGGTGCTCGACGTGATGATGCCGGGCGAGGACGGACTGAGCCTGACCCGCCATCTGCGCGAGAGCCACGAGGTGCCGGTGATCCTGCTGACCGCGATGGCCGACGAGACCGACCGGGTGATCGGGCTGGAACTCGGCGCCGACGACTACGTGACCAAGCCGTTCAATCCGCGCGAGCTGCTGGCCCGGATCAAGGCGGTCTTGCGCCGGGTCCAGGCCTTGCCGCCGCGCTCGAAGCCGGCGGTGGCCGAGGTGTTGGCGTTTGCCGGCTGGCGGCTGCTGCCGGCGCGGCGCGAGCTGGTCGGCGCCGATGGCGTCGCGGTGCCGCTGTCGACCGCCGAGTTCGACCTGCTGCGCGCCTTCCTCGATCACCCGCGAATGGTGCTGAGCCGCGAGCAGCTCCTCGACCTGACACGCGGGCGCGAGGCGGCGGTGTTCGACCGCTCCATCGACAACCAGGTCAGCCGCCTGCGCCGCAAGATCGAGGCCGACCCGAAGCACCCCGAACTGATCAAGACCGTGTGGGGCGGTGGCTACAGCTTCACGCCCGAGGTCGAGCGCCGATGAAGAAGTTGGGGCTCGGCAGCCTGG
Source organism: Alphaproteobacteria bacterium (assembly GCA_040223615.1). GTDB lineage: Bacteria > Pseudomonadota > Alphaproteobacteria > JAVKFY01. The sequence continues at coordinate 102,385 of JAVKFY010000040.1, forward strand.
CCGGGCAACTGGTCGCGGTGATGGTGCTGGCGCTGCTGGCGGCGCAGCTCGCCAGCCTGGTGCTGTTCGCCGACGACCGGCGCGGCATGTTCCGGGCGCTGCGCCAGGAGAACGTGATCGAGCGCACCGCGTCGGTTGCCCGCGCGCTCAGCGCGGTGCCGCCGGCGTTGCGCGACACCGTGCTGGATGCGGCCAGCAGCCGGCGCCTGCGCTTCACGCTCGCCGACCATGACCGCAGCCGCGATGTCGAGGGCGTGCGCGGCTCGAGCCGGTTGCGCGACCTGCTGCTGGCCGAGTTGTACGACCTCGGCGTGCGGCAGGCGCGCGTCGGGTTCCGCTTCGAGGAGGAAAGCTGGTGGCGGCAATGGACGCGTATGTTCGAGCCGGCGCCCCGGCATCGGCCGCGTCGTGATGGATCGGCGACGGGCCGGCCGCAGATTCTCGCGGCGGTACAACTCGCGCCGGACACCTGGCTCAATGCCCGCATCGCCGTGCCGCCGCCGCCGCCGGCGTGGCGCCAGCCGGTGGTGCTGACGACCTCGGTGATCGCGGCGACCGTCGCGGTCATCGTCGTGCTGCTGGTGCGTCGGATGACACGGCCGTTGGCCGCTCTGGCCGGCGCGGCCGATGCGGTGGGGCGCGGCGAGAGTCCGCCGCCGTTGCCGGAGACCGGACCGGGCGACATCCGGCAGGTGTCGGTCGCCTTCAACCGCATGGCCGAGCGGCTGCGCCGGTTTCTGTCGAGCCGCACCGCGATGCTGGCCGCGATCAGCCACGACCTGCGCACGCCGATTACCTCGCTGCGGCTGCGGGCGGAGTTCGTCGACGATGAGGAGAACCGGACCCGGATGCTGGAAACCCTGGACGAGATGCAGCGCATCACCGAGGCGGCGCTCGACTTCGCGCGCGAGGACGCGGCGGAGGAAAGCCGCGCCGTCGACCTCGCCGCGCTGTTGCAGAGCCTAACCGACGACCTCGCCGGGCTCGGCTGGGACGTGGTCTGCACGGTGCCGGAGCGGGTGCCGGTGACCTGCCGTCCGACCGGCTTGCGCCGCGCCTTGCGCAACGTCATCGCCAACGCGGTGAACTATGGCGAGCGGGCGCGCGTCACGCTGGACCGTGACGGCGATGATTGGGTGATCACGGTCGACGATGACGGACCGGGCATTCCCGGCGCCGACCTGGAGCGCGTGTTCGAGCCGTTCGTACGGCTGGAAGAGTCGCGCAGCCGCGATACCGGTGGTGTCGGGCTGGGCCTGTCGATCGCCCGCACCGTCGCGCGCGCGCATGGCGGCGACGTCAAGCTGGCGAACCGCGACGACGGCGGCTTGCGCGTGACGCTCAGGTTGCCGGCATGATCCGCCTGCTCGTCGTTCTGTTGTTGTGGCCGGCGCTGGCGTCGGCGGCGCCGCTGGCCGAGTGGCGCAGCGAACTGTCGCGCGACCACCCGCTCGTGGGCCGCATCTGGTCCGGCGCCGAGAATGACTTCGTGTCGCCCGAGGCGTTGCGGGCGAAGCTCGTGGCGGCGCGCTTCGTGCTGCTAGGTGAGAAGCACGACAATGCCGACCATCACCGGCTGCAGGCCTGGGCACTCGCCGAACTGATCGAGGCCGGGCGGCGGCCGGCGGTGGTGTGGGAGATGTTCGCCGCCGACCAGGCGGCTGCGCTCGACGCCTATCTCGCGACGTTGGACGCGACGGCGGCAGGGCTGGGGCCGGCGGTGGGCTGGGAAGACTCCGGCTGGCCGGACTGGGCGCTCTATCGGCCGATCGCGGAGACCGCGCTTGCGGTGCCGTTGCCGCTGGTCGCCGGCAACCTGAGCAACGCCGACAAGCGGCTGGTGCTGGAGGGCGGGCTCGACGCGCTGCCGGCGGACCGGCGCGACGCGCTGGCGTTGCAGGCGTGGGACGCGGGCCTGCGCGCGTCGCTGGTCGACGACCTCTACGAGTCGCATTGCAAGCTGATGGAACGGGACCTGATGGACCCGCTGGTGGCGGTGCAGCGGCTGCGCGACGCGATGCTGGCCGAGGCGATGCTGGCGGGCGGGCGCGACGACGGCGCGGTGCTGATCGCCGGTGCCGGCCATGCCCGTCGCGACCGAGGCGTGCCGTGGTACCTGGCGGCGCGTGGCGCTGGTCCGGCGGTGGTGGTGTTGTTCCGCGAGGTTCATGACGATGCGATGGATCCGGCCGACTATGTCGGTGCCGGTGCGGCGGACTTCATCTGGTTCACGCCCCGGCTCGACGACCGCGACCACTGCGCTGAGCTCGCCAAGCGCTTCGGCAAGCACCACCGAGCCACGCCGCCAGCCGGCCATCGACGGCGGCCAGGCCCAGGGCGATGAACGCCATGCCGGCAAACGCCGTCGGCTCCAGCCGCTCGCCGAGCACGCCGGCGCCGAGCAGGATCGCGCTGACCGGGATCAGGAAGGTGACCAGCAGCAGGTTGGTGGCGCCGGCGGCGCGCAGGATGGCGAAGTAGAGCCCGTAGGCCAGCGCCGTGCACGGCAGCGCCAGGCCGACCACGCCGGCCAGCGACACCGCGTCGAAATTGCGCCAGGCGTTGGGTTCAAGCAACGCGACGGCCGGTACGAGCAGGACGGTGGCGCCGATCAGCATGCCGGCGGCGGCGGTCAGCGGCGGCAGCCGGCGCAGCCGCCGGCCGTGGATGCCGGCCAGCGCGTAGCTCACGGCGGCGGCCAGCACCGCCAGTTGTCCGGCCAGGTCCTGGCCGATGTCGCTCAAGGCGGCCGGGCCGATCAGCACCGCGACGCCGGCCAGGCCGAAGACGACGCCGGCGACCTTGCCCCGGGTCAGTTTCTCGTCGGCGGTGAGCCAGTGCGCAAGCAGCACCGTGGCGAGCGGCGTGGTGGCGTTCAGGATCGAGGCCAGGCCGCTGTCGATCCGCGACTGGCCCCAGACGATCAGCCCGAACGGCGTGACGTTGTTCAGCAGTCCCATGACCAGCAAGAGGCCCCACGTAGCAGCGTCGGTCGGCAACCGCTCGCCGCGGCCGTAGACGATGGCGGTCAGCACGATCGCCGCCAGCCCGACCCGGCCCAGCACAACGGTAAGCGGCGGTAGCGTGGTCAGGGCGAGCTCGTTGCAGAAGAACGAGCCGCCCCACACGAGGGCAAGCGCCACCAGCATCAACCACTCTCGCACGCCCATCGCCTCATCCTGCCGGGTTGCCGTTGTCGCGAGCGAGACTGGCGGTGGCGGCTGAATGCAGCTATCCGATGCTTGCGATGCCACCCGACGACGAGTCCGTGAAGGAGATGCTGGCGCAGCTCGAGAGCCCCGGGCCGCCGGTGCTGTACCACCACCGCTTGAACCTGGGCTCGCAGGCGGTGCGGCTGCTGCTGGTCGAGAAGGACCTGGCGTGGCAGAGCCGGGTGCTGGATACGGCCACGCGCGCCGAGCACCTGATGCCGTGGTATCTGCGGCTGAACCCGGCCGGCAAGCTGCCGACACTGGTGCACAGGGGGCGCACGCTGTACACCGTGCCGGCGATCGCGGCCTACCTGGACGAATTCATCGACGACGACGCCCCGCGCTGGCTCGATCTGGCGGCGACGGTGCCGGCGACGGCGCTGACCTATGCCGGGCTCGGCGGCCCGGCCGGCCTTCTGGCCCGGCGCGCGCTGGCGAAACGTGGCGCCCTGTTCACCGACCTGGCCGAGCGGCATCCGGCGCTGGCCGACGACTATGCCGCGCTGGCGGCGGCGCACCAGCGCCTGCGCGCGATGCTGAACGATCCGGATGCGCTGCTGGCGCCGACCGAAGCGGCGCTGGACAAGCTGGAAACGCACCTGGCCGACGGCAGGCCGTACCTGGCCGGGCCGCGCTTCGGGATCGCCGACGCGATGTGGACGGCGCTGCTGGCGCGCCTCAGGACGATCGGCCTGTATCGTGCCGTGGTGGCGCCCCGGCCGGCGGTGGCGGCCTACGCGGCGCGGATGATGGCCCGGCCCGGGTTCGTCACCGCGCGGATACCCATCCGTGTTGAGGCGCGGCCTTGGCTGGTGTCGTGGCTGCGCGCCAATGCCGGGCTCTTGCTCTTGCCCGGCCTGATCGTGTTTCTAGCGGGGGTCTGGCTGGCGCTGGCCGGCTGACGTGACAGGGAGACGAGGCATGGCCGACGACCGCGTGATGCTGACCATCATGTTGAAGCATCAACAGGACAAGAACCTGGCCGAGATCAATGCCAAGCTGGCCGACACCGGCTTCTGGGCCAAGTTTCCGCCCGAGGGTGTCGACGTGGTCTCGTGGTACGTGATGATGGGCATCGGCCAGGTGGTCACGCTGTCGGTGCCGGCGTCGAAGCTGCGTGAGGTCAACCTCGCCATCGAGCAGAATGCCTGGGGCGCGTTCGAGACCGAGTTCTACGCGACATATGATTTCCGCCCGGTCTACGAGCGGCTGAGCAAGGAGGCCAAGGGCGCCTGATGAACGAAGATTCGATCCGTTTCCGCGTCGCCAAGAGCAAGGTCACGCTGGTCGGGCAGGGCGCGTCGGCGTTCCCGATCCGGGCGCAGATCCTGTTGCGCGGCGACGACGACGAGAAGGCCAAGGTCAACTTCTACCGCCCGGGCCAGGCCTTCCCGGACGACCAGATGCGCGAGGGCGTGCTGTACATCTCGCTGCCCGAGGACCAGCTCGCCGCCGTGCTGCTGGTGTTGCGCGCCGACGAGCCGGTCTATGTCGGCTACCACAATGGCCACGGCGTGGTCTCGACCATCGGCGAGGAGGTCGGCGTGTGAGCGTAGAACTGTACCTGGCGTTCTGCACCGCATTCGTCCTGCTACTGGTGATTCCGGGCCCGAACGTGGCGGTGGTGGTGGCCAATTCGGTGGCCTACGGCATCCGCTGCGGGCTGGCAACGGCGGCCGGCACCTCGATCTCCATCGTGGCGCAGCTCGCTATGGTCGGCTTCGGGATGACCGCGGTTCTGGTGGTGCTGGTGGATTGGTTCGAGTGGCTGCGCTGGGCCGGTGTCGCCTACCTGGTGTACGCCGGCTGGCAGCAGTGGCGGGCGCCGGCGGTCGACCTCGACGCGCCGGCCGTCAAGCTGCCGCTGGGCCGCATGCTGCGGCGCGGGCTGGTGGTCTCGATCGCCAACCCGAACACGCTGCTGTTCTACGCCGCCTTCCTGCCGCAGTTCGTCGACCCGGCCGGCGACATCGGCCAGCAGCTTGCCACCCTGGTCGTCACCGGCCTGGTGTTGGCCATCGTCGTCGATGGCGGCTGGGCGCTGCTGGCGGGCTGGCTGCGGCCGGCGCTGATTCGCTTCGGGCGCATGACCAACCGGGTGACCGGCGGCCTGCTGATCGGCGCCGGTGTTGGCCTGGCGCTGGCACGGAGGCCTTGAGCATGTCGGCCATCGCCTTCGAGTTGCCGGAAGACGTCGCCGCCGCGCGCGACGGGCTCGTGGCTTTCGCGCGCAAGGAAATCCTGCCGCGCCACGAAGCCAACCGCGACCTGTTCGAGGATCCGCGCCAGTATTACGACGAGACCGGTCGGCCGTCGGCGAAGGTCCGCGCGCTGATCGGCGAGGTGCGCCAGGCGGCCTCGCAAGCCGGCTTCTACCAGATGTGCACGCCGGAGGCGCTGGGCGGCGGCGGCCTCGGCCACCTGGCCTACTTCGCCGGCTGGCAGGCGCTGTTCCACCTCTGTGGCCCGCAGAACCAGTTGTGTATCTACGCCCTGTCGCACTGGGCGTTCGGGCCGAGCCGGTTGCTGGAGAAACTCACCGATCGGGCGCGCGAGGAGATCCTGGCGCCGCTGATGGCCGGCACCAAGTCGATGTGCTTCGGCCTGTCGGAGCCCGACGCCGGCTCCGATGCGAGCCGCATCCGCACGCGTGCGGTGAAGGATGGCGACGGCTGGGTGATCGAGGGCCGCAAGATCTGGACCTCGAACGCACCGATCGCCGATTTCTGCATTCTTTTCGCGGTCACCGACCCGGACAAGCGCGGCATCACCGCCTTCCTGGTGCCGACCGATGCGCCCGGCTTCGAGGTGCAGCGGGTGGTGAAGATGTTCGGCCACATCGGCGGCGACGAGGCCGAGCTTCGCTTCGAGGGCCTGCGCGTGGAGCCGTGGCAGGTCGTCGGCGAGGTCGACAACGGCTTCGCGGCGGCGCTCTACGGTGTCTCGCTGGGGCGGATCTACAACGCCGCGCGGGCCGTCGGCTACGGCCGCTGGGCGCTTGAACTGGCGCTGGAGTGGGCCAAGCAGCGTACCGCCTTCGGCAACCCGATCTCCGAATACCAGGGCGTGACCTTCCCGCTGGCCGACAGCGCCATGGAGCTGCATGCCGCGCACCTGATGGGTCTGAACGCTGCGACGCTGCTGGATCGGGGCGATAGGGCGGTGAAGGAGCTGTCGATGGCCAAGGCCTACGCGGTGCAGGCCGGCGTGCGCGCCGTCGATCGCGCGATGCAGGCGCACGGCGCCATGGGCTTCACCAACGAGGTCGGGCTGACCGAGGCGTGGACGCGCCTGCGCATGGTCAACGTCGCCGACGGCACCAACGAAATCCTGAAGCGGACCGTGATGCAGCGGATGTTGAAGGGCGACACCGAGCTCTGAGAGGAGCGCCGACGTCCCGGCCGGGGCGAGCCGGGACGCCGGACACGACACGGCCTACTGAACCAGCTTGCCGCCTTCGATGGTGACGATCTCGTTGCCTTCGAACTCCATCGGTTCGCCGTCGCCGAGGATCAGCACGCAACCCTTGGGGCAGGGCGCGTCGGAACTGGCGTTGGCGCCGACCACCAGGGTCTGCTCGCCTTCGTCATCTTCCAGGATCACCTGGTGATCTGCGGCGTCGCGGTTGGTGATGGTGAGCGCCTGAGCGGCGACCGAGGCGGCCAGAACCGCTGCCATGGCGGTCGGGCCGATCAGCTTCATGAACATGGGTGACGTTCCTTCGAGAATGCATGTTGGGGATGTGGCGGCACCGGCATCATGCCGGCCGCATTACATTTTCTTGATCTGGCCGTTCTCGATGACGAGCTTGTCGGCGCCAGTCACCTTCATGATCTGGCCACCCTTCATCGAGATCGTGCAACCACTGGCGCAGAAGTCGCTCTTCGTGGCGTTCGGCTCGATCATGGCGGTTTCCTGATCGTCGCCTTCGTCAACGGTCAGCGCGTGACTCGTCGCGTCGTTGTTGGTCACGGTGAGCGCCTGTACGGCAACCGACGCGGCCAGCACCGCCGACGCGGCGGACAGACCCATCAGTGTCTTGAGCATTTCTGGGGGGTTCCTCGAAAGGAGTTAGCGCGTCAATCGCGCCAGCCGTAATCTGCGCCCGCGCCCGACCGTCCACAAGCAGGCAATGGCATGAAATTTTCTATTCCGAATTCCCGGCGAGCTGCGCCCAATCCTCGATCGCGTCGTCCTGGCCCGGCGTCATCTGCACCACGAGCTGGGTGAATCCGGCCGCCTCGAGCTCGGCGATCTTCTGGCGCAACTCGTCCGGCGTGCCGGTCAGCGAACGGTGGCGGATCAGGTCGGCGGTGGCGAAGGGTTCCTCCTCCGGGCGCACGATCATCATGTGACCGCGGTGAATCTGCAGGTAGCGCGCGTCGGCCGGCTCGAAGCCCTTGGCCATGTCGATATAGGCACGCGCCGGGTCCTGGAGTTCCTTGGGCAAGCGGACGATCATGTCGTCGGCCTCGTCGTCGGCCAGCGTGTGGTACAGCACCATCGCCGCCGGCGCGGCCTGCGCCAGCACGCGCGAGCTGGTCAGGTCGTCGTCCTCGCCCAGCACCGCGCCGACAGTGAAGGCCGTCGCCTGCATGGTGTCGGGGTCGATGCCGGCATCGGCCCAGGCCTGGCGCATCGCGGTCACGTCACGCGCCGCGCTCCTCGGGTTGAAGATCACCGCGCACCAGTGCGCCTTCATCTCGGCCGCCAGCAGCCTCGTCTTCGGGCCCATCGCCGAGATGTGTACCGGGATCGGATCGTCGAGATTGATGAAGCCGAGGTCGGGATTGAGGAACCGCACCTTGTGCGGCCCGTCCTCGCCCTGCCACTCGACCGTCTCGCCGGCGAGCATGGCGGCGACGACGTGGAGATACTCCTTGAACGCGCGATGCGTCATCGCACGCTGGCCCATGGTGCGCCGGCCGGTGTAGCCGGTGCCGACCCCGAAATCGATCCGGCCCGGCGCCAGCTTGTTCAGGCTGGCCAGCGCGTTGGCGGTGACCGGGGCGATCCGGTTGGTCGGGATCGCCACGCCGGTGCCGAGCCGCACGCGGCTGGTCTTCACCGCCGCGGCGCCCATCGCCACGAACACGTCGGCGTTGAGGAGCTGCGTGTCGTAGAACCAGACCGAGTGGAAGCCGAGTTCCTCCGCGCGGACCGCCAGCTTCCAGCTGTCGGCCGAGGTCGGGATGGTGATGCCGAGCTTCATGACGGCCGCTTGCTGGCGTAGCCCAGGTGCTCCAGGGCGAGGGTGACCTCGTCGAGGATGGCGGGGTCGTCGATGGTGGCGGGCATCTTCCAGTCCTTCAAGTCGGCGATCGACTTCATGGTGCCGCGCAGCACCTTGCCCGAGCGCGTCTTGGGCAGGCGCTTGACCACGCCGACGGAGCGGAAGGCGGCGACCGGACCGATCTGCTTGCGCACCAGCGCGACCAGCTCGGCCTGGATGTCCTGCTCGGCGCGGTCGACGCCGGCCGACAGCACCACCAGGCCCAGCGGCAGCTCGCCCTTGAGCTGGTCGGCGACGCCGATCACGGCGGCCTCGGCGACGTCGGGGTGCGTCGCCAGCACCTCTTCCATCGCGCCGGTGGAGAGCCGGTGGCCGGCGACGTTGATGATGTCGTCGGTCCGACTCATGATGTACAGGTAGCCGTCCTCGTCCATGTAGCCGGCATCGGCGGTGTGGTAGTAGCCGGGGTGCTGGCTGAGATATGCCTCGCTATAGCGCTGCGCCGCGTTCCACAGGGTCGGCGCGCAGCCCGGCGGCAGCGGCAGCTTCGCCACCACGTCGCCCAGCTCGCCGGGCGGCATCGTGTCGCCGCCTTCGCCCAGTATCCGCATGTCGAAGCCGGGCACCGGCTTGGTGGGTGAGCCGTGCTTCACCGGAAATGGGTCCAGGCCCATGCAGTTGGCGGCCATCGGCCAGCCGCTCTCGGTCTGCCACCAGTGGTCGATCACCGGCACCTTGAGCTGGTCCTCGGCCCACTGGATGGTGTCGGGGTCGGCTCGCTCGCCGGCCAGGAACAGGATCTCGAATTTCGACAGGTCGTACTTGCGCACGAAGTCGCCGTTCGGGTCCTGCTGCTTGATGGCGCGGAAGGCGGTCGGCGCGGTGAACATCTTCTTCACGCCGTACTGCTCGATGACGCGCCAGTAGGTGCCGGGGTCCGGGGTGCCGACCGGCTTGCCCTCGAACATGATCGCCGTCGCGCCATGCAGCAACGGGGCGTAGACGATGTAGGAATGGCCGACGACCCAGCCGACGTCGCTGGCGGCCCAGAACACCTCGCCGGGGTCGACGTCGTAGATCGCCTTCATCGACCACTTCAGCACCACGGCGTGGCCGCCATTGTCGCGCACGATGCCCTTGGGCTGACCGGTCGTGCCGGACGTGTAGATGATGTAGAGCGGATCGGTCGCGGCCACGGAGACGCACGGCGCGGGCTCGGCGTCGGCCATCGCCGCATCCCAGTCGACGTCGCGGTCCGGGTTCAGTTCGGCGGTGAGCTGTCCGGTGCGCTGGTAGACGACGACGAAGTCGACCTTGTGCCGGGCGCCTTCCAGGGCCTCGTTGACCATCGGCACGTACTCGACGATGCGGCCGGGCTCGACGCCGCAGGAGGCGGTGATGATCGCCTTCGGCTCGGCGTCGTCGATCCGGGTGACCAGCTCGTGCGGCGCGAAGCCGCCGAACACGACAGAGTGGATGGCGCCAAGCCGGGCGCAGGCCAGCATCGCCACAGCGGTCTGCAGAATCATCGGCATGTAGATCAGCACCCGGTCGCCCTTGCCGACGCCGCGCGCCTTGAGCATGCCGGCGCAACGCGAAACCTGATCGAGCAGCTCGTTGTAGGTCAGGCTGGCGGCGCCGCCGGTGACCGGGCTGTCCCAGATCAGGGCGGCCTGCTCGCCGCGGCCGGCGGCGACGTGGCGGTCGACGCAGTTGTGGCAGGTGTTCAGCATGGCGCCGCGAAACCAGCGGTAGATCGGCGCACGGGAGTCGTCGAGCACCTTGTCCCAGCGTTTGTCCCAGTCGATGGCCGCCGCCGCCTCGGCCCAGAATCCCTGCGGATCAGCCAGCGAACGGGCGTAAACATCATCGTAACGGCGGGCGGACATGCTGCGCTCCCAAAGCCTGTTTTGCGGCATGGTGCCGTGTGACGACTGGAAAGTCACCGCCGGATGCGGCAACGATTGGGTAAGCGATTCGCCATGGTCATCGACCGACGCCTCCATCCGATTCTTGCCGCGACGTGCCTCGCCGCCACGCTGGCGTTGGCGCCGTTGCCGGCATGGGCGGCGCAGGTCTTTCCCGTGCCATCGTCGCCGAAGATCGAGAAGCAGGGCGATCCGGAGTTGCCGCCGGCGCCGGCCATATGTCCCGCTCGCGAGGTCGACCGGGCGGGCGAGCTGGTGGAGCGTTGCGCCATCGGCGACGAGCAGGCCGATTTCGCGGTACGCGTGCACAAGACGCCGTTCGATACCGCGCGCGCCGACTGGCTGGTGCAGCACGAGTCGCTGGACCTGGCGCAAAGCGAGGACTTGGTGGCGCTGTTCGGTTCGGCCACCGCGACCGTCAAGCATGCCATCGGGCAGATCATGCGTGAGGCAACGGCGCAGGAGAGCTGGCTCGAAGGCGGCGTGGACGCGATCGAGGCGACCGTCAAGCGGCGGCCGACGGTATTTATCGCCATCGTGGTGATCCTCTTTGTTCTGATCTTTGGCGGTGCCGTCGCGTGGGTGCTGGTGCGGCGTGCGCGGCGGCAACGACGGCGCGCCAACGCCGGCCGGCGCACGGCGGCGGCGCTGATGGGCGAACTGGTGTCGATCCGCGACGGCTTGCGCGACCTGCAACTGGACAACCGGCCCGGCCGCCTGGAGGACCTGGAGCGGGTCGCGGGGCAAACCGCTGCGTATGCCAAACACCAGTCGGGCCTGCGCCTGATCGACCGGGCCGCGTCGACGCTGATAATCGGCTTCTACCGCGAGCTTCGCGCGCTGCCCGAACCATACATCGAGGAACGCGCCGGCAAGCTCGGGACGCACCGGATCCTGCGGCTGGAGGCGGCGGACGAGTTCGCCGCGCAGACCGAGTCGCTGGCTGGCCGGGCCAATGAACTGGCGGCTGTGCTGCGCAGCTGGCTGGACCAGAATCTCGAGCGCCGGTGAGCCCGGCCGAACTCAGGTTCGGCGATAGATCACGGTTTCGCGCGTCCCGCTGCGCTGCACCGCGCCGCGTCGGGGTTGGCGCGATCGGTCGGTGACCTTGCGCACACTTGCCGCCGACGCGGCCTGCCTGATTTCCGCCGGTTCGACGGTCGGTGTCCTGGCCGGACGTTCGGGCCTCTCGCGCTGCTCGCGCCTTGGCCGTTCCCGGCGCGACTTCTGGTCGCGTTGCTGGCGTTGCTCGGCGCGTTTGGCCGCGCGCGCCGCCATCTGAAGAATACGCTTGCTGACTTGGTTGTCGGTCCGGGTCTCGGCGCGTTGCAACGCGGACTGGACGTCGTCCGGCGAATCTTGGTCGCGTTCGATCGAGGCCGGCTGCGCCCAGCTCGGCACGTCGGGGTTGCCGGATGTGGCTGACTTGTCGCCGCGTTTGGAGGGCAGGAACAGGACCAGCAGCAGGATCGGTGGGAAAATCAGCGTGCCGATGAACCAGCCGAAGGCGCTGCGGTTCTTGATGGCGGCGACGATGGCGGCAAGAATCGCCATCGCGAAGATCACGCCCAGGATGGTGAAGCCAATTTCGTCTTCGCTCATCTGCGACTCCACCGCGACCGATTGGACATAGTGCCGACGCCCGCGAGCGCCGGTCAACTTGGCAGTCCGCGTCCGGGCCAGTATGACTCGAACGCCAGCCGGCGCCGCCGGCCGCCGCCGGACCCGCCAATGACCGCCACCCCCGACGCCGCCCCGCCGCGACTGGAGCTCGAAGGCATCGCCAAGCGCTTCGGCGACGTGGTTGCCAATGAAGACATCGCGCTCGACGTACGGGCCGGCGAGATCCACGCCTTGCTGGGCGAGAACGGCGCCGGCAAGTCGACCCTGGTGAAGATCGTCTTCGGCCTGTTGCAGGCAGACGCGGGCGAGATGCGGTGGCAAGGAAGGCCGGTGCGGATCGCCAATCCGTCGGCGGCTCGCGCGCTCGGCATCGGTATCGTGATGCAGCATTTCGCGCTGTTCGAGTCGCTGACGGTGGCCGAGAACGTGGCGTTGGGCCTCGACGCGCCGCCGCCGATGCGCGAACTGAATCAGCGCATCGCGGAGATTTCCGAGCGATATGGGTTGCGGCTCGACCCCGGTCGGCACGTGCAGGCGCTGTCGGTCGGCGAGCGCCAGCGGGTCGAGATCGTGCGTTGCCTGATCCAGGACCCGACGCTGCTGATCATGGACGAGCCGACATCGGTGCTCACGCCGCAGGAGGTCGAGGCGCTGTTCGCGGTGCTGCGCCGGCTGCGCGCGGAGGGCCGCTCGGTGCTCTACATCTCGCACAAGCTGGAGGAGATCAGGGCCTTGTGCGACCGCGCCACGGTGCTGCGCGGCGGTCGCGTGGTTTCGACCTGCGTGCCGGCGGAGGAGAGCAACGCCAGCCTGGCGGCGATGATGCTGGGCGAGGGCAAGCTGGTGCCGGACCGGCCGCCGCATGCCCGCGAAGCCACGCCGCGCCTGGAACTGCGCGACCTGTCGCTGCCGTCGGCCGACCCGTTCGGCACCGCGCTGCAGCACATCAGCCTGGCGGTGCACGGCGGCGAGGTGGTTGGTATCGCCGGTGTCGCGGGCAACGGCCAGGCGGAGCTGGCGGCGGTGCTGTCGGGTGAGGTGTTGGCGCCCAGTGCCGGCGCGGTGTTCCTGGAAGGGCAGGAGGTCGGCCGGCTGGGCCCAGCGGCGCGGCGCAAGCGCGGCCTTGCCTTCGTGCCTGAGGAACGGCTCGGCCGCGGCGCGGTGCCGGACCTGCCGCTGACCGGCAATGGCCTGCTGTCCGGCTACGCGACGCAGCCGCTGGTCAAGCACGGCCTGATCGACCGCCTCGGTACGCGCCGCTTCGCGCAAGCGGTGATCGAGCGTTTCGGGGTGCGGGCCGGTGGGCCGGCGGCCTCGGCCCGCAGCCTCTCCGGCGGTAATTTGCAGCGTTTCATTATTGGGCGCGAACTGTTGCAGCAGCCGCGTGTACTGATCTGCGTGCAGCCGACCTGGGGCATCGATGCGCTGGCCGCCACGGCGGTGCAGGAGGCGTTGCTGCAACTGGCGGCCGACGGCGCGGCGGTGCTGGTGATCTCGCAGGACCTGGACGAGTTGATGGCGATCGCCGACCGCATCGCCGTTATCGGCGCCGGGCGTCTTTCCGTGGCGGAGCCCGTGGCCGAACTCAGCGTCGAGCAGATCGGGCTGCGCATGGGCGGGCGCGATGCGGCTTAGGCTGGAGGCGCGCGGCGCGCCCTCGGCGGCCATGGCCTGGGCGACGCCACCGGCGGCCGTGCTGGCGACATTGGTCGCGGGCTCGGTCCTGTTCGCCGGTCTCGGTTTCGATCCTCTGCAGTCGCTCTACAGTTTCTTCATCCAACCGCTGACCAACGCCTATGGCATCGGCGAACTGGCGGTGAAGGGGGCGCCGCTGATCATCTGCGCGGTCGGCCTGTCGATCGGGTTTCGCGCCAATGTCTGGAATATCGGCGCCGAAGGCCAGCTCACCATGGGTGCGATCTGCGGCGGCGGGGTGGCGCTGGCGCTGCCGGACGCGGGCTGGTGGTTGCTGCCGGTGATGGTCGTCGCCGGCGCGGCGGGCGGCATGGCCTGGGCGGCGATCCCGGCCTTCCTCCGCACCCGCTTCAACGCCAACGAGATCCTGACGTCGCTGATGCTGTCCTACGTCGCGGTGCTGATCCTGAGCTACCTGGTGCACGGGCCTTGGCGCGATCCGGCCGGCTTCAACTTCCCGGAGTCGGCGATGTTTCCCGACACCGGGATGCTGCCGGTGCTGTGGGAGGGAACCCGGCTGCACGCCGGCGTGCTGTTGGCGGTGGCGGTCGTGCTGGCCGGCTGGCTGCTGGTCAGCCGCGCCTTTCTCGGCTTTCAGATCGCGGTTGCCGGGATGGCGCCGGCGGCGGCCGGCTACGCCGGGTTCCGCGGCAAACGCCTGATCTGGCTCAGCTTGCTGATCGGGGGCGGGCTGGCGGGCCTGGCCGGGCTGGGCGAGGTCGCCGGTCCGATCGGCCAGCTCCGGCCAACGGTGTCGCCCGGCTACGGCTTCACCGCGATCATCGTCGCGTTCCTGGGCCGGCTGCACCCGCTGGGCATCGTGCCAGCCGGCCTGCTGGTGGCGCTGTCCTACATCGGCGGCGAGACGGTGCAGATCGAGCTCGGCATGCCGGTCGCGGTCGCCGGCGTGTTCCAGGGCATGCTGCTGTTCTTCCTGCTGGCCAGCGACGTGCTGGTCCGCTACCGCGTGCGGCTGACGCGGCCGGGAGAACTCGTCGCGTGAGCCCAGACTTCATCGCCGCCGTTCTGGTCGCGGTCACCACCGCTGCGACGCCACTGCTGCTCGCCGGGCTGGGCGAACTGGTGACGGAGAAGGCCGGCGTCCTCAACCTCGGCGTCGAAGGCATGATGCTGGTCGGCGCGGTCGGCGGCTTCGCTGCCGCGAGCGCCACCGGCAGCGGCCTGACGGGCGTCGGCGTCGCGGCGCTGCTGGGCATGGCGACGGCGGCGCTGTTCGCCTTCCTGACCCTGACCTTGCTGTCGAACCAGGTGGCGACCGGGCTGGCGTTGACCATTTTCGGGGTCGGCCTGTCGTCGCTGCTCGGCAAGCCCTATATCGGCATGCCGCTGGACCGCCTGCCGCCGTTGAACATTCCGGGCCTGTCGGACCTGCCGCTGGTCGGGCCGGTGCTGTTCGGGCATGACGCGCTGGTCTACCTGTCGCTTGCCGCGGTGCCGGCGGTGGCGTGGTTCCTGATGCGGACGCGGCCGGGCCTGATCCTGCGCTCGGTCGGCGAATCGCCGGAGGCGGCGCACGCGCTGGGCCATCCGGTGATCGCCATCCGCTATGCCGCGACGCTGTTCGGCGGCGCCATGTCAGGGCTGGCCGGCGCCTACCTGTCGCTGGCCTACACGCCGATGTGGGCGGAGAACATGAGCGCCGGTCGCGGCTGGATCGCGCTGGCGCTGGTGGTGTTCGCGACCTGGAAGCCGGGCCGGCTGCTGCTCGGCGCCTATCTGTTCGGGCTGGTGCTGATCCTGCAGCTTCACGCCCAGGGGCTCGGGCTGGCGGTGCCGTCGCAATGGTTGTCGATGCTGCCCTATCTCGCCACTATCGCGGTGCTGGTGCTGATCTCGCGGGACGCCACACGAATCCGGCTGAACGCACCGGCGTCGATCGGCAAGGTTTTCCATCCCGACACGTGATCGACAGGGAACAGAACAGGAGAGGACTACCCATGATAGGTGCAATCATGCGGCGCACGCTGCTGGCCGGCGCGGTCGCAGCGTTCTTCGCCGCGCCGGCGCTGGCCGACGATCCGCTTAAAGTCGGCTTCATTTATGTCGGCCCGATCGGCGACCATGGCTGGTCGTATCAGCACAACGAGGGCCGCCTGGCGATCGAGGCGGCACTCGGCGACAAAGTGAAAACCAGCTACGTGGAGAACGTGGCGGAGGGCGCCGATGCCGAGCGCGTCATCACCCAGCTCGCCAATTCCGGCCACGGCCTGATCTTCACTACCTCCTTCGGCTTCATGAACCCGACGCTGAAGGTCGCGAAGCGCTTCCCCAAGGTGCATTTCGAGCATGCCACCGGCTACAAGCGCGCCGACAATCTGTCGACCTACGCCGCGCGGTTCTACGAGGGCCGCCACATCGCCGGCCTGGTCGCCGGTCACATGACCAAGTCGGGCACCATCGGCTACATCGGCTCGTTCCCGATTCCGGAGGTGGTACGCGGCATCAACGCGTTCACGCTGGCGCTGCGCTCGGTGCGGCCGGACGCGACGGTGAAGGTGGTCTGGGTCAACACCTGGTACGACCCGGGCAAGGAGGGCGCGGCGGCGGAAGCCCTGATCGACCAGGGCGCCGACGTGATCCTGCAGCACACCGACTCGCCGGCCGCGATCCAGGTCGCCGAGAAGCGCGGTGTGTGGGCTGTCGGGCAGGCCTCCGACATGACCCGCTTCGGTCCGAAGGCGCACCTGACCGCCATCGTCGATATCTGGGACAGCTACTATGTCGCGCGCGCCAAGGCGGTGGCCGATGGCAGCTGGACGTCGGAGGACACCTGGGGCGGCCTGAAGGACAAGATGCTGGCCATGGCGCCCTACAACCCGGCGATCCCGGCCGACGTTGTGGCGCAGGCCAAGCAGGCCGAGGCCGACATCATCGCTGGCACGCTGCATCCCTTCACCGGCCCGATCAATGACCAGTCCGGCAAGGAAGTGATCCCAGCCGGCCAGGTGATCGACGACGGCAAGCTGCTGTCGATGGACTGGTACGTGGAGGGCGTGCAGGGCACGCTGCCGAAATAACAATCCGAACCTGAGAGGACGGCCGGGGCGGGCGACCGCTCCGGCCGAAGCGCGCCATGATCCGCATTTCTTCCGCCTTCGATGGCGGCAATATCGAGGTCGACAAGGCCGAGTCCGCCGACGATATCCGCCTGCGGATCCGCGACGACAAGGACAGCAATTTCAAGCAGTGGTTCTACTTCCGCCTCACCGGCGCGGCGGGGCAGGCTTGCGCGCTGAACATCGTCAATGCCGGCGAGGTCAGCTACAAGGCCGGCTTTCGCGACTATCAGGCCTGTGCCAGCTACGACCGCGAGACCTGGTTCCGGGTTCCGACCAGCTACGACGACAGCACGCTCACGATCGCACACACGCCGGAACGAGACAGCGTCTACTACGCCTATTTCGCGCCCTACTCGATGGAGCGCCACGCCGACCTGGTCGCCCGTATCGCCGGCCGGGCGAGGGTGAGCCAGGAGGTGCTGGGCGCCACGCTGGACGGCCAGGACCTCGACCTGCTCACCATCGGCGAGCCGGGCGAGGGCAAGCGATCGATCTGGGCGATCGCGCGCCAGCATCCTGGCGAGACCATGGCGGAATGGTGGATGGAGGGATGGCTGGAGCGGCTCACCGATCCGGCCGACGCGGTGGCCCGCGCGTTGCGCGACAAGGCGGTGTTCCACGTCGTGGCGAACATGAACCCGGACGGCAGCCGGCGCGGCCACCTGCGCACCAACGCCGCCGGCACCAACCTGAACCGCGAATGGGCCGAGCCGACGATGGAGAAGAGTCCGGAGGTGTTCGTGGTGCGCGAGCGCATGCAGGCGACCGGCGTCGACTTCTGCCTCGACGTGCACGGCGACGAAGCGCTGCCGCACAATTTCGTCGCTGGCTTCAGTGGCATCCCGAGCCTGACCCAGCGACAGAGCAAGCTGCTGGAGCGCTACACGAAGGCGCTGGCCGCCGCGACGCCCGACTTCCAGACCGAGAAGGGCTATCCCAAGGCGCCGAAGGGCAAGGCCAACCTGGCGATGTGCACCAACTGGGTGGCGGAGACCTTCGGCTGCCTGGCGATGACCTTGGAGCAGCCGTTCAAGGATGCATCCGACCATCCGCTGGCCGAGACCGGCTGGTCGCCGGAACGGGCACGCGGCCTGGGTCGCGCCTGCGTCGATGCGCTCTACGCCGTGTTCGGCGGGCTGCGCTAAGCGCGTTTGTGGCGCAGGAACCAGGCCGCGGCGGCCGGGATACCGAACACGATCACCAGCACCCCGATCTCCGCGATCCATGAATAGCCGGCGATCCAGACGCCGATCGCCATGTTCACCAGGCAGATCACCAGCCAGGCCCAGATGAACAGCCAGGCGCCGTCCAGCGGCCGATCCGGCCGGCTGCGGCTCATCATCTTGGCGCCCAGCACGAATACGGCCAGCAGCACCAGGCCGACGATCACGAGGGTTGCGGTGTGCATGGACTTACTCCGGTAGCGTGATGGTGCCGTCCGACGCCATCGGGAAGCCTGGGTTCCAGGCGATCTCCCAGACGTGCTTGTCGGGGTCGGCAAAGGCGCCGGCGTAGCCGCCCCAGAACGTGTCGACGGCCGGATGGGAGATCTCCCCGCCGGCGGCGACGGCCTCGGCCAGCACGGAGTCGACCTCGGCTCTCTCGCGGACGTTGTGCGACAGCACGATGGCGTTGCCGGTGGCGTCGTCGAGGCCGCCGTCGCGTGCCATGTCGGCACGCGGGTAGAGTGAGATCGCCAAGCCGCCGGCCTGGAAAAAGGCAACGCCATTGGCGTCGCGCATCGACCGGCGCCACCCCATCGCCTCGTAGAAGGCGACTGCGCGCGCCAGGTCGTCGACGCCAAGCGTGACCACGCTGATGCGTTGCTCCATCTCGTCCTCGCGACTACCTATTGTCCAACTTACACAACGGCCACAGCCTAGCAGGCACCGGCTTGACGTCGACCGCGGAGGTGCAGGTGAACGCGGAGCAGGCTTTCGCCGCCAGCTATGGCGAGGCGCGCCACGGCTTCGTGGCCAAGGCCCGGGCCGCCGGTGCCCGGCTCTCTACCTATCGGCACCGGGCCGCCGGCCCGGCCGGCGAGCCATTGGCGATGGACGTGGCGCAGATCGGTGCGGCTGGGCCGAGCGCGGTGCTGGTGGTGTTGTCGGCGACGCATGGCGTGGAGGGCTTTGCCGGCTCAGCGATCCAGCAGGCCTGGCTGGCG
Organism: Alphaproteobacteria bacterium; assembly: GCA_040223615.1. Classification (GTDB taxonomy): domain Bacteria; phylum Pseudomonadota; class Alphaproteobacteria; genus JAVKFY01. The sequence goes on from JAVKFY010000040.1 coordinate 121,323, forward strand.
ACGCGGCCGAAGCTGGCGCGCGGGCTGGCGGTGATCTTGGTCCATGCGGTGAATCCGTTCGGCTTCGCCTGGCTGCGCCGGGTCAACGAGGACAATGTCGACGTCAACCGCAACTTCCTCGACCACACGGCGGCGCACCCTGCCAACCCGGACTACGACATGCTGCACCCGGCGCTGTGTCCGCAGCGGCTGACCACGGCGACGCTGACCAAGGCGCGCGAAGCGGTCGGCGGGTTCCTGGCCACGCACGGCCGTGCGGCGACCTTCTTCGCGCTGGTCGCCGGGCAATACCGGCACGCCGATGGACTCTATTTCGGCGGCTGGCGGCGGAGCTGGTCGGCGGCGAAGCTGACCGCGGCATTGCGCAAGCGGCTGGCGGGCGCCCGCAGCGTCGGGCTGATCGACATCCACACTGGCTTCGGCGCCTATGGCGAGGCGGAGCTGATGGGCTGCCCGGTCGGCGGCACGGCCGGCCGGGCACTGGCGCGGGACTGGTTCGGCGACGCCACCTCGCCCGCCGACGGCAGTTCCGAGTTCGTGGAGAATTTCGGCGATACCGCCAACGTGCTGGATTGGGCGGCGCCGGCCGCGACACGCGCCGCGATCACGCTGGAATTCGGGACCCGCCCGGAAGAGCAGGTGTTCGGCGCGGTGCAGGCCGACAACTGGCTGCACCGCCACGGCCGGCTCGACAGCGCACGCGGCCGAGAGATCAAGGCGGCAATCCGCGATGCCTTCTATCCGGACGCCGCCGACTGGCGGGCTCGCGTGTTGGATACGGGCGTTTCGGTATTGGATCGGGCCGCCGGACGTCTCGCCGGCTGACGCCGCGCGCGCTAGACTCACCTGAACGAACAGGAGAGCGAGCGATGACGGACTTCGATCTGGTGATCCGCGGCGGCACGGTGGTCACCGCCGCCGACACGATGCGGGCCGACGTCGGCATTCGCGGCGGCAAGGTGGTGGCGCTGGCCGACGACCTGGCCGGCGGCGCGGAAGAGATCGATGCGGCCGGCAAGCTGGTGCTGCCCGGCGGCATCGACAGCCATTGCCACATCGACCAGGCGTCCTCGATGGGGGCGACCACGGCCGATGACTTCCTCAGCGGTTCGCGCTCGGCGCTGTGCGGCGGCACCACCTGCATCATCCCCTTCGCGGCGCAGCACAAGGGCCAATCTCTCAGGGCCGTGGTGCAGGACTATCATTCGCGCGCCGAGGGCAAGGCGATGATCGACTACGCCTTCCACCTGATCGTCTCCGACCCGTCCGAGCAGGTTCTGGGCCAGGAGTTGCCGGCGCTGATCAAGGACGGCTACACGTCGTTCAAGATCTACACCACCTACGATGCGCTGAAGCTCGACGACGGCGAGGTGCTGAAGGTGTTGGCGCTGGCCCGGCGCGAGGGCGCCATGGTGATGGTCCATGCGGAAAACCACGACGTCATCGCCTGGCTCGCCGACCGGCTGATCGAGGCCGGGCACACGGCGCCGAAGTTCCACGGCGTGGCGCATGCCGAAGCGGCGGAACGCGAGGCGACGCACCGGGTGATTGCGCTGTCGGAGATCGTCGACGTGCCGATGCTGATCGTGCACGTCTCCGGCGCCGAGGCGATCGAGCAGATCAGGCAGGCGCAGGCGCGCGGCCTGAAGATCTACGCCGAGACCTGCCCGCAGTACCTGTTCATGACCGCCGACGATATGGACAAGCCCGGCTTCGAGGGCGCGATGTGCATGTGCTCGCCGCCGCCGCGCGACAAGGCGAACCAGGAGTATGTCTGGCGCGGCCTGCAGACCGGCGTGTTGAGCGTGTTCTCGTCGGACCACGCGCCGTATCGGTTCGACGACCCGGAAGGCAAGAAGATGCACGGCGAGAACGCGCCGTTCAAGAAGGTCGCCAACGGTGTGCCGGGGCTGGAGATCCGCTTGCCGCTGCTGTTCTCCGAGGGCGTCGGGGGTGGGCGGATCGACATCAACCAGTTCGTCGATCGCTGCTGCACCACGCCGGCGAAGATGTATGGGCTGTATCCGCGAAAAGGCACCATTGCGGTCGGCGCGGACGCCGACATCGCGATCTGGGATCCGGACAAGAAGGTCACGATTTCCATCGACATGCTGCACGACAACATGGACTACACGCCCTACGAGGGGCGCGAGGTTACCGGCTGGCCGGTGATCACGCTGTCGCGCGGCCGCGTCGTGCAGCGCGACGGCGAGGTGTTGGCCGAGGCCGGCCAGGGCGAGTTCCTGCGCTGCGACCTACCGCCCACCGCCAAGCCGCTCGGCCGCCGCGTCCACGGCTTCAACCCGACCACCGGCGAATACGCCAAGTTCTGAGGAACCTCATGACCGTCAACCGTCAGATCATCTTGAAGGAGCGGCCCGAGGGGCAGCTCACGGCCGGGCATTTCGAGCTGCGCGACGGCGCGGTGCCGACGCCGGGCGAGGGCGAGGCGCTGGTGCGCACGCTCTATCTCTCGCTCGACGCGGCCAACCGGGCCTGGATGAGCAAGGCCGCGACCTACACCAACCCGGTCGAGATCGGCGGCGTGATGGACGGGATGACGCTGGGTGTGGTCGAGGCGTCGAACGATCCGTCGCTGGCCAAGGGCGACATCGTCGAGGCCACCACGGGCTGGCAGCAATATGGCGTCCGGCCGGCAAAGCAGATGCGCAAGGTGAAGCCGACCGAGCCGCTGTCGCTGCTGCTGAGCGGTGTCGGGATCACCGGCAAGACCGCCTACTTCGGCCTGCTCGACATCGGCCGGCCGAAGGCGGGCGAGACGGTGCTGGTCTCGGCGGCGGCGGGTGCGGTCGGGTCGGTCGTCGGGCAGATCGCCAAACTCAAAGGTTGCAAGGTGGTCGGCGTCGCCGGCTCGGACGAGAAGTGCGCCTGGTTGACCGATGACCTGGGTTTCGACGCGGCGGTGAACTATCGCGACGGCGGTCTGTTCAAGAACCTTCGCGGGGTCTGCCCGGACGGCGTCGACGTCTACTTCGACAATACCGGCGGGCCGATCCTGGAGGCGGCGCTGTTCCTGTTGAACCCGAACGGCCGGGTTGCCTGCTGCGGCGCGGTCTCGCAATACGACACCGCCACGCCGGACCCGGGCCCGCGCGGCGTGCCCGGCCTGCTGGTGGTCAAGCGGCTGTCGATGCAGGGCTTCATCGTCATGGATTACGCCAAGGACTACGCCAAGGCGGAAGCAGAGCTGGCCGGCTGGATCGCCGACGGCGAGGTGAAGATCCAGGAGGACATCATCGACGGGCTGGAGAACGCGCCGGCCGCCCTGGTCGGGCTGCTGGCCGGCGAGAACCGGGGCAAGCGGATGATCCGCGTCGAGCCGTCGGCACGCTGACGCCGGTGGCCAATGTCGGCGAGATCATGCGCCGTGGCGCCGATCTGCATCGCCAGGGCCGGCTGGACGAGGCACGCCGTTGTTATCAGCAGGTGCTGGCGCGCGACCCGAAACAGTTCGACGCGACCCACCTGTCGGGTCTGATCTGGCTGCAAGGCGGTGCGCCGGACCGGGCCGAACCGCTGCTGCGCTGCGCGGTCGAATTGCGGCCCGATATCGCCGACGTGCATCTGAACCTGGGCAAGGCGTTGGGCACACTCGGCAAGCTCGACGAGGCGATCACGTGCTGCCACCAGGCGCTGCGGCTGCATCCGGGGCACGGCAACGCCAGGGCCGACCTGGCGCAGTGGACGCTGGACGCCGCCGCGCGCGATGCCGACGCGGCGCTGGCACGCGACGACCTGCCGGCGGCACAGGCGGCGGTGGACACCGTGGTCGGCATGGCGGCGAACCTGCGCAATCGCGGCCTGTCGTTCAGGCTGGCGCTGGCTTACCTGCGCCAAGGGCGGCTCGACGACGCGACGGCGGCGCTGCTGGCGCCGGTGCACCGGCTGCACGACCCGGACGGCGCATTGCCGCCGCCGGTCGAGCCCTTCGCCACCACCTCGCGGGCCAAGCTGGTGCACGACATCGAGCAGTTTCGGTACTTGCGGGCACGCGGCGTGCTCGGCGCCGACTATGACCGGGTGATCGCGGACTATCGGGCGGTGCTGGACGGCCTGCCGCGAACGCCGGGTGGTCAGCACGTGCTGACCGAGGCGGAGCGCCAGCGCCTGGGGCCGAGCTATGACCGGCTGGTGTATCTGGCGCCGGCGCCGGCGCTGGCCGCCGGCGCGCTCAATCCGGATCTCGACGGGCCCGCGCTGGAGGCGGCGTTCCATAACCTGCCGCCGGGCATCGTCTGGTTCGACGACTTCCTGCGGCCGGAGGCGCTGACGTCGCTGAACCGGTTCTGTCTGGAGAGCACGATCTGGTGGCAGCTCGCCTTCTCCAACGAGCTCGGCACGGCGATCCGCAACGGCTTCGCCTGTCCGCTGATCCTGCAGATCGCGGAGGAGTTGCGGGCGCTGCTGCCGGGGCTGCTGGCCGATCTCGAGGTTCGCACCATCTGGGCCTACAAGTACTACCGGACCGACAGCGGGCTGGCGATGCACGCCGACGACGGCGCGGTGTCGTTGAACTTCTGGCTGACACCGGACGCGGCGAACCTCGATCCGGACAGCGGCGGGTTGCTGTTCTGGGATCATACCCAGGCGCCGGTCGGCTATTTCGATACCGACGATCATGGCGAGAAGCTGCGCTTGCTGGAGCAGGCTCTGGCGGCGACGCCGGACGCGCGCGAGCATACGCTGCCCTATGGCCAGAACCGGGCGGCGCTGTTCAACTCCAAGGTGCTGCACAAGACCGACGCGATGCGCTTCGACGACGGCTACGAGAACCGCCGGGTCAACGTGACGATGATTTTCGGCGAGCTGCGGCGCTAGCCGGCCTGGCGGCATCACGCACCTCACGTATATTTTCATGCTTTGGTCGTAACTTTCCGTCATACTTCGCGTTTCGTTCTGCGAGCAGGGTGAATTCGCGATGACCGTGGAGCCCGTGGCGCCGAAGCCGGCGCGCAAGCACATCGTTTTGACCTCGCACCCGCGTGCGGGTGGGCAGGCACAGCCGAAGATCGAATGGGGCGCGACGACGCCGGCCGCGCGCGGCCCGGTCGCCGCGTCGCTGACCGACCCGGACTGGCGCAACGTGATCGGGGCGCACGCCGGGGCTTACGCGCTCTACCGGGCGCTGGCGGTGGCCGCCGGCCAGCTCGACCCGGTGCATATTCCCGATCTCACCGACACCTCGCCGGCCGCCGCCATCGGTCCGCATCCGCAATGGTCGGAACCCGGCAAGATCGTCTCGCTCGACCCCTGGGGCCACATGGTCGGCGAGGCCTTCGCCGAAGCCATCGCCGCCGGCAAGGTGGTGCGGCCGACCATCGCGGTGACCAAGGCGCACGTGAACATGCCGGAGATCATCGACGCGCTGCGCGCCGGCCGGCTGAAGGCCGACGGCAAGGTGGTGCAGGCCAATGGCGACGTCGCGGTGACCAAGGCGGCGGTCGAGCCGGTCTGGTACCTGCCGGGCGTCGCGCAACGCTTCGGCGTTTCTGAGAGCGACCTGCGGCGCAGCCTGTTCGAACAATCCGGCGGCATGTACACCGAGCTGGTCACGCGGTCGGACCTGAAGCTGTTCCTGCCGCCGATCGGCGGCAACACGGTTTACATGTTCGGCGACCCGGCGGCGATCGCCGACCCGGCCCGGCCCTTGGCGTGCCGCGTGCACGACGAGTGCAATGGCTCCGACGTGTTCGGTTCCGACATCTGCACCTGCCGGCCGTACCTGGCGCACGGCATCGAGGTCTGCATCGAGACGGCGCAGGCCGGCGGCGCGGGCCTGATCGTCTATAACCGCAAAGAAGGCCGGGCGCTGGGCGAAGTGACCAAGTTCCTGGTCTACAACGCGCGCAAACGCCAGCAGGGCGGCGACCGGGCGGAGACCTATTTCGAGCGCACCGAATGTGTCGCCGGGGTGCAGGATCTGCGCTTCCAGGAGCTGATGCCCGATGTACTGCACTGGCTCGGCATCACCCGCATCGACCGTTTCGTCTCGATGAGCGACATGAAGCACGACGCGCTGGCGCGCCAGGGCATCGAGATCGTCGAGCGGGTGCCGATCCCGGACGAGCTGATCCCGGCCGACGCCCGGGTCGAGATGGACGCCAAGAAGGCCGCCGGCTACTTCACCGCCGGGCCGGTGCCGGACCAGGCGGAGCTGGCGCGGGCCAAGGGCCGGGGGCTGGACGAGTAGCGATCCGTCCGATGGCCGACCAGCAGACCCGTACGATCCCGGCGCCGGCATGGGCGGCCGACTGGCTGCGTACGGCCGACGCGGTGCGACAGCGCTGCCACCAGGTGCTGGCCGCCGCCGAGCGCGACCAGCTGGCGCATTTCCAGTACCGGCCGGAGCGCATGGAGTTCGCCGCCGCGCTGGTGCTGGACGAAATCCGGCGCAACTACATCGACCTCGACGTGCCCTATCACAGCCGCTGGCGCCACTTCGCCATCGACGGGCGCGACCAGTGGGCCCGGCTGGAAGAGGCGCTGGACAACGACATCCGGGTGCAGGCGCGCCGGCGCTTCGACCTGGCGGTGGTCAGCGTGCTGCTCGACGCCGGGGCCGGCGATGTCTGGCAGTACAAGTATCAGGATCGCGTCTTCGCCCGTTCGGAGGGGCTAGCGATCGCCTCGATGCAGATGTTCATCGACGGCAGCTTTTCATCCGATGCGCGACAGTTGCGCGCCGACCTGTTCGGGCTGGAGAAGGTGACGCCGGAGAAGCTGGCCGAGGGCATGCAGGTCGGCGACGACAATCCGATGCCGGGGCTGGCCGGGCGCGCGCATCTGCTGCGCCGGCTGGGCGACGCGCTGCGCCGTTCGCCGGCGCATTTCGGCACCGACCCGCCGCGCGTCGGCAACCTGTTCGACTATTTCGCCGCCCAGGACCAGGGCGCCGGGGTGTCGGCGGCGCATATCCTGGCGACCTTGCTGGAGGTGTTCGGGCCGATCTGGCCGGGGCGGATGGCGATCGGCTCGGTCAGCCTGGGCGACGTTTGGGAACATCCGGCCGCCGGCGGCGGCGATCCGTGGACCGCCGGGCTGGTACCGTTCCACAAGCTGTCGCAGTGGATGGCCTACTCGCTGGTCGAACCGCTGGAGGCCGCCGGCGTGAAGGTCACCGGGTTGGATCGGCTGACCGGCCTGGCCGAATACCGCAACGGCGGTCTGTTCGTCGACCTGGGCGTGCTGGAGTTGCGCGACCCCGCGATCGCCGAGTGGGAGCACGAGCCCGGCGACATGGTGGTCGTGGAGTGGCGGGCGCTGACCGTGGCGCTGCTCGACAAACTGGCGATCATCGTGCGCGACCGGCTCGATCTCGACGAACAGCGATTTCCCCTGACCAAGCTGCTGCAGGGCGGCACCTGGAGCGCCGGCCGCGCGCTCGCCGCCCGCCGGCGCCACGGCGGCCCCCCGCCGATCCGTATCGTCAGCGACGGCACAGTCTTCTAAACTCTCCGTGTTCGACAGGGAGCCCGCCGGCATGGCCAACGATGTGACCGTGGTCGACCACCCGTTGGTCCGCCACAAGCTAACGCTGATGCGCCAGAAGGAGACGCCGACGGCGCAGTTCCGTCAGCTCCTGCGCGAGATATCGCTGCTGCTCGGCTACGAGGTCACGCGCGACCTGCCGGAAGAGCAGGTACGAATCGAGACGCCAATGACCGCGGTCGACATGCCGATGATCGCCGGCAAGAAGATGGTGCTGGTCTCGATCCTGCGCGCCGGCAACGGCCTGCTGGAAGGTATGCTCGACTTGGCGCCGTCGGCGCGCGTCGGCCATGTCGGGCTGTATCGCGACCCGGAGACGCTGGTCGCGGTGGAATATTACTTCAAGGTGCCGGAGTCGCTGGGCGACCGGCTGGTGGTGGCGGTGGATCCGATGCTGGCGACCGGCAACTCGGCGATCGCGGCGATCGAGCGGCTGAAGCAGGCTGGGGCCGAGCAGATCAAGTTCGTCTGCCTGCTTGCCGCCCCGGAAGGCATCGAGGCGTTTCACGAGGCGCATCCCGACGTGCCGATCATCACTGCCGCGATCGACAGCCACCTGAACGACCACGGCTATATCGTGCCCGGCCTGGGCGACGCCGGCGATCGGCTCTACGGCACGAAGTAGGAAGACAGGGAGAAAGACCATGGGCGGACTGACGCAATCCTACGTGCATGGCGCCAGCACGGTGCCGCTGCGCTACCAGACCATCGGCAACGCGTTCGACGAGACGGCGGCGCGGTTTCCCGACCGCGAGGCGCTGGTGGTGCGCCACCAGGACATCCGCTGGACCTATGCCGAGCTGAAGGAGCGGGTCGACGAGGTCGCGACGGGGCTGGTGGCGCTGGGCCTGGAGCCGGGCGAGCGGATCGGCATCTGGTCGCCGAACAACTCGGAATGGACGCTGACGCAGTTCGCCACCGCCAAGGCCGGCCTGATCCTGGTCAATATCAACCCGGCCTATCGCGTCACCGAGCTCGAATACGCGCTGAACAAGGTCGGCTGCAAGGCGCTGATCACGGCCGCCAGTTTCAAGAGCTCCGACTACCTGAGCATGCTGCACGACCTGGCGCCGGAGCTCGATAGCTGCGCGCCGGGCGAACTGAAGGCGGCGAAGCTGCCGGACCTGCGGCTGGTGGTGCGGCTTGGCGCGGAGAAGACACCGGGCATGCTGAACTTCGCCGACATCGCCGCCGCTGGCAGCTCGGTCGAGCACGCGCGGCTGGCGGAGCTGAAGGACGAGCTGCAGCCCGACGATGCGATCAACATCCAGTTCACCAGCGGCACCACCGGCTTCCCCAAGGGCGCGACGCTGACCCACAACAACATCGTCAACAACGGCTTCTTCGTCGCCGCCGCGCAGAACTTCACCGAGGCCGACCGGCTGTGCATCCCGGTGCCGCTGTACCATTGCTTCGGCATGGTGATGGGCAACCTCGGCTGCATCACCCACGGCGCCTGCATGGTCTACCCCGACGAGGCGTTCGAGCCGACCTCGGTGCTGCGGACCGTGCAGGAGGAGAAGTGCACCGCGCTCTACGGCGTGCCGACCATGTTCATCGCCGAGCTCGACCACGCCGACTTCGCCAGCTTCGACCTGTCGAGCCTGCGCACCGGCGTGATGGCCGGCTCGCCATGTCCGATCGAGGTGATGAAGCGAACGGTCGACCAGATGCACATGAGCGAGGTGACCATCGCCTACGGCATGACCGAGACCAGCCCGGTCAGCTACCAGACCACGGCGGACGATCCGCTTGAGCGGCGGGTCTCCACCGTCGGGCGGATCATGCCGCACGTGCAGTCGAAGATCATCGACGAGAACGGGCGCATCGTGCCGCCCGGCACGACGGGCGAGCTGTGCACGCGCGGCTACTCGGTGATGCTGGGCTACTGGAACGACGAGGAAAAGACCGCCGAGGCGATCGACGCCGGCGGCTGGATGCACACCGGCGACCTGGCCACCATCGACGAGGAGGGATACGGCAACATTGTCGGCCGGGTGAAGGACATGGTGATCCGTGGCGGTGAGAACGTCTATCCGCGCGAGATCGAGGAGTATCTCTACCGCCACGAGAAGGTCGGCGACGTGCAGGTCTTCGGCGTGCCGGACGAGAAGTATGGCGAGGAGCTGTGCGCCTGGATCAAGCTGCGCCCGGGCGCGGAGGCCGACGAGGAGGAGATCAAGGCGTTCTGCCGCGGCCAGATCGCGCACTACAAGGTGCCGCGCTACGTCCGCTTCGTCGACGACTTCCCGATGACCGTGACCGGCAAGATGCAGAAATTCGTCATGCGCGAGCACATGATCGAGGACCTGAAACTGGCCGAGCAGAAGACCGCGTAGCAATATTGACGTGAGAGGCCCGTGCCGCGCCGCTGTCGCGGCACCAAGGAGGTCAGGATGCAACGTTCGCATGTGGTGAAGAAGGACCAGGGCCAAGCGTTCGAATTGGCTGGCGACAACGTCGTCATCAAGGTCAGCAGTGATGATACTGGCGGTGCCTATACCTTGATGCACTGGACAGTAGTGGCCGGCGCGGCGCCGCCGCCGCATCGCCACGCGCGCTATGACGAGACTTTTTACGTCCTCAGGGGAACCCTCAATTTCCTGATCGAGGACAAGGTCGTGGCAATGACGGATGGCGACTTCGTCCGGGTGCCAGCCGGTACGCGTCACGCCTATACCAACAACTCTGACGCAACGGTGGAGTTGCTCGTTGGTATGTCGCCTGGTGGCATGGAGAAGCTATTTCTTCAAGCGGGAGAGTCCGAGACGCTTGATCTCGACTGGTACTTCAAGGAAGCGAAAGAGGCGCACCAGACTATCTACGAAATGGGCTGATCGCGCACTACAAGGTGCCGCGCTACTTCCGCTTCGTCGACGACTTCCCGATGACCGTGACCGGTAAGATGCAGAAATTCGTCATGCGCGAACACATGATCGAGGAACTGAAACTGGCCGAGCAGAAGACGGCTTAGCCGCGCCACAACGTTGGCCGTCATTCCCGCGAACGCGGGAATCCAGCCGTCGCGTCAGCTTGCGATGTCGTCGAAAAGGTCACGCCATTCCGGGTTGAAGCTGCCGATTAATTGCAGCTTCCACACACGGTTCCATTTCTTGAGTTGCTTCTCGCGTTGAATGGCGTTGGCGATGTCATCGAACCCTTCGTAGTAGACGAGCAAGTGCACGCCGTGTCTGCGCGTAAAGCCCTCGACCAGATCGCTGCGATGTTCGTAGAGGCGTTTCAAGAGATTGGAAGTGACGCCGATGTACAGCGTGCCGTTTGGCTTGCTGGCAAGGATGTAGACGTAGCCCTGCTTTGACATCGTTTCAGAGGGCCCCATGGCGTGGGCGCGTCAACGCTGCTGGATTCCCGCGTTCGCGGGAATGACGGTGATAGTTCTACGCCGCCCGCAGCCCGCACCAGTCGGCGATGAACAGGGCCATGGCCTGGGTGTTGCGGCGCACCGACTCCAGCTCGACGCGCTCGTCGAAGCCGTGGATCGACTCTGACTTGGGGCCGTAGACCAGCCCCGGCGTGTCGGCGTACAGGCCGAAGAAGCGCGCGTCCGTCGTCGCGGTGGAGCTGATCTCGCGTAGCTCGTCGCCGTAGACCGTGCGATGCGCGCGACCCAGCGCGGCTTCGGCCGCGTCGGCGTCCTTCAACACGTAGCCCTCGGCCAGGAAGCCGTTGAACACGATCTCAGGCGGGCTGTTGGCCAAAAAGCTGTTGGCCTGCGCCGCCTGGCGGATGGTGTCCTCGATCTCGCGCCGGGCCTGGTCGATGTCCTGGCCCGGGAAGATCGCCACGCGCACGTCGAAGGTGCACCACGACGGCACGGAGGAGGCCCAGTCGCCGCCTTCGATCTTGCCGACGTTCAGGTTGATCGGGTGGTCGACGTGGCCGTAGAGCTCGTGCTTGTGCTCGGGCGCGTTCCAGCGCCCCTCCAGACCGTGCAGCGCCTGGATGATCGGGAAGGCGGCCTCGATCGCGTTCGCGCCGGTGCCGGCATAGGCGACGTGCACCGGCCGGCCCTTGAGCTTGACCTGGAACCAGATCACGCCGATCTGGGCGCGGATCAGCGCCTCGCCCATGGGTTCCGGGATCAGCGCCGCGTCGGCGCGGTAGCCGCGCGCCAGACAGGCCAAGGCGCCGTTGCCGGTGCACTCCTCCTCGATCACCGACTGCACGAAGACGTCGCTGGCCGGCACGTAGCCGCAGCGTTTCAGCGCGTCCAGCGCGAACAGCATCTGCGCCAGGCCGGCCTTCATGTCGCCGGCGCCGCGTCCATACATCCAGCCATCCTCGACGCGCGGCTCGAACGGCGGCGTGGTCCACATGTCGAGCGGGCCGACCGGCACCACGTCGATATGGCCGTTCAGGATCAACGAGTTGCCCTTGGCGTTGTCGACTCGGTGCGCGCCGACGACGTTGAAGGCGTTCTCGTAGCTGACGTGCACCGGCGAGAAGCCGGGCAGGTGGGCGATGTCGTCGATCTCGACTTTCCAGCGATCGACGGCGAGGCCGCGCTGGCGCATTTCGGCGGCCATGAAGTCCTGCGCCGTCTGCTCCGCCCCGCGCGTGGAGGGGAATTTCACCAGCTCGGCCAGGAACCCGACCTGGTTCGAAAAGCCGTCGTCGACCGCCGTCATGATCTTGGATTGGATGTCGTCGCTCACTGCTCGCCTCCCTGTTGCGCCGCAACTCCAACCGCCCGCGCGACCGGCGTCAAGCAATCACCGGGCCAGCGCGGTGACCGGCGGCAACCCGCCGTGGCAAGTCGGTGGCGGCGGGGGAAACGGTTGAAGCGCCTGCTGGATTGCTCATAAGATCAGCGGTCTGCCGCGAAAACGAGCGAACAACGCCCGGTGCGGAGGACCACAGGAGGGAGCCAGCGCACTGATGTCCGCTCAGGAGCGCAACAATCCGGGTGCCAAGTCCGGGGACGCCAAGTCCGATCGCCTGCAAGCAAGCCGACGCACCGTCGTTGCCGGCCTTGTCGCCGGCGTCGGCGTTGCCGCCGCGCGGCCTGCCTTGGCGCAGGACGGGGCGCCGCAGGTCGGCGACCGGCTGCAGATTTTTCGCGGGCCGGCGAAAAACCAGTACCTGCGCCCCGAACTCATGAAGTTGAACGACAAGCCGTTGACGGTGTTTCCGATCATCGGCGGCGACGGCGCGATGAAGGACGACGACCGGCTGAACCGGATGCTGGCGTTGCGCCTGGATCCCGACGAGATGGACGAGGACACCCGCGCGATGACGGCCGAGGGCGTGCTGCTGTATTCGGCGCTGTGCACGCATCAGGCCTGCGTGATCGCGTCGTGGAAGAAGCGAGACCGGCACTTGCGCTGCCACTGCCACCTGTCGGAATTCGATGCGCTGGCGATGGGCGCGGTGCGCAAGGGTCCGGCGCGGCGACCGCTGGCCGTCGTGCCGGTGCGGATCGACGAGGAGGGTTTCGTGCGTCTGGCTGGCGAGTTCAACCGCACGCCAGGTGCCCGCGGCTGACCCCCGCTCGGGGTCGAACAAAGCGTCCGCCGCCATTGTCGCGATGGTGGCATAACAAGGGGGAGGATACCCACGTGCGAGCAATGAAGCACTTGCGGCGAGGTGCGGCGCTGGCCGCGATCGTCGCCGGCAGCGTGGCGACCGCTGCGTTCGCCGCCGACTACAACACGGTGACGGACGAGCGCCTACGCAACCCGGAACCGCACAACTGGCTGAGTTGGCGCGGCAATGACGAAGGGTGGGGCTACAGCCCGCTGGACCAGATCACCACCGACAACGTGACGAACCTGGTGCCGGTGTGGTCGTACTCGACCGGCGTGAACGAGGGCCATCAGGCGCCGCCGATCGTCAATGACGGCATGATGTTCGTGTCGACGCCGCAGAACCAGGTCCTGGCGCTTGATGCCAAGACCGGCGCCGAGATCTGGCGCTACGTGCGTTCGCTGCCCGAGGGCCTGTTCCAGCTGCATCCGACCAACCGCGGCGTCGCGCTCTATGGCGACAAGGTCTACATGGCCACGGTCGATGCCTGCCTGGTGGCGCTGGACGCCAAGACCGGCGAGCAGGCCTGGGAAAACTGCATCGGCGACTGGAAGAACGGCGAGTACTCGACCCTGGCGCCGTTGGTGGCCAAGGGGCTGGTGCTGAGCGGCGTTTCCGGCGGCGAATACGGCATCCGCGGCTTCATCACCGCGGTCGATGCCGAGACCGGCGAGACCGCGTGGCAGACCTACACGGTGCCGGGCCCGGGCGAGAAGGGCCACGAGACCTGGCAGGGCGATGCCTGGAAGACCGGCGGCGCCTCGATCTGGATGACCGGCAGCTACGACGCCGATTCCGGGCTTGCCTACTACGGCACCGGCAATGGCGGTCCGTGGATGCCGGACACGCGACCTGGCGACAATCTCTATGCCACCTCGGTCATCGCCATCGATGTGAAGTCCGGCGAGATCAAGGGCCATCACCAGTATCACTGGAATGACGCCTGGGACTGGGACGAGGTTTCGGCACCCGTGCTCTTGGACATCGAGCGTGGCGGCAAGACCATCAAGGCCGCTGTCCATGCCGGTCGCAACGGCTATCTGTGGACTTTGGAGCGCACCGCCGACGGGCCGATCAATTTTATCGAGGCCAAGAAGTACGTGCGCCAGGACGCGTTCGCGTCGGTCGATCCGAAGACCGGCCGGCCGTCCTACGATCCGGCGCGCACGCCGGGTACCAACAAGTCGGCGCTGTTCTGCCCCAGCCTGTGGGGCGGCAAGGACTGGCCGATGGAGGCCTACAACCCGAAGACCAAGCTGCTCTACATCCCGACGCACGAGAACATGTGCTCCGAATTCGGCGGCGCGCCGATGGAGGAGCGCAAGCCGGGCGAGCTGTGGATCGGCGTGGAGATCGAGGACATCCTGTCCAGCATGCGCCTGCACGAGAGCGTCGACACCTCCAAGCCGGTCGAGCTTGGCCAGCTTCAGGCCTGGAACCTGGAGACCGGCGAGATGGTGTGGAAGCATGCCCACATGGACGACATCGCCTGGGGGCCGATCCTGACCACCGGCGGCAACCTAGTGTTCGCCGGCGGCACGTGGGATCGCAAGTTCCGCGCCTATGACGCGGTTTCGGGCGACGTGCTGTGGGAGTTCCCGACCAACTCCGGCGTCACCGCCGCGCCTTCGAGCTACGAAATCGACGGCGTGCAGTACATCGCCGTGCAGTCGGGCTGGGGCGTGGATGCGGAACGCATGCGCGGCCTGCTCGCCGAACTGCTGCCTGAGGGGCGCGTCCCGCAGGTGCCGCAGGGCGGCGTGATCTGGGTGTTCGCCCTGAAAGACAAGGCGAACTGATTTGGTGATGCCGAACGTGCTGCGACGTTTGGGCATCGCGGTGCTGGTCGGCGTGGTCGTGCAAGCGACCACGCTGGCCGCCGCCGCGCTGCCGACGAATTCAGAAGCGATGGCGGCATTGTTGCGCGACGCGATCGCCGAGCGCGACTACGGCGCCATCGAGGCGGTGATCAACTGGGACGGGGCTGGCAAGATCAAGCGCCGCGTGGTCGCCTTCTCGGTGCGTCGCGGGCTTGGCCGGACAGTGAAGTCGATCACCGTGGAGCCGACCGACGGCCAGGCCATCGCGGCGACGGCGAAGCTCAACAACAAGCGGTTGAACATGCCGGTCAGCCACAAGATCCGGGTCGTCTACGACGAGCCGCCGATCAACGGCGTGGTGCCGACCGCGGTCTATCTGGTCGGCGGCGACGAGGCGGGCTGGCGCATCGCGCTGGTGGTCCGCACCGGCGGCCACCACGGCGACTGACCCTCGCGGGATTGCCTTACGCGCGCGACTGCCGGACACTTGCCGGCAAACGCGAGGAATTCCATGACCCTGCAATTCAAGCCGCTGACGCCCGTCTTCGGCGCCGAAGTGACCGGCGTCAATCTGAACCAGACACCGAGCCCCGACCTGGTCGCCGAGATCGACGCGGCGATGGACCAGCATGCCGTGCTGGTGTTCCGCGACCAGCCGCTGAGCGAGCAGCAGCAGCTCAACTTCGCCTCGGCCTTCGGCACGCTCGACCCGGGCCTGACCAAGGTGACCAAGCAGAAGACGCGATTCGTCTCCAACCTGCTGCTCGACATCTCCAACCTGGACGAGACCGGCAAGGTCGCCGCCCGCGACGACGGCAAGATCATCTCCGGGCTGGCGAACCAGCTCTGGCATTCCGACAGTTCGTTCCAGTGCCCGGCCGGCAAGTATTCGATGCTCTCGCCGGTGGCGCTGCCGGACGCCGGCGGCGAAACCGAGTATGCCGACCTGCGCGCCGCGTACGATGCGCTCACCGACGACCAGAAGGCCGAGCTGGACGGGCTGGTCGGCGAGCACTTCGCGCTGCACACCCGGATCATGCTCGGCGCGCAGTATACCGAAGAGCAGATGAACATCCTGAAGCCGGTGCTGTGGCCGCTGGTGCGCGAGTTGCCTTACGGCCGCAAGACACTGTTCCACGGCGTCCACGTGCGCAGCATCGTTGGCTGGACCATCGCCGAGAGCCGGCTGTTCCTGTCCGACCTGCTGGAGCACATGGTGCAGCGGCAGTTCGTCTACCGTCACCAGTGGCGGCTGGGCGACTACGTGATCTGGGACAACCGCTGCACCGTGCATCGTGGCCGCCGTTTCGACCTGTCGGTGCGCCGCGAATTGCGCCGCTCGACCACGCTCGACGACGACTGGGCCGCGCATCTGCGCGACAACCGGGCGGCCTGAGCCGTGCGGCTGATCGGCAGTTCTCTTTCGCCCTTCGTGCGTCGCGTTGGCGTGAGCCTGAATCAGCTCGGCATCGCGTTCGAGCATGACCCCGTCGGCGTGTTCGCCAAGCCCTCGGCGGTGCGCAAGTACAACCCGGTGGTGCGGGTGCCGACCCTGGTCCTGGACGACGGCGAGGCACTGATCGACAGCGCCGCGATCCTGGATGAGATCGACCAGATGGTTGGGCCGCGCAGGGCGCTGATGCCGGCGAAGGGACCGGCTCGGCGCCAGGCGATGAAACTGACCGCGATCGCCGTTGGCGCGTCGGAGAAGGCGGTGGCGGCGTTCTACGAAGGCCGCTTTCACCCGGCGGAGAAGGTGCATCAACCGTGGGTCGATCACAATGACGGCCAGGCGGTCGGTGGCTTCGCCTACCTGAACAAGATCGCCAGGGGCCTCGGCGAAGGCGAATGGCTCGCCGGCACGCCGAAACTGTCGCAGGCCGACATCACCGCGGCGACCGGCTTTGCTTTCGCGCACCGGGTGCGGCCGGGGCTGAACCTGCCGCGCCGCATGCCGGCTTTGGCGAAGCTCGCACGCCGCCTGGAGGCGCTGCCCGCCTTCCAGGCGATGCCGTTGCCAGAGTGAGCATGGAACCCTGGCTGAAGCCGGCGCTCGCCTATCTGGAGAGCTGGCTGGACCATCAGATGCGGGTGTCTCGGCAGCCCGGCTGCCAAATCGCGGTCGCGCACGACGGCAAGCTTGTGCTGGAGCGCGCCTACGGCCGCGCCAACCTGGTCACGGGCGAGAAGCTGACCACGCGGCACCGCTTCCGCGTCGCGTCGCACTCAAAGACCTTTACCACGGTCGGTGTCCTGCGCCTGCGCGAGCAGGGCAAGCTGCGGCTCGACGATCCGGTCGGCCGGTATGTCGACGGCCTGCACCCCGACGTCGCCGAAACGACCATCAGTCAGCTCTTGAGCCATGGCGCCGGGCTGATCCGCGACGGCGAGGATGCCGGCCAATGGCAGAACCGCCGGCCGTTCGCCAGCGAGCGCGAGTTGCGCGCCGCGCTGGCCGAGCCGCCGACGCTGCCGGCCAACGAGCGCTTCAAGTATTCCAATCACGGCTATGGCCTCGTCGGCCTGGCGGTCGAGGCGATCACCGGTCAGCCGTTCCGCGACTGGATCAAGGCCGAGGTGGTCGACCGCGCCGGCCTGAAGGCAACCGTGCCGGACATGCCACTGCCGGAGGGCGCCAAGCTGGTCAGCGGCCACAGCAGCGAGGTGCCGCTCGGCAAGCGGGTGCTGGTGCCGGGCGATGCCGACACCGCCGCACTGACCCCAGCCACCGGGTTCGTCTCCACCGCGAGCGACATCGCGCTGTTCTTCAACCAGATCGACCCGGACGCGAAACGCTCGATCCTTTCCGCCGCCAGCCGGCGCGAGATGGTGCGCCGGCACCGCCGCAACGAGCCGAGCTCGGTTCCAAGCTGGTACGGGCTCGGCACCATGCAGACCGAGGTCGATGGCTGGCGCTGCGTCGGTCATGGCGGCGGCTTTCCGTCGACGTTGAGCCGCACCGCGACGATCCTGGGGCAGGGTCTCACCGTGTCGATCCTGACCAACGCGGTCGACGGCTGGGCCAACCCGTGGTCGGACAGCGCACTGCGCATTCTGCGCCGGTTCGCCAAGCGCGGCGCGCCGCCGCGCCGGCTGCGCGACTGGTCCGGGCGCTGGTGGGGCTTGTGGGGCTGCGTCGACCTGGTGCCGATGGGGGAGCGCGTGTACACGGCGCCACCCGGCATGATGGACCCTTTCGCGGATGCCGGCGAGATCGAGGTCACTGGCAAGGACGTCGGCCGCATTGCCGAGGCCAACGGCCTGAGCAGCCCCGGCGAGCCGGCCAGCCTGCAGCGTGACAAGCGGGGCCGGGTGACGGCGGTGTGGCTCGCTGGCACCAAGCTGTTGCCGGAGGCGAGGCTGGCGGCGGAGTTGCGCCGGCGCTACGAGGGGTGAGGAATGAGTGAACCGCTGAATATCGGCTTCATCGGCTCGGGCTTCATCGCGCATTTCCACCTGCAGGCGATGGAGGGGGTGCGCAACTGCCGCGTGGCCGGCGTCTACAGCCCGACGCGCGAGCGCCGCGATGCCCTGGCCAAGGCGGCGAACGACAAGGACCTGGGGCCGTGCCGCGCCTTCGATACGCTGGACGAGATGTTGCTGTCGGAGGAGATCGACGCGGTCTGGGTGCTGGGGCCGAACGACCTGCGCGTGCCGCACTTCGAGGCGATCTGCGCCGCCAACGCGAAACGCGCCACGCCATTCAGGGGTGTCGCTTGCGAGAAGCCGCTGGCGCGCGGGCTGAGGGAAGCGCGCGCGATCCTGGCGATGGCCGAGGCAGCCGGCCTGAACCACGGCTATCTGGAGAACCAGCTGTTCTCCACCGCGGTGATGCGCGGCAAGGAACTGATCTGGCGTCGCGCGGTGCCGGGCGCCGGGCGGCCCTATCTGGCGCGCGCGGCGGAGGAACATTCCGGCCCGCACGAGCCCTGGTTCTGGATGGGCGAGCGGCAGGGCGGCGGCGTGCTCTCCGACATGATGTGCCATTCGGTCGAGGTCGCGCGCTTCCTGCTGACCGCGCCGGGCGAGGGCCGCGAGACGCTGAAGCCGGTCAGCGCCAACGCCACGGTCAGCAACCTGAAGTGGACGCGCCCGGCCTATGTCGAGCGCCTGAAGCAGATGACCGGTGGCCAGGTCGACTATGGCCGCCGCCCGTCGGAGGACTTCGCGCGCGGCACCATCGAGCTGGTCGACCCCGAGGGCCAACCGGTGATCCTGGAGACCACGACCTCGTGGGCCTATGTCGGCGCCGGCCTGCGCATCCAGCTCGAACTGCTGGGACCGGAATACGCGCTGGAGTTCAATTCGCTCGGCACCGGGCTGAAGGTGTTTCTCTCCCGCGCGCTGGACGGCCAGCAGGGCGAGGACATGGTCGAGAAACAGAATGCCGAGCACGGCCTGATGCCGATCGTGGAGGACGAGGCCGGCATCTACGGCTACACGCTGGAGAACCGGCACATGGTCGAGGCGTTCCGCGCCGGCACCAGGCCGATCGAGACGCTGGCCGACGGCGTCGGCGTGGTCGAGCTGCTGATGGCGCTCTACAAGAGCGCGGAGACCGGCCGGACCGTGCGCTTTCCCGACCCCGAGCTTGAGGACTTCGTGCCGGCGGTGGCGAAACCGGGCTAGACTTGGCGGCGAGGAGGAACGCCCGTCATGCAACCGCAACTCGCCCATGCCGCCCTGCCCGGCGCCAGCCACGACGAGGCGGCGCGACAGGCCTTCGTGCAGTCGCTGAAGCTGCACCTGGCGACCAAGGTGGTCCCCGGCAACCGCGCCGTGTTCGACCAGAACACGAAGGGCGAGATGCCGGAGGACCGGCGCGCCGTCGGCGAGATCATGCGGGCGGAACCGTTCTATCAGCTCTGGGGCTCGCTGCAGCGCTGCAGCCAGGAGATGTGCTGGGGCTCGGTGCTGGAGAGCCTGCAGCGGCAGGACTACGACATCCCGGTGCCAGCGGACGCGGTCGGCTCGCTGACGCTGGACGACACCGTGGCGGCGCCGGCCTATCTCACCGCGATCGACATCCATTGCATGCCCGGCGGCTACACCGCGGACCATGCCGGGCCGCTCTACGATCGCGGCGGCTACATCTACGCCATGGGCGGATGGGGCGCCGACAACGGGCACATGGGGCGCACGGTGGCCGACCACATCCGCGCCACCTGGCCGGACCTGGCGCCGGCGCGGATCCTCGACATGGGTTGCGGCGTCGGCCATGGCACCTTGCCCTATTGCGACGCCTTCCCCGACGCCGAGCTGCACGCCATCGACGTGGCCGCGCCGATGCTGCGCTACGGCCACGCGCGCGCCGAGGCGATGGGCAAGGCGGTGCAATTCCGCCAGGCCAACGCCGAGGCGACGTCTTATCCGGACGAGAGCTTCGATCTCGTAGTCTCGCACATCCTGCTGCACGAGACCTCGGCGACGGCGATCCGCCGGGTGATGGCGGAGTGCCGTCGGCTGCTGCGGCCGGGCGGTCTGGCGCTGCATGTCGACCTGGCGCTCTACGGCGACATGTCGGCCTTCGACGCCTTCATGCTGGACTGGGACACGCAGCACAACAACGAGCCGTTCTGGGGCACGTTCCGCGAGATGGACCCGATGGCGCTGATGACCGGCGGCGGCTTCGCCGTCGAGGAGGTCGTGTCGGTGCGCGTCGACCGGGCCGGCAAGGCGGCGCACGTGTTCTCCGACAAGCGCGACGCCGGCGGCCGCAAATACTGGCAGATCATCGGCGCGCGCAAGTCATGAAGGCAAAGGGCAAGCGCCCGGGCTTCGCGCCCGACCCCAACGTCGACCGCCTGACCGCGATGGTGATGGCGCTGGCCGGCGAGGTCTGGGTTCTGCGCGAGCGGCTGGATACGATGGAGCGGCTCACCGGTCAGTCGGCGGCGGTGGAAAGCTACGTCGCCGACGAGCGGGTCGCGGCAGCACGCGAGGCCGACCGGGCCGCATTCCTCGACCGGGTGCTGGCCATCGTCAGCGCGAGCCAGCAGGAAGCGGCGGCCGGTGAGAGCCCGGCGACCTATCAGGCGGTGGTGGATGCGCTGGCGGAGGACGCGAGATGACCCTGGCGAATGACGAGCGGCGCTGGGCCGACCCGGGCCTGACCCGGGTGCCGTACTGGCTGTATCGCGATCCGGAGATCCTGGCGCGCGAGCGCGAGCGGCTGTTCATGGGCCGGACCTGGAACTACGTCGCGCTGGATTGCGAGCTGCCGGAGCCGGGTGACTACAAGACCTCGTTCGTCGGCGACGTGCCGGTGATCGTGGTGCGGGGGCCGGACGGCGAAGTGCGGGTGCTGGAGAACCGCTGCGCGCATCGCGGCGCCCAGGTCTGCCTGAAGCGCTTCGGCAACGCCAAGCGGCTGACCTGCGTCTACCACGCCTGGAGCTACGATCTCGACGGCAAGCTGGTCGGCGTCGCCTTCCGCAACGGGGTGAGGGGCGAGGGCGGCATGCCGGACTCGTTCGACGCGGCCGAACACGGCCTGCGCCGGCTCAACGCTGAGGTCTATCACGGCCTGGTCTTCGCCAGCTTCGCGGCCGACATGCCCGCGGTGGAGAGCTATCTCGGGCCGGTGATCGCCGAGCGCGTGAAACGGGTGTTCAACCGGCCGGTGAAGGTGCTGGGCCAGACCACGCAAGAGCTGCCGAACAACTGGAAGCTCTACGTCGAGAACGTGAAGGACAGTTACCACGCCTCGATCCTGCATACCTTCTTCACGACGTTCAAAATCAACCGGCTGTCGCAGTCCGGCGGCATCCTGGTCGACGACAGCGGCGGCAACCACGTCAGCTATTCCAAGATCGAGGTGCCGAGCGACGATCCGGATTACGACGTGGCGGGGCTGCGCTCGGACCAGGACGGCCTGCGGCTGCGGGACACGACGATGCTGGCCGGGCGCGACGAGTGGGGCGACGGCATCACGCTGCAGATCCTCACCGTGTTCCCGAACTTCGTGATCCAGCAGATCCAGAACAGCCTGGCGGTGCGCCAGGTGATCCCGCGCGGGCTCGACCGCACCGACGTGAACTGGACGCTGTTCGGCTATGCCGACGAGGACGAGGAGCTGACCCGGCTCCGCGTCACGCAATCGAACCTGGTCGGGCCGGCGGGCTACATCTCGATGGAGGATGGCTGCGTCGGCGGCTTCGTGCAGCGCGCGATCGGCGGCTCGGAAGAACTCGACTCGGTGGTGATGATGGGCGGCGAGGGCGCGGAGTCGCAGTCGACGCGCGCCACGGAAAGCTCGATCCGCGGCTTCTGGAAGGCCTACCGCGCCACCATGGACCTGTAGCGATGGACGACATGCTGGCCGTCGCGCGGCTGCAGCTCGACTACGCCGCGGCCGTCGACAACGACGCGCTGGAACGCTGGCCGGATTTCTTCACCGCCGACGGCCTCTACCGCATCACCAACGCGGCGAACGAGGCGCGCGGCCTGCCGATCGGGATCGTGCACTGTGCCGGGCAGGCGATGATGCATGATCGCGTGCTCTCGTTGCGCGAGGCCAACGTCTACGAGGCGCAGCGCTATCGCCACCTGCTGTCGCTCCCGGTGGTGACGCGCGATGGCGATACGCTCAGCGCAACCACCAGCTTTCACGTCGCGCGCATCATGCAGGACGGCGCGACCCTGCTGTTCGCCACCGGCGAGTATCGCGACGTCGTGGTGCGCGACGGCGAGGCGCTGAAGTTCCGGCAGCGCGTGGTCGTGCTGGACAGCGAACGCATCGACACGCTGCTGGCGATACCGATCTGATGGATTTTTCGTCCGCCATGAAAACCCACTTCACCCCGACCCTCTCCCTCCTGAGGGCGGAGAGGCTCGGGGTGAGGTGGGGATGTCGATGACGACAAAGCCACGCATCGCGCTGGCCATCGGCGATCCCAACGGGGTCGGCCCGGAGATTTGCCTGAAGACCTGCGCCACGACGGACGCCGCCGACCTCACGGTGGTCGGTGAACGGGCGGTGCTGGCGTCCTACGCCGACAGGCTCGGCCTGCCGATGCCGGAGACGATCCATGAGCCCGGCACGACCACCGAGGTCCAGGCCGGCGTCATTGCCGACGACGCCGGCCGTGCGACTGTGGCCGCCGCCGAAGCCGCGATCCGGCTGGCCGAGGCCGGCGCGGTCGACGCGGTGGTCGCCGCCCCGCACAACGAGACGGCGGTGAACCGGGCCGGGATCGCCTTCGACGGCTATCCGGGCCTGCTGGCGCGCGCGACCGGGACCGACCCGGATGCCGTGTTCCTGATGCTGGTCGGGCCGGGCCACCGCATCGTCAACGTCACATTGCACGTCTCGGTGCGCGAGGCGCTCGACCTGCTGACCACCGAACGGATCGTGACGGCGGCGCGGGCGGCCGACGCCGCTTGTCGTCGCTTCGGCATCGAAGCGCCTCGGATCGGCGTCTGCGGCATCAATCCGCACGCCAGCGAAGGCGGCCTGTTCGGGCCGGAGGACCAGGCAGTGGTCGTGCCGGCGGTCGAACGGGCGCGCGCATCCGGTCTTGCGATCGACGGGCCGGTCGGCGCCGACGTGCTGCTGGCCGAGGGCGGCCACGACGCCTACCTGGCGATGTTTCACGACCAGGCGCACATCCCGATCAAGCTGGCCGGGCGCGGCAACTCCTATGGGCTATCGATCGGCGCGCCGGTGCTGTTCGCCACCGTGGCGCACGGCAGCGCACACGACATCGCCGGCCAGGGCCGGGCCGATCCGGCGGCGCTTGCCGGGGTGGTGCGACAGATGGCGGCCACGCTACGCTCGGCCGCAGGAGGATAAGGTCATGTTCTTGCGCAACTGCTGGTACGTCGCGGCCTGGGATCACGAGGTCAAGCGCCTGGAAACCATGCGCCGGGTGCTGCTGGACGAGCCGGTGCTGCTCTACCGCGACACCCAGGGCAAGGCGGTGGCGCTGGAGGATCGCTGCTGCCACCGACATGCGCCGCTGTCGATGGGCCGGCTGCGCGGCGACCGCGTGGAGTGCCTCTACCACGGCTTGCAGTTCGACCAGACCGGCGCCTGCGTCCACATCCCCTGGCAGGACTCGATTCCGCCGGACGCGCGGGTGAAGAGCTTTCCGGTGGTCGAGCGCGACCGCTTCGTGTGGATCTGGATGGGCGATCCGGCCAAGGCCGACCCGGCGCTGATCGCCGATTTCCACTGGCTCGACGATCCGGAGTGGACCGCGACCGGCGACCTGATCCACATGGCGGGTAACTACATGCTGATCGTCGAGAACCTGCTCGACCTCAGCCACCTCAAGTTCCTGCACAAGGATTCGCTCGGCACCAGCTACGTGCCGGACGACGAGGTTCCGGTGCGCTACAAGCGCGACGGCGAGCGGGTGCGGGTCGAGCGCTTCATCCACGACGACCAGCCGCCCGGCTATTTCCGGATCATCAGCGGCATCGAGCGCGAGGCCAAGGTCGACCGCTGGATGGTGCTGGACTTCTCGCCGCCGTCGATGGTGACGCTCGACATCGGCGTGCAGCCGGCCGGTCAGGGCGCCATGCAAGGCAAGCGCAATTCGGACGTCACCACCTACAACCTCAACGCCATCACGCCGGAGAGCGAGCGCTCCACGCATTATTTCTGGGCGCAGGCGCAGAACTTCACCAACGGCGACCGCACACTGGCCGAGCTCGACTTCCGGCTGGTGCGCAAGGCGTTCGAGGAGGACAAGATGATCATCGAGGGCCAGCAGAAGAATATCGACCTGGCGCCCGACACGCCGCGGCTGAATATTGCCACCGACGGCGGCGGGTTGCTGGCACGGCAGATCGTCGACCGGCTGATCGCCGCCGAACAGGCGGCCTGAGCCATGGCGGAAGACCAGGTCGTCATCCTCGGAAGCCGGCGCTATCGCGTCGAACGCGACTGGGCGAAGTGGCCGGCCGATGTCGCCAAGGGTTTTCTGAGCCAGGTCGCGGTCGACTCGAACGGCAACGTCTACCTGCTGCAACGCGGTGCGACTCCAGTTGTGGTGTTCGATCCGGAGGGCAACTTCGTCGCGGCGTGGGGTGACGAGCTGATCGCCGACGGACACGGCATCTACATCGACGGCGACGACCGCGTGTTCATCGTCGATCGCGACGCGCATCAGATCGTGGTCACCGACACCGACGGCAACGAACTGTCCCGGCTGGGAGAGCGCCACGTGCCGCACGACGGCGCGCCGTTCAATCATCCGACGCATGCCAGCGTGGCGCCGGATGGCGACATCTATGTCTCCGACGGCTACGGCAACACCAACGTGCACCGCTTCGCCGCCGACGGCCACCATCTGGCGACCTGGGGCGGCGCCGGGCAGGGTGCGGGCGAGTTCTCCACGCCGCACTCGACCTGGGCCGGTGCCGAGCAGGTGCTGGTCGCCGACCGCGAGAACGACCGTATCCAGGTGTTCGACCGTGAGGGCGCCGCGCTTGCCGAATGGCGCGGCGTGTACCACCCGATGGCGATCTGGCAGGACGCGGACGGCCTTACCATCGTCTCCGACCAGACCCCGCGCCTGGTCGCCTACGACCGTGATGGCGCCATCGTCGGCCGCTGCCGCGGCGCCATCAACGGCGCCCACGGCCTCTACGGCGACAAGGCCGGCAACCTGTTCATGTCGGAACTGCCGCCGGCCGGGCTGACGCGGCTGGCGCGACTTCAATAAGCTGTCATGCCGGCCTTGAGCCGGCATCCCATTCCGCAACGCCCCGAGATCTCGATATGGACCCCGGGTCAAGCCCGGGGTGACGAGGCAGGCTTCAGACGTCCTTTTCGACCATCACGTCGAGCAGCATCGGCTTGCCGCTGGCCGTCGCTTCCTTGATCGCCGGGGCGATGTCGGCCGGGTCGGTGATCCGCTTCGCCTGCATGCCCATCGAATTCGCCAGGCCGACGAAGTCGAGCTTCGGGTTGTCGAAGTCCATGCCGACGAAATGCTCGTTGCCGTGGAATGCCTTCAGGCGCTGCTTGATGATGCGGTAGCTCATGTTGTTGCAGATCACGTAGGTGATCGGCAGTTGCCTGTTGGCGGCGGTCCACAGCGCCTGGATCGAGTACATCGCCGAGCCGTCGCCGATGATCGCCACCAGCGGCCGGTCGGGCTTGGCCGCCGCCGCGCCGACCGCGGCCGCGATGCCCCAGCCGATGCCGCCGGCAGTCAACGCGTAGTAGCTGTTCTTGTCGGTGAAGGGCAGGAACTGCAGCAGCGTGTTGGCCGTGGTCAGGCCCTCGTTCACCACCACCGCGTTGTCGGGTAGCGACTCGGCGATCTGGTACATCATGTAGTCGCCGGAGATCGGATTCTGCGACGCCTTGGCGGCGGCGCGCTCGACGGCAGCCTTGCGCTTGGCGGTCCAATTCTTGCCCTCGACCGCCTTCAGCCGGGCGGCGGCCCTGTCGGCATGCGCCTCGCCGCCGCGCTCGGCCAGCAGCGGGATCAGCGCCTTCAGCGTCTCCCTGACGTGCGCCTGCACCGCCAGCTCGGTCGGGAAGTTCTTGCCCATCTCCCAGTCGCGCAGGCCGATCTGCACCACGGCCATGCCTTCGGGCAGCGGCTCGACCTCGCTGTAGACCGACATGCGCAGTACGTCGGCGCCGACCACGACCAGCAGGTCATGCTCCGCCATGACGCTGCGCACCCACTTCTGGTCGCGGTTCAGCGAGCCCATGTAGGCCGGGTGGCGCGAGGGGAAGTGGGCGCCGCTGTTCACCGTCTGCTGCCAGGCCGGCGCGCCCAGCGCCTCGGCCAGTTGCGCCACCTCGTCGAAGGCGTCGGCGGAGACGATCTCGTCGCCGGACACGATCACCGGGCGTTCCGCCTTCAGTAGCCGGTCGGCGAGCTTTTCCAGCACCGCGTCGGACGGTCGGTTCTCCTGCTCCACGCGGGTCGAGTGGCCGAGGTCGATGCCGCCCTCGTCGTTCAGGATGTCGCCGGGCAGCGAGATGAACACCGGGCCCTTGGGCTCGGCCATCGCCACCTTGGCGGCGCGGTGCATGACCCGTGGCAGGTCTTCCAGCCGGTTGATTTCGGTCGCCCACTTCACCACCGGCTCGGCGATCGGCACCAGCGGCGCGTAGAGCAGCGGCTCGGTCAGGCCGTGGCCCTGCTCCTGCTGCCCAGCGGTGACGATCATCGGCACGTTGGCGAACTGGGCGCCGTAGATCGCGCCGATAGCGTTGCCCAGGCCGGGGGCGACGTGGACGTTGCAGGAGACCAGCTCGCCGGACGCCCGCGCGTAGCCGTCCGCCATGTAGACCACCACCGATTCCTGCAGGCCCAGGACGTAGTTCAGGTCCTGGTGCTCGCGCAGCGCGTCCATGATCGGCAGCTCGGTGGTGCCGGGGTTGCCGAACAGGTGGGTGACGCCCTCGTCCTTGAGCAAGGCGAGGAAAGCGGAGCGGCCGGTGATGGCGTTCACGGACATGGCTGGTTCCAGGCTTGTGGGATCGTTCTGATCGCCAAGCCTAGCACAGCCGGCAGGGGCTCACGTCAAGCGGGCGGTCAGCTCGGCATCGCACGCGGCTGGGCGCGGCGCTCGCGCCGGAGCGGCGGGCCGGCGGTATCGTCGAAGGCATCGGCGCTGATCGAGCAGTCGAAGGTCGGGACCGTCTGAACCAGTCGCTGCAGCAGGGTCAGGTCGCTGCGGTAGCTGGCCGAGGTGCCGGTGCCGGCGAAGTGCGCGAACAGGCTTTGCGCGGCGCCGCCGAAGGCGATGCGGAAGACCGCGTTGGCGACCCGCGGCTCGGCGGCCTCGACCGGGATGCGTTGCAGCTCGCGGCTGCGCGCCGGGCCGGCGGTGTCGGGCAGCAGGATGCCGACCACCGGCGCCTGTTCGGCGCGGCCGGCGCCCATGGCATCGGCGAACTGGCGTGGCGTCAGGACCAGGCGGCCGTCGTCGGTCGGTTGCGGCACCGCGCGGGCGGCGCGCTCGGCCGGGGTCAGAAAGGCGCTGTCGGCATCGTGCACCAGCCGCGCCAGGTCGCCGCCGAGCAGGCGCGGCGTGTCGGGCCGGACCTCGACGATCGACGGCACGCCCATGGCCATGAAGCCGTCGCCCTGGGCCAGCAGCACCACGAGCTGGTCGGCCAGGTAGGTCGCGCCAGGTTGGCGCAGCAGGTGGGCGAGCAGGGTGGTCTTGCCGCTGCGCGGCGGGCCGACCACCAGCAGGGCCTGGCCGTCGACGATCAGCGCGGCGGCCTGCAAGATCAAAGCGCGGCGCTGGCAGGCGGTGGCCAGGCCGACCTCGCGCAGGATATGCAGCAGGCGCAGCCGGGCGCGCAGGTTGTCGCGGCGCGCGACGATGCGGACGCGGTGCTCGCCGACCACGTAGAACAGGTCGAAATCGGGGTCGTAGAGCGTCCGTTCGCCGCCGTCGAAGGTATGGTCCAGCGCGGCGACGTGACGGCGGTGGCGCGCGAAGGTCGGCACCGGCGAGACCAGCGTCGGAACCGGGCGTTGCCGCAGTCCGGCATGCACCGCGTCGTCGTTGATCAGTTCGACGCTGAGCCGCACCGGCCCGGGGGCGGTTTCGGGCACGATCCCGGCCAGCCAGTCGAGCGGTTCAGGCTGGTTGGCGGCGACATCGACCGCCGCACCTGCGAAGGTGAAGCGGCGAGGGGAGAAAGCGGACACCGGCATTTCCTCGGCTGGCACTCAAATCACACGTTCTTGCGGCCCATTCGTGGGTCACTGGCTTGCGGCCCATTCAGGGACGACTGGTCCATTTTTGGCCAGATATCCCGGGCTCTAGTGGGGTCGAAGCAAGAACGGCGCCAACTCACCTTGTTACCGGGGTTGAGGTACAATGCCGATGTCGACAAAAGGGAGTCGCTTGTGAGGGCACTGTTTCTGGGTCTGCTGCTGCTCGTTGTCGGCGCGTTGCCGGCCTGGGCCGATGCGCATGGGGAAAGCCTGCGGCGGCGAGTCGAGCTGTTGCGGGACAGCCCGACGCCATCGGTGGCCGAGACACCGCTGGTGGCGATGGAACAGGTGGCGGCGTTGTACGAGCGGCGCGGCTTCGTCCTGCTGTGGGAGGACGATTCGAACCGCCGCGCGCTGGTGCGCGCGATCGCCGCGAGCGTCAATGACGGCCTGACGCCGCAGGATTTCCACAGTGTCGTTCTGAGCCAGCTCGCGGAGCGCATGGCCGACGCGCCACCGATGGCGCTGCGCATCGACTTCGACATCCTGCTCACCGACGCACTGATGACGCTGCTGCGCCAGCTTCGGCTCGGCAAGGTCGATCCGGTGGCGCTGGACGCCAATTGGCATCTCGATCGCGCGATGCTCGGCAGCGACCTGATTGAACTGGCGGACCAGGCGCAGCGCGACGGCGACATCGCGGCGCTGGTCGACAAGGCGCGGCTGCAGCATCCCTACTATCACAAGCTGCGCACGGTGCTGCACGACTACATTTACCTGGCGAATGACGGCGGCTGGACGACGATTCCCGACGGCCCGACGCTGAAACCTGGCATGACCGGACTGAGGATCGCGTTCCTGCGCCATCGGCTTTCCTTCGGCACCGACTATGTGCCGCCGCAGGACGCCGACGAGCTGTTCTTCGACGACGATTTGGAGGCCGCGGTGAAAGGCTTCCAGGCGCGCCACGGTCTGGAACCCGATGGCGTGGTCGGGCCCAACACCCTGGCGGCGCTGAACGTGCCGGTGGCGGAGCGTATCGCGCAGATCCGGGTCAACCTGGAACGCGCCCGCTGGGTCTTGCGGGAACTGGGCGACGAACTGGTGATGGTCAACATCGCCGGCGGCTACGTGCGCCTGATCCGCGGCGAAGCCATCGTCTGGGAGAGCCGGGTGATCGTCGGCAAGCCGTACCACCAGACGCCGGTTTTCCGGGGCGACATGCGCTATCTGGTGGTGAACCCGACCTGGAACGTGACCGCCTCGATCGCCAAGAACGAGCTGTTCCCGAAGATCCGCCGCGATCCGGGTTACCTGGCGCAACACAACATGGATCTGGTCGACGGCAGCGGCGCGCGAGTCGACCCGGCGACGGTGGACTTCGGCGGCCGGCTGCCGTACCGCATCGTGCAGCGCGCCGGCGAAGACAACGCGCTGGGCCGGGTCAAGTTCATGTTCCCGAACCGGCACAATGTCTACCTGCACGATACCCCGTCACGAACCCTGTTCGAGCGCGCCCAGCGGACTTTCAGCCACGGCTGCGTGCGGGTGCAGAACCCGTTCGAGCTGGCCGAACTGGTGCTTGGACGGGAGCCGGACTTCGATCTCGGCGCCTTCAACGCGATCCGTGCCAGCACCGCGACCCGGACCATCAACCTGAGCCGACCGCTGCCGGTGGTCTTGCTGTACTGGACCGTCGATCCGCATCCCAGCGGCGATGTCTACTTCTATCCGGACGTCTATGAGCGCGACGGCGCGATCCTGAAGGCGCTGGACGCGCCCTATGTCGCTTTCCCGCGACGCCTGTGATTACGCCAGGAATTTCTTAACTTTACCGGCCGATCTTAGGTTTCGCCTTGAGACCGCAAGGGCGACGCCGGTATAGTGAATCAAGTGATCGGGGAGAGGGCAGTATGAGTGGTGGGCCGAGCCGACGGCAGTTGCTGACGGGGATTGCTGGCGGTGTCGCCGGCTTTCTGCTTCCGCTACCGGCCCTGGCCCGTCCGGCACCGCCGCGCAGGGCCCTGTCGTTCCACAATCTGCACACCAACGAGAACCTGGCGGTCACCTACTACGCCGACGGCCGCTACGACCGGCACGCGCTAACCAAGATCGACGTGATCCTGCGCGACCACCGCACCGGCGACGTGCAGCCGATCGACCCCAAGCTGATCGAGCTGCTGTTCGACCTGCGCCACCAGATGGGCAGCGACGCGCCGTTCCACATCATCTCCGGTTATCGCTCGCCCAGGACCAACGGCAAGCTGGCATCGAAGAGCAAGGGCGTGGCGAAGAAGAGCCTGCACATGCGCGGGCTGGCGATCGACGTGCGGCTGCCGGACCGGCGCCTGAAGGACGTGCGCAAGACCGCCATCGCGATGCGCCGCGGCGGCGTCGGCTACTACGGCAAGTCCGGTTTCGTGCACCTCGACACCGGCCGGGTCCGCTACTGGTAGGTCTACTGCTGGCAGGCGACGGCCGGGTGGCTCAGGCCACCGTCTGCACCACCTCGAAACCTTCGAAATTGGGATGGCCGAGATACATGTCCCGGTTCTCGCCGGCGCCCTTGTGCGCCTCGCGGAAGTGGTCCGACGTGGTCCAGGCCTCGAACGCCGCGCGGCTGGCCCAGATGGTGTGCGAGGCGTAGAGCGTGTGGTCGTCGTGCTCGGGCCCGCGCAGCAGGTGGAACTCGACGAAGCCGGGCACCTGCTTGAGGCGCGAATCCCGGCTGGCCCAGACGCGCTCGAAATCGGCTTCGCGCCCGCGCGCGACCTGAAACCGGTTCATGGCGATGAAGGTGTCCGACATCTCGTTGCTCCGCGGCGGCTGCACAGGGCGACGGTATCGCCCGGGCAGCGCCGTCGGCGCAAGCGGTTGTCGGCCTACTCCAGCACCTTCGGCCAGTTGGCGTCGGCCTTCTCGATGTGGCCGGGGATATCGTTCTCCCAGCGGCTCTGGATGTTCTTGTCGTAATTCAGGTAGAGCTTGCCGTCGACGATCTTCCAGGCGTCGGGCTCGGTCTTGGCGGTGCTGCCATAGCTCACCGCGTAGGCGCAGTAGCCGCCATATTGCGGCTCGTAGGCCGCCGGGTCGGCCTTGAACTTGGCGAGATTGCCGGCGCTGGCGAAGCGCCACTCGGCGCCCCGGTGCATCAGCGTGTGCTCGGTCTTGCCGGGCATCGGCATGCCGTCGAAGTAGCTGACCGGGTCATAGCCGTTGATCGCCACGTTGCCGTCCTTGGCGTAGATTTCCGGCTCCTTGGCGAGGCCGGGAGCGGCCAGGGCGAACAGGCCGAGGGCGAAGGTGAGGAAAGCCGCTGCGAGGTGTCGCATGTTCAGGGCTCCATGTTGCGTTGCTGGGCTTGAGCTAGAGAATGAAGCCGCCGGCCGGCGAGGCCAAATGACAGTGCGTCGCGGTCGCTCAATTACCCGTGAGCCGTCGCAGCTTGCGCGTGCCCGCCAACGGTGTTTGCCTTATGTGCAACAAACGCGAGCGACGAGGCGAGTTCGTCGGACTGCCCAGATGTCGAACGTTGGATCGCCAACATGCGCAAGCTGGGCAGTTGGGACAGCGTCAACGAGGTACTCGACGGCCTGAAGGCAACAGCTCAAGGACCAGCCCCTCGAGCACGTCTAGGGTCGCCACCACACGCACGGAGACGAGCATGATCAAGGGTTTGCACCACAACGCCTACCGCTGTCGCGACTCGGAGGAGACGCGGCGCTTCTACGAGGATTTCCTGGGCCTGCCGCTGACCCACACGCTGCACATCCAGGAGACCAAGTCGGGCCGCGAGACCGGCACGCTGCACACCTTCTACCAGATGGACGACGGCTCGTGCCTGGCCTTCTTCGAGGCGCCGGACATGGCCTTCGAGTTCAAGGACCAGCACGACTTCGACCTGCATATCGCGGTCGAGGTGAGCCACGACGCGCTGCACGAGATGTTCGAGAAGGGCAAGCGCGAAGGCGTCGAGACGCGGGGCATTTCCGACCACGGGTTCATCGACTCGATCTACTTCCGCGACCCCAACGGCTACGTCATCGAACTCACCGCCAAGCGCGAGGGCCACGACCAGGCGATGGATCCGGCGAAGAACGGCGCTCGCGACCGGCTCGACGCCTGGACCAGGCAGAAGGCGGCGCAGGCGGCGGAGTAAGGCGCGCCAAAGAGCCGGCGCCACCTCGCGCCGGGTGGGCAGGGTGATCAGTAATTGTCGCCATGGGCGGCCGGATTCGCTAGTCTATAGCGGACTGTGAACAAGCAAATTCCGGAATACCGGATCATTGGGAGGTTATCTGTGACCATGAAGCCTGTGATATCCGCTGTCGCCGCGCTGGCGGCCCTGTCTTTCGCCAGCACGGCGTTCGCCGCGGCGCATGAGCTCAAGCTGCCGAAGCGGCTGACCTGGACCGCCTATGGCACGACCGCGTCGGGCTATGCGCAATCGGTCGCCATCGGCAACGCGCTGAAGGAAGCCTACGGCACCACGGTCCGGATTATCCCGGGCAAGAACGACGTCAGCCGGATGGCGCCGCTGCGCGACGGCAAGGCCGACTACTGCGCCTGCGGCATCGCCGCCTATTTCGGTCAGGAAGGCGCTTTCCTGTTCGCGTCGAAGGAGTGGGGGCCGCAGCCGCTGCGCGTCATCGCCACCGCGATCGGCTCGAACAACCTGGCGCTGGCGACCGCCAAGGACGCCAACATCAAGACCCTGGCCGACCTGAAGGGCAAGCGCCTGTCGTGGGTTCAGGCCGGCGACGCGCTGAACTGGAACATCGCCGCCAACCTGGCCTTTGCCGGGCTGACCTGGGACGACGTCACCAAGGTCGAGGTCTCTGGCTTCAAGGCGGCGGTCGACGCGGTGATCAACGGCCAGTCCGATGGCGCCTTCATGAACACCGTGACCCCGCACGCGCAACGGCTGGCAGCATCGCCGCGCGGCATCTACTGGCCGCCGTTGCCGCATGACGACAAGGAAAGCTGGGCTCGCACCATGGCTGCGGCGCCGGTCTACCAGAAGCACGTCGCGACCTCGGGCGCCGAAATCAGCAAGGACGCGCCGCACGTCGGCGCGGTCTACGCCTATCCGATCCTGGTCACCAACGCCGACCACGATGCCGAGCAGGCCTACAACCTGGCCAAGGCGATCTTCGCGCAGTACGACAAGTACAAGGGCGCGGCGCCGGGTGCGGCCGGCTGGTCGATCGACAACCAGAACATGACCTGGGCGATGCCGTACCATGACGGCGCGATCAAGTTCTACAAAGAAGCCGGCAAGTGGGACGACGCGGCGCAGGCCAACCAGGACATGCTGGTGAAGCGCCAGAACCTGCTGCTGGAAGCCTGGGCCGGCCTGGAAGGCAAGGACTCCATGGAGCCGGACGCGCTGCGCGAAGCCTGGATGGCCAAGCGGGCGGAAGTGCTGAAGGCCGCGGGCATGGACCTGGTCTTCAACTAGCGACGCCTAGCGCAAAGCAACGTCGGTGGCTAACTCCGACGAACGCGCGCAAGACCTGACGCAGCCGGCGACAGTGGAAAACCGCTATCGCCGGCTGACGCCGGTCTGGCGCGGCGTGCTGATCGCTGCGACCGTCCTGTCGCTGCTGATCTCGGTTTATCAGCTGTTCAACCTCGGCCGCTTCGGCGGCTTCGTGCCGATCGACACGCAGTATTTCTTTGCCCTGTTCGGCATCCTGCTGCCGCTCACCTTCCTGGTGTTCCCGGCGCACAAGGGCGCGCTCGGCGGCATGGCCTGGTACGACGTGGTGCTGGCCGCGACCGGCGTCGGCCTGATCTGCTACTTCCTCTACTACGCGCGCGACATCGTCGACCTGGGCTGGGAGTACGCGGCGCCGGACCACATCATCTACGCCGCGATGGCGCTGTGGGTGCTGGTGCTGGAGGCGACGCGGCGCGCCGGCGGCCCGCCGGTCTTCCTGGTCGTGCTGGTGGTCTCGCTGTATCCGGTCTACGCCGAGTACGTGCCGGCGCCGTTCGATGGCATCAACGAGACCTTCGGGGTCACGGTCGCCTATCACGCGGTCTCCAGCGAGGCGATCTTCGGCATCCCGTTCCGCGCCTTCGCCAACCTGGTGATCGGCTTCCTGCTGTTCGGCGTGGCGCTGCAGTTCACCGGCGGCGGCAAGTTTTTCCTGACCCTGGCCTTCGCGCTGCTCGGCCACGTCCGTGGCGGGCCGGCCAAGGTGGCGATCTTCTCCTCCGGCCTGATGGGCTCGATGTCGGGCTCGGTGATCACCAACGTGCTGACCACCGGCGCGCTGACCATCCCGGCAATGAAGCGGATCGGTTTCCAGCCGCACTATGCCGGTGGCGTGGAGGCCTGCGCGTCGACCGGCGGCGTGCTGATGCCGCCGATCATGGGCGCCACCGCATTCGTCATGGCGACCTATCTCGAGGTGCCGTATTCCGACATCGTGATCGCCGCGGTGATCCCGTCCTTCCTCTACTTCTTCGGGCTGTTCATCCAGATCGACGCCTATTCGGCGCGCATGGGCCTGCGGGGCCTGCCGCGCGATGAGATGCCGTCGGTCGCGCAGGCGATGAAGGAGGGCTGGCATTACCTGTTCGTGTTCGCGCTGCTGATCTGGATGCTGCTCTATCTGCAGCGCGAGGCGCTGGCGCCGTACTACGCGACGGTGCTGCTGATCGCGATCAACCAGCTCAACAAGGCGACGCGCTGGGACTGGGGCAAGTTCATCGACTTCATCGTCGGCACCGGCCGGCTGTTCGTCGAACTGGCGGCGATCCTGGCCGGCATCGGCATGATCGTCGGCTCCTTGTCGCTGACCGGCAAGATCTCCACGCTGGCGTCGGAGCTGCTCGGCGCGGCCGGCGACAACGTCATGCTGCTGTTGCTGATGGGCGCGCTGGCCAGCTTCATCATGGGCATCGGCGTCACCGTGACGGTCGCCTACATCGTGCTCGCCATCACCCTGGCGCCGGCGCTGAGCCAGGCCGGGTTGAACCCGATGGCGGTGCATATGTTCATGCTGTACTGGGGCATGCTGTCGTTTATCACCCCGCCAGTGGCGTTGGGTGCGTTCGCAGCGGCCAGCTTGGCCAACGCCAAACCGATGCGAACCGGCTTCGAGGCCATGCGATTGGGCTCGATCATCTACTTCATCCCGTTCTTCTTCGTGCTCAACCCGGCGC
The DNA here is from genome assembly GCA_040223615.1 of Alphaproteobacteria bacterium. GTDB lineage: Bacteria > Pseudomonadota > Alphaproteobacteria > JAVKFY01. The sequence goes on from JAVKFY010000040.1 coordinate 157,024, forward strand.
TGATCATGCAGGGGGACTACGACGTCATCCTGCGGGTGCTGATCACCGCGGTGATCGGCGTGGTGCTTCTCGCCAGTTCGCTGCAAGGCTACATGATCGGCATCGGCAGCCTGGCGACGCACGCGCTGTTCCAATGGCCGATCCGCGCGCTGATCCTATGTGCCGGCCTGCTGTTCGCCACGCCGGGTAACGAGTGGTCTGGTCATACCAGTCTGGAGCTTGCCGGCGCCGGGCTGGTATTGTTCCTGCCGGGCGTGGCCTGGGCCTGGTGGCTGAACCGGCGCCAGGCCGCGGTGGCAACGAGATAGGCGCGACAAGGTAGGACCATGGGTATCGAAGTCGGCGGGCTGTTCGGCCTGATTCTGCTGGTGTTGGCGATCTGGGCGATCATCGCGACGATCCAGTCGGATGCCAGCACCATGGCCAAGGTGTTGTGGATCGTGCTGGTGCTGATCTTCCCGGTGATCGGCTTCATCATCTGGCTGATCGCGGGACCACGCGGCCGTCGGACGTGAGCGACCACGACATCCTGCGGTTCGAGACGCTGCCGGCCCGTATCGACGATGTCGAGGCGCTGGAAGAACTGCTGTCGCGGCCGAGCCAGGCGCTGATCGACGACCTGGCGCGCCTCGAAGGCGACATCATCGTGCTCGGCGTCGGCGGCAAGGTCGGCCCGACGCTGGCCCGCCTGGCCAAGCGCGCCGCCCCGGACAAGAAGGTCATCGGCGTCGCCCGCTTCTCCGATCCGGACGTGCGCCGGCGGCTGGAGAGCTGGGGCGTGGAGACGCTGGCCTGCGACCTGCTGGACCGGACCCAGGTCGAGGCGCTGCCGGACGTCGCCAACGTCGTCTACATGGCTGGCAAGAAGTTCGGCACGGCAGCGGACCAGCCGTTCGCCTGGGCGATGAACACGCAAGTGCCGGGCATGGTCGGCGAGCGTTACAAGGCGAGCCGGATCGTCGTGTTCTCCACGCTGTGCGTCTATCCGTTCGGTCCGGTGGCGAGCGGCGGCTGGGACGAGGGCGTCGAGCCGATGCCGCTGGGCGACTACGCCAACTCCTGCGTCGGCCGCGAGCGCGCCTTCCAGTACCACTCCAAGGTGCACGGCACACCGGGCCGGATCATGCGGCTGAACTACGCCATCGACATGCGCTACGGCGTGCTGCACGACATCGCCAGTTGGGTGAAGAACCGCCAGCCGGTGCCGCTGGCGAGCGGCCATGCCTCGGTGATCTGGCAGGGCGACAGTTCGGCGCAGATCCTGCGTTCGCTGCTGCATTGCACCAGCCCGACCACGCCGCTCAACATCGGCGGTCCGGAGCTGGCCAGCGTGCGCATGCTGGCCAGCGAGTTCGGCCGCCGCTTCGGCATCGAGCCCAGCTTCGAGGGCACCGAGGCGGCCGACGGCTGGGTCAACAACTCGCTGGCCGCGCAACGCCTGTTCGGCAATCCGGTCGTGCCGCTGGGCACGATGATCGACTGGGTCGCCGACTGGGTGCTGCGCGACATGCCGATGCACGGCAAGCCGACACGCTTCGAGGTGCGCGATGGCAGCTTCTGAACCGACGGGGTTGATGGCCTTCTGGGCCGAGATCGACGGCGCCTATCTCGACCGCTTCCGCGAGTGGCACAATTGCGAGCACATGCCGGAGCGGGTCTCGATCCCCGGTTTCGTCGGCGGCAGGCGCTACTTCGCGGTCGGCGACAGCAAGGGCGTGCTGATGATGTACGAGACCGTCGAGGCGGCGGTGCTGGCCAGCCCGCCCTACATGGAGCGGTTGAACGCGCCGACGCCGTGGACCAAGGAATCGCTGCCGCATTTCGGCAACCCGTCGCGCAACATCTACAGCCTGGTGGCGGGCGAGGGGGCCAGCGACTTCGTCGCCGCGCCGTACATGATCTCGGTGCGCTTCAACGGCGAGGTCGATGCCGAAATCGTTGTGGCGCTGCGCCGCGCCGGCGGCGTTGGCCGGGTGCGGCTGTACGCCATCGACGAGGCGATCTCCGGCATCGAAACCTCCGAACGCGCGATCTACGGCGGCGGACCCGGCCAGCAGCAATGGCTGCTGCTGATCGAGGCGGCCAGCCCATCGCTCGATGCCGCGCGCGAGGCGGCGGCCGGCTGGCGCGACGTCTTTGTCGATAGCTTCGCTGTCGAGTACGTGCTCGCGGCGCCCGGAGGCGGCGGCTAGGGCACCAGCACGGCCTTGCCGACGATGCGGCGTTCGGCGATGGCGGCGAAGGCCTCGCGGAAGTCGGCGAGGTCGTAGGTGGCGTAGGTCAGCGGCCGGATCGTGCCGTCCTTGAGCCAGCCGAACAGCGTTTGCATCGCCGCCGCCGTCTCCCCCAGTTCCTGCGGTGTCGGCGGCTCGCGGCCGAAGCCCAGATAGTGGCCCCAGTAGAGGCCGATGGCCCGCATGTTCTTGACTAGCAGCAGGTTGGCCGGGATGCGCGGCACGTCGCCGCTGGCGAACCCGACGATGATCAGCCGGGCGGCCTGCGCCGTGCCGCGCAGCGCCGCGTCGAACACCGCGCCGCCGACCGGGTCGTAGACCACATCCACGCCGCGCCCGCCGGTGACGTCCTTCAGCGCCGCCGCCAGGGTTTCCGGATCGGGCGGCAGCACCACATCGGCGCCGGCGTCGGCCGCGACCTTGCGCTTGTCCTCGGTGCTGGCCGTCGCGATCACCCTGGCGCCCAGCGCCTTGCCGACCTGCACGCCGGCCAGGCCGGTGGCGCCGGCCGCGCCCGGCACCAGGACCCATTCCTTCGGTTTCAGGCCGGCACGCCAGGCCAGGCCGCCATAGGCGGTGCCGTAGATCGTCGGGATGTGCACCGCTTCGGCGCAGCTCACGCCATCGGGCAGCCTGTGCATGGCGGCGGCCGGCGCCACGGCTTGCGCGGCCAGCGCGCCGTTGCGGATCGAGCCGGCCACCAGGTCGCCGACCGCGTGGCTGGCGACGCCATCGGCGACCTCGACCACCTCGCCGGCGATCTCGGTGGCCGGCACGAAAGGCGGCTCGGAGCGGTTCTGGTGCGTGCCGGCGACCATCATCATGGTCGCGAAGCCGACCGAGCAGGCCTCGATTCTGACCCGCACGCCGCCCGGCGGCAGATCCGGCGCCGGCCAGTCGTCACGCAGCTTCAGGTCGTTCCAGTCGCCGTACGTCTCGCACACTACCGCGCGCATGCTTGCCTCGCTTGTCGGTTGCGCCCGATCATAGCGTGCTTCGCCGCCACCGGGAGACGCGCATGGCCGGGCCGCGCACCATGCTGGACAAGATCTGGGACGCACACGCCGTGGCCGAGAACGAGGCCGGCGAGACCTTGCTGTTCGTCGACCGCCAGCTCCTGCACGAGGGCTCGCGCACCGCGTTCGGCATCCTCGAGGACCGGGGCCTGAGCCTGGCGCGGCCGGACCTGACGTTCGGCACCGCCGACCACTACGCCCCGAGCGATGGCCGCGACCTGTCCGGCGCGCCCGATGCGGTGCGCGAGATGGTCGAGTATTTCGACCGCAACACGCAGCGCCACGGCGTCGCCGCTTTTGGCCTGAATTCCGCCGACCAAGGCATCGTGCACGTGATCGGGCCGGAGCTCGGCCTGACCCTGCCGGGGCTGGTCCTGGTCTGCGGCGACAGCCACACCGCGACGCACGGCGCACTGGGGGCGCTTGCCTTCGGCATCGGCGCCTCGGAGGTCGCGCACGTGATGGCGACGCAGACGCTGTGGCAGAAGAAGCCGAGGGCGATGCGGATCACGGTCGATGGCCGGCTCGGCGATGGCGTCACCGCCAAGGACCTGATCCTGGCGATCATCGCGCGCATCGGCACCGCGGGCGGCACCGGCCACGTCATCGAGTATGCCGGCGATGCCGTCGCCGCGCTGGCGATGGAGCAGCGGCTGACGCTGTGCAACATGTCGATCGAGGCCGGCGCGCGGGCCGGCTTCGTGGCGCCGGACACGACCACCTTCGACTACGTGCGCGGCCGGCGCTACGCCCCGGAAGGCGCGCTGTTCGAGCGGGCCGTCGCCGACTGGCAGCGGCTGCCGAGCGACGACGGCGCGGCGTTCGACACCGCACACCGGCTGGACGGCGCGGCGGTGGCGCCGATGGTGACCTGGGGCACCTCGCCGCAGGCCGCCGTGGCGGTGACCGGCCGCGTGCCGATGGCGGGCGACGACGATGATCGCGCGGCGCTGGCCTACATGGGGCTGAGCGGCGGCGAGACGGTATCGGACATCGCCATCGACCGCGTGTTCATCGGCTCGTGCACCAACGGCCGGCTGGGCGACCTGCGCGCGGCGGCCGCCATCGCCAGGAGCCGGCGCGCCAGGGTGCCGGTGCTGGTCAGCCCGGGCTCGAGCGCGGTGCGGCGCGCGGCGGAGGCGGAGGGGCTGGACCGCATCTTCACCGAGGCCGGCTTTACCTGGGGCCACGCGAGCTGCTCGATGTGCGTCGGCATCAATGGCGACCTGGTCGATGCCGGCCAGCGATGTCTGTCGACCTCGAACCGCAACTTCGTCGGCCGCCAGGGTCGCGGCGCGCGCACCCACCTGGCCAGCCCGGCGACGGCCGCGGCGAGCGCCATCGCCGGCCGCATCGTCGACCACCGCGCGTTTCCAGGGGCGCTCTAGAGATGGAGAAGTTCACCTCGCTCACCGCCGTGGCCGCGCCGTTGGCCGAGCGCAACGTCGACACCGACCAGATCATTCCGGCGCGTTTCCTGAAGGTGCCGCGGGCGCACGGCTATGCCGATTTCCTGTTCTGCGACCGGCGCCAGGACCGGGCCGACTTCGCGCTCAACGACCAGCGCTGGCGCGCCGCGAAGATCCTGGTGGCGGACGACAATTTCGGCTGCGGCTCGTCGCGCGAGGCGGCGGTCTACGCGCTGATGGACGGCGGCTTCCGCTGTGTCATCGCGCCCAGCTTCGGCGACATCTTCCGCTCCAACGCGATGAAGAACGGCCTGCTGCCGGTGCCGTTGCCGCAAGACCAGGTGACGCGGCTGCTGGACATGCTGGGACGCGGCAATGCCGGCGAGGTCACCGTCGACCTGGCGGCCGAGCAGGTCACCTTCCCGGACGGCAGCCAGATGCGCTTCGCCATCGATCCGCACCGCCGGCGCTGCCTGTTGGAGGGGCTGGACGACATCGCTTTCACGCGCCGGCATGCCAACGAAATCGATCGCTTCGCCGCCGCCCGCGCCGACGCCGCGCCGTGGAGCCTGCCACAAACGAAGACGGCGGCCTCCTAGAAGACCGCCGCCATCGTTGCGCGAATTCGCGATCGGTCTACGCGCGACGGCGCCGCCGCATCGCACCAAGACCGGCCAGCCCGGCGCCGAACAGCGCCAGCGTGGCGGGCTCGGGCACCGGCGCGCCGGCGCCGACGATCACCAGGATCTCCGTCTGCGCGAAGGGATCGTTGCCGCCATCGAACGCCGACAGGCGGATGGTGTAGTCGCCGTCGACATTGGGATCGAAACCGGCGACGTCGAAGGCCATGTTGCGAGAGTTCTGCGCCACGTTAAAGAGCGACGGAAAGCCAAGATACTCGGCGACATCCGAAGGCTCGACGCCGGTGTTGCCGACGAACGAATTGTCGCCGTAGGCATTGTCGAAGAAGAAGGTCAGTGGGTCCTGCGACTGGAAGGTCGTGCCCGCGCCCGGATTGGTGTCGATATCCAGTACGTAGGTGTAGGTGCTCAACACCGTCGTGCCGTTCACGTACGACGAGTTGATCGAGAAGTCGAAGTTCCACCGTGCGCGGTCTGGATTGGAGGCCGGCGCACCGACATTGTGGTTGTAGGTGCCGTCGCCGTTGCTGAAGAAGTCGTTGGTCGGCGCATCGCCTGGGATGCTGTAGCGGACGTGCGCGCGTAGTCCGAGTTCGACGTCGCCGACGCGGTCGGTCGTGAACCCGCCGTTTAAGTTGCCGCCGTTGCCGTAGATGACGTCCGGGGTGACGTCCTGATCGAATTCGATGACCGCGAGCGCAGGCGTCGTGGCCATGAGGATGCCGACGACGAGGCCGGCAGGCAGAATCCTGGTGTGACTGTACATAACTTGCTTTCCCTTGTTGGCTCGGCCGCGTTGATCGCGGCTCAAGTATTCTTCATTATGCAATCTTCATGCCCGCATTGGTTGTTGTTGGCGAGTGTATTATGTTTGTTAAATCAAGATGTTGCGGGACGGACCCCGGTGCCTGCCTTGGACGCCGTTGCGATCTGTAAGATTTTCCGACACTTTTGGCCGGTTTCGGCGCGTTCCCGGCGTGCCCGCGTGTAGACTTATGACTATGCAGCGGAGGGACGACGCGATGAAGATCGGCATACAGCTCTACCTCAGCGGGGCGGCGGCCGAGCCCGGCTTCCTGGTGCCGGCGGCGAAGGCGGTGGAGCAGGCGGGCATGGAATGCCTGTGGATGGCCGAGCACGTGATCCTCACGCCGGTGATCGAGTCGCGCTATCCCTATGCGCCGGACGGCAAGTTCCCGTTCGACCCGCGGCTGCTGCCGCTGGAGCCGTTCACCGCGATGGCCTTCGTCGCCGCGCACACCACCACGTTGCGCCTGGGCACGGCGGTCTCGGTGCTCCCGCAGCGCAATCCGGTGTTCGCCGCCAAGCAGGTCGCCGACGTCGACGTGCTGTCGGGCGGGCGGGTCGACTACGGCATCGGCGCCGGCTGGTGCCTGGAGGAGATGACGGCGCTGGGCATGCCGGCGGACCGGCGCGGTGCGCGCACCGACGACTACATCGCGCTGATGAAGAAGATCTGGACCGAGGAGACGATCCGCCACGACGGCGAGTTCTTCTCGCTGCCCGACAGCCATACCGGACCGAAGCCGGTGCAGAAGCCGCACCCGCCGCTGTTCATCGGTGGCCACTCGAAGATGGCGCTGCGCCGCACCGCGACGCTGGGCGACGGCTGGATCGCGGCCGCCGTCGCGCCGGAGGACTATGGACCGCAGGTCGCCGACCTGCACGCCGCCTGTCGCGAACACGGGCGCGACCCGGCCAGCGTGCGCCTTGTCGTCGCACCGCCGAACGGACGGGCGGACCTGAACATGGTGAAGCGGTATCGTGACATCGGCGCCGAGCAGGTGGTGATCGCGCTGGGCGCCGGCCGGCTGGACCGGTTCCTCGGCCGGCTGGAGCAGATCGCCAACGATCTCGTCGCGCCATCGGCGGCGCTGTAGCGGAGGCGGCACATGGCGGAACCAACCTGGCGCATCGGCGACATCGAGATCACCCGGGTGGTCGAGATCGAGGCCACCGGCGGCATGACCCGCATCCTGCCCGACGCGACGCGCGAGCGGGTGCGCGAGATCCCGTGGATGTATCCGCATTTCGCCGACGAGGACGGCCGCATGCGCGGCTCGATCCACGCGCTGTGCATCCAGACGCCGGAACAGAAGATCATCGTCGACACCTGCGTCGGCAACGACAAGATGCGGCCCTACAACAAGGCCTGGGACCAGTTGCAGACCGGCTTCCTGGACGACCTGGCGGCGGCCGGCTTCGCGCCGGAGGCGGTGGACACCGTCATGTGCACGCACCTGCACGTCGACCACGTCGGCTGGAACACCCGGCTGGTCGACGACAAGTGGGTGCCGACGTTTCCGCAAGCGCGCTACCTGATGGCCAAGCGCGAAGTCGAGCACTGGAACGACGAGGACGATGCCACGGCGCAGCAGATCATGGCCGACTCGGTGCAGCCGATCTTCGATGCCGGGCTGGTCGAGACCGTCGCCATGGACCAGCGGATCGGCGAGGGGCTGAGCCTGATCCCGTCGCCGGGCCACACGCCGGGCCACGTCAGCGTGCTGATCGAGAGCCAGGGCGAGCAGGCGCTGATCACCGGCGACTTCCTGCACCACCCCTGTCAGTTCGCGCACCCGGAATGGTCGGCCGTGGTCGACACCGACTCGGAGCGCGCGGTGCACACGCGCCACATGATGTTCGAGCGGTTCGCCGACACCCCGACCCTGATCATCGGCACGCATTTCGCCACGCCCAGCGCCGGCCGGCTGGTGCGTGACGGCAAGACCTATCGGCTGGACGTGTAGGAGGAACCCATGGCGTCGCTGTCGGATATCGTCTCCAAGCACCTGGACGCGGCGGTGGCCGAGGCGGGCGGCGTCGGCTATCCGCCCGAGGACGTGGCGCGCACGATGCTCGCCTTCGTGGTCAAGGTTTACCGCGAGAACAAGCCGCTGGACGAGATCGCCGCCGAGCTGCGCGGCGTGATCGAAAATCTCGACCCGGACGACGAATACACGTTCATGCGGCCCTGAAGCCGGCGCTCAGATCCGCTCGCCCTCGACGATCGGGGCCAGGCGCTTCACTTCCTGCTTCGGGCCGGGCATGTTCGGGTGCACTTCAAGGGCGCGCTTGTAGGCCTCGTAGGCTTTCTCGTCGTCTTCAAGCTGGTTGTAGATCATGCCCATGCCGGCCAGCGCGCCGAAGTGGCGCGGCTCCAGCTCCAGCACCTTGTCGCAGTCGGCCAGCGAGGCCTCGAAACGGCCGATCAGGTACAGCACCGTCGCGCGCTTGTTCCACCCCTCGGCATAGTCGGGCTTCAGCTCGACGACGGTGGTGAGCAGGCCCAGCGCCTCGTCCATGCGCCTGGCCTGCATTGCGCGCACCGAGCGCTGCATCAGCAGGTCGACGGTGTCGCTGCCGGAGTTGAGCCAGATCGACCAGATCGCCTGCGCCAGTTGCTCCGACTCCGCGCCCTCGCCGGCGGCCGCCAGCTTGTCGAACAGCTCCGGCAGACGGGTGTCGGTCTGGTCGGCGCGGGCCGGCACCGCCGCCAGCAGCAGCGCGCCAAGACAGATCGCCATCAGGTGTCGCATGGGCCAAGGATAAGGCGCCGGCAGCGACCGCAACAAGCGTCTCGCGTCACACAATTCCGTGCAGCGCGGCCGGCGCCGGCCCGCCGGTGGCCCAGTCCAGCAGCTCGACCGTGTGCACCACCGGGACGCCGGCACCAGTGCCGATCTGCATCTGGCAGCCGATGTTCCCGGTGGCGATCAGGTCCGGCTCGGTGGCCTTGAGGTTGGCGAGCTTGCGCGTCCTCAGCCGGCCGGCGAGTTCCGGTTGCAGCAGGTTGTAGGTGCCGGCGGAACCGCAGCACAGGTGGCTTTCGCCCGGCTCCACCACGGTGAATCCGGCCACGGTGAGCAGTTGCTTCGGCGCGTCGCGCACGCGCTGCCCGTGTTGCAGCGAACAGGCCGCGTGATAGGCGACGCGCTGGCCGATCGCCTGGCTCACCGGCTTGAGGCCGAGGTCGGCGATCAGTTCGGAGATGTCGCGGGTCTTGTCGGCGATGGCGGCGGCGCGGTCGGCCCAGGCGGCGTCCTCGCGCAGCATGAAGCCGTAGTCCTTCACCGTGGTGCCGCAGCCCGACGCGTTGATCACCACCGTGTCGACCCTGGCATCGGTCCAGGCGGCGATGTTGGCGCGCGCGGCGGCCAATGCATCATCCTCGTGGCCCATGTGGTGGGTTAGCGAGCCGCAGCAGCCGGCGCCGGCCGAGACCACGACCTCGCAGCCGTGCCGGGTCAGCAGCCGGATCGTCGCCTCGTTGATCTGCGGCGCCAGCACCTTCTGCGCGCAGCCGATGAGCAGCGCGACGCGCCTGAGCTTCTCGCCCTCGGCGGGATAGACCCGGGGCCGGTCGCTCGGCGACGGCGAGGGCAGCGAGGCGGGTGCGAATTCCAGCATCGCGCGCATCCGGCCCGGCATCAGGCCCTTGAACGGCCGGCCGACGATGGCCCCGATCAGCGCCAGGCGGAACAGGTTCGGGCGCGGCAGCAGCCAGGCGAGAAGCCGGCGCAGCCAGCGGTCGGCGACCGGACGCTCGTAGGTTTCCTCGATGTGGCGCCGCGCGTGGTCAACCAGGTGCATGTAGTGCACGCCGGATGGACACGTGGTCATGCACGACAGGCAGGACAGGCAGCGGTCGACGTGCAGCGTGACTTCCGCGCTGGCCGGCGCGTCGGCCTCCAGCATGTTCTTGATCAGGTAGATGCGGCCGCGCGGGCTGTCGAGCTCGTCGCCCAGTTCAACATAGGTCGGGCAGGTCGCGGTGCAGAAGCCGCAGTGCACGCAGGCGCGCAGGATCGAATTGGCCTCGGCGATGTCGGCGTCGGCGAGCTGCGCCAGGGAGAAGTTGGTCTGCATGGCTAGGTGCTTGTCATGCCAGCGAAGGCTGGCATCCAGAGAAGACGGGCGAGGCTCTTGCAGGTGTCCCACAAAGTCTGGATTCCTGCCTTCGCAGGAATGACGGCTTGGGTATCGAGGGAACTGATCGACATCGTCACAACTCGCGGTACATGCGGCCGCGGTTGAGGACGCGGTGCGGGTCGAAGCTGTTCTTCACCCGGGCGGTGAGCGCGGCGAGCGCTTCGGGCTGCGGCTGGAAGATGGTGGCCGCCTGACGCACCGCGTCGTCGGCGCGGACCAGGGTGGCGTGGCCTTCCGCGCCGATGGCGGCGCGGATCGCCTGGCCATCGGTGTCAGGCGGTGCGGCGAGCCAGATCAGGCCGCCGGCCCAGTCGTAGAGCCGCGCACCGGGCAGGTTGGCAAGCATCGCCGGGCCGCGCATCGGCGTTACCGACAGCTTCCACAGCGCCGTGCCGTCAAGGCCGAGCAGCGGCTTCACGTCGCGGATCTCGCGCCACAGCGCGGCGGTGTTGTGGCTGTGCAGTTCTTCCACAGCGCCGAAGCCGCCGAGCTCGGTCTTCAGGGCGTTGCAGCGGTGTTCGACCGAGGGGCCGGGGCCTTCGACGCGGATCGCGGTGACGGCGGCGCCGGCGTCGCGAACGTAGCCGACCGCGGATCGCGCGGCGGCTTCGGGCGGCAGGTGGGCGAGTCCGGAGACCTCGTGCGGGCTGCCGCCGGCCTGGCTCAACGCGCGCACGGCGGTCTCGTCGTCGAGGCCGAAGACCAGCACGGTGCGGGTCTTCTCCGGCGCTGGCAGAACCTTGACCGTGACCTCGGTCATCGCCGCCAGGGTGCCGTGGCTGCCGGCCAGCAGCTTGCACAGGTCGTAGCCGGTGACGTTCTTCACCACCCGTCCGCCGGACTTGATCAGCTCGCCCCGGCCGGTGACCGCGTGCACGCCCAGGAAGTGGTCGCGCGCGGCGCCAGCCTTGATCCGGCGCGGCCCGGCCAGGTTCGCGGCCAGCACGCCCCCCAGGGTCTGCTTGTCCGGCGCGCCGCCGTAGAGCGGGCCGAAGTCCGGCGGCTCGAAGGCCAGTTGCTGGCGGTTCTGCCGCAACAGGCCCTCGATCTCGGCCAGCGGCGTGCCGGCCATGGCGCTCAGGACCAGTTCGTCCGGCTCGTAGAGATTGATGCCGGCGAGGCCGGACAGGTCGATCCGGTGCGCTGCCTGACCCGGATAGCCGAGCCCGGCCTTGGAACCGGCGCCCAGCAGGTCGACCGGCGTTTCCTCGCCCACCGCCCAGCGGACCGCCTCGGTGACCTGATCGGCGTTCTCTGGTCGCCACGTTTCCGGCATCAGAAGCGCGGCAGCTCCGGGAACGGCATCTGGCCGCGGCTGATGTGCATGCGGCCGAGCTCGGCGCAGCGGTGCAGGGTCGGGAATACCTTGCCGGGATTGAGGTAGCCGTCGGGGTCGAAGGCGCACTTCACGCGCTGCTGCTGGTTCAGGTCGGTCTCGGAGAACATCGTCTCCATCAGGTCGCGCTTCTCCACGCCGACGCCATGTTCGCCGGTCAGCACGCCGCCGACCTCGACGCACAGCCGCAGGATGTCGGCGCCGAAGTCCTCGGCCTTCTCCAGCTCGCCCGGCTCGTTCGCATCATAGAGGATCAATGGGTGCAGGTTGCCGTCGCCGGCGTGGAAGACGTTGGCGACGCGAAGGCCGTAATGGCTCGACAGCTCGGCCATGCGCTTGAGCACTTCGGGCAGCTTCTTGCGCGGGATGGTGCCGTCCATGCAGTAGTAGTCCGGGCTGATGCGGCCGACGGCGGGGAAGGCGGCCTTGCGCCCGGCCCAGAATTGCAGCCGTTCGGCCTCGCTTTCGGAGATCCGCAGCGACACCGCGCCGCAACTCTCCGCGATGCCTTTCACGGCGTCGATCAGGTGGTCGACCTCGGCCTGCGGGCCGTCGAGTTCGGCGATCAGCAGCGCCTCGACGTCGAGCGGATAGCCGGCCTGGCAGAAGGCTTCGGCCGCGTGGATCGCGTCGCGGTCCATCATCTCGATGCCGGCGGGGATGATGCCGGCGGCGATGATCGCGGCGACGCACGAGCCCGCCGCCTCGCTGGAGGGAAAGCCGAGCAGCAGCGCGCGCGCCGTCTCCGGTTTCTTCAGCAGACGCACGGTGACTTCGGTGACCACGCCCAGCAGACCCTCCGAGCCGGTCAGCAGGCCGAGGAGGTCGTAGCCCTCCGAGTCGAGATGCTTGCCGCCCAGGCGCAGCACCTCGCCGGTGATCAGCACCACCTCCAGGCCGAGGATGTTGTTCGTGGTCAGGCCGTATTTCAGGCAGTGCACGCCGCCGGAATTCTCCGCCACGTTGCCGCCGATGGTGCAGGCGATCTGCGACGACGGGTCGGGCGCGTAGTAGAAGCCGGCGTGCGCGACGGCGGTGGAGATGCCGAGGTTGGTGACGCCGGGCTGCACCGTGGCGCAGCGGTTGTCGAAGTCGATATCCAGGATCCGGTTGAACTTGCCCAGGCCCAGGATGATGCCGTCGGCCAGCGGCAGGGCGCCGCCCGATAGCGACGTGCCGGCGCCGCGCGGCACTACCTTGATGGCGCGCCGGGCGCAGAGTTTGAGGATTTCCGAGACCTGCGCCACGGTCTCCGGCAGGACCACGACCAGCGGCATCTGCCGGTAGGCGGTGAGCCCGTCGCTCTCGTAGACCCGCATCGCTGCCGCGTCGGCGATCACCCCCTCGCCGGGGACAATCGCGCGCAGATCGTCGATCAGGCCGGCGCGCTGGGCGATCGCCTTCTCGTCGGGCGCGGGCATCTGCATCGGCGGGCCTCCGGCGGTCCGTGGAAACATTGTCACGCTATCCCAGATGCCGCGGGAAACGAAGCGCGGCGGCACCAGATTTGCGACTGTCACAGACCGCCGTTATTCTTGTGTCTCCATTATCGAGCGTCCGAGTTCGACGGGGCCGCGGCAATGCCGCGCCGCCCAAGCGCTACTTCATTGCGCGCCGGGCAGACGGGTGCCAACCAATGAGGCAGGAAATGAGCGAAAGCAGCGCATACGACGCCGGCAACGAGGGCAAACGCGACTTCGGGTCGATCTACAACCAGCCGCAGCCGGCACCCTATTTCGAGGCCTTGCGTAAGCTCGACTATGCCATTCCCGGCGAGGCCAAGCCCTTGTTCCAACAGGTGATCGACGCGCGGCGCGAGGCCCAGCGGAGTGATGACGTGACCATGCTGGATCTGGGCTGCTCCTACGGCATCAACGCGGCGCTGTTGAAATACGACCTCGCCATGGACCAGCTCTACGACTGGTATGACGAGCGCGAGGCGGCGACGACACGCGGCGCGGTCGATCTCGACCGCCGCTTCTTCGCCGAAAGGGACCGGCAGGACGGTCTCGCCGTGGTCGGCATCGACCCGGCCGAGCGGGCGATCGAGTATGCCGTCGAGGCCGGCCTGCTGGATGCCGGCATCTCGGCAAATCTGGAAGACGATCCGCTACCGGCGCAGGACCTGGAGAAAGTGCGCGGCGTCGACCTGATCACCGCCACCGGCTCCATCGGCTACGTCACCGAGCGGACGTTCCGGAAGCTGCTGCCGGCGGTGGATGCAGGCCGGGCGCCGTGGATCGCCACCTTCGTGCTGCGCATGTTTCCGTACGACGAGATCATTCAGACACTGGGCGAACACGGCTTCACGACGGAGAAGTTGCCTGGCGTGCATTTTCCGCAGCGCCGCTTCGCCGATGCGGAGGAGGCAGCGCACGTTCGCGCACGACTGGAAGAGATCGACATCGACCCCGCGCCGGAAATGAGCGAACACGGCTACGTCGCCGAGTTTTATCTATCGCGGCCGTCCGATGCGGCGCGCCAGCGGCCGTTGGCGGACTTGTTGCGCGCGTATGAGCCTGCGCCGAGGGCCTCGTCGCCGCTGACCCGCGGTGCGGAGGATTGAATGACGTCAGGTCAGGACGGGGTGTTGTTCAGCCATGGCGGTTTCACGCCGACTGGGTACCACGCTCGTCATTCCGAGATGCCCGGGGCAAGCGGGCCTGCGCACCTTGACAACGCAAGAATGAAAATCGTCATGGCCGGACTTGATCCGGCCATCTCCGGCTAAATCGTTGTCGTCAGCAGGATCGACGCCGCTCTAATATCCTAGCGACCGGCGGTCAGCCCTGGCGCGCCTTGAAGCGGCGGTTGGTCTTGTTGATCACGTAAACGCGGCCCTTGCGGCGCACGATGCGGCACTCGCGGTGGCGGTTCTTGATCGATTTCAGCGAGTTCACGACTTTCATGGCACCTGGCCCTGGCTGCTCGACAACGGCGGCGCAACCTAAGGGCCGGGCCGGAAACTGTCAACGGCGGTGTCGCGCGGCGGGCGCGTCAGTCCTTGTTGCGTATCGCGATCACGCGCACGATCCCGACATCGCCGGTCTGCAGAACCGCCAGGCGGCGGCCCCAATAGTGCACCTCGCGCAGGACGGCGGCGTGCATCGCCGATTCCGGGGGATGTTTCAGCATCTTCTTGGCCAGGCCCTGCAGGCTCTGGGTCAAGCTGGCGCAATAATCGTCGGTGATGTCGGCGGTGACGCGGATCTTCAGGTCGTGCTGCTTCATCGCCTTGCGCAGCCCATTGACGGTGTCGATGGTCGGCGGCGCGGGCTCGTAGGCGCGCCAGAGGTCGATCGCCGGCGTGGTGTGGGCCTCCGACTTGCGGACGAAGTCGACGAACAGCAATTGGCCGCCGGGCTTGAGCACGCGGGCGATGGCGCTCAACTCGCTGTTGTGATCGGGTTGCCGGTGCAGCGCCTCGACCGATATCACGGCGTCGCGCGAGGCCTCCTTGATGCCGGCCTCGACCAGGGTCTGTTCGCTGATCGAGGCCTTTTTCGACAGATTGGCGACCTGCGATAGCCGGGCCGCGGCATTGGCCAGCAATGGCTCTGGCTCCAGGCCATCGACCCAGGCGCCGGTATCGCGGGCGATGACCCGGGCGAACAGGCCAAGCTGGGCGCCGCAGACCAGCACGCTCATGGTCTCGTTCAGGCCCAGCGGCTTGACCACGGAAACCGCGAAACGCTCGCCGCCGGCGTATGAACTGCCCTCGCCGCAGACCATCTGTACCGCTTCGATACGCTCCGGGGTCCACACGCGCGCGGTATTCTCGCCGCTGTCGGTGCCGCTGTCCTCGGCGTCGAGGTCGAGCTCGTCCGCGATCGGCGAGTCGCTGTCCGCGAAACTCGGCTCGGTCGTGGAGTCGTGGCCTTCCCACCAGGCATAGAGACGGGAGAACAATCCGCCGCTGCCTGCCGATTTAGACAATGCCGTTGCCATGCGCGCTGATAGCCGAACTCAAACCAAGCCAATTTCCGCAGCTGTCACCGATTGGTACGGCGAAACTGGTTAAACTGGGGTGAAGGGTGCACCCATTTGCAACGCTAACGGCTGATGCCTCAATCGGTTCCGATCCAGGCGATGCGCAGGATATTGGTGGCGCCTGGCGTGCCGAACGGGACGCCGGCGGTGATCACCAACCGCTGGCCATCGTGGCCCAGCCCGGTGAGCCGGGCGACGTCGCAGGCCCGGTCGACCATGTCCTTGAAGTTGTGCGCATCTTCGGTCTCGATGCAGTGCAGGCCCCAGGCCAGCGCCAGCCGCCGCGCGGTCGCCAGCTTCGGGGTCAGCACCAGGATCGGCACCCGCGGCCGTTCGCGCGCGGCGCGCAGAGCGGTGGAGCCGGAGGTGGTGTAGCAGGCGATCGCGGCCGCCCCGATGGTTTCCGCCACCTGGCGCGCGGCGGCGGTGATGGCGTCGGCGGCGGTGCCTTCCGGGCTGGCGTGCTCGGCATCCATGATCTCGCGGTAGGTCGGGTCGCTCTCGACCTTCTCCGCGACGTCGTTCATCACCGTCACGGCGGCGACGGGGTGCGCGCCGGCGGCGGTCTCGGCCGACAGCATCACCGCGTCGGCGCCGTCGTAGACCGCGGTGGCGACGTCGGAGACCTCCGCGCGGGTCGGCGCCGGCGCGGTGATCATGCTCTCCAGCATCTGGGTGGCGATCACCACCGGCTTGCCGGCGTCATGCGCCAGCCGCACCAGCCGTTTCTGCAGCACCGGCACGTCCTGCAGCGGCACTTCGACGCCCAGGTCGCCGCGCGCCACCATCAGGCCATCGGCCAGGTCCAGTATCTCGTCGATCCGCTCCACTGCCTGCGGCTTCTCGATCTTCGCCATCAGGGCGACCTCGTGGCCGGCCAGCTTGCGCGCCTCGGCGATGTCGTCGGGGCGCTGCACGAAACTGAGCGCCAGCCAGTCGACGCCAAGCTGCATGGCGAAGGCGAGGTCGGCGCGGTCCTTGTCCGACAGGGCGCCCACCGGCAACGTCGCGTCGGGCAGGTTCACGCCCTTGCGGTCGCGCAGCGGGCCGCCGGTCACGATCTCGGTGTCGGCGTAGTCGGGTCCGCACTTCAGCACCCGCAGCCGGATCTTGCCGTCGTCGAGCAGGACCGGCATGTCGCGGTCGAGCGCGGCGAACACCTCCGGATGCGGCAGCGCGACCTGCTTGGCGTCGCCGGTCTGCTTGCCCAGCACCAGTTTCAGCTTGCGGCCGGCGGTGAGCTGGATTTCGCCATCCTGCATCGTGCCGACACGGATCTTCGGGCCTTGCAGGTCGGCCAGGATCGCGATCGGCTGTTCCAGTGCCTTTTCCACCCGGCGGATCGCCTGATAGCGCTTGCGGTGGTCGGCATGGGTGCCGTGGCTGAAGTTCAGGCGGAAGGCATCGGCGCCGGCCTCGACCAGCTCGCGGATCATCGCCGCCCCGTCGCTGGCGGGGCCCAGCGTGGCCAAAATCTTGGTACTGCGGCGGCGTTGCATGGCGCGATGTTAGTCGTGCGATGTGGCAGTTACCAGTACGGCCCGGAAGTCGTTCACGTTGGTGTGGGTCGGCCCGGTCAGCACCAGGTCGCCCAGCGCCTGGAACAGGCGGTAACTGTCGTTGGCCGCAAGCATCGCGGCGACGTCGAGGTCCAGAGCATGGGCCCGGGCTAGCGTGTCGGGCCCGATCACCGCGCCGGCATTGTCCTCCGAGCCGTCGATGCCGTCGGTGTCGCAGGCGATGGCGCAGACCTCGCCGGCGCCGTCCAGGGCCAGCGCCATGCCGATGAGATACTCCGCGTTCGGACCGCCGCCGCCCTGGCCGGCCATCGTCACCGTGGTCTCGCCGCCGGATAGCAACACCACCGGCCGCTTGGTCTGCGCCAGCGCCATGCGGGCATGTTCGGCGCCGAGCTCACGGGCTTCGCCTTCCAGCGCGTCGCCCAGCACGACCGGCTCGACGCCGGCGGCGCGCGCGGCTTCGGCCGCCGCCGCCAGGGCCGCCGCCGGGGTCGCGACCAGGTGCATCGCCGTATTCGCGAACACGGGATCGCCCGGCTTCGGTGTCTCGTCCTCGGCCGCTTCGAGGCGCGCGGCGACTGCGGCCGGCGGTTCGACCCGATAGCGGGCCAGCACCTCGCGGGCCTCGGTAAATGTCGTAGGGTCCGGCACGGTCGGGCCTGAGGCGATCACCGCCGGATCGTCGCCCGGCACGTCGGAGATCAGCAGGCTGACCACGCGCGCCGGAGCCGCCGCTGCGGCGAGCCGGCCGCCCTTGATTGCCGAGAGATGCTTGCGCACCGTGTTCATCGCCCCGATCGGCGCGCCGGAGCGCAGCAGCGCGGTGTTCACCGCCTGCTTGTCGTCCAGCGTCAGGCCGTCGGCGGGCAGGGTCAGCAGCGCCGAGCCGCCGCCGGAGATCAGCACCAGCACCAAGTCGTTCGCGCCGGCGCCCCGGGCCAGCTCAAGGATCCGACGCGCGGCGTCGCGGCCGGCGGCATCGGGCACCGGGTGCGCGGCCTCGACGACGTCGATGCGAGCGGTG
This sequence comes from Alphaproteobacteria bacterium, assembly GCA_040223615.1. Lineage (GTDB taxonomy): Bacteria > Pseudomonadota > Alphaproteobacteria > JAVKFY01. The sequence goes on from JAVKFY010000040.1 coordinate 175,147, forward strand.
GGCAGACCATGGCCGTAGCGGGTCACCACCAAACCCTCGATCGCGCGGTCGGGCCAGGCCGCCTCCACGGCGCGGGCCATCGCGGCGGCCGCCTTGCCGGCGCCCAGGACCAGTGTGCGTCCGGCCGGCGCCGGCAGGTCGAGATACGGCGCCAGGCAGCGCATCGGGTCGGCGCTGGCCACGGCGGCGCGGAACAAATCCATCAGCAATGCCCGTTTTTCCGGCGCCAGGCTGGTTCGGCTCATGACTTGTCCCTTCGCTGCTCACCGTGCCATATCGTTGGCCATGGTGAAGATACCCGAAGGCGCTGGCGCGCCAACGCCGTTCACGCCGCGCCGCGGGCGACCCGCGCAACGGACCGACGCCGGCAACGCCCAGGTGCAGTCGCTGGACCGCGCGCTGACGCTGCTGGAGGAGATCGCCAGGCACGACCAGGGCGTCGGTCTGACCGACCTGGCGCAGGCGGTGGCGCTGGCGCCGTCGACCGCGCACCGGCTGTTGAAAAGCATGCAGAACCGCGACTTCGTACGGCAGGACGCCGAGCGCGGCCTGTGGTTCATCGGCGTGCGCGCCTTCGCCGTCGGCAACGCCTTCGCGCGCAGCCGCGACATCACCGGCCTGGCGCGGCCGGTGATGTGGGCGCTGATGGAGCGGGTCGGGGAATCGGTCAACCTGGCGGTGCTCGACGATGACGAGCCGGTCTATCTGAGCCAGGTCGAGTGTCACCAGATGATGCGGGCGCATGCGCTGCCCGGCGGTCGGCCGCCGGTGCACTGTTCGGGCGTCGGCAAGGCGCTGCTCGCCTACCTGCCGGAGGATCGGATGCGCGCGGTGCTGGAGCGGCGCGGACTGCTGGCGCAGACGCCGAAGACGATCACCGAGGCCGATGCCTTCGCCGCCACGCTGGCCGCGGTCCGCGCGCGGGGCTACGGGCTCGACGACGAGGAACAGAGCCTGGGCATGCGCTGCGTCGCGGCGGCCGTGTTCGACGAGAATGGCGACGCGGTGGCGGCGCTGTCGATCACCGGTCCGACGGCGCGGATCAGCGATGCCCGGCTGGACGAGTTCGGCGCGGCGGTGCGCGCCGCCGCCGACGACCTGTCGGCCCGCATCGGCGGCCGCCGGCCAGGCTAGGTTGCGTTGCCGCCGGCATGCGGCAACAGCATGCCGAGGACGAAGCGGTGGAACGGCGTGTCGATGCCGGCCTCGGCGCCGAGCCGGCACAGCGTGCCGCTCAACCATTCCACTTCCAGCTTCTTGCCCTGCAGCAAATCGACGGTGAGCGAGGCGCGCCAAGTCGGCGGCATGGTCTGCACGAAAGCCAGCGTGTTCTCGATGTCCTGCTTGCTCAACGCGACGCCCTGCGCGTTGCCGACGGCGACCACCTCGGCCATCGCCTCGCGGGCCAGGCGCCAGGTCTCCGGCGTGTCGAGAATACGGGCCAGCGGCACGCGGGTGGTGGCGCTGATACCGCCCATCGAGGCCAGCAGCATGAACTTGCGCCACAGTTCCAGGCGGATGTCCGGGCTGACGGTGATCTCCACGCCGGTCTTGCCGGCCAGGTCGGCGAAGCGTCGCAGGCGATCGCTGCTGCCGCCGTTCGGCTCGCCGACGATCAGGCCGTTGAGCGCGTTGTGCTGGATCACGCCAGGCCCGGCGATCACGGCGTTGATCATCACCACGCTGGGCATGGCGTGGCCGTCGCCCAGCACCTCGTCGACGATGCCGGGCGCGTCGACGCCGTTCTGCAGGGTCACGACGGCGGTGTCCGGCTTCAGCAACGGGCGCATCGCGGCCGCCGTGCCGGCCACGTCGTAGAGCTTGACCCCGAACAGCACCACGTCGGCCGGACCGAGGTCGGCCGGATCGTCGCTCGCGGTTGCTGGATTGACGTGCATGTCGCCGTTCGGGCTGGTGACCTTCAGGCCATGTTCGCGGATCGCCGCCAGGTGCGGGCCGCGGGCGATGAAACCGACCTCGGCGCCGGCTTCGGCCAGGCGGGCGCCGAGATAGCCGCCAATGGCGCCGGTCCCCATCACCGCGATCTTCATGCTCATGAGGATGCTCCGATCAGGCTCCGGTGGCCGACTGCTGGCCCGACGGGACCACGCGTTCGGAGGGGAAGGTGAGCCATACCGTGGTGCCGACGCCTTCCTCGCTGTCCAGCCGCAGGCTGCCGCCGTGCAGTTCGGTCAGCGAGCGGACCAGGGTCAGGCCCAGGCCGCTGCCCTGGAACTCGCGGGTCAGCGGGTCGCTGGCCTGGCCGAAGGGCTCCAGCACCTTGTCGAGCTGGTCGGCGGGGATGCCGATGCCGGTATCCTGCACCGCCACCTCCAGTTCGTCGCCGCGCCGGCGGCCGCGCAGCGTGATGACGCCGCCGGCCGGGGTGAACTTGATCGCATTCGACAACAGGTTCATCAGGATCTGCTTCATCGCCCGGCCGTCGGCCCACAGGTGCGGCAGGCCGGCGGGCAAATCCTGGCGCAAGGTGAGCTGGCCGCGCCCCAGCATGCCGCCGAGCACCCGCTCCAGGTCGTCGGCGACTTCCGGCAGCGAGACTTCCTCCTCGTTGAGTTGCAAGCGGCCGGCCTCGATCTTCGACAGGTCGAGGATGTCGTTGATCACCTGCAGCAGGTGCGCGCCGCTGTCGTAGATGTCGTTGGCATATTCGCCGTAGCGCGCGTCGGCATGCTTGCCGAAGGTCTCGTCGCGCAGGATCTCGGCGAAGCCGAGCACGGCGTTCAACGGCGTGCGCAACTCGTGGCTGACCAGGGCGAGGAAGTCGGACTTGGCCCGGTTCGCCGACTCCGCCTCGTACATGGCGGCGCGCAACTGCTGCTCGCGGCGCTTGATCGCGGTGATGTCGACATGGACGGTGACGATGCCGCCGCGGCTGGTGCGGAAATCCGAGCTGCGCAGCCAGCGGCCGGACGACAGTTCCTGTTCGAAGGTGCCCTGGGCCTCGCGGTGGCGGTGGATGCGGGCGGCCTTCCAGTCGGCCTCGGCCGGCGCAGGGCCCGGCGGCGGCGCTGGCTCGCCGTAAAGCAAGTCCTCGAAGGGCGTGCCCGGCACCAGCTTCTCGGACGGGATGTCCAGCATCTCGCCGTAACGCGGGTTGGAGACCACGAGCCGGTCCTCGGCGTCGAACAGCGCGAAGCCGTTGGAGATGGTCTCGATCGCGTCCAGCAGGTCGGCGCGGGCGCCGCGCACCGCCTGCAGCAGTTCGGCGTTGGCGATGCGGGTGCGCACGTTCTCCACCAGCGTGCCGTAGAAGGAGCGCGAGGCGGCCAGCATGACGATGACGAACAGGGTCATCATCGCCGCCAGCGCGTAGTGCATCTGCGTGCCTTCCATCAGCATGCGCACCACCATCGGACCGGTGATCAACACCAGGGCGCCGATTGCGGCGGCCGGCAGGCACGACATCATGGTCGCGGTGCCGGCCGAGACGCCGGCGACCACGATCGCCAGGAAGGTCTGCAGCGGCAGCGAGCCGGTCGGGAACAGCCCGGCGGCGGCGATGCCCCACAACAGGCTGCCGCCGATGGTCAGCGCCAGGGCGCGGCGCACGGTCCGCGGGGTGCCGGCCGACGGCAGCTGCGGCTTGCCGCGCTGGCGCAGCCACACCGCCAGGCGCCAGAAGCTGAAGAACAGGATGACTGCCAGCCAGGCGGCGACCACCGGCTTCGGCTCCACCGGCCACAGCACCCAGGCGACCAGCGAGCCGTTGACGATGTTGCCGGCGGCGAGCGATACGGTCTGGCGCCGGGCGATATCGATCTGCGCGGCGCGGATCGCCTGCGCCTCGGCGGAGTCGTCCGTCGGATGATCGAACCAGAAGGTGTTGAGGCCGGTCATGGTGAGCTTCAACATAGGCAAACTGCGCAGTGCGGCATAGCCGGGAGGTAACGTGCGTTCATCGAACGACGGCGGAGCGGATGGCGACTGGCGACCGTTCGAGACCATCGACGTCGGCCCGGCGCCGGTGCTGGTCGCCTGCGACCATGCCAGCAACCGGGTGCCGCCGGACTGTCCCGACCTCGGCGTGCCGGCCGAGGTGATGGCCCAGCACGTCGCCTGGGACATCGGCGCCGGTCCGGTCACCCGCCACCTGGTGCGCCACCTCGACGCCCAGGCGATCCTGTGCGGCACCTCGCGGCTGGTGATCGACTGCAACCGGTTTCCCGGCGGCACCGGCTCGATCGTTCAGGTCAGCGACGGCATCGCCGTGCCGGGCAACCAGGACCTGTCGTCGCGCGAGGTGGAACGCCGCCACGACCGCTATTTCGAGCCCTATCACCAGGAGATGGCGCGTCGGGTCGAGGCGCTGACCGAGGGCGAGCGGGTGCCGGTGATCGTCTCGGTGCATACCTTCACGCCCAGCTTTGGCGGCGTCGACCGGCCCTGGGATGTCGGCGTGCTGTGGGATCCCATCGACGACCGGCTGGCACCTACCATGCTCGAACAACTACGCTCGCGCGGCGACCTGGTGGTCGGCGACAACGAGCCGTATACGGCGCTGGAGCCGCTGGGCTATTCGCTGGCGGTGTTCGGGCGTGACGAGGGCATCCCGATGGCGGTGTTCGAGATTCGTCAGGACCTGGTGGCCGACGCCGCCGGCGCGGACCGCTGGGGCCTGATCCTGGCCGAGGCCCTGCGCCCGGTACTGGCGCGGCCGGGGCTATATCGCAGACGGGAGCGGGCGGCATGATCGAGGCACCGAGCCTGACCATGGGGATCGAGGAGGAATATCTCCTGGTCGAGCGCGAGACCGGCGCGCTGGCCGCCGACCCGCCGCGCGAGTTGATGGCGAAATGCGAGGAGGCGCTGGGCGTCCGGGTGACCGGCGAGTTCCTGCGCTCGCAGATCGAGGTCGGCACGGCGGTCTGCAAGAATATCGCCGAGGCGCGAGCCCAGTTGCGCGAGCTGCGCGGCACCATCGCGCGCGTCGCCGGCGAGTACGGCTTGGCGCCGGTCGCCGCCTCGACGCATCCGTTCGCCGAGTGGCACGAGCAGCGCCACACCGACAAGGACCGCTACGACACCCTGGCGCGCGACATGCAGGCGGTCGGCCGCCGGCTGCTGATCTGCGGCATGCACGTGCATTGCGGCATCGAGGACGAGGACAGCCGCGTCGACCTGATGAATCAGGTCGCCTATTTCCTGCCGCACCTGCTGGCGCTGTCGACCTCCTCGCCGTTCTGGCAGGGCGAGCCGACCGGCCTGATGTCGTATCGGCTCACGGTGTTCGACGCGCTGCCGCGCACCGGCGTGCCGGAGCGGCTGGAGTCGTACGGCGACTACCAGCGCCTGGTGAACCGGCTGATCGGCGCCGGTCTGATCGAGGACGGCAGCAAGATCTGGTGGGACATCCGACCGTCGAGCCGCTTTCCGACCCTGGAGATGCGCATGACCGACGTGTGCACCTATCTGGAGGACACGTTGACGATCGCGGCTTTGTACCAGTCGCTGTTGTCGATGCTGGCCCGGCTGCGCCGCGACAACCAGCGCTGGCGCGTCTACCCGGCGATGTGCGTGGCGGAGAACCGTTGGCGGGCGCAGCGCTACGGCGTCACCGACACGCTGGTCGATTTCGGCAAGGGCGCGCAGGTGCCATATCCCGACCTGCTGCAGGAAATCGTCGACCTGGTGTCGGCCGATGCCGCGTTGCTGGGCTGCCTGGCCGAGGTCAACCGCGCCAACGAGATCGCCGCCGGCGGCACCAGCGCGCAAAAACAGCTCAAGGTCTACGAGACGGCGATGATCGAAGGCGCCAGCGCCGACGACGCTTGCCGCGCCGTGGTCGACTGGCTGATCGCGGAGACGGTCCGCGACGTCGGCTGACCGCTTGCCAGTTGGCGGCGGCAGATCGAGGCTGATCTGAGACGGATCGAGCCGCACGCGGCGTGACTGCCGGCCCTTGCCAGCACGGCCGCTTGTCCCCTATGTCAGGGCGACTTTGCATTTGGGCCCGACAACAGAGGAGAGCCGCGATGAGCAAGGCATCCGAGTATGACGAGCAGACCCGGCTGGAGCTGGAGGCGGCCGCCTTCCGCCGCCTGGTCGAGCACTTCCGCGAGCGCACCGACGTGCAGAATATCGACATGATGAACCTGGCCGGCTTCTGCCGGAACTGCCTGTCCAACTGGTACCAGGAAGCCGCCGCCGACAAGGGCAAGAGCCTGTCCAAGGCGGAGGCGCGCGAGATCATCTACGGCATGCCGTTCGACGAGTGGAAGGCCAAGTACCAGAAGGAGGCCACGCCGGAGCAGCAGGCCGCCTTCACCCAGAACGCCCCGAAGCACTAGTCCATGGCGGAAGTGGGCGGCATTGCCGCGGACCGGCTGAAGCAGCTCATCGAGCGCATCGAACGTCTGGAAGAAGAAAAGAAGGCGCTGGCCGACGACATCAAGGATGTCTATGGCGAGGCCAAGGCGATCGGCTTCGACCCGAAGGTGATGCGCCAGGTGGTGAAGCTGCGCAAGATGGCCAAGGACGACCGACAGGAACAGGAAGCGCTGCTGGACACCTACCTGCACGCGCTGGGCATGGAGTGACCGCGATGGCGGCGAAGATCGAGAAAGTCGCGGTGATCGGCTCGGGCACCATGGGTGCCGGAATCGCCGCGCTGGCGGCGAGCAGCGGGGCGCAGGTTCTGCTGCTCGACATGCCGGCCAAGGAGGGCGAGCGCAACGCCGTCGCCGCCGGCGCCAAGGCGCGCATGCTGGAGGGGCGGGCGCCGATGCTGGACGATGCGGCGGCCGCGGACCGGATCAGCGTTGGCAACTTCGACGACGACATGGGCAAGCTCGCCGACGTCGATTGGATCTGCGAGGTGATCGTGGAGAACCTGGCGATCAAGCGGTCGATGTTCGAGCGTCTTGAAGCGGCGCGTGGCGACGGCTCGATCCTGACCACTAACACCTCGGGCATCCCGCTGCACGCGATCACCGAGGGCATGCCGGCGCGACTGCTGAAGGACGTTGCCGTCACTCACTTCTTCAACCCCGTGAAGGTGATGAAGCTGGTGGAGCTGGTGCCGGGCGAAGAGATGGACAAGGGCCAGCTCGACCGCATCGCCACCTATCTCGACGGCGGCCTCGGCAAGGGCGTGGTCTGGGGCAAGGACACGGTCAACTTCATCGCCAACAGGATCGGCTGCTTCTGGATGCTCGCCGGCCTGAACGAGGCGCAGGCGGCGTTCGATGCCGGGCTCGACCTGGAGGACCTGGACGCGGCCCTGGGGGCGCCGGTGGGGGTGCCGCCGACGGCGCTCTACGGCCTGCTCGACCTGGTGGGGCTCGACGTGCTCGGGCTGGTTTCGACGAACCTGCAGGAGAACCTACCGGCAGACGACGCCGGGCGGCCCTACGCGCAGCTCCCGCCCAAGGTCGACGCGATGTACAAGCGCGGCCAGATCGGCCGCAAGGCCGGCGGCGGCTTCTACCGCATGACCAAGACCGACGACGGCGGCCGGCTGAAAGAGACCTTCGACCTGAAGACCGAGAGCTGGCGCGAGAGCAAGACCGCCGAGCTGTCGCCGGACCAGCAGAGCCTGGCCGGGCTGCTGGGTGGCGACGACGCGCTGTCGCGCTTCGTGTGGAAGACCATGGGCGCGACCATGGCCTACGCGGCCGAGCTGGTGCCGGAAATCGCCGACGACATCGTCAATGTCGACCGCGCCATGCGCTGGGGCTTCAACTGGCGCCAGGGCCCGTTCGAGATGATCGACGCCGTCGGCGCGGACAGCTTCGCCACGCGCCTCAAGGCCGAGGGCATGGCACTGCCGAACATGCTGCAGGTCTTGCAGACGTCCGGCGGCAAGAGCTTCTACCGCAACGACGGTGCCGAGTTCCTCGGCGTCGACGGCCAGTATCACAAGGTGCCCGCCTAGCGCCGGTTCGCCACCCAGGTCCCGAGCAGGATCAGTGTCAGGGCGGCCAGTGCCGGCCAGCCGGGGCGTTCGGCCAGTAGCACGATGCCCAGTCCGGTGGCGATGAGCGGCGCCAGGTAGTTGGCGCTGGCGACGAAGTTGGCGCCAACGGCCTTGGCCAGGTGCATGTAGATGAGGGTCGCGGCGGCGGTCGAGACCAGGCCCAGCGCGGCGCAGGCGATCAGCGCGGTGGCGGTCGGGTTGACGTCCATGCCGTCGCCAACGGCGGCCGGAAATACCAGCACGGTACCGATCAGCAGGGCGCCGGCGCTGCTCGCCGCGGTCGGCACCGGCGGCATCATCCGGGCGACGATGATGGAGATGGCAAAGCAGCACGCGGCGCCGATCAGCAGCGACTGCGCGATCAGGTCGGCGCCGAGCCCGGTCAGCGCCTCCGGCCCGACCAGCACCACCACGCCCAGGAAACCGACGACGACGCCGACCAGCCGGCGCGCCGTGAGCTTCTCGTCGGCGAAGGCCCAGTGCGCCGCCAGCATGGTCAACAGCGGCGTCGTGGTGATCAGAATCGCGGCAAGCGCGCTGCTCACCTGCTCCTCGGCCGAGGAGATCAGGAAGTAGGGCAGGGCGTTGCCGAACAGGCCGACGCCGGCCATGCCGAGCCAGGCCTTTGGCGCGCGCGGCCACTCGTGTTTCTGCGCCCGCATCACCAGCACCAGGATCGCGGCGGCCAGTGCCAGCCGGCCCAGCGTCATTGTCGCCGGCGGCATGCCGGTCAGCGCCAGCTTGATCAGCGCGTAGTTCGAGCCCCAGCACGCGGCCAGCGCCGCCAGCAGGATGACGTTGCGAAGGTTGGAGGTCATGCGTGCCCGAGCCGGCGAGATACCAGGGTCAAGCCCGGATAGGGCGGGAGAAAAGGGTCGTCACGCCCGGACTTGATCCGGGCACCTTTCGCGCGATCTAGAAGCTCTCGACCCAGGGCCGGACCTCGACCGAGTGCGACCAGGCGCTGCGGTGCTGAACGTGCGTTTGCCAGTAGGTCTCGGCAATGGCGTCGGGTTGCAGGCGGCTGTCCTCGTCGTTCACGCCGATGCCGCCGTCGATGTTGAAGTGGGCGACGTGGACGCCTTGCGGGTGCAGTTCGCGGGCCAGCGATTCGCCGAGCGCGCGCAGGCCGAACTTGCCGACCGCGAAGCTCGACGAGCCGGGGAAGCCCTTCATCGACGCGGTGGCGCCGGTCAGCAGGATCGTGCCGGCCTTTTGCGGGATCATCGCCTGCGCGGCGGCGCGGGCGACCAGGAACCCGCCGAGGCAGCTCCGTTCCCAGGCGCTGACGAACTCCTCCACGGTCTGGTCGGCGACATGCTTGCGGTTGCGGCCCGATGCATTGAACACGGCGACGCCCGGCGGTCCGAAAGCCTTTTCCGCCTCGGCGAAGACCCGTTCGACATCGGCTTCCTTGGTCGCGTCGGCGGCCAGTGCCAGTGCCTGTCCTCCGGCGTCGGTGATCTGCTTGGCCACCGCCTCGGCCTTCTCGCCGGTCCGGGCCGCGACCACCACCGGATGGCCGCCGGCGGCGAAGCGGCGCGCCACCGCGCCGCCGAGGCCGGGGCCGACCCCGACCACGATGCAGGTCTTCTCGCTCATGTCGTCTACTCCGCTGCGCGCGCCCGTTCCGCCGGATCGCGCCACAGCTTCAGGAGCTGCGACAGACGGCCGGCGGCGGACCGCATGTTTCGTTCCTTGATGTGCCCGAAGCCGCGGATCGTCGCCGGCAGGCCGGCGATCTCGACGGCGAGCGCGTGGTTGTCCGGCGTCAGCCGGTTCATCAGTTCGTCCAGCGTGCCGAGATACTCCTGGATCAGGGCGCGCTCGGCCTTGCGTTCGTCGGTATAGCCGAAGATGTCCAGCGCGGTCCCGCGCAGCCCCTTCAGCTTCGCGAGAACCCGGAAGGCCGGCAGCATCCAGGCGCCGAACTCGCGCTTCTGCAGCTCGCCGGTCTTCGGGTCGCGCTGGCTCATCAGCGGCGGGGCGAGATGGAAGGAGAGCTTGAGCTCGCCGTCGAACTGCCGTTTCAGCTTGGCCAGGAAGGCCGGGTCGGCATAGAGCCGGGCGACCTCGTACTCGTCCTTGTAGGCCATCAGCTTGAACAGGTTGTCGATCACCGCCTCGCTCAGGCCAGACATGCCCGGCGCCCGGTTGCGCTCCGCCGCCTCGACCTTCTCCACCGTGGCGCGATAGCGCGCGGCGTAGGCGGCGTCCTGATACTCGCTCAAGAACTTCACCCGGCGCTCCAGCTTGCTCGCCGGGTCTTGTGCCAGCGGCAGTTCGGTGACTTGCGGCTGGGCGGCACGCTCCACTGCGGCACGGTCGTGCGCGGCCAGCCGGCCCAGCGCGAAGGTCTGGCGGTTCATCGCGATGGCGACGCCGTTCAGCTCGATCGCCTTGTCGATGGCCTCGCCGCTTACCGGCAGCAGGCCGCGCTGGTAGGCGTAGCCGAGCATGAACAGGTTGGTGGCGATGGCGTCGCCGAGCAGCGCCGTGGCCAGCGCCGTCGCCTCGATGAAGTCGGTGAGGTTGTCGCCGGCCGCCTGCCGGATCTGCTTGCGCAGCGCCTCGCCCTGGAACGGTGTGTCTGGGTTCAGGGTGAAGTCGGCGGTCGGGGTGAGGTGGTCGTTGACCACCGCGTGCGTCGCCCCGGCCTGCAGCTTGCCGATCGCCTCGTCGCCGGCCGCGACAACCATGTCGCAGCCGAGCAGCAGGTCGGCGGTGCCGTCGGCGATGCGCGGCGCATGGATGTCGGCCGGTGTCGGGGCGATGCGCACGTGGCTCAGCACCGCGCCGTTCTTCTGCGCCAGGCCGGTGAAGTCGAGCACCGTGACGCCCTTGCCTTCCAGGTGCGCGGCCATGCCGAGCAGCTGGCCGACGGTGATCACGCCGGTGCCGCCGACGCCGGTGACCAGGATGTTGTAGGCTTCCGCGCTCGACGCCACCGCCGGTTCCGGCAGGGACGAAGTGTCGAGTGCGGCGACGCCGTCGCTGGTCGCCTTGCGGATGCTGGCGCCGGCGACCGTGACGAAGCTCGGGCAGAAGCCGTTGATGCACGAGAAGTCCTTGTTGCAGGACGACTGGTTGATCTGGCGCTTGCGGCCGAACTCGGTCTCCAGCGGCTCCACCGAGACGCAGTTCGACTTCACCGAGCAGTCGCCGCAGCCCTCGCACACCGCGTCGTTGATGAATACGCGACGGTCGGGGTCGGGGAAGGTGCCGCGCTTGCGGCGGCGGCGCTTCTCGGCGGCGCAGGTCTGGTCGTAGATCAGCACGCTGCAGCCCGGTGTTTCGCGCAAGGAGCGCTGCACCTCGTCCAACTCGTCGCGGTGGTGGATCGTGGTGCCGGCCGGCCACTCGGTGCCGATCGGATACTTGTCGGGCTCGTCGCTGACCACGGCGATGCGCGTCACGCCTTCGTGGTGCACCTGCTGCGCGATCTGCGGCGGGCTGAGCGGGCCGTCATGCGACTGGCCGCCGGTCATCGCCACGGCGTCATTGAACAGGATCTTGTAGGTGATGTTGACCTCGCCGGCGATCGCCGCGCGGATCGCCATCAGGCCGGAGTGGTAGTAGGTGCCGTCGCCCAGGTTGGCGAAGATGTGGGTTTCGTCGGTGAACGGCGCCTGACCGACCCAGGGCACGCCTTCGCCGCCCATCTGGGTGAAGGTCTCGGTCGAGCGGTCCATCCAGAGGACCATGAAGTGGCAGCCGATGCCGGCCAGCGCGCGGCTGCCCTCGGGCACCTTGGTCGAGGTGTTGTGCGGGCAGCCGGAGCAGAAATACGGCGTGCGGACCATCGGCGCGGCGCCGGCCTCCTTCGCCGCCTGCTCCTTGCGCGCCAGTTCCTCGATGCGCTCGTCCATGCGCGGGGTACTGGCGAAATCCTTGATCCGGTCGTGGATCACCCTGGCGATCATCGACGGGGAGAGTTCGCCGTGCGAGGGCAGCAGCCATTCGCGGTGCTCGTCGAACTTGCCGACCACGCGCGGCCGGACATCCTCGCGCCAGTTGTAGAGCTGTTCCTTGAGCTGGTTCTCGATCAGCGCGCGCTTCTCCTCGACCACCAGCACCTCGTCCAGGCCGGTGGCGAAGTCGCGCACGATCTCCGGCTCCAGCGGCCAGGGCATGCCGATCTTCAGCAGCCGGATGCCGAACTCGTTGGCCTTGGCCTCGTCGATGCCGAGATCGTCCAGCGCCTGGCGCACGTCGAGGTAGGACTTGCCGGCGGTAACGATGCCGAAGCGTGCCTGCGGTGGATCGAACACTTGGCGGTTGATGCCATTCTCGCGGGCGAAAGCCAGCGCGGCGTAGACCTTGCTCTGCTGCAGCCGGATTTCCTCCGACCAGCGGTCGTCCGGCCAGCGGATGTTGAGCCCGCCCTCGGGCAATTCGAGGTCGGGAATCTTGATGTCGAGACGGTCCGGGGCGACGTCGACCGAGGCGGCGCTCTCGACCAGTTCGGTGACCGCCTTGAAGCCGACCCAGCAGCCGGAGTAGCGCGACATCGCCCAGCCGAGCAGGCCGAAGTCGAGATATTCCTGCACGCCCGCCGGATACAGCACCGGCACCATCCAGGAGGCCAGGTTGTGCTCGGACTGGTGCGCGACGGTGGAGGAGACCGCGGCATGGTCGTCGCCGCACAGCACCAGCACGCCGCCGTGTTCGGCGCTGCCGGCGGAATTGGCGTGGCGGATCACGTCGCCGCAGCGGTCGACGCCCGGACCCTTGCCGTACCAGATGCCGAACACGCCGTCATACTTCGCCTGCGGCCCGAGACCGACCTGCTGCGTGCCCCAGACGGCGGTGGCCGCCATGTCCTCGTTGACGCCGGGCTTGAAGACGATGTGCTGCTTTTCCAGGAACTTGCGGGCGCGCCAGAGTTGCTGGTCGTAGGCGGCCAGCGGCGAGCCGCGATAGCCGGTGATGAAGCCGGCGGTGTTCAGTCCGGCGGCGAGGTCGCGCTGGCGCTGCATCAGCGGCAGCCGGACCAGCGCCTGAACGCCGGTCAGGAACACGCGGCCGCGCTCGGCGGTGTACTTGTCATCGAGGGTGACGGCGGCAAGCGTCATCAGTGCACTCCACAGGTGACCAGCAGGGCTCGTGTCGCCAGAAAGGTAATGACCGCTGACCTATTTAGCAATTGTCATAACTAAATGAGTGTATCTGCCGCCATCATAGGGCGTCCGGCGCCCGCGCAGAAGCGATGCTTGTTGTTATATGGGGCGCCCCGGCGGTCGGTGCGACCGGTGGAGGCCTATTTCGCGGCCGCGGCCTTTTTACCGGCGGCCTTGTTGGCATACATCGCGCGGTCGGCGGCGGCGATGGCGTCGGAGACCGACTCGCCGCCGGCAAAGGTGCTGATGCCATAGGCAAGCTGGACGTGAAACACCTTGCCGTTGAACTCGACCGGCGTGTCGGCGATCAGCTGCACCAGCGAGACGGCCTTCTCCTGCGCCTGCGCCTCGTCGGCATGGGCCAGGATGACGCCGAACTCATCGCCGCCAAGGCGGCCGACCACGTCCGACTCGCGGATATTGTCGACCAGCAGCTTGGCAACGTGCAGCAGCGCCGCGTCGCCGGCGGCATGGCCCATCGAATCGTTGATCGACTTGAAGGCGTTGAGGTCGAAATAAACCAGGCTTGAGGGCGCCTTGTAGCGTTCGGAATAGGAGATCACCCGGCTCAGCTCGCGCACGAAGGCGCGGCGGTTGGCCACCGGGGCCAGTGTGTCCTGGTCCGCCAGTTGCTCCAGATTTCCCAGCCGGCCCTTGGTCTGCTCCAGCTCTTGGCGCAGGCGGTCAACTTCGGCCATCAAGGTCATGATCGCCGAACGCACTTTCGGCGTCAGCTCGGTCTCGGGAATTCCCAGGATGGAGGTGCTGTCGACAGGCGCGCTGTCGCCCAGCGCGGCGGCCTTCTGGTAGCGCGCCGTGGCGTCTTTCTCGCGCCTCGTGCCGCCGACCCCGGAAACAGGGCGAGTTTCTCCGATCTTCATTTGTACGCGTGGCCGCCCTGTCTGATGTCCAAAAAGCGGATACTTGGCCCGATCGTCATTATCGGTCTTGGGCGCTGACCAAAACGTTAACTCAAAGTGACCGGCCGGGCAAAGCCGGCGGCGGCGCGACTGGTGCCTTTCTCTGGCCCGGCGCGGACCCTATACTCGCCGCCCGATGAGCGACAAAGCGCAGAAATCCAGCCCTCTGGTGGGCGTCATCATGGGGTCCCGGTCGGACTGGGAGACCATGGGGCATGCCGTCGAGATACTCGACGCGCTGGGCGTGGCGCACGAGGCCAGGGTGGTCTCCGCGCACCGCACGCCGAAGCGACTGGTCGAGTATGCCGAGAGCGCGGCGGGGCGCGGCCTGAAGGTGATCGTCGCCGGGGCCGGCGGCGCGGCGCACCTGCCGGGCATGGTTGCCGCGATGACGACGCTGCCGGTGTTCGGCGTGCCGGTGCAGTCGAAGAGCCTGAGCGGGCTCGACAGCCTGCTGTCGATCGTGCAGATGCCGGCGGGCGTGCCGGTCGGCACCCTGGCGATCGGCCGCGCCGGCGCGGTCAATGCCGGGCTGCTGGCGGCCGCGGTGGTGGCGCTGAACGATGCCAGGGTGGCGGAAGCGCTGGCCGCCTGGCGCCAGCGCCAGACCGACAGCGTGCCCGACGATCCAGTCGACAATGACTGACGCGCCGGCGCTGCCTGCGGGCGCCACCATCGGCATTCTCGGCAATGGCCAGCTCGGACGCATGTTGGCGCTGGCGGCGGCACCTTTGGGCTATCGCGTGCACGTCTTCGGGCCGGAATCGGATTCGCCGGCCGAGCAGGTCAGCGCCGCAAGCACCGTGGCCGCCTACGACGATTTCGCGGCGTTGGATCGCTTCGCGGCGGCCGTCGACGTCATCACTTACGAGTTCGAGAACGTGCCGCTGGCCACGGCGGCACACGTCGCGGCATTGAAGCCGCTGCGGCCGGGCACGAAGGCGCTGGAAGTCTCCCAGGACCGGGTGACGGAGAAGGATTTCGCCGCTGCCCAAGGGGCGCGGACAGCTGGCTACGTGCCCGTGGACGGCGAGGCCGATTTCGCGGCCGCGCTGGAGAAGGTCGGAACGCCGGCGATCCTGAAAACCCGGCGGCTCGGCTACGACGGCAAGGGGCAACGGCCGGTGGCAGCGCCGGATGCGCTCGCGGGTGCGTTCGCCGAGCTGGGCGAAGCACCGGCGATTCTGGAGCGGCGCGTCGACTTCGACCACGAGGTCTCGGTGCTCGTGGCGCGCGGGCTGGACGGCGCGGTGGCGGCCTTTCCGGTCAGCCGCAACACGCACCGCGACGGCATCCTTCGCGTGAGCGAGGCGCCGGACGAGGCGCCGGCGGCGGTCGCGGTGGCGCAGACGCTGGCGGCGGCGCTCGACTATGTCGGGGTGCTGGCGGTGGAGTTCTTCGTCGCTGGTGATCAGGTCTTCGTCAACGAGATGGCGCCGCGGGTGCACAATTCCGGGCACTGGACCATCGAGGGCTGCGAGACCAGCCAGTTCGAGCAACACGTCCGGGCGATCTGCGGCCTGCCGCTGGGCGACGTGGCGATGCGCGGCCGGGCGCGGATGGAGAACCTGATCGGCGACGACGTCGACCGGGTGCCGGCGCTGCTCGCCGACCCTGGCGCGCACGTTCACCTCTACGGCAAGGCGGACGTCCGCGCCGGCCGCAAGATGGGCCATGTGACGTGGGTCAGGCCCGCGTCGGGTAGCGCAGGCGGCTGAGGATCGGCCAGGGGTCGGGCAGGCGCTCGGCCAGCCTGTCGAAGCGGCCGCGCGCCTTCTGGATGGTCATCACCTGCTCGATGCGGCGATCCAGGAACGCCCAGGTATTCTCGTAGCCGGGCGAGCCGTCGTTCAGCCAGAACAGCAATGTCGAGCTGTACACCCCGGCCAGCAGGCCGCGCTTGGTGTAGAAGTTGAAGTCGGTCGCGGTGTCGCCGCAGGCGCGCCAGATCGCGTCCACGGTGCGGTAGAGCGAGCGCAGCCCCAGGCCGGCGTGGCCGGGCAGGGCAAGGGTGGCCAGCGTGCGGCGCACGGTCTCGCGTTCGGGCTCGGCCTGTTCCAGGCGCAGGCGGATGGCGGCGGCGATGCGCTGGCGGATCTTCATCGCCGGCAGGTCGACCTGTTCGAGTGCCTCGACCATGCGCCGGTCGGCCTCGACCAGATAGAAGCCGAGAAGGTCGGCCGCGCCGCCGGGGAACAGGACGCCTGCGTCGTCGTCCAGCGAACGCATGAGTTTCGCCGTCCAGCCGTCGAACGGCACGCCGGGGATGGCGGCGGCCAGGATCACGCGCTTGCGGGTCTCGCGGTCAGTCATCCGGCGGTTCCGGTTCGGTGCCGCCGGTGAAGGCGTCCCACTCGGTGGTGAAGATCAGCTTGGTCAGGTCGACCATGCGCTGGGGATAGAGGATGCCATCGAGGTGGTCGCATTCGTGCTGCACCACGGTGGCGTGGAAGCCGGTGGCCTCGCGCTCGATCCGGCTGCCGTCCGGCGTCAGGCCCGAGTACCGCAAGCGGCTGTAGCGCGGCACCTGGCCGCGCAGGCCGGGCACCGACAGGCAGCCCTCCCAGCTGTCCTGCATCTCCTCGCCGAGCGGCTCCAGGACCGGGTTGATCAGCACGGTGAGGCCCATCGGCTGGTCCTCGGGGTCTTCGGTGGTGCGCTCGGCCGGCACGCGGAACATCACCACGCGGCGCGAGACGTAGACCTGTGGTGCTGCGATGCCAGCGCCGTTGGCGTCGACCATGGTCTCGTGCATGTCGTCGATCAGGCGCGCCAGTTCCGGGTCGGCAAGGTCGGTGACCTCCTCGGCGCGGCGGCGCAGCACCGGATGACCCATGCGCGCGATCTTCAAGATCGCCATCGATACTCGTCCTTACTGCAGCGCGCGGACGATGTCGTCCACCATCTGCTTGGCATCGCCGAACAGCATCATCGTGTTCTCGGCGTAGAACAGCTCGTTGTCGATGCCGGCGTAGCCCGGCGACAGCGAGCGCTTCACGAACAGCACGGTGCGCGAGCGGTCGACATCGAGGATCGGCATGCCGGCGATCGGGCTCTGCGGGTCGGTGCGCGCGGCCGGGTTGGTGACGTCGTTGGCGCCGATCACGAAGCTGACGTCGGTGTTGGGGAAGTCGGAGTTGATGCTCTCCAGCTCCTCGACCTCGTCATAGGGCACGTTGGCCTCCGCGAGCAGCACGTTCATGTGGCCCGGCATGCGGCCGGCGACGGGGTGGATGGCGTAGCGTACCTTGACGCCGTTCTCCTTCAGCAGGTCGGCCATCTCGCGCACGGTGTGCTGCGCCTGCGCCACCGCCATGCCGTAGCCCGGCACGATGATCACGGTGCCGGCGTTCTTCATGATGAAGGCGGCGTCGTCGGCGCTGCCCGCCTTCACCGGCTTGTCGGAGCGTGTCGCCGTCGCTGCGCCGGCCTCGCCGCCGAAGCCGCCGAGCAGCACGCTGATGAACGAGCGGTTCATCGCCCGGCACATGATGTAGCTCAAGATCGCGCCGGACGAGCCGACCAGCGCGCCGGTGACGATCAGCGCGGTGTTCTCCAGCGTGAAGCCGATGCCGGCGGCGGCCCAGCCGGAATAGGAGTTTAGCATCGACACGATCACCGGCATGTCGGCGCCGCCGATCGGGATGATCAGCAGGAAGCCGATCAAGAACGCCAGCGCCGTCATCGCCCAGAACAGCCAGTGCGCCGGCCCGAAGGCGAAGGCGACGATCAGCGCCACGATGGCAACGCCGATCAGCGCGTTCAGCGGGTGCTGGCCGGGGAAGGTGATCGGGTTGCCGGACATGATGCCGCGCAGCTTGGCGAAGGCGATGATCGAGCCGGAGAAGGTAATCGCGCCGATCACCACGCCCAGGCCCATCTCGATGCGGCTGGCGACCTTCAGCTCGCCGGCGGCGTCGGTGATGCCGTAGGCACCGGGGTTGTAGAGCGCGGCGGCGGCGACCAGCACGGCGGCCAGCCCGACCAGGCTGTGAAAGGCGGCGACCAGCTCGGGCATCGCGGTCATGGCGATACGGCGGGCGGTGATCGCGCCGATCCCGCCGCCGACCACCAGCGCGCCGATGATCCAGGCGTAGGAAACCACGTCGGGGTCGATCACCGTGGTGACCACCGCGATGGTCATGCCGATCATGGCGAACAGGTTGCCCTGGCGCGCCGTCTCCGGCGACGACAGGCCGCGCAGCGCCAGGATGAACAGGATCGAGGCGATCAGGTAGGCAAGCGCCGTCAGGTTGGCGGACATCGGCGCGCCGTCACTTCTTTTTCTTGTACATGGCAAGCATGCGCTGGGTGACCATGAAGCCGCCGAAGATGTTCACGGCGGCGAGGCCGATGGCGATCACGCCCAGGACCTTGGACAGGCTGGCGCCCTCCGGCCCGGCGGCGATCAGCGCGCCGACGATGATCACCGAGGAAATCGCGTTGGTCACCGACATCAGCGGCGTGTGCAGCGCGGGCGTCACCGACCAGACGACGTAGTAGCCGACGAAGATCGCCAGCACGAAGATCGCCAGGCGGAAGATGAACGGATCGACGGCTTCCATTGTGGCTCAGTCCCCTTCGGCTTCGCCGGTCAACATCGGGTGCACCACCTTGCCGCCGCGCGCAACACATGTGCCGTTGATCAGCTCGTCGGACCAGTTGAACGCGAAGCCGCCGCTGTCCTTGTCGAAACACGGCGTCAGGAAGTTCACCAGGTTGCGGGCATAAAGGCTGGACGCGTCGATCGCCAGCCGGCTCGGCACATTGTAGTGCGCGACCACGCGCACGCCCTCGACATGGGCGATCTCGCCGCCGACCGAAGCGGTGCAGTTGCCGCCATTGTCGATCGCCAGGTCGACGATCACCGAGCCCGGCTTCATCGACGCGACCATGTCGCCGGTGATCAGGGTCGGCGCCTGCCGCCCGGGGATCAGCGCGGTGCAGATCACGATGTCCTGCTTCTTGATGGTCTCGGCGATCAGCGCGGCCTGCTTGGCCTTGTAGGCGTCGGACATTTCCCGAGCATAGCCACCGGCGGTCTCGGCCTGCTTGCTTTCCTCGTCCTCGACCATGACGAAGTTGGCGCCCAGGCTCTCCACCTGCTCCTTGGCGGCCGGGCGCACGTCGGTGGCGGAGACGATGGCGCCGAGCCGGCGCGCGGTGGCGATCGCCTGCAGCCCGGCGACGCCGGCGCCCATCACCAGCACGCGGGCCGGGGCCACGGTGCCGGCCGCGGTCATCATCATCGGCATGGCGCGGTCGAACACCTCGCAGGCATCCAGCACCGACTTGTATCCCGCCAGGTTGGCCTGGCTCGACAGCACGTCCATCGACTGGGCGCGGGTGATGCGCGGCATCAACTCCATGGCGAAGGCGGTGACGCCGGCCTGGGCGTAGGCGGCGACCGCGTCGCGCTCGATCAGCGGGTTCAGCATCGCG
This sequence comes from Alphaproteobacteria bacterium, assembly GCA_040223615.1. Classification (GTDB taxonomy): domain Bacteria; phylum Pseudomonadota; class Alphaproteobacteria; genus JAVKFY01. The sequence goes on from JAVKFY010000040.1 coordinate 194,565, forward strand.
ACAAGCGCCTGGCCGTCGGCGAACAGCGCCAGTTCGTCGACCTCGCCCTCGCCGGCGAGCATCGGGCGCTGCACCTTCAGCACCACGTCGGCGCCGTTCATGGCCGACGCGGCGTCGGCGGCGATGGCGGCGCCGGTCAGCTGGAAACTGTCGTCGTCGAAGCTGGCGGCGGCGCCGGCGCCGGTCTCGACAGCGATCTCGGCGCCAAGTGCGATGTATCTCTTGACCGCGTCGGGCGTGGCGGCGATTCGCCGCTCATGCCGGCGACGTTCCTTCAACACGGCGATTTTCATGAGAAACCTTCCGGCAGCCGGTGGCCGCCGCGTCGACTACGCGAGGAATATCGCCATCAGGATAAGCAGGACGACGTTGAAGATGACTGCCCACTTTACCAACGTGGTGAACGCGCGCCACATCCCGCGATGCTGGCGGATATCCATGTTGCCGCGGGTATCTTCCATGCGTAGTGCCCTTCTCCCCGAAACGCCGGCCGCAATATAACAAAGCCGACCCGTGTGGCAACGGAATAGCGACGTTCAGGGCAGGGGGATTGCGTGTTTCTTCAATAGCTTGGTCTGGCGCGCGTGAAGCTTCGTCGCATCGAAGCCGTCGATCAGGTCGTGAAACAGGCGATGCCAGTTGATCTCCGCCTTCAGATGCATGAACACGCCGCCCAGGCCGATCGCGGCACGGTCCATGAACACGAACTCGCGCGGCGGGGTCACGCCGCCCAGTTCGCGCAGCCGCTTGTGCACCTTCTCGGCTACCTCGCGGCCATAGATGCCGGACGCCTCCATCTCCTGGATGCGCCGCTCGCGGTCCTCCAGCAGCGGCGCGTAGACGAAATTGGCCCACAGGTTCAGCGTGTCGATGGTCTCGTCGGAGAGGCCGGAAAAGCCCCAGGTCTCGTAGGCATGCACCGCCAGGTCGCGGTCGTTGTCGCGGATCGCGCGGTACAGGTCGATCACGCCGGCGACGAACTTGGCCTGGAACACGCGCACGCAGCCGAAGTCGAGCAGGTTCACGCCGAGGTCGTCGCGCACCGCATAGTTGCCCAGGTGCGGGTCGCCGTGGATGACGCCGTACTCGTAGAACGGCACGTACCAGGCCCGGAACATGGCGTCGGCGATGGTGTTGCGGGTCTCCTGGTCGGCGTCCTGGTAGTCGAGCAGCTTGTTGCCCTCGAGCCAGGTCATGGTCAGCAGCCGTTTGGTCGACAGCTCCGGCAGCACGCCGGGGACGTGCACCATGCTCTCCTTGGCCAGCATGTCGGCGTAGAGCGCCATGTGCTTCGATTCGAGCTCGTAGTCGAGCTCCTCGCGCAGCCGGTCGCCGATCTCGTCGTGCACCTTGGAGGTGTCGATGGAGCGGTCGTACTGGTGGTAGATGCGGAAGATCAGCTTGAGCTGGCGCAGGTCTGCCTCGACCGCCGATTGCATGTCGGGATACTGCAGCTTGCAGGCCAGGTCCTGGCCATCGAGCGTGGCGCGGTGCACCTGTCCCAGCGAGGCGGCGGCCGCGGCCTCGTGCTCGAAGCTGTCGAAGCGCTGCTGCCAGTCGTTGCCGAGCTCGGCGGCCATGCGCCGCTTGACGAACAGCCAGCCCATCGCCGGCGCGTTGGACTGAAGCTGGATCAGCTCCTGGACGTATTCCTGCGGCAGCGCCTCGGGGATGGTGGCCATGATCTGGGCCACCTTCATCAACGGCCCCTTCAGGCCGCCCAGCGCCTGGCGCAGCTCGCGCGCGTGGGCGTCGCGGTCGACCTTGATCCCCAGATAGCGTTCGCCGGCCAGCCGGGCGGCCAGCCCGCCGACCGCGGTGGAGACCTTGGCATAGCGTCTGACCCGGCCGGTGACCGATGAGCGCTCGTCATCCTTGGCCATGCGCTACAGCGTCTCCAGCTCGTCGATGAAGCTGGAGATCACGCCCAGCCCCTTCTGCCAGAAGGCCGGGTCGCTGGCGTCGAGCCCGAACGGTGCCAGCAGTTCCTTGTGCCGCTTGGTGCCACCGGCACGCAGCAGGTCGAGATACTTGTCCTGGAAGCCGGCTTCGGCGCCCTGGTAGACGGCGTAGAGCGAGTTCACCAGGCAATCGCCGAAGGCGTAGGCGTAGACGTAGAACGGCGCGTGCACGAAGTGCATGATGTAGCACCAGTAGGTGCGGTATTCGGGGCGCAGCTTGATCGCCGGGCCGAGGCTCTCGGCCTGCACGTCCATCCAGATCTGGCAGAGCGCGTCGGGGGTCAGCTCGCCCTCGCGGCGCTGGGCATGGACCCGGCTCTCGAACTCGTAGAACGCGGTCTGGCGCACCACGGTGTTGATCATGTCCTCCACCTTGGAGGCCAGCATCGCCTTGCGCCGGGCCGGCTCGGTCTCGGCGGCGAGCAGGGCGCGGAAGGTGAGCTGCTCGCCGAACACGGATGCGGTCTCGGCCAGGGTCAGCGGCGTGTAGGACAGCAGCGGGCCCTGCTCGGCGGCCAGGATCTGGTGCACGCCGTGGCCGAGCTCGTGCGCCAGGGTCATCACGTCGCGCGTCTTGCCCTGGTAGTTCAGCAGCAGATAGGGGTGGGCGCTGACCACGGTCGGGTGGGCGAAGGCGCCGCCGGCCTTGCCGGGCCGGGTCGGCGCGTCGATCCACGGCTGGTCGAAGAAGCGTTTGCCGACGCTGGCCAGCTCCGGCGAGAACTGGCCGTAGGCGTCGAGCACCACGTCGCGGGCCTGGGGAAAGGTGAAGGTGCGGTCGTCGACGTCGGGCAGCGGCGCGTTGCGGTCCCAGAACTCCATCTTCTTCATGCCGAGCCACTTCGCCTTCAGCGCGTAGTAGCGGTGCGACAGTTTCGGGAAGGCGTCCCACACCGCATCGCGCAGCGCCTGCACCACTTCCGGCTCGACCCGGTTCGACAGGTGGCGGGCCATCTGCGGGCTGGGGAGCTTGCGCCAGCGGTCCTCGATCTCCTTGTCCTTGACCAGCGTGTTGTAAATGTGGGCGAACAGGCCGACGTTGGCCTCGAAGGTCTTGGCCAGCGCCATCGCCGCCTGCTTGCGGGCCTTGGCGTCGGGCTCCGACAGCAGGTGCAGCGCCTGCTCCGAGGTCATCTCCTGCTTGCCGACCTTGAAGCGCAGGCCGGCGACGGTCTGGTCGAACAGCCGGCTCCAGGCGGCGGCACCGGCGACCGACTTCTCGTGCAGCAGCTGCTCCATCTCGTCGTCGAGCTGGTACGGCTTCATCACCCGCTCGGCCTCGATCCACGGGCGGTAGCGCGCCAGCGTCGGGTTCTGGAGCAGCGCCGCCATGCGCGCGTCGTCGATGTGGTTCATCTCCAGCACGAAGAACAGCGTCAACGAGGCGATCGCGTTCACCCGCTCCTGCATCGACTGGTAGAACTTGCCGACGTCCGGGTCGGCGACGTTGCCGGCGTGCAGGAGCTGGGCGTAGCTCATGATGCGGCCCATGGTCTCGCCGAGCGCCTCGTAGCGTTGCACCGCCGCGGCCATGCCGGCGCCATCGAGCGACGCCAGCTTGCCGGCATAGGCGTCGCGAAACGCCTTGGCTTCGGTGTCGGCGTTGTCCAGGTCGGTCGTCAGGGCAGGCGAATCCGGCCCCGGATAGAGGTCGGACAGATCCCATTCGGGTAGGGCGCCCAGCGCGTCGGCCTGGCTCATTCGGGGAACTCCGGGTTGCTTGCTTGCCCTGCGGATATAAACCTCGACCCCGGTGCCGCCAAGGTGAACCGGTGTGCGCTCTTGTGCGTCGTCGCGAAGCGCGCCATATTGTTCCGTAATGGGACAGAGGGTATAAGTTGTTGGCGAATCACTGTCGCCGCCGTTCGAGCGGCCGGAATATGTGGTTGAGGGCATGCCGCAGACTATTCTGATCGTCGACGACGATCCGACACAACGACGCCTGCTTGAAGCGGTGGTGAAGCGCCATGGCTACGAGACCAAGCTGGCTACCGGCGGCGAGGAAGCCGTCGCCCTGCTCGGCGGCGACGAGCCCGGGGTCGACCTGGTGCTGCTCGACCTGGTAATGCCAGACCTCGACGGCCTGAAGGTGCTGGAGCAGGTCAAGCCGAAGCATCCGCTGCTGCCGGTGATCGTGCTGACGGCGAAGAGCGGCGTCGACACCATCGTCAACGTGATGCGCGCCGGCGGCACCGACTTCATTGTCAAGCCGGCGAGTCCGGAGCGGCTGCAGGTCTCGATCGAGAACGCGCTGAAGATGAACGTGCTGACCGGCGAGATCTCGCGCCTGACGCGTCAGATCAGCAACGAGATGGGGTTCCGAGACCTGATCGCGGAGAGCCCGGCGATGCGCGCGGTCATCGACCTGTCGCGGCGCGCCGCCGACAGCGGCATTCCGGTGCTGATCGAGGGCGAGAGCGGCGTCGGCAAGGAGATGGTGGCGCGCGCGGTGCAGGGCTCCGGCGACCGCGCGGGCAAGCCCTTCGTGGCGGTGAACTGCGGCGCGATCCCGGACAACCTGGTCGAGAGCATCCTGTTCGGCCACGAGAAGGGTGCCTTCACCGGGGCCAGCGACAAGCATATCGGCAAGTTCGTCGAGGCCGACGGCGGCACGCTGTTCCTGGACGAGGTCGGCGAACTGCGCCCCGATATCCAAGTCAAGCTGCTGCGCGCGCTGCAGGAGGGCGAGGTCGATCCGGTTGGCGGCAAGCGGCCGACCAAGATCGACATCCGGCTGATCTCGGCGACCAACCGCAACCTTTACGAACTGGTGAACGAGGGCAAGTTCCGCGAGGACCTGTACTACCGGCTGTCGGTGTTCCCGATCGCGGTGCCGCCGCTGCGGGATCGGCGCGAGGACATCGAGCCGCTGGTGCGGCATTTCCTGGCGCGGTTCTCGGCCACCGAGGCGAAGCCGATCCGCGGCGTCGGCCAGGATGCGATGCAACTGCTGCTCGACTACCGCTGGCCCGGCAACGTGCGCCAGCTTGAGAACGCGGTGTTCCGCGCCGTGGTGCTGTGCGACGACGAGACCCTGGCTGTCGGGGACTTTCCGCAACTGGCGCAGGCGATGGGCGTGCAGGCCGCGGCCGCGCCGGCCGAAGCGGCACCGCCGCCGATGGCTGCGCAGCCGTTGCAGATGTCGTCCGGCGAGGAGCCGGTTGCCGGCGCGGCGGCGGTAGTCACGGCCGCACCGACCAACGGCGCCGCGCATGGTGGCAACGGCGCCGACCTGCCGGTGTTCGAGCCCGGCGGTCATGTCCGCAAGCTGGAGGAGGTCGAGAACGACCTGATCAAGCTGGCGATCAAGAAATACAACGGGCAGATGTCGGAAGTGGCCCGCCGCCTCGGCATCGGCCGTTCGACGCTTTATCGCAAGGTCCGCGACCTCGGCCTCGACGTCCGCGGCGCGCCGGATTGAGCCTGGCGGGCCGGGTCAGTCCCCCCGATGCCCGGTCGAGTTCTTAGTGGTGGTCCGCTTCCTCTTGCCGCTCGCGCGGTTGCACCGCTTCGCGCGGCGGACAGGAAAACGGCAGGCGATTGATTCAGGTTCTGGACGTGGATGCCCCGGACAAGCCGGGGCATGACGGTCTTGTCTGAAAATCAAAAAGCTACGTCATGGCCCGACTTGTTCGGGCGATCCACGTCCCTGTGCTTGCAAAGCCGCCGAGGTGTGGGCGCAGGCCCAGAAGGGCTTAACCGGAGACCAGTGGGTCAGGCCCAGATTTGATCCGGGCATCCCGTGGCCGCGTTAGGCGATGATGTCCGGCGTCAGTTCAGCCTCCAGCATCGCGATCATGTCCTTGAGCCACAACTTGCGCTTCTTCAGGCGCTGGACGCGGAGCTGGTCGAAGCCGACCTGACCCGACAGCGCCTCGATGGCGTCGTCGAGATCGCGATGCTCCTGCTGAAACTTGACCAGCCGCTCGCGAAATTCGTCCTGTTCGTCCTCCGACATGCGACGCCGGCGCCCTCCATCCATCCTAGTCACAGACTACACCCGGCGCGCGCGACTCGCCACGGTGGCGGCGGCGGCGCGGCGGTGGTTTAATGGAATCGTTGTTTCGCTTGTAAGGAGGTGCTGATGACCGAAGACGTCGATCAACTGAAGTCTCAACATCACGATCTGGAATCGGCGATCGACGCGGAGCTGGCCCGGCCTTCGCCGGACGATCTCCGACTGAACGAACTGAAACGACAGAAACTGAGGCTGAAGGACGAGATCCTTCGGCTCGACCCGACGGAGGCCTGACAGGCCGCGTCATCTTGAGGCCGCCGGCCTCGCCCGGCGGCCTCTGTACGAGCGTCGCACCCCGGACGGTCAGGTCTGTGCCGTCCGGTCCCTCAAGATGAACTTCTGAATCTTGCCGGTGGAGGTCTTCGGCACCTCGCCGAACACCACGTGGCGCGGGCATTTGTAGCTCGCCAGGTGCGCGCGGCAGTGGGCAATGATGTCCTCGGCCGTGACCTCCTGGCCGGGCTTCAGCTCGACGAAGGCGCACGGCGTCTCGCCCCACTTGTCGTCCGGCTTGGCGACCACGGCGGCCGCGGCGATCGCCGGATGGCGGTAGAGCGCGTCCTCGACCTCGATGGAGGAGATGTTCTCGCCGCCGGAGATGATGATGTCCTTGGAACGGTCCTTCAGCTCGATGTAGCCGTCGGCGTGCCACACGCCGAGGTCGCCCGAGTGGAACCAGCCGCCGGCGAAGGCATCCTCGGTCGCTTTCGGGTTCTTCAGGTAGCCCTTCATGACGACGTTGCCGCGCATGAACACCTCGCCCATGGTCTCGCCGTCGCGCGGCACCGGTTCGAGGGTTTCCGGATGCGCCACCATCAGGCCCTCCAGCACGTTGTAGGGCACGCCCTGGCGCGATTGCAGCTTGGCGCGCTGCTCGGCCGGCAGTCCGTCCCACTCTTCGTTCCAGGCACAGACTACGGAGGGGCCGTAGGTCTCGGTCAGGCCGTAGACGTGGGTCACCGAGAAGCCGTCCTCGGCCATCTTCTGCAGCACCGCGGCCGGCGGCGGCGCGGCCGCGGTCATCATCTCGACCTGGTGGTCGAAGGCGACGCGCTCGTCGTCGCTGGCACCGATGATCATCTGCATGACGATCGGGGCGCCGCACAGGTTGGTGACCTTGTGCGCGGCGATGGCGGCGTAGATCGCCCCGGCCTCGACCCGGCGCAGGCAGACGTGGGTGCCGGCCATCGCGGTGATGGTCCACGGGAAGCACCAGCCGTTGCAGTGAAACATCGGCAGCGTCCACAGGTAGATCGGGTGCGGACGCATGCCCCACGACAGCACGTTGCCGATGGCGTTCAGGTAGGTGCCGCGGTGGCTGTAGACCACGCCCTTCGGGTTGCCGGTGGTGCCCGAGGTGTAGTTCAGCGAGATCGCCTCCCACTCGTCGCCGGGGAGGGTCCAGGGGTGGTCTTCCGACCCCTCCGCCAGCAGCGCGTCGTAGGTGAGTTCGCCCAGCAGTTCGCCGCCCTCGTAGTCGGGATCGTCGATGTCGATCACCAGCGGCTTGGCCTGGCACAGGCCCAGTGCTTCCTTGATCACCGACGAGAACTCGCGGTCGGTGATCAGCGCCCTGGCATCGCCGTGGTCGAGGATGAAGGCCAGCGCCGCCGCGTCGAGCCGGATGTTGAGCGTGTTCAGCACCGCGCCCAGCACCGGCACGCCGAAATGCGCCTCGAACATCTCCGGCAGGTTGGGCGACATGATCGCCACCGTGTCGCCCTTGCCGATGCCGCGTTTGTCGAGCGCCGAGGCCAGCCGCCTGGCGCGCGCGAAACTCTCCGCCCAGGTGAACCGGCGGCTGCCATGGATCACCGAGGTCCGGTCCGGAAACACCATGGCCGTGCGCGGCAGGAAGCTCAGCGGCGTCAGCGTCTGGTGGTTCGCCGCGTTGGCGTCGAGGTCGGTTTCGTACGGGTTGCTCATCGCGGGTCGGCCCGGGCTGGTACGGCTGGCGGTCAGCTCTTTGAGTTGTCGGTGCTCGGCGGCGTGGAGAACACCGATTCCGGCGTCGGCTCGGGCTCTGGCTCGGCTTCTTCCTCGGCCGGCCGGCGGATCTCGTTGTCGCCGAACGGCTTCTCGAACGGATTGGCCGGTTCCGACGAGTACGCCGGCTCGGGTTCCGGTTCCGGTTCCGGCTTGGGCTCCGGCGCGGGTTCCAGTTCCGGGGCCTCATAGGGCTGGGTCGACGGCATGCCGGCGGCCTCGGCGGCGGCGAGTTGCTCGGCTCGGGCCTTGGCGGTGGCCTTGTCGTCGCGCTCCTGCTGCTTGCGCAGCTTGTCCTGACCTTTCTGCACCGCGGCGTCGAGGTCGGTCTGGCTGCACAGGCCGAGCGTCACCGGGTCCTGCGGCTTGATGTTCGACATGTTCCAGTGCGTGCGCTCGCGCACCGAGTTGATCGTCGGCTTGGTGGTGCCGACCAGCTTGGAGACCTGCGCATCGGACAGTTCGGGGTGGTTGCGCACCAGCCAGGCGATCGCGTTCGGCCGGTCCTGGCGCTTCGACAACGGCGTGTAGCGCGGGCCCTTGGAGCGGCGCTCCGGCGGCTCGAAGCTCTGCTCGGCCATCTTCAGACGGGTCGAGGCATCGGCGGCGCAGCGCTCGATCTCCGCCGTGGTGAGCTGGCCCGACGCGATCGGGTCCTCGCCCTTGATGCCGACCGCAACCTCGCCGTCGGCGATGCCCTTCACCTCCAGCGGGTGCAGGCCGCAATAGTCGGCGATCTGGTCGAAGCTGAGGCTGGTATTGTCGACCAGCCAGACAGCGGTGGCCTTTGGCATCAACGGTCGGTTCATCGAAACGTTTCCTCTCAACGAATAGGTGGCGCCGCACGAAGCACGACGCCATGAGCAAGCCGGTGGCCGCCGCCGCCCGGACGAACCTTCAAACCGATAGAAGGATCTTGCCGAAGTGGCCGCCGCTGTCGATCCGCGTGTGGGCGCCGGCGGCGTCGTTCAGCGGATAGACGGAATCGATCACTGGCGCCACGGCGCCCGATTCAAGCAGCGGCCAGACCTTGGCCTTGAGCTCCTCCGCGATCACCGCCTTCTGGGCCACGGTGCGCGGGCGGAGCGTCGAGCCGGTCAACGTCAGCCGTTTCATCATAATGGGAAGGAAATTGAAGCCGTCAACCTTGGGGCCGTGCTGCAACGCGATCTGCACCAGCCGGCCCTCGACGGCGAGCGAGGCGACGTTGCGCATCACGTACTCGCCGCCGACCATGTCCATGATGACGTCGCAGCCCTCGCCGTCGGTGAGTTCGGCGACGACCTTGGTGAAGTCCTCGTCTTTGTAGTTGATCGCGCGCTCCGCTCCCATCTCCTCGCAGCGCTTGCACTTCTCCGCCGAACCGGCGGTGACGAAGATGCGCGCGCCGAATGCCTTGGCGAGCTGGATCGCGGTGGTGCCGATGCCCGACGCGCCGCCGTGGATCAGCACCCGCTCGCCACCCTTCAGGCCGGCACGCTGGAACAGGTTGGTCCATACGGTGAAGAAGGTCTCCGGCAGGGCGCTGGCTTGCTCCGTCGTCATGCCGTTCGGGACCGGCAGGGAGTTGGCTTCGGCCGCGATGCAATACTCGGCATAGCCGCCGCCGGGGACCAGCGCGCAGACCTGGTCGCCGACCTGGTAGGTCGAGACGCCATCGCCGGTGGCGATCACTTCGCCGGCGATCTCCAGGCCGGGAATGTCCGGCGCGCCGGGCGGCGGCGGGTAGCCGCCCTCGCGCTGCATGCAATCGGGCCGGTTGACGCCGGCATGCGCCACCTTGATCAGCAGCTCGCCATGGGCCGGCTGCGGCAGCGGCCGCTCGACCGGGACCAGGACTTCCGGGCCGCCCGGCTTGCTGATCTCGATCGCGGTCATGGTCGACGGCAGGTTCGCCATCTGCTGGCTCATCCCGGTCCCTCCGGCTGGTTTTCGGCTGCGTGGCAAGCTGTCTATTATCTTCAGGCAACGCATACAACAACCGCCTGGGAGCGTTCCCATGATCGACGACGAAGAAGACAAGCCGAAGCAGGTCGCGAAGCCGAAGCTGGGGGAGATGTCGATCGAGGCGCTGGGTGAGTATATCGACGAGTTGAAGGCCGAGATCGCGCGGGCCGAGGAAGCCATCGAGGCGAAGCAGGGAATCCGGGGCGAGGCCGACTCTCTGTTCAAGCGATGACTCAGGCAGTCACAGGTAAGCACCGGAAACTTTTTTTATATTTGCTCTTTACAGTTCGTTAACCAATGTGATTCATAGTGATCTTGTCATCATTCTCGTCCGGTCATAGACCGGAGCTTGTTGACGCCTCCCTGTTCAAACTTAACGCCGCCTCCGGGCGGCGTTTTCTTTTGTTTTCAATGCCTTGGAATCAGGCAGCCGGCTTGGCGGCAACCGAATCTGCCGCGTAAGCAGGCGGAATCGGGCGCCGACGACTCGACGAATCGATCCGCATGAGTCGCGCTTATCGGTTCATGAGGAAGATTCGCTAACGCCAGGGCGGGGTGCGCGGGCACCATGGGCGCCATGTTGACGCTCTACGATGCCCTCGGGTCGGGCAATGGCCACAAGGTCCGCCTGCTGCTGCGCCAACTCGGCCGGCCGTTCGAGCGCGTGCTTCTCGACATCGTCGACAAGCGCGAGACACGCACGCCCGACTTCCTGGCGAAGAACCCGAACGGGCGCATCCCGACGCTGGAATTCGAGGACGGCCGCATCCTGGTCGAGTCGAACGCCATTCTGTGGTTCCTGGCGCAGGGCACGGCCTTCGTGCCGGCAGATCCGTTCCAGCAGGCCCAGGCGCTGCAATGGATGTTCTTCGAGCAGTACAGCCACGAGCCCTACATCGCCGTCGCGCGCTACATCCGGCATTACCAGATGGACGAGCTGGACGCCGAAACGCGGCTGGCGGCGCTGCGGCCGCGCGGCGAGGCGGCGCTGGCGGTGATGGACGGACACCTGGCGAAGCAGGACTGGTTCGCCGGCGGGACCTACTCGATCGCCGATATCGCGCTCAACGCCTACACCCACGTCGCCGACGAGGCCGGCTTCGACCTGACCGGCTATCCGGCGGTCCGGGCCTGGCTGGCGCGGGTCGCGGCGCAGCCGGACTACGAGCCGATGGGCGACCCCTGGTAGGCGGCGCGGAAGATTCTTTCGAGTCTTGTCGATTGGCCGACACAATCGTCTGTCAATGGCGTGGAATTACTTGACGAAACACCGGCCGCGTCGCTAAATGCGCGCACCTAACAGGACGCAAGTCTGACAGGTCGAGGCGCAACTAATGAGCGGAGGAGGCACCGGGGTCGGGGCCTCCTCCGTAATCATTTTCGGACCACCGCCGCGGCCTTGGGCATGGGGATGCAGATGGCGGGCGACGATTTCCACCTCGAGACCCTGGCGTTGCATGCCGGCCAGCAGCCGGACCCGGCGACCGGCGCTCGTGCGGTACCGATCTATCAGACCACCTCGTTCGTGTTCCGCGACACCGACCACGCTGCGGCGCTGTTCAACCTGGAACGCGCCGGACACATCTACAGCCGCATCTCGAATCCCACGGTCGCTGTGCTGGAGGAGCGCCTGGCGGCGCTGGAGGGCGGCGTCGGCGCGGTGTGTACCGCCAGTGGGCAGGCGGCGCTGCACCTGGGCATCGCCACGCTGATGGGGCAGGGGTCGCATATCGTCGCCTCGGCCTCGATCTATGGCGGCAGCCACAACATGATGACCCACACGCTGCCGCGCTTCGGCATCACCACCACCTTCGTCGATCCGCGCGACACCGACGCCTTCAGGCGCGCGATCACGCCGCAGACGCGGCTGGTGTTCGGCGAGACGCTGGGCAATCCCGGCCTGGAGATCATGGACCTGCCGGCGGTCGCCAAGGTCGCGCACGACGCTGGCGTGCCGCTGATGATCGACAACACATTCGCCACGCCCTACCTGTTCCGGCCGTTCGAGCATGGCTGCGACCTGGTGATGCATTCGGCCACCAAGTTCCTGGGCGGCCATGGCGTCGCCATCGGCGGCGCGCTGGTCGATGGCGGCACGTTCGACTGGGAGGCCTCGGGCAAGTTCCCGACGCTGACCGAGCCCTATGCCGGCTATCACGGCCTCGACTTCGCCGAGGAGTTCGGACCGGGCGCCTTCGTCATGCGCGCGCGTGCGGAGGGCTTGCGCGACTTCGGCGCGGCGATGAGCCCGACGAATGCGTTTCATATCCTGCAAGGCGTCGAGACGCTGCCGATCCGCATGGACCGCCATGTCGCCAACACCCGCAAGGTGGTGGAGTTCCTGACCGGCAACGAGGCGGTGGCCTGGGTCAGCTATCCGGAACTGCCGGACCATCCCGACCACAACCGGGCCAAGGCGCTGTTCCCGAATGGCTGTGGCGCGATCTTCTCCTTCGGCATCAAGGGCGGGCGCGCCGCCGGCCGGCGCTTCATCGAGGCCACCGGGCTGTTCTCGCACCTGGCCAATGTCGGCGACGCCAAGAGCCTGGTGATCCACCCGGCCAGCACCACGCACCAGCAGATGGACGCTAAAGCGTTGCAAGCCGCCGGTATCGGCGAGGACCTGGTGCGACTGTCGGTCGGGCTGGAGAATATCGACGATATCACCGACGACCTGGGCCGCGCGTTGCGCGCCTCGCAGCGGGGCTAGGGCGATGGAACTCCAGGTCCGGGGCAAGTCGGTCTATGCCGCGACCGGCGGCAAGCCGTTCGATGCGTCGCTGCCGGTTGTGCTGTTCATCCACGGCGCGGCGTTCGATCACGCCACCTGGAAGCTGCAGACGCGCTACTTCGCCTGGCATGACCATGCGGTGCTGGCGGTCGACCTGCCGGGGCACGGGCGTTCGGAAGGGCCGCTGATCGAAACCGTCGCCGGCATGGCCGACTGGGCCTGCGAGTTGCTGGACACGGCCGGCGTGAAGGCGGCGATGGTGGTCGGGCATTCGATGGGCGCGCTGGTGGCGCTGGACATGGCCGCGCGCCACCCCGACCGTGTCAGCAAGCTGGGCCTGTGCGGTTGCGCGGCGAAGATGCCGGTCAACGACACCTTGCTGGGCGCGGCCAAGGCCAATGACCACGCGGCACTGGAGATGGTGACCTCGTGGGGCACGGGGCGGGCGGCGCGCACCGGCGGCAACCGCGTGCCCGGCACCTGGCTGCGCGGCGGCGGCCTGCGTCAGCTTGAACGCGCTGCGCCCGGCGTGATGTTCAACGACATGAACGCCTGCAACGCCTTCGCCGACGGCCCGGCGCGCGCGGCGGACGTCAAGTGCCCGACGGTGGTGATCGCCGGCGGCGGCGACCTGATGACCCCGGCCAAGGCCGGCAAGGCGCTGGCCGACGCGATCGCGGGCGCGACCTGCGTGGTCATTCCCGGCGCCGGCCACATGATGATGGACGAAACCCCGGACGAGACCCTGGACGCGCTGATCGCCGCGTTCCGGTAGCGAGCGCCAAGATACTTGGATCAAGTCGGGGCATGACGAAGCAAATATGATCCGTCATAGCCGGGCTTGCCCCACGGCTGTCCGGTATAGCCCTTCCGGGCCTGCGCCCGCCCCTCTGTCTTTGCAAGCTCAGGGACGTGGATGGCCCGGACAAGCCGGGCCATGACGCGTTTTCCATGTTTATAATGGCATCTTTATATTCCGACTTGTTCGGGGCATCCATGTCCAGAAGCTGGACCCATCGGTCGCGGTTCTTCTGTCCGGTGCCGCCCGAAGCGGCGCAACCGCCTGAGCGGCAATAGGAAACGGACAGCCGTGGGCTTGAGCCGGCTATCGTTGACCGAGCGTCGGTGCCTTACTCGGCGCCCTCGATAGGCAGGAAGTCGTGCGCGCCGATGCCCTGGACGATGACGAAGCGGCAGGCGCCGCCGTCGACGCCCTGCACCTTGTGGGCCTTGCGCACCGGCACCTTGTAGGTCTCGCCGGGATCGAGCCGGTGGGCGGTGTCCGGATTTTTCGTCACAACCTCCATCGGCCCGTCCAGGCAAACGAACGTGTCGGCGACTTCGGAATGGTAGTGCCAGGGCACGCACTCGCCGGGTCCCAGGCTTAGGATCTGGACCTGGAGGTCGTCGGTCTTGGCCAGCATCTCGCGTCCGGCGATGGTGTAGGGCAGGTCCTTGGCGTCGGTCATGGCTCAGTCTCCAGCGGCGGCGGCGCGGCGGGTAGCCTCGGCGAAGGCCTCGCCGGCGTCGAACTGTAGCGCGGCATAGTGGGCGTAGAGGCCGTCGGCGCGCAGCAATTCGTCGTGCGTGCCGACCTCGACGATGCGGCCGTGGTCCATGACCACGATGCGGTCGGCCTTCAGCACCGTCGCCAGCCGGTGGGCGATGACGATCGTGGTGCGGTTGGCCATCAGCCGTTCCAGCGCCGCCTGCACGAGCCGCTCGCTCTCCGCGTCGAGCGCGCTGGTCGCCTCGTCCAGGAGCAGGACGGCGGGATCGCGAAGAATGGCGCGGGCAATGGCGATGCGCTGGCGCTGGCCGCCGGACAGACGCAGGCCCCGTTCGCCCAGGAAGGTGTCGAAACCGTCGGGCAGGGCCTCGATGAAGTCCTTGGCGTGCGCCGCCTCGGCCGCGGCGACGACGTCCGCGTCGCTGGCCTCGGGCCGGCCGTAGCGGATGTTCTCCAGCGCGCTCTCGGCGAACACCACCGCGTCCTGAGGCACCAGGCCGAGCCGGGCGCGGATCGACGCCGGGTCGGCCTGGTCGAGTGCCACGCCGTCCAGCCGCACGGTGCCGCCCTGCGGGTCGTAGAAGCGCAGCAGGAGCTGGAACACGGTCGACTTGCCGGCGCCGGACGGGCCGACCAGCGCCACCGTCTCACCCGGGCGGATCGACAGGTCGAAGCTGTCGAGCGCCGGGGGCTCGGGCCGGCTGGGATAGGCAAAGGTGACATTGTCGAACGCCACGGCGCCGGGCTCCGGGCCGGGCAGGGGCGCCGGGTCGGCGGGCGCCGCGATCGCCGGCTCGACCTGCAGCAACTCGACCAAGCGCTCCGTCGCGCCGGCGGCGCGCTGCAACTCGCCGTAGACCTCCGACAGCGCGCCCAGCGCGCCGGCGACGACGATGGCGTAGAACACGAAGGCGGCCAGTTCGCCGCCGCTCATCTTGCCCGCGGCGACGTCGGTGGCGCCGATCCAGACCACCAGGTCGACGGCGCCGAAGACCAGCAGCATGACCAGCGCGGTCAGCCAGGCCCGCGCCCGGGTGCGCCGGACCGCAACGTCGAAGGCATGCTCGGCGGCCCGGCCGAAGCGCAGCCGGTCCAGCGCCTCGTGACAGAAGGCCTGCACGATCTGCAACGCGTTCAGCGACTCCTCGGCATGCGCGCTGACGTCGGCGATGCGGTCCTGGCTGGAGCGCGACAGGCGGCGCACCTTGCGGCCGAACAGCACGATCGGCAGCAGCACCACCGGCAGCATCACGAACACCGCCCCGGTCAGCTTCGGGCTGGTGATCAGCAGCAGCACCGAGCCGCCGACGAACATCAGCAGGTTGCGCATCGCCACCGAGGCCGACGAGCCGACCACCGACTGGATCAGCGTGGTGTCGGCGGTCAGGCGCGAGGTCACCTCGCCGGTGCGCGTGGTCTCGAAGAAACTGGGGCTGAGCCCGATGACGTGGTGGTAGACCGCCTTGCGCAGATCGGCGACGACCCGCTCGCCAAGCCAGGTGACGAAGTAATAGCGCGCGAATGTCGCGGTCGCGAGCAGCGCCACCACGCCGAGCAGGGCCAGGAAGTAGATGTCGATGAAGGCACCGTCGCCGCCGAACCCGTGGTCGACCACGCGGCGGATCGCCTGGCCGATCGCCAGCACCGTGCCGGCGGCGACCACCAGCGCCACCGCGGCGCCGGCCACCACCCACTTGTACGGCGCCAGGAACGGCACCAGCCGGCGCAGCGCGCCGATCTTACGGGCCGGCGGGCGGGATTGCGGCTGGCTCGCGCCGGCGGCGGCCTGGGACTCGCTCATGGCGCCGGTATAGCAAGCGTACCCGACCGGCTCAAAGCGAATTGCCGTGACGGCACCGTGGTTTGTACTGGGGGTCGTGCCGGGGCTTGTGCCTTGCGCCGAGCTTGGTTATATACCCGCCTCGCGCCCAAGGAGCCCGACGATGAAGCAGGACACCCACCCGGACTATCACGAGATCACCGTGGTGATGACCGACGGCACCGAATACACCACCCGCTCGACCTATGGCGAGCCGGGCGCGAAACTGACTCTGGACATCGACCCGAACACGCACCCGGCCTGGACTGGTGGCCCGCAGCGCGTGCTCGACACCGGCCGCGTCGCCAAGTTCCGCAACAAGTTCGGCGCCTTCAAGATCGGCGGCTGACGCCTGCGGGGGGCCGCCCTCAGCACGCATAATTTTCGGTTTTCGTCGCCCCCGACTGGATCGGGGGTCCAACTGTGCGCGTACGCCGGACGCCGTATGCGCGATCAACGCGAATGCCGGCGCACGGCCGGCATGACGGCGAGGGCTCAGCCGCCGGCTTGACCCTCGAGGTCGTCGTCGAGCCGCTGGATGCGGCGGAATAGGCGTTCCGAGCGCCGCATCAACTCGGCCAGGGCCGACGGTAGTTCCGCCTCGACCACCGGCTCGCCCAGGCACACGTCGGCGCCGCCCAGACGCATGGCCCCGGCTTCGACCGGGGCGTCCTCGTATTCACCCTCGGCGTAGGCCCGCTGCATTAGCAGCCAGGCCATGATGTGGGTCATCCGCGTGGTCAGGCGCATGGTCTCGACCGAATAGGCCAGCCCGCCGGCCGGCGGCAGCGCGCGGCTGTCGTCGCGGCCGCGCTGCGCGATGTAGTCGCGCGAGTCGCGCACCAGCGTCAGTGCCTCGTCGAAAAGCCGCGCGAAAAACGCGGTCGACGCGAAACCCGCGCCCGAACCTGCCGCCACCACATTCATGCGGTTGTTGTCCATGTCCCGTCGATATCCCGGTTCGCACCCTGGCATCAATTGCTTAACACCGCCCTGACGGGCTCTTGACAGGTCGGAAACCAAAACCCACATCCCGATTGCCGGGCGATGCCGTTGATCGGGTCGTCAGGCGACAACGCCGAACCCGGCCGTGAAGTTGAACGACTTGGCGGGTTCATGACTGCTGATATTGCTCAAGGAGGATATCGCGATGCGAACCTACGACCTTACCCCTTTGCTGCGCTCCAGCGTCGGTTTCGACCAGTTCGACCGGCTGTTCAACGCTGTCCAGCGCGGCGACGAGAGCGTGAACTATCCCCCGTACAACATCGAGAAGCTCGATGAGGACGACTACCGCATTTCCATGGCGGTGGCCGGCTTCGGCGAGGACGAGCTCGATGTCACGGTGAGCGAGAACTCGCTGGTGGTGACCGCCAAGCCGGCGGCCGAGGAGACGCAGGTCAAGTACCTGCACCGCGGCATCGCCCGGCGCGCGTTCGAACGGCGCTTCGAGCTGGCGGCGAACATCGTCGTCACCGCGGCTGCGCTGAAGAACGGCCTGCTGCAGATCGAGCTGAAGCGCCAGGTGCCGGAGCACCTGAAGCCGCGACGGATCGAGATCGGTGGCGCCACCACGGTCGAGCAGCCGCGCGTCGCGGCCTGACCACCGAGCTCAACGCCAGTACCGCCGGCCGGGCCTCGCTCGGCGGCAGGGACCGGCCCCGGCGGGCTGGCGACGCTCGAAGCTTGTTCTCATTCAACCTGACAAAGCCACGGAGGATCAGACCCATGGCCCGCAACCTGCCCAGCCTTTTCGGCTCCACTTTCCCGACCGCCTTCCCGTCCGCTTTCGGCGACATGCGCCGCGAGATGGACCGGGTGTTCGACGACTTCGGTTTCGTCCGTCCGAGCACAGCTGGCAACGGCGGTTTCGCGATGCCGGCGACCGAGGTGCGCGAGGACGACACCCAGTTCGTCATCGCCGCTGAACTGCCCGGCCTGAAGAAGGACGACATCGAGATCGACGTGCATGACGGCGTGCTCACGATCAAGGCGGAGAAGAAGGCCGCGGAGACCAAGGAGGAGGACAACGTCCATTACTCCGAGCGTCGCTACGGCACCTACCGCCGCGATTTCCGGCTCGGCGAGAATGTCGACCTGGAGAGCATCGCCGCCGACTTCGCCGACGGCGTGCTCACGGTGAAGCTGCCGAAGACCGCGCCGGCCGAGCCGGAGAAGAAGCGTATCCAGATCGGCGGCTAAGGCGAGACGATCCCCTCTTGCAGGGCGGCGCCGGCAACGGCGCCGCCCTTCTTCTTTTCGGAATCTTCATGCCCGCAACAAGGGCACGGGTGTCCGGTTGAGCTTGCGGTGATCGTCGATTCCCTATTGCCGCTCAGGCGGTTGCGTCGCTTCGGGCGGCACCGGACAGCAGTACCGCAACCGATTGGTCCAGCTTCTGGACGTGGATGCCCCGAACAAGTCGGGGCATGACGATACTATTGAAAAACATAGATAACGCGTCATGGCCCGGCTTGTCCGGGCCATCCACGTCCCTGCGGTTGCAAAGACGTCGTGGGGTGGCCGCAGGACCGGAAGGACTCAGCTGGACACCCGTGCAACAGGTGCGGGCATGACGGTCATCTCAATGTGATTGATTGAAGCTTGGATACGACCGGACTACCGCGTCGTCAGTTTCATCTCGATGCGGCGGTTGCGGCGGAAGGCGATTTCGTCGCTGCGGTCGTCGAGCGGCTGGAACTCGGCGAAGCCGGTGGGGGCCAGGCGGTTGGCCGGCACGCCCTGGTCGGCCAGGTATTTCGCCACCGAGATCGCGCGGGCGGCCGACAATTCCCAGTTCGACGGGAACCGTTCGTTGAAGATCGGCCGGATGTCGGTATGGCCGTCGATGCGCAGCACCCAGTTCAGGTCGGACGGAATCTCGCGGGCGATGTCGAGCAGCAGCGCGGCGAGCCGGCGCAACTGTTCCTTGCCGGCAGGCCCGAGTTCGGCCGAGCCGCTGCCGAACAGCACCTCCGACTGGAACACGAAGCGGTCGCCGACAACCTGGACATTGCGATTGTCGGCCAGCAGGCCGCGCAATCGGCCGAAGAACTCCGAACGGTAGCGCGAGAGCTCCTCCACCTTGTTGGCCAGCGCCCGGTTCAGGCGGGCGCCGAGGTCGGCGATCTGCGCCTGGTTGCCCTGGTTCTCGCGCTCGGCAACTTCCAGCAGGGCGGAGAGCTTCTTCAGTTCGTCGCGCAACGCGTTGATCTGCTGCGTCAGCGCGGCGACCTGTGCCTTGCGGGTGGCGCTGAGCTGTTCGGACTCGTCGTACTTGACCTCGATCTGGGCCAGCAGAGCGGTGAGCTCGGCGAGCTTGACCTCGCGCGTCTCAAGCTCCTGCTGCTTGAGCGCGGTGCGCTCCTGCTGCGTGGAGAGTTCGGCCTGCAACTCCCTGGAGCGATCGCGCAGCGCGGTGAGCTGGGCCATCGCATCGTCCAGGTTGGTCTTGTACTCGTCGCGCGCGGCGGCGGCGTCGACCGCCTGGTCCTGTGCGGCCTGCAGCGCGGCGGCCATCTCGGTGACCTGGCGCTCCAGGTCGTCGCGAAGCTGCTTCAGGGCGGCCAGGTCGCGGCGCAGGCTGACGATCTCGCGCAGCCGCAGTTCGAGGGTTTCCTTGTCGACGATGCGGGTGTCCGACGCATCCTCCAGCGCCCCTTCGGCGGCCAGCGCGCGGCGCTCCATCTCGTCGGCGCGGGTGCTGAGTTCCTCGATCTGCGCCGCGAGGTCGTCGCGGGTCGCCACCGCGCTTTGCAACGAACCGGAAAGCTGCGCCACGTTCAGACGCAGCTCGGCATTGGCCTGGCGTTCCAGGTCGAGCAGGTCGGACAGTTCGGCGACCTGGCGGTTCAGCCGCTCCAGCGCCTCGTCCTTGCCGGAAATCGCGAAGGACAGCACCACCTGGCTGATCACGAACACCACCAGCAGGAAGATGATGACCAGCAGCAGCGTCGACAGCGCGTCGACGAAACCGGGCCAGGAGCCGGCGCCGTCGCTGTAACGGCTTCGTCCGCGTGCGCCGGACAGGGCCAAGGTCTACCTCCGGTTCAGCCGCGGCGGCTGTCGTCGCCGAGCGCCGCCACGGTGCGGGCCAGCAGCTTGATCTCGCTGCGCAGTTCGGAGATCACCTGGTTGCGACCTTCACTCAACTCCTCCAGCACGCGCATGACGTAGACGTCGAGGTTGCGCAGGTGGTTGCGGCTGGCCTCGTCGATGCCGCTGTGGCCGTGTTCGCTGGCCAGTCGCTGCAGCACCGGGCGCATGTCCTCCTGCAACTCGACCATGCGGCCGAGCAGGTTCTGATCGGAGCTCATCTGGTCGGACAGCGCCGCCAGCCGCTCCGACAGCGCCAGCAGCGCGTTCTGGCCCGAGGCACGGCTTTCCTCGCCGCGCGCCATGGTGCGCTGCAGGTTCTCCAGGCTGTCGGCGGTCTGCTCCAGCAGCGCCTGCACGTAGACCGGCACCGACTGGTCGCCCTCGGCGACGCCGGCGCCGGAGCCGAGCCGCGTGTGCTCCGACAGATACTCTTCCAGGTCGTTGTAGAAGCGGTTCTGCGCCTGGCCGGCCTGCAGCTCCAGGAAGCCCAGCACCAGCGAGCCGGCGAGGCCGAACAGCGAGGACGAGAAGGCGGTGCCCATGCCGCCCAGCGGCGCTTCCAGGCCGGCCTTCAGCTCGTCGAAGAAGCTGGCGAAGTCGGTGGTCGCCGGGCTCAGGTTGCTGATCGTGGCGCCGACGGCTGTCACCGTCTGCAACAGGCCCCAGAAGGTACCGAGCAGGCCGAGGAAGACCAGCAGGCCGACGAAGTAGCGCACGATGTCGCGGCTCTCGTCGAGGCGCGAGGCGATCGAGTCGAGCAGCGAGCGCATCGACAGCGTCGACAGCGACACCCGGCCCTTGCGCTCGCGCATCAGCGAGGCCATCGGCGCCAGCAGCACCGGCGCCCGGCGCAGCGAGATCGACGGGTCGCCGCGCCGGAACGCCTCGATCCAGTCTATTTCCGGGTGCAGCCGGGTGACCTGGCGGAAGGCGTAGGCGATGCCGGCGATCATCACCAGCACGATCAGGCCGTTCAGCGCCGCGTTGGCCAGGAAGATCTTCACCATCGGGAAGAACAGCACGCCGATGGTGACCGCGACGGCGGCCAGGAACACGATCATCCGTGTCAGGTAACGTTTGGTGCCGCTCAACGTCCGCCCTCCGCTACTGACCGAGCAGGATGACGTCGACGCGGTCCTCCGCCCCGCCGTCGCGGGCCACGCCGAGGGCGCGCACGTCGATGCGGGTGCTGCGGATGCCGGCTTCGATCAGGTAGGAGCGGACTGCCAGCGCCCGCGACAGCGAGGTGCGCCGGGCGCGGCTGGTGTTGTCGCCCTCGGCGCTGGCGAAGGCCTTCAGTTGCAGGCGTTGTTCGGTGTCGCGCAGCGAGCCCGCGAGCTGGCCGAGCTCGCGCTCCGCGTCGCGGGTGAGCGACGCGCTGCCGGGCTGGAAGCCAAGTGCCAGGGCGGCGCCGAGATTGGCCGGCGGATTGACCATTGCCACCTTCGGGGCGGCGGGGGTGCTGGCCCGCGGCGGGGTCGGCGCCGGTG
>JAVKFY010000041.1:0-24839 GCA_040223615.1 Alphaproteobacteria bacterium
CGGCGGTGCCGGAGTGACCATCACGCTGGCCGGCTTCGACGCCGACCAGCTCTCCGCCGCGGACTTACTGTTCGGCGGCTAGAGCGTTTCATGTTGAGCCGGCCCCAGCCCGCTCCCCCACCCGGCCACCCACAAGGATACTGGCGTTGGGTGGCCGGGTGGGGGAGCGGGCTGGTGCCGGTTCCGCAAAAGCGGGAAACGCTCTAACCGACCTGCGCCGGGGCCTGCGGAACGGTGGCCCAGAAATCGGGGTCGAGGCCGTAGAAGATGCGGGCGCCGGCGTCGCGCAGGCGGCGTAGCGAGAGCAGCGACTGCATCATCTGGTCGCGGTCGTGGAAGATCGCCGGCAGCACCAGCTCCTCCATGGTGCGGCGCAAATAGCAGGCATCGCCGGTCAGCACCACGTCGCCGGACTCCAGCTTCACCTTCAGCGACTGGTGGCCCGGCGTGTGGCCGTAGGTCGGTAGGCAGACCACCGAGCCGTCGCCGAACAGGTCGTGCTCGCCGTCGACCTGGTTGACGTCGTGGCCGTGATCGATGTCCTGCTGGTGGAAGCCGTTGGCATGCGCCAGGTCGGGATCCTGCGCCGCCTGCCATTCGCGGCGCTGGATCACCATCTGCGCGTTCGGCACGTGCTCGTTGCCGCCGGCGTGGTCGAAATGCAGGTGCGAGTTGATCAGGTACTTGATATCGGCGATGTCGATGTCGAGCGTCGCCAGCCGCGCCGCGATGTCCTCGCCGGCCTTGTACTCGACCTTGAAGGCCTTGCTGAGGCGCTCGCCCATGCGCTTGGCCGGATCGTGCTGGATCGACCGGTGCAGGCCGCTGTCGAACACCGCCCGGCCCTTGGGGTGGTCGATCAGGTAGCACGGCACCGGTATGCGCAGCTCGCCATCCTCGCCGGGAACGAAGTTCTTCATCTTCATGGTCAGCCAGCCGCAGGTCATGGCGTAGAGCTTCACGGTCATGTGGTTTCCTATCCCAGTTCCGGCCCGGCGATGGCGTAGACCTCGCCCGGCGTGTCGAGTGGTTCGGATCGGTCCAGCAGCATGCGCACGTAGCCGCGTTGGCGGGTGAAGCCGGCAGCGTCGAGCGCGGCGCGAAAGCTCGACTGGTGGTCGGCAACGTCGATCAGCACCGGCCCCGGCACCGCCGCCAGCGCGGCCTGCAGCAACGCCAGCGCGGAGGCCTCGTCGCGGGCGGAGAGCGACCCGATCTGGTGCATGGTGCGGCCGCCGCGGCCAAGGCAGAAGCCGGCAACCGGGTCGCCCGCGACCCACGCGGCTTCCGGCCAGCGCCGCAGCAGGTAGCGCAGCACGGGCAGCCGGTCGGCGCCGAACACGGTACGGTCATAGGCGGCGACGCCCGGCAGGTCGGTTTCGGTCATGGGGCGGAGCGCGGCATCGACGCCCACCTCCCCTATCGCCTCCCCCCTGGAGGGCGGAGGGGGACCCGCTCGCACCAACCGGCTGAGGCTGTACACGTCCTTGAAGCCGAGTGGCAGGTAGACCTGCCTTCCGGCCTCGGTGGCGTCGAGGCCGGCGATCAGGTCGTGTTCGGCGCACCAGGCCATGCAGCGGCGCAGCATCTCGCTGGCGATGCCCTGACGCCGGCGCGCGTCGGTCACCAGGATCATCGCGATCCAGCCGAAGAGCTGGTACGGCAGCGTCAGGCCGGTGGCGACGATGCCCTCCGGTGCGCTGACCGCCAGGCCGGCGCCGGCGGCGATCATCGCGCGCCAGTCGTCGCCGGATTGGTTCCAGCCGGCCTCCAGGCTCAGCGCCTGGGCGGCGGCGAGGTCGGCCGGCGTCAGCGGCCGGTAGGCCAGCTCAGTACTGGCCATCGCGGACTTCGTAGTGCGTCGGCTTGCCCAGGCTGCCGCCGCCGCGGCCGAGCCAGTCGGCGACCCAGTCGACCATCTGGCCCAGCGGCACGGTCGGGTAACCGAAGAGCTGCGCGGCCAGCGCGGTATCGACCAGCCAGCCGGTCGCCGTCTCCTCGCCGACGAGCTTCGCCTCGGTGTCGAAACGCGCCGCGAAGGCCTGCGCCAGCCAGCGGATCGAGACGGTCTCCGGCCCGGAGACGTTGAGCGGCGCGGCCGGGGTGGCGACGTGGCGCAGCGCGCGCAGCGACTGGGCGTTGGCATCGCCCTGCCAGATCACGTTGACATGGCCCATCGACACATCGACCGGCTCGCCGGCCAGCACCTTGGAAGCAACGTCGTGCAGCACGCCGTAGCGCATGTCGATGGCGTAGCTCAGCCGGATGATCCGGCCGCCATTGCCGTTCACGTTGGTGAAATGCTGGAACATGCGCTCGCGCGCGACGCAGGAGGCGGCATAGTCGCCGGGCGGCGGCGTCGCCGGCATCGACTCCGGCGCGCCCTGCGAGGTCACCGGCACGAACGGATAGACGCAGGCGGTGGAGAAGGCGACCAGCCGGGCCTTGGTATAACGCTCGGCGACCAGCGCCGGCACGTAGCCGTTCATCGCCCAGGTCAGCGGCTCGTTGCCGGACGAGCCGAACTTGCGCCCGGCCATGAACACCACATTCTCGACGTCGGGCAACGCCTCGACCTGCTTGCGGTCGAGCAGGTCGCAGGCGATGGTCTCGATGTCCCAGCCCTCGAGCTTGTCGCGCACGCCGGGCTCGGAGAAGCGGGCGACACCGATCACGCGCTTGTCCGGCGCCGCCCGCTTGGCCATCCGCGCCAGGGTCGGCCCCATCTTGCCGCCGATGCCGGCGACCAGGATGTCGCCCGGCACCGCCGCCAGGTCGTCGATCAGCGCCTGCGTCGGCCGGGTCATCACCTCTTCCAGGTGCGCCTCGTCCTCGAACCGGGCCGGCAGGCCGGCCTGGGTCAGTAAGTCGGTCATCTCAAGCTCCTCGAACCAGGGCTGATTGTCCGGCATCGCGGGCGTCGTCGGCAAGGCTGGCCAAGCGCCCGCGCCGGTGCCATGTTGCCGGCGACCTTCGCCCCACCGGATGACGGGACACGCGGCCACTCATGCGCGACATCAAGGCTTGGCTGGAATCGCTGGGGCTGTCGCACCTGGCGCCGACCTTCGAAGCCGAGCGGATCGACCTGGACGTGCTCGCCGAGGTCACCGACGAGCACCTGAAAGAGCTAGGCATCACTGCCATGGGCGATCGCATGCGGCTGCGCCGGGCGATCGCCGAGCGGCGGCCGGCGGGCAACTTCGCCGCCGCCATCGGCGCGGAACGGCGCCAGATCACGGTGCTGATGCTGGGCGGCGGCGATACCCCGGCGGCCCGCGTCGCCATCGAAGTCGCCGGCGGTCACCTGATCGAGGCCGACGACGGCACGCTGACCGTGATGTTCGGCTTCCCGGCAGCGCTGGAAGACGCCGCCGATCGTGCCGTGCGGCTCGGCCTGGCGCTGCGCGAGACCAGCCCGCAGGGCCGCATCGGCGTGACGACCGGCGTCATGACCATCGAGGCCGACAGCGCGGAGCCGACCGGCGACCTGCCGGCCCGGGCCCGCGCGCTGCAGGAGCTGGCCGGCGCCGGCGACCTGCTGATCGCCGAGGCGACGCGGACCATGGCCGGGGCCGGGTTCATCTACCGCGGTATCGACCGGCGCCGGCTCAGCGACATGCCCGAGACCAGCGCGGTGTGGCAGGTGCTGGGCCGCGAGACCGTCGCCAGCCGCTACAAGGCCGAGCGCGGCCAGCGCATGTCGCCGCTGGTCGGACGGCAGCGCGAGCTCGACTTCCTGGTCGAGCGCTGGCGCCAGGCCCGCGCCGGCGAGGGTCAGGTGGTGCTGGTCGGCGGCGAGGCCGGTATCGGCAAGTCGCGCCTGATCGAGGCGCTGGTGGAACGGCTGTCGGCCGACCAGCCGGTGATCTTCCGCTACCAGGGCGTCGCTGCGCTGTCGAACACCGCGCTGCACGCCATGGCGGCGCAGGTCGAGCGGGTCAGCCGGTTCCAGTTCGGCGACGACGACGCCACCAAGCTGGACAAGCTGCGTCAGGCGATGGTGCCGGAGGCGCTGGACGAGGAAGATTTCGCGGCGCTGGCGACGATGCTGGCAATCCCGCTGCCGACGCCGCAGCCGGCGATGGCGCCGGACGAACGCAAGCGACGCCTGTTCAAGGCGATCTCGGCGCAACTGCTGGCGGTGGCGCGGCGCAGCCCGATGCTGATCGTGCTGGAAGACGCGCACTGGCTGGATCCGACCTCGAACGAACTCAACGACATGGTCGCCGGGCTGATCGTCGACCAGCCGGTGATGATGGTGGTGACGCACCGGCCCGGCTTCACCACATCGTGGGGCGAGCATGGCAATGTCACGGCGATCCAGATCGGCACGCTGAACGCGCACGAGGCCGCGCAGATGCTGGGCGCGCTGGCCGGCGGGATGCTGCCGCCGGCGGCGACGCGCCGCATCCTGGCCCGCGCCGAGGGCAACCCGCTGTACCTGGAGGAACTGGCCCGCACCGTGCTGGTCCGGCAGGTGCCGTCGGTTGCCGGCGCCGAGCCCGCCGTGCCGGCCTCGCTGCAGGAATCGCTGCAGACCCGGATCGACCTGCTGGGCCGGGCCAAGCCGGTGGCGCTGGCCGCGGCGGCGATCGGCCGGGAATGGTCGGTCGACCTGCTGCGCAGCGTGCTGGACCTGGAGAAATCGGCGATCGAGGCACACTTGCAGGCGTTGCGCGAGGCCGGACTGGCGCATC
Organism: Alphaproteobacteria bacterium; assembly: GCA_040223615.1. Taxonomy (GTDB): domain Bacteria; phylum Pseudomonadota; class Alphaproteobacteria; genus JAVKFY01. The sequence goes on from JAVKFY010000041.1 coordinate 4,698, forward strand.
CGGTGGCCGACGCCGCGGTGCCGACCTACGCGTTCAAGCACGCGCTGATCCGCGACGCCGCCTACGCCACGCTGCCGCCGGAGCAGCGCCGTCATCTGCACGCCACCATCGCCGGCATCGTGCGCGACGAGTTCCCGATGCTGGCGGCGCAGCGGCCGGAGCTGCTGGCGCAGCACTTCACCGCCGCGGAGGCCTGGCCGCAGGCGGTGGCGGCCTGGCGCCAGGCGGCCGCGACCGCCGCCGCCAGCTCCTCGCACGCCGAGGCGATGAGCAACGCGCGGCGCGGCCTGGAGCTGCTGCACCGGCTCGACAACCAGGCGGCGCGCGACGTCGGCGAGCTGGAAATGCGGCTGGTGCTCGGGCTCGGCTATCAGGCGCTGAAGGGCTTCGCCGATCCCTCGGTGGAGACCGAGCTGGGCCGCGCCTGGACGCTGGCCGGTGATGTCGGCACCGATGAGCAGCGCGGCGACATCCTGGGCGGCCTGCTGCACTTCTACTTCCTGCGCGGCGAACCGCGCCGGGCCCGCGAGCAGGCCGAGGCGCTGATCGCGTTGTCGCGGCGTGCCGGCATGACCGATCGGCTGGCGGCGGCGCGCGCCGAGCTCGGCAACATCACCTTCTGGCTCGGCGACTTTCGCGGCGCGCTGGCCGAGCTGGACGACTGTCTTGAGATCGTGCGCCGGATGCAGAGCGTCGGCGACCTGCGCGGCCAGCTCGACCCGCGCGTCATCGGCCATGCCTATCGCGGGCTGGTGCACTGGTATCTCGGCCACCCGGCCCGCGCCCGCAACGATGCGCAGGAGGCCCTGCGGCAAGCCCGCGCTTTGCACCAGCCGTTCGCGCTCGCGACCGCGCTGATGTGGGCCTACTACGTGCACTACATTCGCGGCGACACGGCGACGGCGGCCGCGCTGGTGGTCGAACTGCGGCAGCTGAGCGACGAGCAGGGCTTCGCGCACTGGCGTTCGAGATGTCGGGGCGCCGAGGCGCAGCTCTGCCTGGACCGGGGCGAGATCGCCGACGCGTCGGCGTTGCTGGACGAGTCCATCGCCCTGATGCGGGATGCCGGCGCGGTGCGCGAACGGTCGTGGCAACTGGCGCTATCGGCACGGCTGGCGATGGCGCAAGGCCGGCCGGCCGCGGCGCTGGCGGCGCTGGACGAGGCGCTGACCGCGAGCAAGGCGGTGAAGGAAGAGCACCTGCTGGCCGAGTTGCACCGGTTTCGTGCCCGCCTGCTGCCCGACGACAAGGCGGTGCCGGAGCTGGAGACCGCGCTGGCGGTATCGCGCCAGCAACAGGCGAAGTCGCTGGAACTGCGGGCCGCCACCGACCTGGCGCGACGCCACCAGCATGCCGGCGACATTGCCGCGGCGCGGGCCCTGCTGCAGCCCGTCGTTGCGTGGTTCACCGAGGACGATGGCGATCGGGCCCTGGCCAGCGCACGCAGGCTGCTGAGCCGACTGGAGTGAGGAGCGACGACGATGGCGTGGGAAGAGCTGGAGGCCGAGGCCAACCTGGTGCTCGGCGAGATCGACGCGGGCGCGGAGAACCGTCACGCCCTGTACCTGCGGCTGCGCGAGGCGCTGTTGCAGATGCGCGCCTACGGCATGCCGCTGCCCGGCAACCTGGTCCGGGTCGAGCGCGAGCTGGAGGCCGAGTTCGGCGGCCCGCCGGAGACCACGGAGGAATAGCCAACCTTAGTTGCGGCGACCGTCACAGAGGTCGGGCAACATCGGAACATTCCGAAGGAAGGAAGACAAGATGAGCGCAGCAGATGGCATTGCCGCCACCAACGTCACATTCGAGCAGAATGTCGCGGCCGGAAACGCAGCCGGCGTCGCCGCCTGCTACACCGAGGATGCGATGTTCATGATCCCGAATGCCGCGCCGCTTGTTGGCCGGGCCGCGATCGAAGGCTTCTTCGCGGCCGCTGGCGAAGGCGGTATCACTAGCATTGTGTTGCAAACCGACGAAGTGCTGGACTTCGGCGACACCGCCAACGAAGTCGGCACCTACGAGCTGAAGGCCGGCGACGCCACCGCCGACAAGGGCAGTTTCGTGGTGATCTGGAAGAAGACCGCCGACGGCTGGAAGCTGTACCGGGACATCATCGCCTCGACCCAACCGGCGCCGGCCGGCTAAGGCGCCGACACGTCCCCGGCTGTACCGCGGCGTGTGATCCAAGGTAGACCGACCCGTCGGTAAGGGAGGGTCAGGTGGCGCGTACGCAGGTCGGGATTATCGGCGCGGGTCCGGCGGGGCTACTGCTGTCGCAACTGCTGCATCTGGAAGGGATCGAGTCGGTGATCCTGGAGTGGCGCGGGCGCGACCATGTACTGGGGCGGATTCGCGCCGGGGTGATCGAGCGCGGCACTGTCGACCTGCTGCGCCAGGCCAATGTGCACGCGCGCCTGGACGCGGAAGGCGAGGCCCACGACGGCGTCAACCTGGCCTTCGCCGGGCGCGAGCTGCGCATCGCGCTGAAGGACCTCACCGGATCGGCGGTCACGGTCTACGGCCAGACCGAGATCACCCGCGACCTGTTCGCGGCGCGCGATGCGATGGGCGGCACCATCGTGCACAATGCCGAGGACGTACGGCCGCACGACGTCGATGGCGCCGCACCGTTCCTGACCTACCGCAAGGGCGACGAACTGGTGCGGCTCGACTGCGACTTCATCGCCGGCTGCGACGGCTTTCACGGCATCAGCCGGCGGTCGATCCCGACGGATGTCCTGCGCACGTTCGAGAAGGTCTATCCGTTCGGCTGGCTCGGCGTGCTGTCGCGCACGCCGCCGGTGCATCACGAGCTGATCTACGCCAACCACGACCGCGGCTTCGCACTGTGCTCGATGCGCAGCCGCGCGCTGTCGCGCTACTACGTACAGTGCCCGGTCGACGAGGACATCGAGGCCTGGCCCGACGAACGGTTCTGGGACGAGCTGCGGGCGCGGCTGCCGGCCGAGGTCGCCGCGCGGCTGGTGAGCGGCGAGGCGATCGAGAAGTCGATCGCGCCGCTGCGCAGCTTCGTCGCCGAGCCGATGCGGCACGGCCGCCTGTTCCTGGCCGGCGACGCCGCGCACATCGTGCCGCCGACCGGTGCCAAGGGACTGAACCTCGCGGCCTCCGACATTCACTACCTGTCGCGGGCGCTGATCGGTTTCTACAAGCGCGGCGACGAGCAGGGGCTGAGCGACTATTCCGCCACCGCGCTGGCGCGGGTCTGGAAGGCGGAGCGGTTCTCGTGGTGGATGACGATGCTGATGCACCGACTGCCCGACGAGGGCGACTTCAACGGCCGGGTACAGCTCGCCGAGCTAGACTACCTGGCGACCTCGACCGCCGCGCAGACCGCGCTGGCGGAGAACTACGTCGGCCTGCCGCTGGCGTAGCCCGGCTCAGCGTGGCGCGACCTCGCCCCAGAAGGCGGGGCGCTCGGCGATCGGACCGTCGCCGGCCATGACCTGTTCCTGGTCCTCCGGCACATAGAAGAAGTCGCCGGGGCGGAAGTCGTGGCCGAGGTCGCCGAGCAGGCGGCGCTGGCGCGGCGTGCACCTGTCGAACAGCGCCTGGTAGGGCGCGCCGAAGTCGTACGCACGCATGAACATCTGGGTGTAGTTGTACAGGATGGTCTTGCGCGAGGTGTTGGAGCGGTTCGGCGACGGCCCGTGCCAGATCGCGTGCGGGAAGACATAGGCGTCGCCGGCCTTGCCCATGAGCTGCACCGCGCCCGGCGCGTGCGGATGCGGGATGCGCTCGGGCCGGTCGGGATAGGGCCGCAGGTGGCTGCCGGGGAACAGCGTGAAGTTGCCGCTGTCCGGCTCGGTGACGTCGGTCAGCAGATACATCACCTTCACCGCCAGCGGCCGGCTGGTCTCGGTGACGCGGATGCCGCGCTGGCCCTCGCCGCCATCGGTGTGGGTGTAGCCGGGGAAGCCGTCGCCGGCGGCGCGCACGATCGCCTGGCTCATCGAGAACTGGATGTAGGGACCCATCAGGTCGAGGATCAGGTCGAACACCGCCGGCCGGTCGATCAGGTCGATGAAAGCCTGATGGTAGGGCAGCAGGTCGCGCCGGTCCATGAAGGCTTCGAGGTCCGGGTTGGCGTGCTCGACCCAGTCATAGTGGCCACGCGGCAGCTTGCCCGGCGCCGGCTCGTAGCCGGGCAGCATGCGGACCCGGTCGATCTCGTCGGAAAAGAACGCGACCTCGGCCGGGCTCAGCGCGGCCTCCAGGTGCAGATACCCGTCGACGGCCCACTGCTCGCGCTGTTCTTCGTTCAGCACGCGGTTGGTGTTGGCCAGCATGGCGTTCTCCTTGTTGGTCCCGCTTCTCAGGCGCCGAGCGCGGCGGCCAGGGCGGGGAAATCATCGACCACGAAATCATAGCCGTTGTCGGCGGCCGGCGGCGTGTCCGGGCCCCACTCCTGCGGCCGGCGCACCAGCGCGGTCCTGAACCCGACCGCTTTGGCGGCGTCGAGATCGAAGCTGTGGCAGGCGACCATCAGGCACTGACCGACGTCGAGTTGCAACCGCGCCGCGGCAGTCCGGTAGGCCTCGGGCAGCAGCTTGTACTTGCCGATGCCCTCGCAGCTCAGCACCGCGTCCCACGACAGGCCGTTCTTGCGCGCGGTGTCGATGATCAGCCGGTAGGACAGGATGGTGAACGAGGCGACGATGTAGCGCCGGCGCAGCTTCGGCAACACGTCGGGGAAGTCGGGCCAGCAGCGAAATCCATGCGGCGCGTCGTAAGCGATGGCGTGGATGTCTTCATCTGTGAAGGCGTCGAGCCCGTGCTCCTTGACCAGCGCCTCGACGGTGAAGCGATGCGCGCCGTCGAAATTGTAGGCCGGCGGCTCGTGTTCGCCGAGATTGATCATCGCCTTCAGTGCGCGGCGACGGGTCTCGTTGGCCAGCGCCGCCCAGTCGCGCTCGACGCCGTGGCGCTGGCCGGCGGCGGCGAAGGCGTCGCGGAAGCCGGTGTGCCAGTCGAGGATGGTGCCGCCGGTGTCGAAGGTAAGCGCCTGGATGCTGTTGTCGGTCATCGTCGTCCTGCCGTCCGCCGCCTAGACCGGCACGTCGCCGGCCGCGGTGGTGCGGTGCATCAGGCGCGGCTGCGTGTCGTCGTAGTCGTAGATCGCGTAGTGCATGGTCGAGCGGTTGTCCCACAATACCAGGTCGCCGGCCCGCCATTGATGACGGTAGACGTTCTCCGAGCGGGTCGCCTGGGCGTTGAGGAACTCGAGCAGCGGGGCGCTCTCGGCCGCGGTCATGTCCGCGAAACGCGTGGTGTAGGCCGGGTTGGTGTAGAGCGCTTTCTTGCCGCTCTCGGGATGGGTGCGCACGACGGGGTGCGTCGCCGGCTCGGGCGTGTCGAAGCGGCGCGAGTTGTTGTCGCCGGCGGCCGCCCGCTGTGCCAGCAGCTCGGCCGAATGCAAGGCCTTCAGCGGCCGCAGCATGTCTCGCATCGCCTCCGACAACCCGTCGTAGGCGGCGACCATGTTGCACCACATGGTGTCGCCACGGCCGGCCGGCACCTCGCGGGCGTAGAGCGCGGAGGCCATCGGCGGGCGGGCGGCATAGGAGATGTCGGAGTGCCAGAAGTCGTTGCGGGCGCCGCGGCTGCCGGGCCGGTTCTCCAGCACCAGGATCTCCGGGTGTTCGGGAATCCCGGCGCGGGTGCCCAGTGGGTGCGGCTCGACCGGCCCCAGCATGCGGGTGAAGGCGATCTGCTGCGCCGGCGTCAGGTCCTGGTCGGGAAACACCAGCACGTGACGGTCGTGCCAAGCGGCACGCACGGCGGCAAAGGTCTTCTGGTCGATGGCGGCGAGGTCGAGCCCGTGCACGGCGGCGCCGATCGTACCGGCCAGCGGCCGGACGTCGAGGTTGGCACCATGGGTCTGCGGCGCGTTCATGGCGGCGATTGTACCATCGCCTTGGCGGCCAATCCTATGGCGCCATCCCGCGCGTAGACCCAGAGTGACGCTTCAGGTGTCCTCCAGCGGCTTCGCGAAGCTGAGCTCGTGGCCGTCGGGGTCGCGGACGTGGAAGAAGCGCTCGCCCCAGGGCGCGTCGCGCGGCGGCGCCTCGGGCGCGTAGCCGGCGTCAATCACGCGGCGGTATTGCGCGTCGACGTCGTCGACGTAGAAGATCGCCCGCCCCCAGCTGGTCGGCGGCACCTCGGGCGTGGCGAACAGGTTCACGTGGTCGGCGCCGACGCGGAAGCTGGTGAAACCGTCCTCCGGCCCGCCGTGCTTCAGCGCGAAGCCCAGCGCCCGGTAAAAGGCGACCGACCGCGCCATGTCGGCGACGGCCAGAGTCAGCGCGTTCAGGCTCTCGATCGTCATCGCGGCAGCATAGCATGCCTCGTCTCTGCCTAAATATCAGGCATTCCGTGAAACATGCCTATCATTTTTGCAACGCATCCGCCTGCGAATTCAGCACTTTCCTGTTATTGCAGTTATCTCAATAACTTACCGCAGTGCCGCAAATCGGCATGGTTCTTGAGTTGGAGGGCTGCGGATCGCCGCGAAGGGCGGATAACCATAGGGGCTGGCACATGAAACTGATCATGGCCGTAATCAAGCCGTTCAAGCTCGACGAGGTGCGCGAGGCACTGACCCAACTAGGGGTTCAGGGCCTCACGGTCTCCGAAGTGAAGGGCTTCGGGCGGCAACAAGGGCACACGGAAATCTATCGCGGCGCGGAATACGCCGTGAATTTCCTGCCGAAGCTGAAGATCGAGATCGCGGTGGCGGACGACCTGGCCGACCAGGTGGTCGAAACCATCACCAATGCCGCGCGCACCGGACAGATCGGCGACGGCAAGATCTTCATCCTGGATCTGGAGCGGGCCGTGCGCATCCGCACCGGCGAAACCGACGCCGACGCGCTCTAACGAGGACCGACGCTATGAAAATCTTCAACAACAAACTGCTGCGCCGCGGCGCCTGGGCCGCGATCGCGGTGCCGGCACTGGGCGTCGGCGCGGCCGCGGCCGCGGTCGAGGTGGAGACGGCGTACGTCCTCAACTCGTTCAGCTTCCTGGTGCACGGCTTCCTGGTGATGTGGATGGCGGCCGGCTTCTGCATGCTGGAAGGCGGTCTGGTGCGGACCAAGAACGTCGCCATGCAGTGCACCAAGAACATCTCGCTCTATTCCGTCGCCGGCATCATGTATTTCCTGATCGGCTACAACCTGATGTACGACGGCGTCGACGGCGGCTTCATCGGCAGCTTCGGCATCTGGGGCCCGGACGATTCCGGCGCGCTGGCCGAGGGCGCCGAGATCGACCCGGCCGGCTACGCGGCCTCGTCGGACTGGTTCTTCCAGATGGTGTTCGTGGCCACCGCGGCCTCGATCGTCTCCGGCACCCTGGCCGAGCGCATCAAGCTGTGGCCGTTCCTGATCTTCGTGGTGGTGCTGACCGGCTTCATCTACCCGATCCAGGGTTCCTGGCAGTGGGGCGCGGGCTGGCTGTCGGAGAAGGGCTTCGCCGACTTCGCCGGTTCGACGCTGGTGCACTCCACCGGCGGCTGGGCGGCACTGGCCGGCGCGATCCTGCTGGGCGCGCGCAAGGGCAAGTATGACAGCGCCGGGCGGGTGCACCCGATGCCGGGCTCGTCGCTGCCGCTGGCGACGCTGGGCACCTTCGTGCTGTGGCTCGGCTGGTTCGGCTTCAACGGCGGCTCGCAGCTCGCCATGGGTTCGGCCGCCGACGTGGTGGCGATCTCCAACATCTACGTCAACACCAACCTGGCCGCCTGCGGCGGCGTGGTGGCGGCGATGATCGCGACCCAGGTGATGTACAAGAAGGTCGACCTGACCATGGCGCTGAACGGCGCGCTGGCCGGTCTGGTGTCGATCACCGCAGGTCCGGACACCCCGTCGCTGGGGCTGGCGGTGATCATCGGCGCGATCGGCGGCGTTTTGGTGGTGGCGACCGTGCCGCTGCTCGACAAGCTGAAGATCGACGACGTCGTCGGCGCGATCCCGGTCCACCTGGTGTGCGGCATCTGGGGCACCATCGCGGTGCCGATCTCGAACGACGGCGCCAGCTTCGTGACCCAGATCATCGGCATCGTGTCGATCGGCGCGTTCGTCTTCGTGGTCAGCCTGGTGGTGTGGGCGATCCTGAAGTTCACCGTCGGCATCCGGCTGGGCGAGGAAGACGAGGCCAACGGCGCCGACCGCGCCGAGCTCGGTCTGGAGGCCTACCCCGAGTTCGGGCGCGGCTCCCAGACCGTGTAGCAACGACGCGCGTCGCAACTTGAACCGGCCCCGGCGGGCAACCGCCGGGGCCTTTTTCTTGCCGCCGACCGATGCGGAGACGGCGCTTCAACGCTCGCCGGCAACTTCTTGGCAGAATGCAGAAATCGGTCGTTTGAAGAGGTTCATCCACCGATTCGTCCACAGCTGCGAACAAAGCAAAAACTGAATCGGATCAGTTACTTAGCGTTAACCATGGCAAATCGCCATTGCTTGTAGCGCACGGTTGCGGCATCTACTGTATCTGGGCCTCGTTTTGCGTCTGTTCGCATGGCCCTGGATCGCCGCGAATCACCTGCGAATCGCCGTGGTCATAACCCGAGGGCCGGAGGCCCGGTCCGAGACCAGAACGCCGCACGAGCCCGTCATGATCAACCCGCGCCTGGACCTGCTGCCCGACTATCCGTTCCAACGGCTGCGCGACCTGCTGAACCCGCTCACCGCGCCGGCCGGCGTCGATCCGGTGCTGATGAGCCTGGGCGAGCCGCAGCACGAATATCCCGACCTGGTGGCCAAGGTGCTGGCCGAGAACGCGCATCTCTACGGCAAGTACCCGCCGGCCAAGGGCAGCCCGGCGCTGCGCCAGGCGATCGTCGACTGGCTCGGCCGGCGCTACGGCCTGAAACCGGACACGGTCGACCCGGAACGGCATGTCTCGGCGCTGTCGGGGACGCGCGAGGGGCTGTTCATGTGCGCTTTCCTGGCGGTGCCGCCGAGCAAGGCCGGGGCGCAGCCGCTGGTGCTGATGCCGAACCCGTTCTACCAGTGCTACGGTGGCGCGGCGATCGCCTCGGGCGCGCAGCCGGTCTACCTGCCGGTCACCAAGGAGACCAACTTCCTGCCCGACCTGGACGCGATCCCCGCCAAGACCTGGGAGCGCACGGCGCTGTTCTACCTGTGCTCGCCGTCGAACCCGCAGGGCACCATCGCTGACCTGGCCTATATCGAGCGACTGATCGCGCTGGCGCGGACGTATGACTTCGTTGTGGTGTTCGACGAGTGCTACGCGGAGATCTACACCGACCAGCCGCCGCCGGGCGCGCTGCAGGTGTGCGAGGCGCAGGGCAGCCTGGACAACGTGCTGTGCTTCCATTCTCTGTCGAAGCGCTCCAGCGTGCCGGGGCTGCGCGCCGGCTTCGTGGTCGGCGACCCGGACCTCATCCGGCTGTTCCTGCGGCTGCGCGAATATGGCGGCAACCCGATCCCGCTGCCGCTGGATGCCGCCGCGGCGGCGCTGTGGAACGACGAGGCGCACGTGGCGCCGAACCGGGCGCGTTACGTCGCCAAGTTCGACGAGGCGGAACGGATCTTCGGCAACCGGCTCGGCTTCTACCGCCCGGGCGGCGGCTTCTTCCTGTGGCTCGACGTCGGCGACGGCGAGGCGGCGACGGTGAAGCTGTGGACCGAGGCGGCGATCCGGGTGCTGCCCGGCGCCTATCTCGCCGTCGGCGAGGCGGGCCAGGAAAACCCCGGCGCGCGCTACATCCGCATCGCCCTGGTCTACGACGAAGACACCACCGCGAAGGCGTTGCGCCGCATGGCCGAGGTGCTCTGACATGGCTGGATCGACCGTCAACCGCCCGCGCGTGAACCTGTTGCCGCCGGGCGCGCGCGCCTTCCTGGGCCGTCGCGTGGCCGAACTGGCGGGACTCGCGCTGATCGCCGTGGCCGGTGTCGCGCTGGCAGCGCTGGCGAGCTACGACGCCGCCGACCCGAGCCTGAACACCGCGACGCCGAAGGCCACGGCCAACTGGCTCGGCGGCTTCGGCGCGACCGCCGCCGACCTCGGCTACCAGAGCCTCGGCCTGGCGGCGATGGCGCTCCCGCTGGTGCTGGCGGTGTGGGGTTGGCGGCTGGCGGCGCATCGCGGGCTGAGCCGGCCATGGCTGCGGCTGGTGCTGCTGCCGCCGACGGTGGCGCTGGCGGCGCTGGCGCTGGCCGGTGTCGTGGTACCGGCGGCGTGGCCGCTGACCGCCGGACTCGGCGGCTTGGCCGGCGACGGACTGATGGCGGCCGCGCGCGCGGGCCTCGCGCTGCTGCCGGTCGCGGTGCCGGCGGCGCTGCTGGTCATCGTCGCCGGCGTGCTGGCGCTGGTCGGGCTGGTGCTGGTGCTGGGCTTCCGGGCGGCGGAATACTGGCACTTCGGGCGCGGCACCTGGCGGCTGGCCGGGCGGTCGGCGCGGCTCGCGGCGGCGCGCGCGGGCGACCTGAAACAGGCCGCCGGCAACTTGCGGCTGCGCCGGCGCGAACCGCATTTCGGTGCCGACGACGAGGACGACGAGGACGGCTACGACGAACCGGTGGCGCCGACGCCGGAAGTCGCCAAGCCGAAGCGCAAGCGAGTCACGCGCGAGGCCAAGCCGGCCAAGGCCAGCCGGCGCGCCAAGGCCGAGGCCGAGCCGCTGCTCGACTTCGGCGACGGCGGGAAGTTCGCGCTGCCGCCGCTGCACCTGTTGCAGGAGCAGACCGGGCCACAGGGCCCGAACGTGTCCGACGACGCGCTGGAGCAGAACGCGCGGCTGCTGGAAACCGTGCTGGACGACTACGGCGTGCGCGGCGCCATCGCCAAGGTGCGCCCCGGCCCGGTGGTCACGCTGTACGAGCTGGAACCGGCGCCCGGCACCAAGACCAGCCGCGTCATCGGCCTGTCCGACGATATCGCCCGCTCGATGAGCGCGATCGCGGTGCGCGTTGCCACCGTGCCGGGCCGCTCGGTGATCGGCATCGAGCTGCCGAACAGCCGGCGCGAGACGGTGTACCTGCGCGCGCTGCTGGCCACCAAGGACTACGAGAAGGGCGCCAACGCGCTGACCCTGGCGCTGGGCAAGGACATCGGCGGCACGCCGGTGCTGGCCGACCTGGCGAAGATGCCGCACCTGCTGATCGCCGGCACCACCGGATCGGGCAAGTCGGTGGCGATCAACACCATGATCCTGTCGCTGCTGTACCGGCTGACGCCGGAACAGTGCCGGCTGATCCTGATCGATCCGAAGATGCTGGAGCTGTCGGTCTACGACGACATCCCGCACCTGCTGGCGCCGGTGGTCACCGACCCGAGCAAGGCCGTCGTGGCGCTGAAATGGGCGGTGCGCGAGATGGAGAACCGCTACAAGGCGATGGCGCGCCTGGGCGTGCGCAACATCTCCGGCTACAACCAGCGCCTGGCCGAGGCCAAGGCGCGCGGCGAACCGATGACGCGCACGGTGCAGACCGGCTACGACCAGGACAGCGGCGAGCCGATCTACGAGGACGAGCAGCTCGACTTGGAGCCGTTCCCGTTCATCGTCGTGGTGGTCGACGAGATGGCCGACCTGATGATGGTCGCCGGCAAGGACATCGAGGGCGCCGTGCAGCGCCTGGCGCAGATGGCCCGCGCCGCCGGCATCCACGTCATCATGGCGACCCAGCGCCCCTCGGTCGACGTCATCACCGGCACGATCAAGGCGAACTTCCCCACGCGCATCTCCTTCCAGGTCACCTCGAAGATCGACAGCCGCACCATCCTGGGCGAGCAGGGCGCCGAGCAGCTTCTGGGCATGGGCGACATGCTCTACATGGCCGGCGGCGGCCGCATCCAGCGCGTGCACGGGCCGTTCGTCTCCGACGAGGAGGTCGAGACGATCGTCAACCACCTCAAGGCCCAGGGCGTGCCCGAATATCTCGACGCGGTCACCGAGGACGAGGACGAGGCCGACATGGGCGCGGACGGCGCCGGCGGATCCGGTTCGGGCGCGGACGATGACGGCGCCGATCCCTACGATCAGGCCGTGGCGATCGTCATCCGCGACCGCAAGGCCTCGACGAGCTACATCCAGCGCCGGCTCGGCATCGGCTACAACCGCGCCGCCACGCTGATCGAGCGGATGGAGGACGAGGGCGTCATCGGGCCGGCCAACCATGCCGGCAAGCGCGAGATTCTCGTGCCCTCGGAAGAGGAACGGCTGGCCGGCGCGTAGCGTTTGCCGGGCAGCACTTCGTGTTTGCGTACACAGTCCGGCGTGCCCGCGCGCCATAGTCAAGCCAAACTGTGCATCTAGCAGCACCGCAATCGAACGCATCGAGCAGACCGTGAACCGACCATGACCCAGACCAATCGCACCGCAAGGCTCCTGCCGACCCGCCGCACCGCGCTGGCCCTGTCCGCCGGCAGCCTCTTCGCCATGGCCCTGCCCGGCACCGGCATCGCCCAGGCCTCGGGCGCCGCCCAGCAGATCGCCGACCATTTCACCCGTGTCCGCACCATGATGGGCGAGTTCGTCCAGTTCGGCCCGAACGGCGAGCAGACGGGCGGCAAGTTCTTCATCGAGCGACCGGGGCGGGTCCTGTTCCTCTATGAGGAGCCGTCCAACATCCGCGTCGTCGCAGACGGCCGGTCGGTCGTCGTCAACAACAAGAAGCTCGACACCTGGGACGCCTATTCGCTCGGCCAGACCCCGCTCAAGCTCGTGCTCGCCGACCGAATCGACCTGAGCGACGGCAAGGTCAAGCAGGTCATCGAGGACGACGATCTGACCACGATCGTCCTGCAGGACCGGCAGGTCTTCGGCGATTCGACGATCACCATGATGTTCGACCCGCAGAGCTACGATCTGCGCCAGTGGACCATCCGTGACGCGCAGGGCAAGGACACCACGGTGATGATCTACAATGTGCGCGAGGGCGTGACCTTCGGCGACGGCACGTTCGACATCGACTATGGCCGGATCCGCAGAAGCCGGAACAATAACAACAACAACTGAATTGGCGCCGGCGGCGCCATCAATCTGTGCGTAGCGGCGGGCCGGGCCGGTCCGCCGCTTGTCATCTGCGGCCATGACGGCGACAAGGCGGCCAGACGCTCCGATCATCCGGCCAGGCCATGTCCCGCTCCGACAGCTTCACCATCGCCACCTGGAACATCAACTCGGTCCGGCTGCGCCGGGGCCTTGTCGAATCGTTCCTGACCACGCACGCGCCGGACGTTCTGTGCCTTCAGGAGACCAAGTGCCTGAACGACCAGTTCCCGGCCAAGGCGTTCGCCAGGCTCGGCTACGAGCATGTCGCGCTGAACGGCCAGAAGGCCTATCACGGCGTCGCCACGCTCTCACGCATCCCGTTTGCCACGGTCGATCGGCGCGATTTCTGCCAGATGGGTGATTCGCGCCACGTCGAGACCACGGTCGACGTCGCCGGGACGCGGCTGCGCATTCACAATTTCTACGTGCCGGCGGGCGGCGACGAGCCCGACCCCGCGATCAATCCCAAATTCGCCCACAAGCTGCAGTTCCTCGACGAAATGCGCCAGATCACCACCGGCGCCGGCGAACACGATGCGGCGCTGCTCGTCGGCGACCTCAACGTCGCTCCGCTCGAGAACGATGTCTGGTCGCACCGGCAACTGCTCCGCGTGGTCAGCCATACGCCGGTCGAGACCGGGACGCTCGAGGACATGCGGGCGGGCGCGGGTTGGTCGGACCTGATGCGCCTGCGCGTGCCGCCCAGCGAGAAGCTGTTCACCTGGTGGAGCTACCGGGCGCGCGACTGGGCAGCATCGAACCGCGGCCGCCGCCTCGATCACATCTGGGGCTCGCACGCGCTCGAGGGCGCATTGGCCGACATGAGCGTGCTCACCGAGGCGCGCGGCTGGGAGAAGCCGTCCGATCACGTGCCGGTCGTGGCGCGCTTCGCCCTTTGAGAGCCTGCGACCGGACGCTCAGAGGCCGGGCGCATCCCGGAAGCCGCGCTCGACCCGCTCGATGTCCTTCAAGAGCCGCTTGAGATCACCGGCAAGCTGGGCGTGGATCGCCATCGCCGTCTGCGGATACTCGGCCAGCATCCGCCGGAACAGCGAGCGGCTGATCCGCAGCACCTCGCTGTCCGTCTCGGTGCGTGCCGAGGTCATCCAGTTCGTTTCGGTGATCAGCGCCAGCTGGCCGAGAACCATGCCCGGCCCCGCCGTCATCACGCGCTGCTCGCCGCGATCGGTGTGACGGATCAGGGCGATCGCGCCCACATCGACGATGAAACCGCAGTCGGCGCGTTCGTCCTGCCGGAACAGCGTGCGGCCCGCCGCAAAGCGCAGCCGCTCGGCGCCGAAGGCCAGAAGGCGCAGCTGCTCGGTGCTGAGATCCTCGAAGAGCCGCGCCGCCGACAGGGCGGCAATATCGTCGTTGAGCGTCACCGATCCGCCTGCGCCTCGCCATGCGTGGTCGCGTTGCTGTTACATGACGGGTAATCGATTGGAAAGCTTGCCGGTTCCGCCGCGCCAATTCGCGTGTGGACAGCCGCCGGACCCCCGAGGGAATGCGTCCGTTTCCGAACAGCCCGTCAGGGCACGAGCTTGTAGCCGCCGCTCTCGGTGACCAGGATCGCCGCGTTGGACGGATCGGCCTCGATCTTCTGGCGCAAACGGTAGACGTGGGTTTCCAGCGTGTGCGTGGTCACCCCGGAATTGTAGCCCCAGACCTCCTCGAGCAGCGTGTCGCGGGTGACCACCTGCGCACCGCTGCGATAGAGGTACTTGATGATCGAGGCTTCCTTCTCGGTCAGCCGGATCTTGCGGCCGTTGCCGTCGACCAGCATCTTCTGGCTCGGCGTGAACGTGTAGGGGCCGACCGCGAAGGTCGCGTCCTCGCTCTGCTCGTGCTGGCGCAGCTGCGCGCGGATGCGGGCCAGCAGGACGGCGAACTTGAACGGCTTGGTGACATAGTCGTTGGCGCCGGCCTCCAGACCCAGGATCGTGTCCGAATCGGTGTCATGGCCGGTCAGCATGATGATCGGCGCCTTGAAGCCGCCCTTGCGCAGGATCTTGACCGCCTCGCGCCCGTCCATGTCGGGCAGGCCGACATCCATGACGACCAGATCGATCATCGCGCCGCGCGCCGCCTCGATCCCCTTGGCCGCGGCCGCCGCCTGCAGGACCTCGAACTCCTCGTAGAGCGACAATTGCTCGACCAGCACTTCGCGCAGATCGTCATCGTCGTCGACCAGCAGCAGCGTTCGCTTCGTCATGAATCACCTCTGGCTACGCCCCGGCACGGCCGCGGCTCTGCGCGTGTCTTTTGACATCTTAATGGCATTCGTGATCTCAACAAATGCTCAACTTTGCGTGTCCGGCGCGTCAGCGCGCCGCCGTTTTCGAGGCAGCCGAAGTCCATGATCTCCACCGTCACCGTCCATCGTGCGCCCGGCCATCGCCAGCGTGGGCTGCTCAAGGCGGGCCCGCGCGTGCTGCCCTGTGCCCTGGGGCGTGGCGGCCCGGGCGTGCTCAAGCGCGAGGGCGACGGCGTCACGCCTGCCGGCGGTCCATTGCGTCCGCTCTGGGGCTACTGGCGCGCCGACCGTGGACCCCGCCCGACCACCGCACTTCGGATGATCCCGACCCGCGCCGGCGACGGCTGGTGCGATGCGCCGACCCATCCCGCCTACAACCGCCCCGTCCGGCTGCCGTTCGCCGCCTCGCACGAGACCCTGTGGCGGACGGATGCCCTCTACGACATCTGCATCGTGCTCGACTGGAACATGGAGCCGGGTCGGGCGCGCGATCGCGGCTCGGCCATCTTCGCCCATCTTGCGAAGGACGGCCATCCGCCGACCGAGGGCTGCATCGCGCTCGCGCGGCGGGACATGGTTTGGCTGCTCGCCCGCATCGACCGGCGCACGCAGATGAGCGTCAGCGCGTGATCACACGCCGATCAGCCCGATCACCGCGCCCATCACCAGCGCGACGAGCAGCCAGTGCAGCCCGTCGATCAGCGTCAGGTCCCATCCATCGTTCTGGTAGCGGTGATTGATCGTCATCGTCGTCGCCATGAAACCGGCCCAGACGAAGAGACCCGAAATGACGCCGTTGCGCAGCGTCACCTGTCCGTCGCCGAGATGCCCGATCAGTCCGGCCAGCACGAACGCCATCACCAGCAGGCAGACGAACGTCATCGCGAAAAGGGCGGGCCCGAACGCGGCGTCCTCCTCGGCGATGCCCGCCGCGCGCATCCACGGCTTGGAAAGCGTGCCATAGTAGACCGCGCCGACGATGAACGCCGCGACCGTGGCCGCCAGCACGGCCCAGAGGTTGATCCCGCCAAAATCCATCGCACCCTCCCGGACACACAAGGCACAAAAGCACCGGCCCCGCCCGCGCGCAAGACGGACCGGCGCACGGCCGCCAGTTTTCGCTTGCCCAACAGCCGCGAACCAGTCACCGTGGGCGCGTGTTCAACGCTATGAAAGGAGGTGATCCGATGTCGAGTGGTTCCATGGGTCCGGTTCGGTCTTTGCGGGTCATCATCCGTTGGAGCAGCCTCTGACGGCGTGACAGTCCCGTGCAGCCGGTGCGGGCGCCCGATGCGCCCTCGGCCTGACGGCCGGCCGGAGACATGAATTGCGGAAAGGGCCGTCCGGTTGCCGGATGGCCCTTTTTCGTGCGGACCGATCGCTCAGTTGATCAGGGCGAGGCCGGTGATGTCCTCGGCGATCGCCGCGAACGCGTCCTCCAGCTGGTCGCTGTCGGTGGCATTGAAGAAGAAGGTCGATTCGGCGGTGTCCGGATTGGCGCAGTCCTTCATGAGGGCCGCCGCCTTCGCCGGCGCGGCGAACGCGATCGTGTAGACCTTTATGCCGTCATCCTTCATCGAGTCGCACAGCTTGCGCGCATAAAGGTTCGACTGCGCCTGTCCCGGCGTGTTGCACCACTTTCCGCTCGACGGATGCGTGTTGAAGATGCCGTCGGTCATGATGATGGCGTACTTGCGCGTGCCGGGCGCGAACGGGCCCGCGTCCGAGCCTGCCGGCCACGCCGAATTCCATTCCGGCGCCAGCATGTAGTAGGACCAGGCGATGGCGATATGGCCGGCCGTGCAGCCGCCGGTGCCGAACGCGTTGATGCGGCTCTTGAGCAGCGCGGCGTCGTCGGTCATCGGCAGGATCTCGGCGTCGGGGCAATCCTTGGTGCCGCCGACCGGATGCAGCGGGCTTGCGAAGTCACGCTCGTAGCGCTTCGGTCCGGTGCGTTCGTAGACGCAGCCGTTCGAAGAGCCGGTATAGTTGATCTCGTCGATGACCGGGCTTGCATCGACGGTCGCGGCATAGGGCACGAGCCCGATACGCACGCGCTCGTCGGCGCCCGGCGCCGCGAACATCAGGTCGATGGCCGTGGTCGCCGCCTTCTTCAGCCCCTGCATGCGCGTCTCGCCGGAGGCCGGTATCCATGTCGCCATCGACCCGGTGATGTCGAGCGCCATCGCCACTTCGATCTGCGTGTTCGAGAACTGCGCCTTGGCATCGGTGGAGACGACGCGCTCGCTGGCCGAGATCAGCTTGGTCAGCGTCATCGGAACGCGGATCGATGCCTCGACCTGAAGCGTCTTGGCCGCTGCGTCGATGACCACCTTGTCGATCCTGACGGGCTCGCCGGCCAGTTCGCCCTCGTCGATATTGGCCAGAACGTACGCGGTGACGACCTCTTCGGCCTCGTCCTCGGTGATCGTGCCGAGCGTGATGTTGCGCGTGGTCGACAGAACCGCCGCATCGACGGCCTGGTTGAGCCGGACCTTGGCGGACGAAAGACGCGAATAGTCGAGCGCCATGCCCGCCGCCGAGATCAGCACCAGGCTGCTCAGCCCGAACAGGGCCGCGAAATTGCCGCCACGGTCCGCCGCGAATGCGCGGCCGGCGGCGACGAGCGGCGAAAGACGGCGTGCAACGATCGTGCGCATGGATAGCCTCCGTTTGGCTGCGCACGATGGAGGCGGCCGATTACCAATTTGCTGCCTGAAGGCGGCCCATCCGCCCGCGATCGGGCAAATCCGGGCGTTTCGGGCACTTATGTGTCGCAATGGTTGCGGCGGCATTGACGACGCGCCGGCAATTGGCGTCCGCCCGTTAACCGATCGTCAGGAATTGCAACGGTGCGCCGGGATCAGAAATCGATGGCGATGCCCTTGATCTCCCAGTCACCGAACCGGGCGGGGTCCTTGCCGCCGCGCCCGCCATACTCCTTTTGCGCCCCGGCCTGCTGCCGGTCGAGTTTGGCCCGACGCGCTTCGGCCTCCCTGAGCGCACGCTGCGCGGCGGGCGGCAGGTCCTCGAAACGGCGCGCCGGCGCTTCTGTCGCCTCGGTCGCCTCCGCGCCGCCGGGTTCTCCTGGCTGACTTTCGGTCTGTGTCATCGTCGCTTCTCCGGCCTGTCCTCATTGAAAACGGGGGCTGCCTCGTCCATCTATATGGCGGTCGCCGGACCTGCGTCCAGCGGCCGTCTGGTCCATTTTCGACATGCGGAGCTGACACGATGGATATGGTCAAGACCGCCATGCTGATCGCCTTCATGACGGCCCTGTTCATGGGCGTCGGCTATCTGATCGGCGGCACGGGCGGCATGATGATCGCCTTCGTCATCGCACTTGCGATGAACGCCTTTTCCTACTGGAACGCCGACAAGATGGTGCTGCGCATGAACGGCGCGGTCGAGGTCGACGAGAACAGCGCCCCCGAATATTACCGCATGGTCCGCGACCTGGCCGCCAATGCCGGCCTGCCGATGCCGAAGGTCTACATCATCAAGCAGGACCAGCCCAATGCGTTCGCCACCGGGCGCAATCCCGAGAACGCCGCCGTCGCCGCGACGACGGGCCTGCTCGAAACGCTGACGCCCGAGGAGGTGGCCGGCGTGATGGCCCACGAACTGGCCCACGTGCAGAACCGCGACACGCTGATCATGACGATCACCGCGACGTTGGCGGGCGCGATCTCCATTCTGGGCAACTTTGCCCTGTTCTTCGGCTCCGGACGCAACAACAACCCGCTCGGCCTGATCGGCGTCCTGGTCGCCATGATCGTCGCGCCGTTCGCCGCGATGATCGTGCAGATGGCGATCAGCCGGACGCGCGAATACTCCGCCGACCGGCGTGGCGCCGAGATCTGCGGCCGGCCCGACTGGCTGGCGAGCGCGCTCGCCAAGATCGCCCGGGCCGCCGGCCGGCATGTCAACGAGCCGGCCGAGCGCAATCCCGCGACGGCGCACATGTTCATCATCAATCCGCTCTCGGGCGAGCGCATGGACAATCTGTTTTCCACCCACCCGGACACGGACAACCGCATCGCCGCGCTTCAGGCAATGGCGGGCGAAATGCGCGCGACGCCTGAGCCGCAACGCCGTGAGGAAAACCACGGTCCATGGGGCGCCCGGACCGAAGCACCCGAACCCCGGCCCCAACCCCAGCCCAAATCCGAGCCCAAATCCGGGCCCCGCTGGGGCCGTGACGCCAAGGGGCGCAAAGGCCCCTGGTCGTGAGCCGCCCCACTGTGCGCCGCGCCACCGGCAAAAACCGCCCCAGCCCCGAGACCTTCGACAAGCCCGGCCTTGAGACCCGCCGCGTGGCCACGAAACTGCTCGCCGCCGTGGTGGATGCCCACGCCTCGCTCGACGGTCTCACCGATCCCGCCCACGGCCAGCCCAATTTCCGCGCGCTCGATGCGCGGGACCGCTCGCTTGTCCGCGCCATCCTGATGAGCGCGCTCCGCCACCGCAGCACGATCGAGGCACTGCTTTCCCGCCGTCTGGAGCGCCCGTTGCCCGCCAACGCCCGCGCCCTCTCGCACGCGCTGCATGTGGCGGCGGCGCAGATCCTTTTCCTCGACGTGCCCGACAGCGCCGCCGTAGACCTCGCTGTCACCCAGGCAAAAAGCGACCCGCGTCTCGCCCGCTTTTCGGGTCTGGTCAACGGCGTTCTGCGCAATCTGATCCGTGTGAAGGCACGCGCGCTTCCCGCCGCCCTTGCCCAGACGCGCGAAGCGCCTGACTGGTTCGCCGAGCGGCTGGAAGCGGCCTATGGCGCGGAAAAGACCGCCGCCATCCTCGCCATGCACCGCCTGGAACCACCGGTGGACTTCACTGTCAGGCA
>JAVKFY010000042.1:0-23334 GCA_040223615.1 Alphaproteobacteria bacterium
CGTGGATGCCCCGGACAAGCCGGGGCATGACGGTGTCATCGAAGAAAATAGAAGACGCGTCATGGCCCGGCTTGTCCGGGGCATCCACGTCCCTGAGCTTGCAAAGACGTCGAGGGGTGGGCGCTGACCCGGAAGGGCTTAACCGGACACCCGTGGACATGATCCGGGCATTTCTTTCTGGGCGCCCGCCCTAATCCGCGAACGGGTCGGTCACCATGATGGTGTCGTCACGTTCCGGGCTGGTCGAGAGCAACGCCACCGGGGCGCCGATCAGCTCCTCCACACGGACCACGTACTTGATCGCCTGCGCCGGCAGGTCGGCCCAACTGCGCGCGCCCTGTGTGCTTTCCTGCCAGCCTTCCATGGTCTCGTAGACCGGCTCGACGCGGGCCTGCTGCGCCGCCTCGCTCGGCAGGTAGTCGATTTCCACGCCGTCTAGGCGATAGCGGGTGCAGACCTTGAGCTCGGCCATGCCGTCCAGCACGTCCAGCTTGGTCAACGCGATGCCGTGGATGCCGCCGACCTTGATCGCCTGGCGCACCATCACCGCGTCGAACCAGCCGCAGCGGCGCGGCCGGCCGGTGACGGTGCCGAACTCGTTGCCGCGCGTGCCCAGCCCCTTGCCGATCGAATTGTCCTGCTCGGTCGGAAACGGCCCGGCACCGACGCGCGTGGTATAGGCCTTGGTGATGCCGAGCACGTAGCCCACCGCATCGGCGCCAATGCCGGCGCCGGCGGCGACCTGCCCGGCCAGCGTGTTCGACGAGGTGACGTAGGGATAGGTGCCGTGGTCGATGTCGAGCATCGCCGCCTGCGCGCCCTCGAACAGGATGCGGTGGCCGGCGCGGCGTGCCTCGTCCAGGTCGCGCCACACCACCGACGCGAAGGGCAACACCTTCGGCGCCACATCGTGGAGCTGTTCGACCAGTGCCGGTCCGTCGACCTCCGGCTTGCCCAGGCCGCGGCGCAGCGCGTTGTGGTGCGCCAGCAGCGTGCCGACCTTCTCGCCCAGCGTGTCCGGCGCGGCCAGGTCGCACAGCCGGATCGCGCGCCGACCGACCTTGTCCTCGTAGGCCGGGCCGATGCCGCGCCGCGTCGTGCCGATCGGCGAGTTGCCGCGCGCGTCCTCGCGGATGATGTCGAGCTCGCGGTGCAGCGGCAGGATCAGCGGCGCGTTGTAGGCAATGCGCAGGCTGGACGGCGTGATCTCCAGTCCCTGGGCTTCCTGGCGCCCGATCTCGTCGAGCAGCGCCCACGGGTCGACCACGACGCCGTTGCCGATGATCGACAGCTTGCCCTTGCGCACCACGCCGGACGGCAGCAGCGAAAGCTTGTAGGTGGTGCCATCGATGACCAGCGTATGGCCGGCATTGTGGCCGCCCTGGAACCGCACCACCACCGAGGCGCGCTCCGACAGCCAGTCGACAATCTTGCCCTTGCCTTCATCGCCCCACTGGGCGCCCACCACTGCCACGTTGGCCATGGCTCTCCCCTGCTCCGCCGCCGCCGGTCAGTCCAGCGCCGTCACGGTCCCATTGTCGAAGATATGCGTGCAGCCCAGCTCGCGGGCCGCCTGCGACCCGCCTTCATCGAAGCCCTGCACCGTGCTCCAGCCATCGGCCCGCAGACCGGCCCCGACGGCGCGGTCGATCCCGGCCGGCAGGTATAGCCGCCGGCCGGCGTCGGCCGCCGGCACCGCGCGCATCACGCTGTCCATGTAGAGCGTGAACCCGGTCGCGGTCTCCCGGGTCGCCAGGTCATAACGCCCGCCACGCCCCAGTTCGCCGCGCACGCCTCTGGCGAACAGCGTGAAGCTGACCCCGGTCTGATACTCGAAGTCGCGGCTCTCGGCCGGATCGACGGTCAGCGCCAGGTCCGGGTCGGCCTGCGCCAACAGCGCCACCAGATCGCCAAGCCGCGTCACCGCCTCGCCCGCCGCCGCCGGCAGGTCGAGCGCCGCCAGCTTGGCCAGGGCCTCGCCCGCCGGCCCTGCCGCGCCCATCAGCGCCGCGAACAGGCCGCCGGCCGGCTCTGGTATCCGGGCCACCGCGCCACCGTCGCGACGGTCCAGCGCACGCCGCGCCGCCTCCGCCGCCTCGCCGTTGAAACCCAGCCCCTCGCAAATGGTCGGCACCAGCAGCGGCACCGTGAGGTCGATGGAGAGGTTGTCGATGCCGACGCCGCGCAGCGCCTCGGCGGCCAGCAGCACCATTTCCGCGTCGGCCGCCAGCGCGTCGGCGCCGATCAGTTCCACGCCGGCCTGCGCGAACTGGCGTTCCGGGCGAAGCTGGGTGCCACGGACGCGCAGCACCTGGCCGGAATAGCACAGCCGCAGCGGCCTCGGCCGGCCCTTCAGCCGCGTCACGGCGATGCGCGCGAGCTGCGTCGTCATGTCGGCGCGCACGCCCATCATGCGCTGCGTGATCGGATCCATGAGCCGGAACATGTGGCGCGAGACCGACTGTCCCGGACCGGTGAGCAGGCTCTCCTCGAACTCGACCAGCGGGGGCTTCACCCGCTCGTAGCCATGGCGCGCGAAACAGCCGACCAGCCGCTCGATCGTCGCGGCCTCGTGGCCGGCGGCGGGCGGCAGGTCGTCGTGCAGCCCGTCGGGCAGCAGGGCGAGCTTGGCGTCATCGTTCATGGCGCGGCCAACATAGCGAAAATGGCGTGGTTGTCATCCCGGCCATGCCCTCTCCCCGGAGAAGGCGCGAAGCGCCGCGATCCGGGGTCCATGTCGAAGAAGGAAACCGGCTTTGACATGGCCCCCGGCTCAAGGCCGGGGTGACGTCCTGGGTCTTTAGAAGCTCAGCGGTTTGGCCTGCATCACGTGCGGCAGCGCCTCGACCTCGGCCAGCGCTTCGGCCGACAGTGGCTGGTCGATCTCCAGCAGCGAGATGGCGTCGCCACCGGGCGCGGAACGGCCGAGGTGGAAAGTCGCGATGTTGACGCCGTGCTTGCCCAGCGTGGTGCCGAGCGCACCGATGAAGCCGGGCTTGTCCTCGTTGGTCATGTAGAGCATGTGCGGCGCCGCCTCGGCCTCCAGCTTGATACCCTTGACCTGCACGATGCGCGGCCGGCTGTCGGCGAACAGGGTGCCGCAGACCGAGCGAGTCTGGCGCTCGCTGGTCACCGTCAGCTTGATGTGCGTCTGGTAGTCGCCGGGCGCCTCGTCGCGGGTTTCCTTCACGTCGATGTCGCGTTGCTGCGCCACGAACGGCGCGTTGACCATGTTCACGTTTTCCGACAGCGGCCGCAGCAGGCCCTCCAGCAGGATCGCGGTCAGCGGCCGGGTGTTCAGCGTCGCGACGTGACCTTCGTATTCGACGTGGACCTCTTTCAGGCCGGTCTCGGTGAGCTGTCCGGCGAACGAGCCGAGCACCCGCGCGAGCTCGAAATACGGCTTCAGGCGCGGTGCTTCCTCGGCCGTGACCGAGGCCATGTTGAGCGCGTTGGAGACCGCGCCGTCGACCAGGAAGTCGGCCATCTGCTCGGCCACCTGCAACGCCACGTTCTCCTGCGCCTCCGCCGTCGAGGCGCCCAGGTGCGGTGTCGCCACCACGTTGGGCAGGCCGAACAGCACACTTTCCTTCGCCGGCTCCACGGCGAAGACATCGACCGCGGCGCCGGCGAGCTGGCCCGATTCCAACGCCGCCTTCACGTCGTCCTCAACGATCAGCTCGCCGCGCGCGCAGTTGATCAGGAACGCGCCCTTGCGCATCTTCGCCAGGTTCTCGGCATTGATGATGTGGCGCGTACCGTCGGTCAGCGGGGTGTGCAGCGTCAGAAAATCCGCCCGCGCCAAGAGCTCGTCCAGCCCCAGCTTCTCCACGCCGAGGTCGAGGGCGCGCTGCGCCGACAGGAATGGATCGTAGGCCGCCACCCGCATGCGCAGGCCGAGCGCCCGGTCGGCGACGATGGCGCCGATATTGCCGCAGCCGATGATGCCCAGCGTCTTGCCGAACAGCTCCACGCCCATGAACCTGGACTTCTCCCACTTGCCGGCGTGGGTGGAACGGTCGGCGGCGGGAAGCTGGCGCGCCAGCGCCATCATCAGCGCGATGGCGTGCTCGGCCGTCGTGATCGAGTTGCCGAACGGCGTGTTCATCACGCAGATGCCGCGCGCCGTGGCGGCCGGGACATCGACATTGTCGACGCCGATGCCGGCCCGGCCGATCACCTTCAGTTGGGTCGCGGCTTCCAGCAGATCGGCCGTTGCCTTGGTCGAGGAGCGGATCGCCAGGCCGTCATAGTCGGCGATGATCGCGGTCAGCTCGTCGGGGCTTAACCCGGTCTTCTCATCGACCTCGACGCCGCGGCGGCGGAACACCTCGGCCGCGCGGGGGCTCATCTTGTCGGAAATCAGAACTTTCGGCATCGCTCTCGAACTATGGCTAGGCGGCGTTGGCTTGGAAGTTGGCCTTGACCTCGTCGAAAGCCCAGTCGAGCCACGGGGTCAGGGCTTCCAGGTCGGCGGTCTCGACGGTGCAGCCGCACCAGATGCGCAGGCCCGGCGGCGCGTCGCGGTAGGCGCCGATGTCATAGGCCACGTCCTGTTTCTCCAGCAAGCCCACGAGCTGCTTCGCGGCGGCGGCGCGGTCGGCCTCGTCGAGGCCCGCGAACCACGGGTCGACGATCGACAGGCACACCGAGGTCGGCGAGCGTGAAGCTGCGTCGGTCGCCAGGAAGTCGACCCAGTCGGTCTTGGCGACCCAGGTAGAGATCGCGGCCAGGTTGGCCTCGGTGCGGCCGATCAGCCCCTGCAAGCCGCCGACCGAGCGCGCCCACCGGAGCGCGTCCAGGTAGTCTTCCACGCACAGCATCGACGGCGTGTTGATGGTCTCGCCCTTGAACACGCCCTCGATCAGCTTGCCGCCGCTGACCAGGCGGAAAATCTTCGGCAGCGGCCACGGCGGCGTGTGGTTCAGCAGCCGTTCGACCGCACGCGGCGACAGCACGATCATGCCGTGCTGCGCTTCGCCGCCCAGCGCCTTCTGCCAGGAGAAGGTGACGACGTCGAGCTTGTCCCACGGCAGGTGCATGGCGAACGCCGCCGAGGTGGCGTCGCACAAGGTGAGCCCCCCGCGGTCGTCGGCGATCCAGTCGCCGTTCGGCACGCGCACGCCCGATGTCGTACCGTTCCAGCAGAACACGATGTCGCGAGTCCGGGTATCGATCTCGGCCAACGCCGGCAGTTCGCCGTAGTCGGCCTTGACGATCTCCAAGTCATCCAGCTTCAGCTGCTTGGCCGCGTCGGTGACCCAGCCGGCGCCGAAGCTCTCCCATTCCAGGACGTCGACGCCGCGCGCGCCGAGCAGGGTCCACATCGCCATCTCGAAGGCGCCGGTGTCGGAGCCCGGCACGATGCCGATGCGATGGTCGGCGGGAATGCCCAGCAGGTCGCGGGTCTGGTCGATCGCCGCCGCCAGCCTGGCCTTGGCCGGCCCGGCGCGATGCGAGCGCCCCAGCAGCGCGCCCGACAGACCCGACGCCGACCAGCCCGGCCGCTTGGCGGTCGGACCGGAGGAGAAGTAAGGGCGTTCGGGCTTGCGTGTCGGCGGCATCGGTCGAATCCTGCGACGGCCCACGGAACGCGTGGGACGCCCGATATGTTAGCGGGGCCTGGGCCCTGTCAACGGTCCATTTGTCGCACTGCAACATGGCCATTACAGTGCGCGCGCCACAACCGCCGGAGCCCATCATGCCGACCGCGATCCCCAGCCAGCGCCACCTGTTCGACCTGCCCGACGACGTTGCCTACCTGAACTGCGCCTACATGTCGCCGCTGCTGCACAGTGTGGTGGCGGCCGGGCGCGAGGCGGTGGGCATGAAGGCGCGACCGTGGGAGATCACCACGCCGGATTTCTTCGGCATCCCGGAGACCGCGCGCGAGCTGTTCGCCAGGCTGATCCACGCCCGCACCGAGGACATCTGCATCGTGCCGGCGGCGAGCTACGGCATCGCCACGGCGGCGGCCAACCTGCCGGTCGCGCGCGGCCAGAAGCTGATCGTGCTGGCCGACCAGTTCCCCTCCAACGTCTATTCCTGGCGCCAGCTCGCCGGCGATGTCGGCGCCACGCTGGAAACCCTGCCGCGCACCGCGGACGGCAACTGGACCCCGGCGATCCTGGAGGCGATCAACGAACGCACGGCGGTGGTCGCCTTGCCGCACTGCCACTGGACCGACGGCGGCCTGATCGACCTGGTGGCGGTCGGCAAGGCGTGTCGAAGGGTCGGCGCCGCGCTGGCGCTCGACCTGACCCAGTCGATCGGCGCCCTGCCCTTCGACGTGAACGAAGTGCAGCCCGCCTTCGCCGTCGCCGCCGGCTACAAGTGGATGATGGGCCCCTACTCGCTGGGCTTCATGTACGTCGCGCCGGAATACCAGGCCGGCCGGCCGCTGGAGCACAACTGGATCGCGCGCGCCGGCTCGGAGGATTTTGCCCGGCTGGTCGACTACCGCATGGACTTCCAGCCCGGCGCGCGGCGCTTCGACGTCGGCGAGGTCGCCAACTTCGCGCTGCTGCCGCAGGCCGTCGCGGCCCTGGAACAGCTTCACGCGTGGGGCGTCGACAACATCCAGCACACCTTGTCCGCGACCACCGAGGCCATCGCGACACGGGCCAGCAATCTGGGCCTCACCGCATCCGACGCCGCCTACCGCGCTGGCCACTTCCTCGGCCTGCGCTTCCCCGACGGCGTGCCGGAGGGGTTGCTGCCGAAGCTGGCGGACGAAAAGGTCTACGTCTCCGTACGCGGCGACTCGATGCGCGTCACCCCGCACCTCTACAACACCGAGCCCGACGTCGACCGCCTGCTCGACGCGCTGCACAAGGTGCTCTGAGCATGACCATCGACATCGACCGTGCCCGCGCCGAGACACCCGGCTGTGCCCACGTCGCGCACCTGATGGCCTGCGGCGCCGGGTTGATGCCGGCGCCGGTGCTCGAAGCGCTGAAGGACCACCTCGACCTGGAGGCGACGATCGGCGGCTACGAGGCCGCCGCGCGCGCCGAGCCGGCCGTGGAGCGCACCTATGACGCCATCGCCGAGATGCTGAACTGCCACCGCGACGAGGTGGCGGTGATGGAGAACGCCACCGTCGCCTGGCAGATGGCGTTCCTGAG
Organism: Alphaproteobacteria bacterium; assembly: GCA_040223615.1. Lineage (GTDB taxonomy): Bacteria > Pseudomonadota > Alphaproteobacteria > JAVKFY01. The sequence continues at coordinate 7,128 of JAVKFY010000042.1, forward strand.
CCTGCCGTTCCAGCCCGGCGACCGCATCCTCACGGCGGTCAGCGAGTACGCGTCGAACTACATCGCCTTCCTACAGCTCGCCCGGCGCGTCGGCGTGACCGTGGATGTCGTGCCGAACGACGAGCACGGCCAGCTCGACGTGGCCAGGCTCGCCGGGATGATCGACGAGCGCGTGAAGCTGATCGCCGTCACCCACGTGCCGACCAACGGCGGGCTGGTGAACCCGGCCGAGGCCATCGGCAAGGTTGCGCGTGACGCCGGCGTGCCCTACCTGCTCGACGCCTGCCAGTCGGTCGGCCAGATGCCGATCGACGTCGCGGCCATCGGCTGCGACTTCCTGTCCGCCACCGGTCGCAAGTATCTGCGCGGGCCCCGCGGCACCGGCTTCCTCTACGCCCGCCGCGCGATCCTGGACAAGGTCGAGCCGCCAATCCTCGATCTGCACAGCGCCAGTTGGACGGCGCCCGACCGCTTTGAAATGGAGCCGAGCGCGCGGCGGTTCGAGAACTGGGAGAACTACGTCGCCGGCAAGATCGGCCTCGGCGTTGCGGTCGACTACGCGATGGAATGGGGACTGGCTGAGATCGAAGCCTACGTCGCGCCGTTGGCCGAACACTTCCGCGACGAGATCCGAGCGCTACCCGGCGGCCGGGTGCACGATCTCGGCGAGCGCCGCTGCGGCATCGTTGGCTTCAGCCTCGATGGTGTCGAGCCCGACACGGCCATCGCCGCCGCGGCGGCCGAGAAGATCAACATCTCCCGCTCGCACGTCACCAGCACCCGCCTCGACATGCAGCCCCGCGACCTGGAGCTGATCAACCGCGTTGGCCTGCACTACTACAACACCGAAGAAGAGGTGGACCGGCTGGTGAAGCTGCTCGCCAAGCTCCCGTAGCCCGGATGGAACGACGTGCAATCCGGGTATGCCGCTCCCGGATTTGGCTCCGCTACATCCGGGCTACGACAGCGCCAACTCCATGAACCGGGCGCCGGGGATCGGGTTGTGGCAGTACGCCTCGATGTCGACGAAACCGAATTTGCGGTACAGCCCGATGGCCGCGTCGTGATGGCCGGGGACGGTGTCGAGGCGCATCGCCCGGTAGCCCGCCGCCTGCGCGGTTTCGACCAGCCGTGCCACAAGCTTCACGCCAAGCCCATGCCCACGCGCGGCCGGCGCCAGGTAAAGCCGCTTCATTTCGCAGACACCTTCACCGAGATCGCGCAGGCCCACGGCGCCGACCGGCTCGCCGTCGAGCCGCGCCAGCAGCAGCGCACCGGCCGGGGCTGCGTACGTGCCGGGGAAGTCGGCCAGCTCGGCCTCGAAATCCTGGAACCCGAGGTCGAAGCCGAGCGAGTCGGCATAGGCGCGGAACATCGCCTTCACCGCCGCCAGGTCGCCCGGCGACGCCGCCGGTGCGACAGACGCGCTCACACCTCGATCTCGCCGGCCATGTAGAAGGCGCAGTCGCCGGCCAGCACCACGCGCTCGCCCGCTACCTGGCAGAACAGTTCGCCGCCGCGCGCCGAGACCTGACGCGCATGCACCTCGTCGCGCCCCAGCTTGGCCGCCCAGTGGGGCGCGATGGTGCAATGCGCCGAGCCGGTCACCGGGTCCTCGTTCACGCCCGAGGCCGGCCCGAAGAAGCGCGACGCGCAGTCCGACCCGTCGCCCGGCGCGGTTGCGATGGCGTTGCTGTTGAGCTTCAGCATGGCACCGAAGTCAGGCGTCAGCGCCCGCACCTCCGCCTCGCTTGCATAGACCAGCATGAAATAGCGCGCGCCGTGCACCTCGCGCACCCGATAGGTCTCCACCGGCTTGCCGCCGACCGCCGCGACGACCTCGGCCGGCACCTCGCCCGGCTCGGTCGGGATCGCCGGGAAGTCCATCGCCAGCCGCTCGCCCTCGCGCCGCACGGTCAGCGTGCCGGACAGCGTCTCGAACGCGACCTGCTCGCGCCCCGGCTCCAGCTTGTTGAGGATCAAGTGCGCCGTCGCCAGCGTGGCATGGCCGCATAGGTTCACTTCCAGCGCCGGCGTGAACCAGCGCAGGTGATACCCCTCGCCCTGCGGCACGATGAAAGCGGTCTCCGACAGGTTGTTCTCCAGCGCGATGGCCTGCAGCGTGGCGTCGTCCGGCCAGCTCTCCAGCGGACAGATCGCGGCCGGATTGCCGCCGAACAGCCGGCTGGTGAAGGCATCGATCTGGTACAGCGGGATCGTCATTGTCCTCTCCTCACGCCGCTTCGGCCTTGAGCAGCGCCTCGGTCGCCGCCGCCAGCCGGTCGATCTCGTCCAGTTCGTTGTAGACCTGCATCGACAGCCGGAACCACAGCCGATCGTCGCGCGCGATCACCGGTACCTCGATGTCATGCTGTTCCAGCAGCGCCGCGCGCAGCCGGTCGGCGGTTGCCTGGTTCGGGTCGCGCACCGACGGTAGCGGCGCCAACGCCATCGCCGCGGTCATCGCCGCCGGCGCGTGCAACGGTCCCTGCCATCTCGCCGCCAGCACCGCCGCGGCCTCGCGCGCCAGCGGGTGCATGTAGTCGTGCATCGCCTGCAAGCCGCCGAGCTCGTCGATGAACCCGAACGCCGCCTCGGTCGACAGCACGCCGGCCCAGTCGCGGGTGCCGACCCAGTCGAACTCGTCGGCGAAACCGTTGTCGAGACCCCATGAGATTACCGGCGGGTGCAGCCCGTCCTGGCGTTGCTTCGGCGCCCACAGCACGCCGCAGCCGCGCGGCGCGAACATCCACTTGTGCAGGTTGCCGACATACCAGTCCGCCCCGGTCGCCGCGATGTCGAGCCTGATCTGGCCCGGCGCGTGCGCCCCGTCGACCAGCACCGCGACGCCGGCGGCGTGACAGATCCGGCTGATCTCGGCCAGCGGCAGGAGCAGCGCGGTATGCGAAGTGATGTGGTCGACCACCGCGATCCGCGTCTTCGGGCTCAAGGCGGCCTTGAATGCGTCCAGCACCTGCTGCTCGTCTTCGACAGGGAACGGCAGCGAGAAGGTCTTCACCGCCGCGCCTGTCGTGCGTGCGACATAGGTCGCGGTGTGGGCGACCGCGCCATAGGTGTGGTCGTTGACCAGGATCTCGTCGCCCTCGGCGAACGGGAAGGAACGCAGCACGGCGTTGATGCCGGCCGTCGCGTTGTCGACGAACACCAAATCCTCGCCGGCCACGCCGAGCCGTTCGCCCACCCGCTCCGCCGCCTGCCGCAGCAGCGGCTTCAGCCGATGGAACATGAACCGCGCCGGATGCCGTTCGATTTCCGCGCGCCAGTCGGCCTGCGCCCGCATCACCGCCTTCGGCGCCACGCCCACGGTGCCGTGGTTCAGGTAGGTCGCGCCGTCGTCCAGCGGGAACAGCGCGCGGGCCGGCTTGCCAAAAGTGATGCTCATCGTCGCCTCCAATTGTCCTGGCGAAATCGAGGCAGTATAGGTACAATCGCCATATTGTTTCGGTCAATGAGAACATTGTCACGGTGACAACTTATCAACCAGCCCTGCGCGACGACGCCGTTCCACGCTATCAGGCGCTGGCCGACGCCATCGAGCGAGATATCGTCGCCGGCCGCCTTGGCGCCGGCCAGCGCCTGCCGCCGCAGCGCGACCTGGCCTTTCGACTGGGCGTGACGGTCGGCACCGTCGGCCGCGCCTACGCCATCGCATTGCGCCGGGGACTGTTGAGCGCGCATGTCGGGCGCGGCACCTTCGTCGCCGAGCCGGCGGAGCGCGACGGCGACGGCCCGGTCGATCTCGCCCGCAACGCACCGCCGCCTGGCCTCGCCGCGTCGGTGCTGGCGGAGAGCCTGCGAACGCTGGCCGAAGCGCCGGAGCTGGCCGAACTGATGGACTACATGCCGGAAGGCGGTCATCCGGCGCACCGCGCCGCCGGCGCCCGCTGGATCGCCCGCAGCGGCCTTCAGGTCACCGGCGATCAGGTCATCGCCACCGGCGGCGTGCAGCAGGCGCTCGCCCTGGTGCTGGCCAGCGGGCTCGCCGGTGACCGCCCGATACTACTGGAGAACCTGACCTATTTCGGCCTGATCGAAGCCGCCGGGCAGCTACGTCAGAGCTGCGAGGCGGTCGCCATCGACGCGGAGGGCGTGCTGCCCGACGCGCTCGACGCCGCCGCGCGGCGCACCGGCGCGAAGCTGGCGATGCTGGTGCCGACGGTGCACAACCCGACCACCGCGATCATGTCGGCCGGGCGCCGCGCCGAGATCGCAGAAGTCGCACGCCGCCACGACCTGATCCTGGTCGAGGACGACGCCTACGGCTTCCTGCCGACGAAGCGCCCCGCCCCGCTGGCGACCCACGCGCCGGAGCGCACCATCTACCTCGCCGGCTTCGCCAAATGCCTGACGCCGGGCCTGCGGGTCGGCTGGCTGTCGGCACCGCCGGACCTGCTGCGCCGGCTCGCCGATACGCAGCGCGCGCTGACCATCGCCCACTCCGCGATCCCGCAACGGCTGGCCGCCGACTGGATCGACAATGGCGGTGCCGACCGGCTGCTGACCTGGCAGCGCGCCGAGGCCGACGCGCGCCAGGCCATGGCACGGGAGACACTGTCCGGACTGAGCTGGCGCACCACGCCCGGCGCCTGGCATGGCCTGCTGTCGCTACCGACGCCGTGGCGCGCTGACGGTTTCGCCGCCGAGGCCCGCGCGCGTGGCATCGTGGTGATGCCCGCGCGCCAGTTCGCGGTTCGCCATGCGGCGGCGCCGGAAGCGGTGCGCCTCGCCCTCGGCAACCCGCCAACCCGCCAGCGTCTCGCCATCGCGCTCGACGCCATCGCCGACCTCGCCCGCCGCGTCCCGGCCCAGGGCGGCGCGATCATCTGACCGAACTGCGTCGTCATTCCAGGCAAGCGCAGGTCAAGCCCGGCATGACGGTGTTATTGAACCTCGAACACCAGACACGTCGTCGCGCCATGCGCGTAGAGCTTGCCGTTCGCGTCCTCGACGCGCCCGGACGCGGTGGCGGTGCGGCGGCCGACATGTTCGGTCCAGGCGGTGCAGGTCAGCAGGCCGGTCGCGACCGTCACCGGCCGCACCAGGTTCACCTTCAGGTCCAGCGTCGTGTAGAGCCGGCCTTCGGGCAGCGCGCTGTGCACCGCCGAGCCCAGCGTCGCGTCCAGCAGCGACGTCGTCCAGCCCGCCTGCACGGTGCCGGCGACGTTGTAGTGGTCCGGCCCCGGCTCACCGGTGAAGGTCACGCGGCCCGCTTCGACCGCGACCAGCGCAAAGCGGTTGGCGACGCAGATCGGCGGCACCGGCATCTCGCCGTTCAGCGACGCGGTGAGGAACGCCAGCCCGCTCATCGTCGCCGCCGCCGCCCATCCCGGCGCCGGGTCGTCCCACGTGTACTGGCGCGTATTTGTCACCGTCATCGCCGACCTCTGAATTGACCCTTCGCACCGGCTGGTGTGACATCAACCGCCAACCGGAACAACCGCGAGACGACGATGAGCACCGCCAAGGCCGACCCGCCCTTCCGCGCCGAGCATGTCGGCAGCCTGCTGCGGCCGCAGCGCCTGAAGGAGGCCAACCGCGACCTGCGCCTCGACCAGATCGACCAGGCCGCGTTCGATGCCGTGCTCGACGAATGCGTCACGGAGGCGGTGCGGCTGCAGGAGCGCACCGGCATGAAGGCGCTCACCGCTGGCGAGTATCATCGGACATCCTGGTTCGGCTTCTTCTTCGAGGCGCTGGACGGGTTCGAGCTGCGCGACGCGATCTTCCAGTTCCACGACGGCCACGGCCATGACTTCACCTGGCAGACCTGCCACGCCGTCGCCCGCATGCGCCGCACCCACGGCATCTGCACCCACGAATACGAGCACGTCGCAGCCAAGACCGACCGCATCGCCAAGGTCACCATGCCGACGCCGAGCGCGGTGCATTTCTTCCGCGCCTCCGACCCGGCCGAGGCGTCGGTCTATCCCGACATGGACAAGTTCTGGGACGACCTGGTGGCGATCTACCGCGCCGAGCTGATGGCGCTGGTCGAGCTCGGCTGCCGCTACGTGCAGTTCGACGAGGTGCCGCTGGCGATGCTGTGCGACCCGTCGATCCGCCAGCGGATTGCCGACGCCGGCCTCGACCCCGCGCATCTCACGGCGCAGTACGTCGCCGCGATCAACCGTGTCGTCGCCGACCGTCCCGACGACATGACCGTCGCCATGCATCTCTGCCGGGGCAACTTCCGCTCGCGCTGGATGGCGCAGGGCGGCTACGAGCCGGTCGCCGAGGCGCTGTTCAACGACGTCGACGTCGACGCCTTCTTCCTGGAATATGACAGCGAGCGCGCCGGCGACTTCGCCCCGCTGCGCCACCTGCCCGAAAGCAAACGCGCAGTCCTTGGCCTGATCAGCACCAAATCGCCCGAGTTGGAGCCGGTCGACGAGGTCCGACGCCGGATCGACGAGGCGGCGAAGCTGGTGCCGCTGGAACGCCTGGCGCTGAGCCCGCAATGCGGCTTTGCCTCCGTCGCCGGCGGCAACGCCATCGACGCCGAAATGCAGGAAGCCAAGTTACGCCTGGTGGTCGAGGTGGCGGACAAGGTGTGGGGGAGCGCCTGATCGCACCTGGATGCCCGGGTCAAGCCCACGGCTGTCCGGTTTAGACCTTCCGGGCCTGCCGCCCACCCCTCCACGTCTTTGCAAGCGCAGAGACGTGGATGGCCCGGACAAGCCGGGCCATGACGCGTTTTCTATGTTTTTCGATAGATTTGTCATGCCCCGACTTGTTCGGGGCATCCACGTCCAGAAGCTGGACCAATCGGTTGCGGTCCTTCTGTCCGGTGCCGCCCGAAGCGGCGCAACCGCCTGATCGGCAATAGCGAAACGACGATCACCGCAAGCTTAACCGGGCACCCGTGGATCAAATTTCGGGCATGAGGAACAGACAACAGAACGTCATCCCCGGGCTTGACCCGGGGACCTCACGGCCTCAGCGCCTAACCGTATGCCCGTGGTTCAGCGGGCCGTGGCCGGCGCCGTAGCCGGGGGCGGTGCGGATCGCCTCGAAGACGTACTCGCGCGCATCTTCCACCGCCTCGCCCATCGCGGCGCCTTGCGCCAGCCGCGTCGCGATGGCCGATGCCAGCGTGCAGCCTGTGCCGTGCGTGTGGCGGGTGTCGATGCGCGGACCGGCGAAGACCAGCGGCTCGGCCTCGCGGGTGACCAGGATGTCGCGCAGTTCCGGCCCGTCGCGATGGCCGCCCTTCATCAGCACGGCTTGCGGACCGTAGTCGAGCAACCGCCGGCCGACGGCGATTGTGGCGGCATCGTCGCCGACCTCCATGCCGGCCAGCAGCGCCGCCTCCGGCAGGTTCGGCGTCAATACTGTCGCCAGCGGCAGGAACTTCGTACGCAGGATCTCGATGGTGTCAGGGTCGAGCAACGTCGCGCCGCCCTTGGCCACCATGACGGGGTCGACCACCAGCGGGATGCCCTCGGCGCCGGCCAGCCCGGCGATCACGGCTTCCACCACCTCGATCCGGTGCAGCATCCCGGTCTTGATCGCGTCCGCGCCGATATCGGCCAGCACCACCTCGATCTGCTGGCGCACGATCGCCGGCGGCACTTCGTGGATGGCGTGGACGTCCTTGGTGTCCTGCACGGTCAACGCGGTGATCGCGGTGGCGCCATAGCCGCCCAGCGCGGTCACGGTCTTCAGGTCGGCCTGGATGCCGGCGCCGCCGCCGGAATCGGATCCGGCGATGATCAGGACGCGGCCGGTCAATGCGATGCTCTTCGAACTACTGCGCGGCCGCGGCCGGCCCGGCGGCCTCGCCGATGATCTCGACCAGTTCGTCGACCACGCGCTCGATGGTCGCCTGGTCCTCGCCCTCGGCCATCACCCGGATCACCGGCTCGGTGCCGGACGGGCGGATGACGATGCGGCCACTCTTGCCGAGCGCGGCGCGGCGGTCCTCGATCGCCTTCTCCACCGCCGGCTGGGTCAGCGGCGAGCCGGCGCCGAAGCGCACGTTCTTCAGCACCTGCGGCATCGGCTCGAAGCAGCGACAGAGCTCGCTCACCGGCTTGCCGGCATCGGCGACCAGCGCCAGTACCTGCAGCGCCGCGATCAGGCCGTCACCGGTGGTCGAGTAGTCGCCCAGCACGATGTGGCCGGACTGCTCGCCGCCGACATTGTATCCGTGCCGGCGCATCGCCTCGACGACGTAGCGGTCGCCGACCTGGGTGCGCTTCATGTGCAGGCCCAGCCCTTCCACGTAACGCTCCAGGCCGAGGTTGGACATGATCGTCGCCACCAGCCCGCCGCCGGCCAGCCGTTCGCTGTCGACGTAGCCGCGGGTGATCGTGGCCATCAGCTGGTCGCCGTCGATCAGCTGGCCGTGCTCGTCCGACAGCACCACGCGGTCGGCGTCGCCATCCAGCGCGATGCCGATATCGGCGCCGTGCGCGACGACCTGCTCGCGCATCAGCGTCGGCGCGGTCGAGCCGCAATCCTGGTTGATGTTGAAGCCGTCCGGGTCGACGCCGACCGGGATCACCTCGGCCTCCAGCTCCCACAGCACCGTCGGCGCGACGCGGTAGGCGGCGCCATTGGCGCAATCGACGACGATCTTCAGGCCTTCGAGCTGGCGCCCGCCGGGGAAGGTGCGCTTGACGAACTCGATGTAGCGGCCGAGCGCGTCGTCCAGGCGCCGGGCGCGGCCGATCTTCGCCGGTGCCGCGACATTTTCCTCGCCGCCGGCCTCGATCAGCGCTTCGATCTTGGCCTCGATCTCGTCCGACAGCTTGAACCCGTCCGGGCCGAACAGCTTGATGCCATTGTCCTGGTAGGAGTTGTGCGAGGCGGAGATCATCACGCCGATATCGGCGCGCATCGAACGGGTCAGCATGGCGACCGCCGGCGTCGGCATCGGCCCGACCAGCACCACGTCCATGCCGCCGGCGGTGAAGCCCGCCACCAGGGCGGCCTCCAGCATGTAGCCGGACAGCCGCGTGTCCTTGGCGATGACCACGCGGTGGCGGTGGCTGCCGCGCGTGAACGTGCGTCCGGCGGCAAGGCCGACCTGGAGCGCGGTCGCCGCCGTCATCGGCCAGGTGTTGGCCTGGCCGCGAATCCCATCGGTGCCGAAATACTTGCGCTGCATCGCCGCGCCGCCTCCCCGCGGACGCGATTCATCCCGCCGCCAGACTACCACGGGAGCCGCGTCAGGTGCCGGGCTGCGGCTCCGGTTCCATGCCGCCGGCGCCGCCCTTGCGACCGCCGTGGCTGCCGGCGGTCGGCACCGAGGTCGGCGCGCTGTCGTCGCCGCTCGGCGGTTCGTCGCTGGTGCTGCGGTGGATGCTCTCGCCGCGCAGCAACGCCTTGATCTCCTCGCCGGAGACGGTCTCGTACTCCAGCAGCGCCTCGGCGATGATGTTCAGCTGATCCATGTTGTCGCCGATGATCTGGCGCGCGCGGCTCTCGGCCTCGTCGATCAGCACGCGGGTTTCCTCGTCGATGATCTTCGCCGTCGCCTCCGAGACGTTCTGGCGTTGGGTCACCGAATGGCCGAGGAAAATCTCCTCCTCGTTGGCATGGTAGCGCAGCCGGCCGAGCCGCTCGCTCATGCCCCATTCGGTCACCATGCGTCGCGCGATGTTGGTCGCCTGCTGGATGTCGTTGGAGGCGCCGGTGGTGACCGCGTCCTCGCCGAAGACCAGTTCCTCGGCGATGCGGCCGCCGAAGGTCATGGCGAGCTGCGACTTCAGGAAGGTGATCGAGGCCGACAGCCGGTCGCGCTCGGGCAGCGACATGGTCAGGCCCAGCGCGCGGCCGCGCGGGATGATCGTCACCTTGTGCAGCGGGTCATGCTTCGGCACGTGCAGCGCGACCAGCGCGTGACCGGCCTCGTGGAAGGCGGTGAGCCGCTTCTCGTCCTCGGTCATCACCATGGAGCGGCGCTCCGCCCCCATCATGACCTTGTCCTTGGCCTCTTCGAACTCGGCCATGGTGACGACGCGCTTGTTGCGCCGCGCGGCCAGCAGGGCCGCCTCGTTCACCAGGTTGGCGAGGTCGGCGCCGGAAAAGCCCGGCGTGCCGCGGGCGATCACCTTGGCGTCCACGTCCGGCGCCAGCGGCACCTTGCGCATGTGCACCTTGAGGATCTGCTCGCGGCCAAGGATGTCCGGGTTCGGCACCACCACCTGGCGGTCGAAACGACCGGGCCGCAGCAGCGCCGGGTCGAGCACGTCGGGCCGGTTGGTGGCGGCGATCAGGATGATGCCCTCGTTCGCCTCGAAGCCATCCATCTCGACCAGCAGCTGGTTCAGGGTCTGCTCGCGCTCGTCGTTGCCGCCGCCCAGGCCGGCGCCGCGATGCCGGCCGACGGCGTCGATCTCGTCGATGAAGATGATGCAGGGCGCGTTCTTCTTCGCCTGCTCGAACATGTCGCGCACCCGGCTGGCGCCGACGCCGACGAACATCTCCACGAAATCGGAGCCGGAGATGGTGAAGAACGGCACGTTGGCCTCGCCGGCGATTGCCCGGGCCAGCAGGGTCTTACCGGTACCCGGCGGGCCGACCAGCAGCGCACCCTTCGGGATGCGTCCGCCCAGGCGCTGGAATTTCTGCGGGTCGCGCAGGAACTCGACGATTTCCTGCAGTTCCTCCTTGGCTTCCTCGATGCCAGCCACGTCATCGAAGGTGACGCGGCCGGATCGTTCAGTGAGCAGCCGCGCCTTCGATTTGCCGAAGCCCATCGCCTTGCCGCCGCCGGACTGCATCTGGCGCATGAAAAATATCCAGACGCCAATCAGCAGCAGCATCGGGAACCAGTTCAGCAGGATCGCGAACAGGGTCGGCGTGCCCTCCTCGTCCGGCGCCGCGCTGATCGACACGCCGTGATGCGACAGCCGCTTGACCAGCTCCGGATCGTCCGGCGCGTAGGTGTTGAAGGCGCGGCCGTCGTTGTAGTGGCCCTCGATCGAGCGGCCCTGGATCTTGACGTCGCGGACCTGGCCACTTTCGACCTCGGCCATGAAATCCGAATACGGCCGGGCCGTCGATGGGCCGCGCTGCGTGCCGGGACCCTGGAACAGGTTGAACAGGGCGAGAACAAGCAGGGCGATAATCACCCAGAGCGCGATATTCCGGCTGAAATTGTACAAGGAACTCTCTTTTGTCTGCCTGACCGGCGGCGCCTGCCACGCGATGCTGCGCCCGGTTTTCTTAAGATAATGTAGGACTCGTCTTAAGCAACCGAAAAGCCTGGGCCGGAGACCGGTAAAGGCGGTCGCCAGACCACGCCGAAGCGCCCGGAATCGACGCCGCGGCGGAACCAGCCGAGGTATGGCAGCGCCAGCGGCCCGAGTTCGTCGTAGACCGCCGGCAAGACCGGCCGCACCGGCGCCGGATAGGCGCGCGCCAGGTCCAGCCGGCGGTTGCCGCCAACCCACCAGTCGAACGCAACCGGTCCGCCCACCTCGAACCCGGCCCACCGCGCCCGGCCGCGGTGCGCCACCGCCGGCGCCGGCAGCCGGCCGGCCTCGCGGCAGACCAGCAACCGTTCACCGAACGGACACACACGGCAGCCGCCCAGCGTCGTCGCCCGGCCGGTCCGCGCCGCCGTCCAGGCCCGGCGCACGGCGTCGGTCGGCAGCGGATAGTCGTGACTGCCGACGGTCCGCAGCACCCGGCCCAGAACGCGCTCGGCCAGCGGATCGTCGCGCAACGCGGCGAAGTCGAGCCAGGCATAGCCCTCCGCACGCAGCGACAGGCTTGCCGCCAGCAGCCGGTCGACCGCCGCCGCCAGCGCCAGGCGCCGGTCCGCACCGCCGTCATCGACCGCCGCCGGTGCCGTGGTGCGCAATGCGGTTCGGGCATATTTCGGGTCCAGGTTGCTGGGATCATCGATCCAGGATTGGCCTCGCGCCGCCAGCGTCGCGGTCAGCCGCGCCCGTGGCACCGTCAGCAGTGGTCGCAGCAGCCGCACGCCGCCGCGCCGCGCGACCGCCGGCATCCCGGCCAGTCCGTCCGGGCCGCTGCCCCGCGCCCGCCGCAACGCCACCGTCTCGGCCTGATCGTCGCGGTGATGTGCCAGCAACAGGTGCAGCATGCCGCGCCGGCGGCACCAGTCGGTGAGCAGGCGATAGCGGCCATCGCGCGCCGCCGCCTGGCTGCGGCCTTCCGGGCGCCAGCGCAGGATGCGGCAGTCGATGCCGTGGCCGGCGAGCCAGGTTCGGGTTTGCCGCGCCTCGCCGGCGCTGGCGGCGCGCAAGCCGTGGTCGACACAGAGCCCGACCACCGTGCCGCCACGCGCACCCGCCCAGTCATGCGCCAGCAACGTGAGGGCCAGGCTGTCGCGTCCGCCGGAAACCGCCACCGCCAGGCGCGGGCGCGGCTCGAACGGCCCCAGCGGCCCGATCAGCCGGGCGAAGTCGTCGGCGTCGACCGGCTCAGGTGCAGCCGGCGGCCTGGCGCTCCTGCGCGGCACGGTCGCGAAGTCGAGGGTTGGCATCGGGGAACCGCCGGTCAAGCTCGCCAAAGGTGGCGCAGGCTTCCTGTTTCTGCCCCAGCCGGCGCAAGGTCATGCCCAGCTTCAGCAGCGTGTCGGTCGCCTTGGCGCTGTCCGGGTAGCGCCGGTAGCCGTCGACGAAGGCCACCGCCGCCTCCTCGTACTGACCACGCACGAAATGCGTCTCGCCGAGCCAGTACTGCGCGTTGCCGGCCAGCTTGTCGTCGGGATGCGCGACCACGAACTCGCGAAACGCCTGCGCAGCCTCGGCGAAGGCCGATTTGCGCAGCAGCGAGAAGGCGAAGTCGTAGCGCTGCATCGGCGTGCCCTGCGGCAAGGTGCGCGGGCCCAGGGCCGTCGTGGTCGCCGCCGGGGGCGTGGTCGCCGTGGTGGCGGGCGCCGGTGCCGGCGTCGATGGCGACGGCACCGGTCCGGCGGCGGTGCTGGGGCGCGGCGCGGCGTCATCGCCGGCGTCGCTGACCGCCGGCGCCGTACCGGCGCGGGCTTCGAGTTGCTGCAGGCGGAAGTCGACATCGCCGACCAGCTTGTCGAGCCGGGTGGTGAGCTGTCGCATCTGGAAATCGATCTGCTCGATTCGCCCGGTCAGCTTGCGCAGCTCGTTCTCCAGGCTGGTCAGCCGCACCTCGGCCTGCGCCTGGTTGGCGCCGCCCGCCGGCGCCCCGACCGGCGCCTGGCCGCCATAGACCTGGCGCTGCATGTCGGCCAGATCGCGCTGCAACCGCTCCACGGTCTGCTGCAGGGTCTGCAATGACCGGTCCTGCGCCAGCGCCGCCGGCGCCGCCAGCGATACCGCCAGCAGCGCGATGGCACCGAAACGGACATATGCTGCGCGCATCTCAGGCTCCCTCATCGTGCCACGCCGTGCTCGCACCGAAATGCGGCCAGGTTGTGGCACCCACTCCTCAGGTCCGAAAACAGCACGGCCCACGCCGGGCCGCAAGGCGGCGGCCGGGCGCGGGCCGTGGCAACTCAAACTCGGCGATCGGCCGCCAGATCAGCAGCCGATCAGTTGACTAGCATCGTGCCGCGGCGGTTCTGCGCCCAGCACGCCTCGTCGGAGCTGGTGCACACCGGACGTTCCTTGCCGTACGAGATCGTGGCCACGCGATCGGCCGAAATTCCCAGCGCGATCAGGTAGTTGCGCGCCGAGCTGGCACGCCGCTCGCCGAGCGCGAGATTGTACTCGCGGGTACCGCGCTCGTCGCAATGCCCCTCGATGGAGACCGTGATCTGCGGATACTGACGCAGCCATTCGGCCCAGCGCTCCACCGTCGCGCGCGCCTGCGGCTGCAGGTCATACTGGTCGTAGCCGTAGAACACCCGGTCGCCGACATTCAGCACCAGGTCTTCCTGCGATCCCGGACGCGGCCCGGCGGGCTGCGTCGTCGTGGTGGTCGGGGTCGTCGTGGTGGTCTGCTGCGCCGCGCCGGACCCGCCGGAATCGGCGGACTGTTCCGGCGTCGACTCGCAAGCCGCCAGCAACAGCAGAGCAGCGCCGACGCAAACGCTCTTCAGCGCGAAAGTATGGAACCGCATTTGCAAGATAACTCCTTGATGTCCGCGGCAATAAGTCGCCACGGGCCCCGGTAGGCGCGCCGACGAAACAACCCCTCGTCAACCGCGCGCGGCGAACTGGCACGGACGCGTTGCACCGAAGTCGCGCACCGGCGACTTCGCGCGCGCAACATACGCGCCGACTATTAACGGTTCAAGGGCGATAGCGGGCTCCAGGCCGGGTCCGACGCGTTTTGCGGCGTCTCGATCTGGCGCTCGTTATAGCCGGTGAGATCGACCGACCAGAGCCGCACCTCGCCCGCCGCGTTGGCGCGTCCGCGCGCCTGGCGGAAAAACATCAGCACGCGCCCATTCGGCGACCAGGTCGGCCCCTCGTCGAGAAAGCTTTCTGTCAGCAGCCGCTCGCCGGAACCGTCCGGCCGCATCACCCCGATGTAGAACTTGCCCTTGGACAGCTTGGTGAAGGCGATCAGGTCGCCGCGCGGCGACCACACCGGCGTCGCATAACGCCCCTCGCCGAAGCTGATCCGGCGCACGCCGGAGCCGTCGGCGTTCATCACGTAGAGCTGCTGCGTGCCGCCACGGTCGGAATTGAACACCACCTGGCTGGAATCCGGCGCGAAGCACGGCGAGGTGTCGATCGCCGGATGCTCGGTCAGGCGGCGCACCGCGCGGGTCCGCAGGTCCATCGCGTAGACGTCGGAATTGCCGTTCTGCGCCAGCGACATCACCACCGTGTCGCCATCCGGCGAGAATCGGGGCGCGAAGGTCATGCCGGGGAAGTCGCCCAGCACCTCCTGCTTGCCGGTGTCGATGTTGTAGAGATACACGCGCGGCTTGTCCTGGAAGTAGGACAGGTAGGTGATCTCCTGCCGCGTCGGCGAGAAGCGCGGGGTCAGCACCAGGTAGCTGCCGTCGGTCAGGAAGCGGTGGTTGGCGCTGTCCTGGTCCATGATCGCCAGCCGCTTGATCCGCCGGTCGGCCGGGCCGGTCTCGGCGACGTAGACCACGCGGCTGTCGAAATAGCCGTCCTCGCCGGTGATCCGCTTGTAGATCACGTCGGAGATGATGTGCGCGATCCGCCGCCAGTTGTTCGGCACCGTGTTGAAGCGCTGGCCGATCATCTGCTCGCCGGCGAACACGTCCCACAGGCGGAACTCGACCTGGAGCTGACCGTCGGCGCGCAGCGTCGCCTGCCCGGCGACCAGCGCCTGGGCGTTCAGCACCCGCCAGTCGGCGAACCGCGGCGGCACCTGCATCGAGGTCAGCTTCTCGACGAACGAGTTCTCGCTCAGGGGGCGGAACAGACCGGAGCGGGCCAGGTTGTTGGTGATCACCTGGGCCATGTCGGCGCCCAGCTTCTGACTTTCCGGATCGCCGCCGATGAAGCCCGGCACCGCGATCGGCATCGGATCGACGTTGCCGCGGGTGATGTCGATAGTCAGCGCCGCCCAGGCCGGCGCCGCGGCCAGCCAAAGCACCGCGCCCAGCGCGATCGCCAGAATTCGTGCTCGCATCGTTACTCGCCTCCTCGTCGCGCAGGCTCTAGCCGCGCAGCATCTCTTTCGGGTCGAAGTTGATCGTCAATTCACGCCATTGCTCGTACTTGTCCACCGGCAGATCCCGCAGCGGGTCGCACTTCAGCACCGCGCGACGGGCGCTTTCGGCAAAGGTGCGGAAGAACGGGTTGCCGTTGAACTGGATGTTGTCGAGCACCTCCGGCGGGCGCTCAAGCGACCCGTCCGGGCGCAGGAACACCCGCACCTCCACGTTCATGTTCTGCACGTCGCGGGCGCCGGCCGGCACCGACCAGCATTGCGAGAGCTGCGCCCGGATGGCGTCGATCTCGCTCACCGTCAGTTCGCTGTCGGCGGCCGCGATGCGCGCGCGCGCCGGCGCGTTGTCGGATCGCTTGCGCGCCTCGACCCGCTCTGTCGACTTGCTGTCCTGACGCTTGTCGAGCAGCGCCTGCAGCCGGTCCAGGTCGAACTTGTTCTCCGGCTCAGCCGGCTTTTCCGGCGCCGGCTTGGTCATCGGCGTCGGTACGCTGGCGAACTGCGGCGACGGCGCCAGCACCGGTTCCGGCTTGTCTTCCGGCTCCGGCGCCTTCTCCTCGGCCACCGGCTTGCTCGGCGGCGGCGGTGGCGGCTCCGGCGGTGTCGGCTTGGCCTCCGGCGGGGCCGGCGGCGG
>JAVKFY010000043.1:0-14995 GCA_040223615.1 Alphaproteobacteria bacterium
GCCCGGTGCTGGTGCCGGCGCGCCGCGCTTCGCCGATGCCGCCCGCCCGCGCCGCGACGCGCCGCAGAAACCGCGCACCGCGCGCCGGGGCGAAGCGCCGCGACGCCGCGGCAAGCTCACCGTGGTGCAGGCGCTGGGCGATGACAGCGAGCGCACGCGTTCGCTGGCGTCGGTCAAGCGCGAGCGCGAGCGTCAGCGTCGCGCCCGCGCCGAGGAACTGGCGACCGACAGCGGCAAGGTGGTGCGCGAAGTGATTATTCCAGACACGATCACCGTGCAGGAGCTTGCCAACCGCATGGCCGAGCGCGGCGTCGACGTCATCCGCAAGCTCATGGAAATGGGCGTGATGGCGACGATCAACCAGTCGATCGACGCCGATACCGCCGAGCTGGTGGTGGCCGAATTCGGCCACCGCGCCCGCCGCGTCAGCGCCGCGGACGTCGAGATCGGCCTGGAAGGCGATGCCGACGATGATGCCGATCTGCGGTCCCGGCCGCCGGTGGTCACCGTGATGGGCCACGTCGACCACGGCAAGACCTCGTTGCTGGACGCGATCCGTCAGTCCGACGTGGTCAGCGGCGAGGCCGGCGGCATCACCCAGCATATCGGCGCCTATCAGGTGACCGCGCCGTCCGGCGCCAAGATCACCTTCATCGACACCCCGGGCCACGCCGCCTTTACCGCGATGCGCCAGCGCGGCGCCCAGGCCACCGACCTGGTGGTGCTGGTGGTCGCGGCCGACGACGGCGTGATGCCGCAGACCATCGAGGCAATCAACCACGCCCGCGCCGCCGAGGTGCCGATCATCGTGGCGATAAACAAGATGGACCGCCCCGATGCCAACCCCGAACGCGTGAAGCAGGAATTGCTGCAGCACGAGATCGTGGTCGAGAGCATGAGTGGCGAGGTGCAGGCGATCGAGGTCTCGGCCCTGAAGAAGACCGGTCTCGACGCGCTGGAAGAGGCGATCACGCTGCAGGCCGAACTGCTGGAGCTGAAAGCCAACCCGAACCGCGTCGCCGAGGGCGTCATCGTCGAGGCCAAGCTCGACCGTGGCCGCGGCCCGGTCGCCACGGTGCTGGTACAGCGCGGCACGCTGCGCGTCGGCGACGTGTTCGTGGCCGGTGCCGAGTGGGGCAAGGTCCGCGCCCTGATCGACAGCACCGGCAACCGCATCGAGGAGGCCGGCCCGGCCGTCCCGGTCGAGGTCGTCGGCGCCAACGCCGCGCCGGAGGCCGGCGATCCGTTCATCGTCGTCGAGAGCGAGGCCCGCGCCCGCGAGGTCACCGACTTCCGCTCCGAGCGCGACCGCGAGAAGCGCCACGCTCAGGTCGCGCGCGGTTCGCTGGAGCAGATGTTCTCGCAGATCCAGGCCGGCGAGGTTCAGGAACTGCCGGTGGTGGTGAAGACCGACGTGCAGGGTTCGGCCGAGGCGATCTCTGCGGCGTTGACCGGCATGGGCACCGACGAAGTTGCCGTGCGCCTGCTGCATGTCGGTGTCGGCGGCATCACCGAGAGCGACATCACGCTGGCCGCGGCGTCGGGCGCCATGGTCGTGGGCTTCAACGTCCGCGCCAACGCCCAGGCCCGCGACCTGGCCAAGCGCGACCAGATCGACATCCGCTACTACTCGGTGATCTACGAGCTGGTCGACGATGTGAAGGCGATGCTGTCGGGCATGCTGGCACCGGAAGTGCGCGAAACCATCATCGGCAATGCCGAGATCCTGGAGGTGTTCAACATCACCAAGGTCGGCAAGATCGCCGGTTGCCGCGTCACCAACGGCGTCGTGCGGCGCAACACCAAGGTGCGGCTGCTGCGCGACGATATCGTGATCCACACCGGTGGCCTGAAGACCTTGAAGCGCTTCAAGGACGAGGTCCGCGAGGTGCAGGCCGGCCAGGAGTGCGGCATGGCGATGGAGAATTACGAGAACCTCCAGCCTGGCGACCAGATCGAGGTCTTCGAGGTCGAGGAAGTCCAGCGCTCGCTGTAGCCGCAACCGGAGCTGTCATTCCCGCGCAGGCGGGAATCCAGGCAGCGTAGGCCATTCGCGACGACCTCGCCCTTGTTCCCTGGGTGCCCTTCTGCGGGCATGACGGGACGGCGTCGGTCGCCGCTGGTTGGCAAGTAGCTTCGGGAGTCATGACATGGCCAAGCGACGGCGCGGAAGCGCGTCCGCCGATGGCGGCGCGGCACCGCTTAGCCAGCGCCAGTTGCGCGTCGGCGAGGCGATCCGCCAGGCGCTTGCCGAGCTGATCCTGCGCGGCCACGTGGTCGACCGCGACGCCGGCGAGGTCATCGCCACGGTCACCGAGGTCCGGGTCTCGCCCGACCTGAAGAACGCCACCGGATTCGTGGTCCCGACCGACAGCCGCGGCGACGACGTGCTGGCGCCGCTGAACCGGATGGCGCCGGTGCTGCGCGGCGAGCTGGCCCGCATGCTGCACCTGAAATACGCCCCGCGCCTGAGCTTCGTCGCCGACCGTTCGTTCGACAACGCCGCCAGCATCGACGCGCTGCTGCGCCGGCCGGACGTCGCCCGCGACCTGGTGCCGGACGGCGACAATGACAACGACGATGGCAACGACGGGGATCCGTGCTGATGGGGCGCCGGCGCAAGGGCAAGCCGATCACCGGCTGGGTGCTGCTCGACAAGCCGGTCGGCGCGGTCTCGACCAAGGCGCTGAACAAGGTGCGCTGGCTGTTCGGCGCCGCCAAGGCCGGCCACGCCGGCACGCTCGACCCGCTGGCCAGCGGCATGCTGCCGATCGCGCTTGGCGAGGCGACCAAGGTCATCGCCCGCGTCACCGACTCCTCGAAGACCTATCATTTCACCGTGCGCTGGGGCGAGCAGCGCGACACCGACGATGCCGAGGGCGAGGTCGTCGCCAGCAGCGATGCCCGCCCGACCCGCGCCGCCCTGGAAGCCGCGCTGGAGAACTACCTCGGCGACATCGAGCAGGTGCCGCCGCGCTACTCGGCGATCAAGGTCGACGGCGAGCGCGCCTACGCCCTGGCCCGCGATGGCGAGCACGTCGAGCTGGCATCGCGCATCGTGCATGTCGCGGATCTGCGGTTGGTCGCCTACGAGGACGGCGGCGACGTCGCCGAACTGGCGCTGGACTGCGGCAAGGGCACCTATGTGCGTGCCCTGGCGCGCGATCTGGGCCGCGATCTGGGGTGTTTCGGCCACGTCGCGAGCCTCCGGCGCACCAGGGTCGGCCCGTTCCGGGTCGAGGCCGCGATTTCGCTGGATAATCTGGAGGCCCTGATGCATAAAGGCGCGCTTGAAACCGCCCTGCAACCGGTGGACGCCGGGCTGGCCGACATCCCGGCTGTGGCGATCACTGGAACCGAGGCGGACAGGCTGCGCAGTGGACAGCCGATCCGTGTCCCCAGCAGCCTTCAGGGCACCGTCTATGCCAAGACCGGCGGCCGCCCGATCGCGATGGCGCATCTCCAGGACGGAGAACTGCGACCCACGCGGGTTTTCAACTTATAGGATCGAGGTTTAGGAGCCTTAGATGTCGATCACGGCCGAGCGCAAGACCGCGCTGATCAAAGACTATGGCATGAAGGAGGGCGACACCGGTTCGCCCGAGGTGCAGGTGGCGATCCTGACGGAGCGCATCGTCAACCTCACGGAGCACTTCAAGGAACACAAGAAAGACAACCACAGCCGGCGCGGCCTGCTGATGCTGGTGAGCCAGCGTCGGCGCCTGCTCGGCTATCTGAAGCGGATCGACCAGCAGCGTTACGAGACGCTGATCGCGCGCCTGGGACTACGGCGCTAAGGGTGGTCGATCGGCACCGCAATCCGCTTCGACAACGACCCGCCGCCGGGATCCGCCCGGCGCCGGCCATCGCGGTGCCCGCCACCCATTGACCTGAAGCCGCCCGGGACCGTCCCGGGCGTGCTGTTTGAGGACGTTTGGAATGTTCACGATTCACAAGAAAGAACTCACCTGGGGCGGCCGCAAGCTGACCCTGGAGACCGGGCGCATGGCGCGCCAGTCCGACGGCGCGGTGCTGGTCACCTATGACGACACGGCGGTGCTGTGCACCGCGGTCGCGGCCAAGGAGCCGCGCGCCGGCATCGATTTCTTCCCGCTCACCGTGCACTACGTGGAGCGCACGTTCGCCGCTGGCAAGATCCCGGGCGGCTTCTTCAAGCGCGAGGGCCGGCCGGCCGAGAAGGAGGTGCTGACCTCCCGGCTGATCGACCGCCCGCTGCGGCCGCTGTTCGCCGCCGGCTTCCGCAACGAGACCCAGATCATCTGCACCGTGCTGAGCCATGACCTGGAGAACGACCCGGACATCCCGGCGCTGATCGGCGCCTCTGCCGCGCTGACCCTGTCGGGGATCCCGTTCATGGGCCCGATCGCCGCCGCCCGCGTCGGCGTCATCGACGGCGAGTATGTGCTGAACCCGCGTCTCGACCAGATGCCGGAGACCGACCTCGACATGGTCGTCGCCGGCACCGGCGAGGCGGTGATGATGGTCGAGTCGGAGGCCAAGGAGCTCTCCGAGGACAAGATGCTGGGCGCGGTGATGTTCGCGCACCAGGAGATGCAGGCGGTGATCAATGCGATCATCGAACTGGCCGAGGTCGCCGCCAAGGAGCCGTGGGACATCCCGGCCAAGCCCGACACCGCCGATCTCGACGAGCGTCTGGCGGCGCTGGTCGGCGAGGACGTGAAGGCCGCCTACGCCGAGACCGTGAAGCAGAACCGGGTGCAGGCGATCAACGGTGCCCGCGACAAGGCGACCGAGGCGCTGGCCACCGAGGACAGCGGACTGACGCCGCAGGCCGTCGGCGAGCGCTTCAAGTCGCTGGAGAAGAAGCTGGTGCGTGGCCAGATCATCGACACCGGTAACCGCATCGACGGCCGCGACACCCGCACCGTGCGGCCGATCCAGTGCGAGGTCGGCGTGCTGCCGCGCACCCACGGCGCGGCGCTGTTCACCCGCGGCGAGACCCAGGCGCTGGTGGTCACCACGCTGGGCACCGGCGACGACGAGCAGATCATCGACGCGCTGGAGGGCAGCTGGCGTCAGCACTTCCTGCTGCACTACAATTTCCCGCCCTACTCGGTTGGCGAGGCCGGCCGCTTCGGCTTCACCGGCCGGCGCGAGGTCGGCCACGGCAAGCTGGCCTGGCGGGCGGTGCACGCGGTGATGCCGAAGAAGGACGAGTTCCCCTACACCATCCGCGTGGTCTCCGAGATCACCGAGTCGAACGGCTCGTCCTCGATGGCCACCGTCTGCGGCGCCTCGCTGTCGATGATGGACGCCGGCGTGCCGCTGGTCCGCCCGGTCGCCGGCATCGCCATGGGCCTGATCCTGGAATCGGACGGCCGCTACGCCATCCTGTCCGACATCCTCGGCGACGAGGACCATCTGGGCGACATGGACTTCAAGGTCGCCGGCACCACCGAGGGCGTCACCGCCCTGCAGATGGACATCAAGATCGCCGGCATCACCGAGTCGATCATGAAGGACGCGCTGGCCCAGGCGCACGAGGGCCGGAGCCACATCCTGGGCGAGATGTCCAAGGCGCTCGACACCAGCCGTGGCGAGCTCAAGTCGACCGCGCCGCGCATCCACATGATGCACATCAACACCGACAAGATCCGCGACGTGATCGGGTCCGGTGGCAAGGTGATCCGCGAGATCACCGAGCAGACCCAGACCAAGATCAACATCGAGGATGACGGCTCGATCAAGATCGCCTCGCCGAACCAGGAGAATATCGAGGCCGCGATGGCCTGGATCAACGGCATCGTCGCCGAGCCCGAGGTCGGCGCGATTTATCGCGGCAAGGTGGTGAAGGTGGTCGAGTTCGGTGCCTTCGTGAACTTCCTGGGCGCCCGCGACGGCCTGTGCCACATCTCCGAGCTGGCACCGCACCGGGTCAAGACGGTGAAGGACATCGTCGAGGAAGGCCAGGAAGTCTGGGTCAAGTGCCTGGGCGTCGACGACCGCGGCAAGGTCCGCCTGTCGATGAAGGTGGTCGACCAGGAGACCGGCAAGGAAATCCCCAAGGATGCCCCGGCCGAGGCGCCGGCAGAGTAGGCCGGCTGCACATCGCTACGGAAAGGGCGCCTTCGCGGGCGCCCTTTTTCGTGGTCAGCGGTGACTGGTTCACTATGATCGCGCCGGCCGGAAAGAACGGGGGAACGTCATGGAAAGCTTCGCGGACAGACTGGCGGTGATCACCGGCGCCGGCTCGGGGATGGGGCGCGAACTGGCGGTGCAGCTCGCCGCCGAGGGTTGCCATCTGGCGCTGTGCGACCTGTCGGAGGCCAATCTCGCCGAGACCAAGGTGCGCTGTGCCGACGGCAATCCGGCCGTGACGGTCTCCACGCACCTCTGCGACGTCGCCGACGAGGACTCGGTTCTGGCCTTCCGCGACGCGACGCTCGAAGCGCACGGCACCGACCACGTGCACCTGGTGTTCAGCAATGCCGGCATCGGTGGCGGCGGCAGTTTCATCGCCGACGAGCGCGAGGACTGGGAGCGCACCTTCAATGTCTGCTGGGGCGGGGTCTACAACGTCGCCCGCGCCTTTGTGCCGCTGCTGGTCGCCGCCGAGGCAGGCCACCTGGTGAACACCAGCTCGATCAACGGTTTCTGGGCCAGCCTCGGCCCGAACCAGGCGCACACCGCCTACAGCGCCGCCAAGTTCGCGGTGAAGGGATTTTCCGAGGCGCTGATCACCGACCTGCGCCTCAACGCCCCGCACGTGAAGGTCTCGGTGGTGATGCCGGGCCACATCGGCACCGACATCGTCGCCAATTCGCGCAGCGCCATGGGCAAGGAAGCGACCATGACGGCGGAAGAGGTGTCGGTGCTGCGCGCCCGCCTGGTCACGCGCGGCCTGCCGGTCGACAACGTGCCGGACGACGCCATCCGCGAGTTCTTTCGCCAGCGTGCCGAGGATTTCCGCGAGAAGGCGCCGACCAGCGCGGCCGAAGCCTCGACCGTCATCCTCGACGGCGTCCGCGCCGGCCGCTGGCGCATCCTGGTCGGCGCCGACGCCGAGGCGCTGGACGAACGAGTTCGCGCCACGCCGGAGGACGTCTACGAGAGCGAGTTCCTGGCCCGCTTCAACGCAGACGGCCACTTCAACGCGTTGACTCGCTAGCCGTCGGCGGCGCTTTCCGGAACAGCAGCCGCTGGTACAGCCAGCCGATGCCGACCAGCACCGCGCCCAGGCCGATGAAGCTGAGCGCGCGGTAGGCGCCTTCCAGGTCGCCCATGTCGACCAGGAACACCTTGGCGATGGTGACCAGCAGCACGATGGCCGAGGCCAGCCGTGCCGGCTGCGAGCCGAGCAGCAACCCGCCCAGCAGCAGCGCCACGCCGTAGCCCAGCCACGCCACCGATAGCGCGTATAGCGTCGTGTCGGCGTTGTCGGAGAGGTACGGCCCGCCGAACAGCCGCATGACCTGTAGCGACAGGTAGGCGAAACCAAGCAGCACGGCGACGCCGGCGACGATGCCGCGCGCCCAGGCTGGCCGCGTCGGCCGCGTCAGCACCGCCAGCACGCCGGCCAGGATGCCCGGCAGCAGGTAGCCGAGCAGGATCAGGTTGATCACCGCGCCATCGATGCGCCGGCCAGTGAGCCACGGGTTGTCGAACAGCAGCAGCCCGCCGACGATCCCGACCATCGCCATCGCGGTCAGTATCGCGGCGGCGACATTGTGCACGATCGAGCCGGTGCGTCCGCGCACCCATTCCAGGCCAATGGCGACGGCCAGTATCGCGTTCACCTGCAACGCGACCTCGGTCAGGCCGGCAGTGCCGGCGTAGATGTCGCCGGCGTGGATGTAGTGCCGGATCTCGACGAACACGGTGAGCACGGTGAACAGGATGGCGCCGCTCTCGACCATGCGCGCGGGGATGTCGTCGGCACGCTTGCGCAGCCGCCAGCCCGACCACCAGAACGCCGCCGCCGGGACCCCGTAGCCCCACAGCAGCCAGTTCAGAATCGGCGTCGTGCCGAGGTCGTCGGCGACCGTCGGCTGCCACGCGGTGCGCGCCGCCAGCACCGCGACCATCACGGCGGCCAGCCAGCGTAGCGCGGGTACCGGCCGCTTCTCGGCGATCCAGGCGATGCCCGGCACCATCAGCGCCAGCCCGACCGTGAGCCAGCCCTTCTCCAGCGCGAAGGTCAGCGCCAGCGCCAGCCCGGCGACCCCGCCGACGGCGAAGATCGCCACGCCCGCCGCCAGCCCCGGCCGGTGCGGCCGCCGCTGCAGCCGGTCGCTGGCGAGCGCGTAGAGCGCCCCGCCGATCAGCGCCAGCGCCGCGAAGCTGTAGGAATGCGTGTGGTCGCCGACGCGCCAGTACAGCGCCAGCAGGATCGCCACCGGCGCCGCCACCGCCGAGCCGGCCCACAGCATCGCCGGCACCGCGCGGGGCGAGCCGCCCTGGCGAAGCAAGCCGGCGAGCCCGAACAGCGCCGCGAACAGTCCGCCAACGACCAGATGGCCGGTCACCGGCCGCCGTGCCGGGTCGACCTCCAGCCGCACCATGTCGCTCTCGACCAGGAGCTGTCCGACCGGCGCCTTGACCGCCCAGTCCGCCATCACCAGCGCCGTCATCAGGGCCGCTGCCGGTACCGCCGCCGCGCTCGCATCGGCGCGCCACGCGACGGCCAGCGTCGCCGCGACCAGAAGCCCGAATCCGGCCAGCGCCAGCGTGTCGTGCCCGCTCGCCAGCACCAGCAGCGCGCCGGCCACGACGTAGGTGGCGATCGCGCCGGAGGAGATCGCGTCGATCCGCCCCGGCTCGGCCGGCGGTCCGTACAGCAGGCCGGCGACGATCAGCGCCGCGGCCAGCACCAGGCAGCCGGCGAGTTGCACGATCACCGGCGCCATCGCCGTGCCGCCCGCCAGCACGCCGGGCAGGGCCCACAACGCCGACAACACCACCGCGGTGATCGCCAGCCAGCGCCACAGCCGGACCAGCGCCAGCGCGAAGGTGGCGCCGGTCACCACCACCAGGTAGATCGCCAGCGCCCACCAGTTCGGTTCGCTGGTGGAGACCAGTAGCGGCGCCAGGTAGGCGCCGACCATGCCCAGCGCCGCCAGCGCCGGCCCGTGCAGCAGTGCCGCCGCCAGCGTCGCCACGGCGACCAGCCCGAGCAGCACGAACGCCGCCGCCGGCGCCAGCATGCCGTAGAGCCCGTAAGCCGCGAACACCACGGCGTAGGCGACGGTGGTGCCGGCGGCGGTCAGGATCGAGGGAATGTGGGCGCTGGAAATGCCGAGCAACCCGCTGGCCAACTCGCGCCGCCGGGTCCACTCGCCCGCCGCGATCAGCACCACGGCCAGCAGCGCGCCCAAGGCCACCCGCGCGCCCGGCCCGAGCAGCCCGGCCTCGATCGAGTAGCGCACCATGAAGATGCCGCCCAAGGCCAGGGCCAGCCCGCCGACCCAGACCACCCAGCGGGTCCCGAACCGCTCCTCGAAGGACGGTTTCGGCCCGGCCGGCGCCAGCGCGGCGTCCGGTTCGGAATCGGATCCAGGTTCGGTGACGGCTTCCGGCCCCGCCTCGGGTTCCGCCGCCGCGTCGGCCGCTGGTTCGACCTCCGACGTGGTCTCGGGCAGCGGCGCTGCCCCGGCGGGCGCGCCTTCCAGTGCCGCGAGCCGCGCCTCCAGGCGTTTCAGCCGGCCGCGGGCTTCCAGCGCCAGCACGAAGCCGCCGATCGCCATCAGCGGCAGCACCATGATCGCGATGCCCAGAATCACGCCGTCCATGGGACAATGTAGGCGCTGCGGCGCGGCGCCGGAACCTATCCGTACCTGGCCGATTGTTCCTTCATTGCGCCCCGGCTGGGCGCGCGTTCAAACGAGGCACGACCATGTTCCTGGAGAAAGTGAAGACACCGGGGCTGGCGCACCTGTCCTATGTGCTGGGCGAAGGCGGCGTCGCGGCGGTCATCGACCCGCGCCGCGACTGGCAGGTCTATGTCGACATCGCCACCGCCAACGACTGCCGCATCGGCCATGTCTTCGAAACCCACCGCAACGAGGATCTGGTGTCCGGCGCGCCGCTGCTGGCCCGGGCCACCGGCGCCGCGGTCCACCACGGCCCCAACGCGGACGGCGAGGTGCGATACGCCGACACCGTTCGCGACGGCGACCTTTTCCGGTTCGGCAAGATCGAGCTCCGCGTCCTGGAGACCCCGGGCCACACCGATGACAGCCTGTCCTTCGCGATCTTCGACAGCGCGTTCGACGACGGCGCGGTCGGCGTGTTCACTGGCGATGCGCTGTTCGTCGGCGACGTCGGCCGCACCGATTTCTATCCCGACCGGGCCGAGGAGGTCGCCGGCCTGCTGTACGACAGCCTGCGCAAGCTGTTGGCCTTGGGCGACCAGGCTCTGGTCTATCCGGCGCACGGTGCCGGATCGGTCTGCGGCGACAACATGGCCGACCGCGAGTTCTCCAGCCTGGGCCATGAACGCCGCAACAACCCGATGCTGGCGATCGACGACCGCGACGCGTTCATCGCGCGCAAGCTGGCCGAGCATCACGACCAGCCGCCCTATTTCCGGCTGATGGAGCATCTCAACCTGGTCGGCGGCGAGGCCCCGCCGCCGGTCCTGGCGCCGGCGCCGCTGACGCCTGAAGACCTGAAGCAAGCGCAGGGCTCGACGTTGGTCGACGTCCGCGGCGTCACCGCGTATCTCGGCGGGCATCTGCCGGGCAGCCTGGCGCTGCCGGCCGACATGGTCTCGGCCTTCGCCGGCTGGCTGCTGGAATCGGACGATGACATCGTGCTCGTCGCCGACGGCGAGGCGCAGGCGACGGACGTCGCGCGGCAGCTGGCCCGGATCGGCTACGACGAGGTCCGCGGCCGCCTGATCCCCGCGCTGCCGGGCTGGGCGTCGGGCGCGCGGCCGTTCCGGTCGATGCCGGTGGTCGATGTCGCCGAGGTGGCCACCCGCGTGGCCGAGCGGCCGAACGGCTGGACCCTGCTGGACGTGCGCAAGCAGCCCGAGGTCGAACAGGGCGTGGTCGAGGGCGCGGAGCACATCTTCATCGGCGATCTGCCGGACCGCCTCGACTCGCTGCCCCGTGACCGGCACCACACGGTGATGTGCGCCAGCGGCGCCCGCGCCACGATCGCCGCCTCGGTGCTGAGCCGCGCCGGATTCGAGAAGGTCGATGTGTTCCTGGGTTCGATGGGGGCCTGGAAGGCCGCCGGTCATCCCACTGTCGAGCTGTCTGGCTGAGCACCGACTACTCCCGCGGCGAGTGCTTCGCCAGGATCCGTTGCAGGGTGCGGCGGTGCATGTTGAGCCGGCGCGCGGTCTCCGAGACGTTGCGGTCGCACAGCTCGAACACGCGCTGGATATGTTCCCAGCGCACCCGGTCGGCCGACATCGGCCGGTCCGGCGGCGGTGGCTTCTGGGTCCCGCGCGCCATCAGCGCGTCGTAGATCTGGTCGGCGTCGGCCGGCTTGGAGAGATAGTCGACCGCGCCCAGCTTCACCGCCGCCACCGCCGTCGCGATGTTACCGTAGCCGGTGAGCACGATGATGCGCGCGTCGGGCCGGCGCTCGCGGATCACCTCGACCACGTCGAGCCCGTTGCCGTCGTCGAGCCGCAGGTCGACCACCGCATAGCTTGGCGGCGCCCGGCGCGCGGCGGCGATGCCCTCGGCCACCGAAGCCGCCGTGACGACCTCGAACGCGCGACGCTCCATCGCCCGGGCCAGGCGTTTCAGCCACAGCTCGTCGTCGTCGACCAGCAGCAGGTTGTTATTGTCCTCGGCGGCGCTCACAAGCCCGCATTCTCCGAATCGAAACGTTGGCGCAGGTCAATAATGCCCCTTGGCCAGACGATTTCAACGACCGCGCCGCGTCCGCGCCGCCGGTTGGAGAAGGTCAGCGTGGCGCCGGACCGCTCCAGCAGGGTTTTCGAGATGAACACGCCGAGCCCCATGCCGCCGCGTTTCGGCCGCGAGGTGACGTAGGGCTCGCCCAGCAGGCCGATGAGCTGCGCCGGAATGCCGGGGCCGTCGTCGCTGATCGAGATGCTCACGTTGCCGGCGTGCCAGCCGAGCCGGATGATCACCACCGAGCGCGCGAACTCCACCGCGTTCTCGATCAGGTTGCCCAGCGCCTGGCGGATCTCCGGCGAGCGCGGCAACACCGGCGGCGGACCTTCGCGGCTGTCGTCGCGCTCCACCCGGATCGCCACCGCGCCATGGTCGAACGGCTCGGTCAGCGCCGCCACCAGCGCGTCCAGCGGCATCGAGTCGAACGGCTGCCCGCCGCCTTGCGGGTCGCGCGCCAACCGCCCCAGGATCTCGCGACAGCGGCCGGCCTCGCTGTTCAGCAGCGCCACGTCTTCCGCCAGGTCGCTGTCCGGCGACAGGTCGCGTTGCAACTCGCGCGCGACCAGCGCGATGGTGCCGAGCGGGGTGCCCAGCTCATGCGCCGTCGCCGCCGCCAGCCCGCCGACCGACGACAGTTCCTGTTCGCGCGCCAGAGCCAGCTGGGTCTCGGTCAGCGCGTCGGCCATCACCCGCGCCTCTTCGGCCACGCGCCAGGCGTAGAACATCAGGAAACCCATGCCCAGCGTGAGCGCCACCCAGGTGCCGAGCCGGTACACCGCCGGCAGCTCGAACGCGCCGCCGGGCCACGGCAGCGGCAGGTAGTGCTGCGTCAGCAGGCTGGTGCAGATGAAGGCGAGCAGGCCCAGCGTCGCCGTGCTGCCCGAGCTCAGCACTGTCGCCGAGATCGTCACTGGCACCAGGAACAGCAGCGCGAACGGGTTCTGCAACCCGCCGGTGAGGTACAGCAGCAGCGCCAATTGCAGGATGTCATAGGCCAGGTAGACGGCGGCGGCGCGTTCGCTGTGCCAGCCCGACAGACGCTGGCGCAGCCCGATCCACACGTTCAACGCCGCCGAGGCGCCGACCACCGCCATCGCCCAGGCCATCGGCACCTGCGCGTTCAGCCCCTCCGAAACCAGCAGCAGCGTGCCGATCTGGCCGGCGACCGCGATCCAGCGCACCACTACCAGCGTGCGCACGCGAATCCGCCCGGTCCCGCCCGACGGCCGCGCGATCCGGTCCAGCAGCGTCGTCAACGCCATCGTCTCGCCCTCCAGCACCGGCGCCAGCCAACTCTGGCCATCGTGGCGCCGGCCTGCCATACAGCCAGCATGAAGGATAACGCGATTGACGTCGCCGGCCTGGAAAAGCGGTTCGGCGAGGTGGTGGCGGTCGCTGGCCTGAGCTTTACCGCGCCGCGCGGCCGGGTGACGGCGCTGCTCGGCGGCAACGGCGCCGGCAAGACCACCACCATCGGCATGATGCTGGGCCTGGTGCTGCCCAGCGCCGGCCAGATTCGCGTGCTGGGCGAGGACATGTTGCGCCACCGCCACCGGGTGCTGCCGCGGCTGAACTTCTCCTCGCCCTATGTCGACCTGCCGCACCGCCTGACGGTGCGTCAGAACCTGCGGGTCTATGCCGAACTCTATGGCCTGGCGCGGCCGGGCGAGCGGATCGAGCGTCTCGCCGGTGAGCTGCAACTGGAGGAGTTCCTCGACCGCCGCACCGGCAGCCTGTCGGCCGGGCAGAAGACCCGCGTCGCCCTGGCCAAGGCGCTGATCAACGAGCCGGACGTGCTGTTCCTGGACGAGCCGACCGCCTCGCTCGACCCGGACACGGCAGATTGGGTGCGCGGCTATCTGAAGGCCTACCAGGCCCGGACCGACGCCGCGATCCTGCTGGCCTCGCACAACATGCACGAGGTCGAGCGGCTGGCGCAGGACGTGCTGATGCTGCGTCGCGGCGAGCTGGTCGACCGTGGCGCGCCGGCGGAACTGCTGGCGAAGTATGGCCGCCAGAACCTGGAGGAAGTGTTCCTCGACATTGCCCGTGGCACCGGCCGCGCGGCGGCGGAGTAGGCCGGTGGGATCGTTCCTGCGCATCGCCGCGATGGTGCGGCGTTACTGGTATCTGTTGCGCAGCTCGTGGCCGCGCCTCGCCGAGCTGTGCTACTGGCCGGCGGTGCAGATCCTGCTCTGGGGCTTCATCACCCAGTTCCTGTACACCAACTCCAGCTACGTGGCGCAGGCCTTTGGCATCCTGCTGGCCGGCGTGATGTTGTGGGACGTGCTGTGGCGCGGTCAGCTCGGCCTGTCGATGTCGTTCCTGGAGGAGATGTGGTCGCGCAACCTGGGCCACCTGTTCGTCAGTCCGCTGCGGCCGACCGAGTTCCTGATCGCGCTGACGGTGATCAGCCTGATCCGCACGCTGATCGGCCTGACCCCGGCGACCGCCATCGCCATCGTCGTGTTCGACATGTCGATCTTCGATCTCGGTCTGCCGCTGATCGCGTTCTTCTTCAACCTGATCGTGATGGGCTGGGCCATCGGCATCGCGCTGAACGGACTGGTGCTGCGGCTGGGCCTGGGCGCGGAGTCGCTGGTCTGGGTGGTGATCTTCGGCCTGGCGCCGTTCTCCGCCGTCTACTATCCGGTCAGCGCCCTGCCGGACTGGATCGAGCCGATCGCCTGGGCGCTGCCATCGGCCAACGTGTTCGAGGGCATGCGCGCGATCCTGCTCGACGGCGTGTTCCGCGCCGACCTGATGTGGCGCGCGGTGGCGATCAACGCGGTGCTGATGGTCGCCGGCTGGGCCATCTTCATGGCCTGCTTCGACGCCGCCCGCCGTCGCGCCATGCTGCTGCAGATCGGCGAGTGACTCGCTAGCTGAAGAAGAAGTCGCCCGCTGTCAGTTGGTTGGCGTTGATGTCGGTCAGGGTGATCGACGTGGTCGGCACCGCTTCGAACGTGATCTGCGCACCGTTAGCCGTGTCGATAATGGTCAGCGCGGCGAAGTTGGCCACGCCGACCAGGCTGATCACGTCGGTGCCGTCCTCGAAGTCGGCGATCACGTCGGCGCCCTGCGTCGCCGCGAACACGAAGGCGTCGACGCCGGCGCCGCCGGTCAGCGTGTCGTTG
>JAVKFY010000044.1:0-58344 GCA_040223615.1 Alphaproteobacteria bacterium
GCCACCACACGTTCACGAAGATCGTTCGAATAGGGTCGGACCATCCAAGCTGGCCTCCAACTCCAGCACCCAGCTTGAATCACAAATCAACCCGGAAGGGAATCCCCCATCGATTCAGTCAATGTCAGAAACGCTCTAGGCACGTCCACGTTTCGACAGGCGCCGAAGCGGGCGATGACGTTGTCGACGAAGCTGCGCCGGTGACCGCACCCACGCCCACATCGGCCGGCTACTATCCCGGCTGGACCGTCGTCGCCGTCGCCTTTCTGGTGGCGCTGTTCTCGTGGGGCTTCGGCTTCTACGGCGCCTCGATCTACGTCGTCGAGTTGACCGGGCGCAACGGTTGGCCGACCGCGACCGTCTCCACCGCGATCACCGGCTATTACCTGTTGAGCGCGCTGATCACCACGCGCACGGCCGACCTGATCGCCCGCTTTGGACCGCGCTTGATTGTAGCCGGCGCGGTGTTGCTGACCGCGCCCGGCGTGCTGGCCACGATCTACGTCACCGAGCCTTGGCAATTCTACCTGGCGCTGGTGCCGATGGCGGTCGGTTGGTCGTTCTCCTCGTCGGCGGCGATCAACGCCTTCCTGGCGCCGTGGTTCGAGCGGCGGCGTGGGCTGGCGATCTCGATGGCGCTGAACGGCGCCTCGGCCGGCGGGCTGATTCTGTTGCCGGTCTGGGTGGTGCTGGCGCAACGGCTGGGCTACGCGACGGCGACGTGGACACTGATGGGCGGCATGCTGGCGTTGCTGCTGCCGCTGATCGCGCTTTACCTGCATGACGGGCCGGCGCGCCTCGGGCTACATGCGGACAACGCCGCCGCGGCGCCACCGGTCGCCGCGCGGCCGACGCCCGCGCTCACCTTCAAGGATATCCTGCGGACGTGGTGGTTCTGGACCGTGGTCGGGCCGTTCGCGTTGGGGCTGTTCGCCCAGGTCGGCTTCCTGACCCATGCCCTGGCCTTCCTGACGCCGGGTTTGGGGCCGGAGGGCGCGGCGCTGGCGGTCGGCCTGGCGTCCGGCGCGGCGCTGGGCGGGCGGGTGCTGACCGGGCTGGTGATCGACCGGCTCGACCGGCGGCGCACCGCGGCGGCCAACTTCGTGATGCAGATCGCCGCGCTGGCCCTGCTCTATGGGTATCGCGAGCCGTGGGCGCTCTACCTTGGCGCCATCGTGTTCGGCGCCGGGGTCGGCAACATGATCACCTTCCCAGGCCTGATCATCCAGCGCGAGTTCGCCGCCGCCGACTTCGGCCGCGTGGTCAGCCTGCAGGTCGCGATCACCCAGTTCACGTTCGCCTTCGGCCCCGGCGCGATGGGTCTGCTGCACACATTTACCGGCGACTATGCCATGCCGCTGGTGATGTGTGGCGCCGTGATGACCGTGGCGACGGCGACGGTGCTTATCGGCCCTCGAACAGGTCGCGGCCCTTGACCAGGGCGCGCATCTTGGCGTCGGCGATGGCCCGCTGCAGCATCCAGAAGCCGCAGTCCGGGTGGACGTAGCGCACGCGGCCCGGCCCGACCACCTTCTCCGCGTTTTCGATCGCCTTGGCGACCTGGTCCGGGCTTTCCACCTCGTTGGCCTTGATGTCGATGACGCCGAGGCCGAAGCCGATCTCCGGCCGCAGGTCCTTGAACGCCTCCAGGTCGCTGGGCGGCCGATGCGCGCACTCCATCACGATGTGGTCGCAGTGCAACGCGTTGAGATAGTCCATCAGCTTGCCCCACGAGCCCTTCTGGATCGTCTGGCCGCCGTAGTTGCCGAAGCAGAGGTGCACCGCCGCGGTGCCTTTGATCCGGTCCAGCACCTTATTCATCGCTTCCGCCGCCCACGGGCCCTCGTCGGGCCAGCCCGGCAGGTTGGCCTCGTCGACCTGCACGATGTCGGCCTCGCAATTCGCCGCCTGGTCGCCCAGCACCTCGCCAAGCGCCATGGTCAGGTCGACGACGTTGCCGTAGTGCTTGTCGATCAGGCTCTTGGCCAGCATGTGCGGGCCGGTGAGCGTGAACTTGTAGGGCTTGGCGGTCAGCGCGCGGCCGCGCGAGCACATCGCCGGCAGGTCGAGCGTGCCTTCGCCCAGCGGCCCGTCGACCACGCCCGGCGGCTTCAGGCGCCAGCCGATCGCGCCCTTACGGTACTCGATCGCCTCCGAGTAGGTGATCTCGGTACGCACCCCGCTCATCGGCCGGACAAAATAGTCGATCATGCCGTTTGACTCGGGGTGGTTGACGTCGAAGCGCGAGAACTCGCCGTCGCAGACGATGTCGATGCCGGCCTCTTCCTGGGTGTGCAGCACGACGCGCATCGCATCCATCAGGTGGGCCTCGGTCGGCGACTGCGCCAACCAGGCCGGCAGCGGATAGGAGCCGACGACGGTGGTGAGAATACGACTGTTGGTGCTCATGCTGTCCTGTCCGTGAGAAAGGGCCAAAGGGCGTCGGCGCCGCGCCCGCACGCGAAACGGCCGAGCTCGGCCGCCCAGTGCGCGTCGTTGCCGAATTCCGCGCGCCACGACCACAGCCGCCGCGTCAGCGGGTGCAGTGCGTACTCGTGAGTGAAGCCGATGGCGCCGTGGGTCTGGTGCGCCGTGCGGCAGGCGATGCCGGCAGCCTCCGAGGCGCGTTGCTTGGCGACGGCGATCTCGAAGCCGGCATCGGGCAGGGCGGCGCGTTCGCAGGCCGCGCCGACGGCCGCCGAAGCCGCGGCAACCTCGCCAGCCAGCTCGGCGAGCGACTGCTGCACCGCCTGGAACTTGCCGATTGGCCGACCGAACTGCACCCGGTCGTTGGCGTACTGCACCGCCATCGCCAGCGACGCCTGCAGTGCGCCGGCGATCTGGCCGGCACGGATCAGGGCGCCGAGCTGCCACAGGCTGGTCGTCGTCAGCGCGTCGTCGGTCGCCACCGCCAGCGGCGCCGCGTCGGCGAAGCGCAGCGTGTCGCGCGGCTCGCCGGCCATGTTGGTGTCGGGCTCGACCTCGGCTTGTGTCGTTTCCAGCAACGCGACCTGGTTGCCGACGGCGACCAGGACGTTGCCGGCAGCGCGGCCCCAGGGCACCCGTTCCGCCGTGCCGGACAGGCGCCCGTCGACCAGGCTGAGCCCGGCACCGGGGCGGGTCGGCGCGATGGTGATCGGCCCCGGCGGCACCGCGATGCGGTTGCGGCCCAGCAGCCAGCCGGCCAGCAGGGTCTCGGCCAGCGGTACCGGCGCCGCGTGCCGTCCGGCGGCGCGCAGCAGCACCTCTGCCTCCGGCCAGCCGGCGCCCGACCCGCCTTCGTCCTCGGGCACCAGCACGGCGGCGAAGCCGGCCTGTTCCAGCACGTCCCACAGCGCCGTCGGGAATTCGCCCGCTTCCGCCGCCTCGCGCAGCTCGCGGGTGCAGTGGTCCGCGAACAGGCGGTCGGCCTGCTCGCCGAGGTAGCTGCGCAGGTCGTCGCTCATCGCAGGCCCAGCCCGCGGGCGATGATGCCGCGCAGAATCTCGCGCGTACCGCCGCGCAGCGAAAAGGACGGCGCCACCTGGGTCAGGAAGGCGAGTACCTGGGAGAGGTCGCCGTCGCTGCCGAAACTCGGCTCCACGTCGAACTGGTCGTAGGCGGTGCCGGTCATCGCCTGCTCGAACGAGTTGCCCAGGTCCTTGACGATCGAGCCGGCCAGCGCCGGGTCCTCGCCGGCCTGAAGCTGGCCCGCGATCGACAGCGACATGCGCCGCAGGGTGGCGAGGTGCGCCACCGTCCGGCCGATGGCGACGGCGTGGCGCTCGCCCGGGTCTTGTGTCGCCTCGGCGATCATCTCCACCAGGAGCTGGTAGGTGGAGAGGTAGCGTTCCGGGCCGGCGCGCTCGAACGCCAGCTCGGCCATCACCTGGCGCCAGCCTTCGCCGGCCTCGCCGATCAGCGCGGTATCGGGCAGCTCGACGTCGTCGAACACCACCTGGTTGAAGTGGTGCTGGCCGATCAGGTCGGGGATCGGGCTGATCTGGATGCCCGGCGTGTCGAGCGGCACGAGGAACTGCGAGATGCCGTCGTGCTTCCGCTCCGCCTTCGGGTCGGAGCGGAACAGGCCGATCATGTAGTGGCAGTTGTGCGCGTTCGAGGTCCACACCTTGGTGCCGCTCAATAGCCAGCCATTGTCGGTTCTGGTCGCGCGGCTGCGGATCGAGGCGAGGTCGGAGCCGCTGTCCGGCTCGCTCATGCCGATGCAGAAGAAGCAGTCGCCGGCGGCGATCTTCGGCAGCACGCGCTGGCGCTGTTCCTCGGTGCCGAAGCGCAGCAGCGTCGGGCCGGACTGGCGATCGGCGATCCAGTGCGCCGCGACCGGCGCGCCAGCGGCCAGCATCTCCTCGATCACCACGTAGCGCTCCAGGTAGCTGCGCTCGTGACCGCCATACTGTTTCGGCCAGGTCAGGCCGATCCATCCAGCATCACCCAGCTTCTTGGAGAAGGCTCCGTCGAAGCCGGTCCACGATTCCGCCCGCTTGCGCGGTGGATAGTTGCCG
Organism: Alphaproteobacteria bacterium; assembly: GCA_040223615.1. Taxonomy (GTDB): domain Bacteria; phylum Pseudomonadota; class Alphaproteobacteria; genus JAVKFY01. Next base: position 4,503 of record JAVKFY010000044.1, read on the forward strand.
AGCTCGCGCCCCAGGAACTCACGCACCTCGCCCCGCAGCGCCTCGGCGCTCGCCGGCAGCGTCACCGACTCGAAATCAAACGCGTTCATGATCGCTCCCTACTCGCCCTGCCGAATTTCGTCCGATCGCGCCGCGGTGTCCCCCTCCGCCCTCTGGGGGGAGGGGCTAGGGGAGGTGGGTGCCGGCCGTTGTCGCAGTTGCCTGACAATCTCGTCAATGACGGCATCCGCGTTCTGAATCACGTCGTTGTTCCAGAACCGAATGACCCGCCAGCCGAGTCCCCGCATTTCGCTCGTCCGCGTCGCGTCGGCCGCCGCACTGTGTTGGCCGCCATCGATCTCGATGACGAGCTTCTCGCTGGCGACAGCGAAGTCCGCGACATAGCTGGAGATTGGATGTTGTCGACGAAACTTCCAAGGGAGCGACGCCGCGCGCAATCGCCACCACAATCGCCGTTCCGCCTCTGTCGCGTGACGACGAAGCATTTTGGCACGGTTCGTTCTGGCTTTCGTTGGCATCGCTTGGTGTTTACCGACTTTCCCACCTCACCCCAACCCTCTCCCCCCCAGGGGCGGAGAGGGAGAATTCGAGATCAGGTCAGCGGCAGCATCACGTGTTGCCGGTAGGCCGGGCGCTCGGTGAGGGCCTCGTACCAGCGGCGCAGGTTGTTGTAGTCGCCATGCTCGACGTCGAGCGCGTACCAGCGATACGCGAAGGCGCCGAGCGGGATGTCGCCGACGGTCAGACGATCGCCGGCGAGGTAGGGCGCTTCGGCCAAGGCCGCGTCGACCATGCCGAACATCCGCAGGCTGTCCTCGGCGGCCCTGGCGATGGCGGCCTTGTCCTGCTCGGCCGCCGGCGTGCGCACGATTTGCCAGAACAGCGTGCGCATCCCCTCGATCAGCACGGATAGCTGCCAGTCCATCCACATCTCGGCGCGCGCCCGCGCCTTCAGGTCGGTGGGCCATAGGCCGCCGGCATCGTGCTTGGCGGCCAGGTAGCGCGCGATGGAGTTGCTCTCCCACAGCGTGAATCCGTCGTCGTCCATCACCGGCACCAGCCCGTTCGGGTTCATCTTCAGGTACCAGTCGTCGCGATTCTTGCCGAACGCCATGCCGGCGTCCTCGCGCTCGTGCTCCAGGCCAAGCTCGCCGATGGTCCACATTGCCTTCTGCACGTTGATCGAGTTGGCCCGGCCCCAGATTTTCAGCATCTCGTCGCGTTCCTCCAAACCATTGCCGGTATTCTCGCATTGTCGCTGCCGCCGGGCCATCCTATAGAGAGTGCGGGGGCTGCATGGGGGCCATGTGTTGAGCGATTACCGGCTCGAATTCCCAGTGTCGTGGGACCAGTTGCACCGCGACGCGCGAGCGCTAGCCTGGCGGCTGATGGAGCGGGGACCGTTCGCCAGCGTGGTGGCGATAACCCGTGGCGGCCTGGTGCCGGCGGCGATCGTCGCGCGCGAACTCGACCTGCGGCTGATCGATACCGTCTGCATCGTCACCTACAAGCCAGGCGACGATGCGCAGGACAAGGCGCGTGGCGAACCGGACATTCTCAAGTCGGTCGATGGCGACGGTGCCGGCATGCTGATCGTCGACGACCTGGTCGATACCGGCACCACCGCGCGCGTCGTGCGCGAGATGCTGCCCAGGGCGCACTTCGCTTCCGTCTATGCCAAGCCGGAGGGCCGGCCGATGGTCGACACCTTCATCACCGAGGTGAGTCAGGACACCTGGATCCTGTTTCCGTGGGATGCCGAGCTCAGCTTCGTGCGGCCGGTCATCGAGGCCGGGAAGGAGCGACCATGAGCGAGCAACGGCACACTCAAGTTCAACGGAAGCAGGCCATATCTTGCTGGGCGCGGCCATGAGCGCGCAACAGCACGCTCATAATTTTGGGCAGGCCGTGTCCTGCTGGGCACGGCCATGAGCGACACGGACAGCGACGCCGCGGGACAGCTGCCGCTCCTCTATCACCAGCCGCGGCCGCTGCAGCACGAGCGCCACGGCGGCACCTACTTCGTGCCACCGCCGGGCTACGGCTTCGCTGCCCAGGCCAATTCGGTACCGCTTAACGCGGTCGAGTTCGCCATTGCCTCGCGGCATTACCCGATCATTTTCGCCGGCGCGCCGCCGCACCTGCCGTTGGCGGTGCTCGGATTGCGGCCGGGGCAGAACGTGATGCTCGACGGTGGCGGCGACTGGGCCAAGGGTGCCTACGTGCCGGCCTACATCCGCCGCTACCCCTTCATCTTCCTGGAGGACCAGGACGGCCAGCGCCTGACGCTGTGTATCGACGAGGGCGCCAACATGCTCTCCAATACCGCCGGCGAGCCGCTGTTCGTTGACGGCGAGCCCGGTCCCTTCGTCAAGCGCGCCACCGATTTCTGCGCCGCCTTCCAGCGCCAGCACATCGCCACCCGCGGCTTCGTCGCCGCGCTGGTCGAGCACGACCTGCTGGTGGAGAAGGCGGCGACCGCCAAGCTGTCGTCGGGCGCGGAGGTCAAGCTCACCGGGCTGCGACTGGTCGACGAGCAGAAGTTCAACGCGCTGCCCGACGACGTGTTCCTGGACTGGCGCCGCAAGGGCTGGCTGCCGATGATCTACTTCCACCTGATCTCGGCACACAACTGGGGCCTGCTGGCCGACCGGATGGAGTAGGGGCAAGTTCGCCGTCCCGGAGCATTTCAGGTCTAGTCGGCACCTGCCCGCTCCCCCACCCGGCCGCCCAGCGCCGGCTGGCTGGCCAGCCGGACGACGGGAGAGACCAGGATGATCGCGGCCTGCGCCGCGAATCCGGCGACGGCGACCAGCAGGCAGATCTCAGCGCCGAACCAGCCGCCGAGCACGGCGCCGAGCGCCGCGCCCAGCGGCCGGGCGCCGTAGGCCAGCACGTTGATCGCCGAGGCCCGCCCGAGCAGCCGCGCCGGCGTCACCGCCTGACGTAGCGTGGTGGTCGAGATCACCCAGATGATCGGACCGGCGCCCATCACGAAGAAGCCGACGCCGGCCAGCGGTGCGCTCGGCAGCCAGATCGTCGCCGCGATGGTCAGCGCGGCGAACAGGCCGCAGACCGGTCCGAGCCCGACCACCAGGCCGAAGCGCAGCCGGCGCATCGCCGTTCCGGCCAGCAAAGCGCCGACCACCATGCCGGCGCCATAGCAGCCGATCACCACGCCGACCGAGGCGGCGCCGAGGCCGAGGTGGTCGACGGCATAGGGCACGAACACGGCCAGGATCATGAACCAGGCAGTGCCGAACACGAACTGCGTGGTGAACACCGGGTTCAGCATCGGATGGCGCGCGACGAAGGCCAGCCCCTCCTTCAGTTCGGCCAGCGGATTGCGGACGGTGTCGGTGACGCGCGGTGGTTCCGCGATGCCGGTCAGCAATACCACCGCCGTCAGCGACAGCGCGGCGGCGATACCGAAGGCCGGGCCGCCGCCGATCCAGCCGACGATGCCGCCGGCCAGCGCCGGGCCGCCGGCGAAGGCGACGGTGCGGGCCAGCTCGATGCGCGCGTTGGCGCGGCCCAGCAGCGCCGCCGGCACCAGCGCCGGAACCAGGGCCGGCGCCGCGACCGTGTAGGCGATGGTGCCGCAGGCGCCGAGGAAACCGAGGCCGGCGAGCAGCGGCAGGTTGAGCCAGCCGCACAGCGCCAGTACCAGGATCGCCGACAATGACAGGGTGCGCAGCCACTCTGCCGACACCATCAGCCGACGCCGCGACATCCGGTCCGCCAGCACCCCGGCCGGGATCGCCAGCAGCAGGAACGGCAGCGTCTGCAGGGTTTGCAGCCAGCCGGTCTCGCCGGGTCCGGCACCGAACGCCAGCACGGCGACGATGGGCGCCGCGGCGAGACCGACCTGTTCGGCCGATTGCGCCGCCAGATTGGACCAGGCCAGGCGGTTGAAGGAGGCGGGGAGGTGGTCGTTCACGGTGATCTCCATGGTCGCTCGCAGGACGCTAGCCGCCGGCCGCGCGGCCGGCTTCCCGTTGCTTGCGCGCGCCGCGCGCCGCTATAGAGATCGCCTCGTCACACCGGGGAACGGTCATCGCCACGACCAATACCGTCGCCATCCGACTGGCCGCCTTCTACGGCGTCTACTTCGCCTATGCTGGGGTGATGGCGCCGTTCTGGCCGGTGTGGCTGGCCAGTCGCGGCGTCGGCCCGGCCGAGGTCGGCCTGATCCTGGCCGCCGGTCAGTGGGTGCGGGTCGCGACCGGCCCGGCGATCGCGGCGCTGACCGACCGCTGGGGCCGGCGCCGGCGGATGATGCTGACGCTGAGCCTGTTGGCCTTCGTGGCCTACGCCGCCTGCAACACCGCCGTCGGTTTCTGGCAGCTTCTGGCCTTGAGCGCGCTCGCCGGCTCGGCGACCGGCGCGCTGCTGCCGATCGGCGAGACCGTGACGCTGGCCCACGCCTATCGCCACAAGCTCGACTACGGCCGCATCCGGCTGTGGGGCTCGCTGACCTTCATCGGCGCGTCGGCGGCGGTCGGCTACGGCGTCAAGCTGGGCGGCATCGACGCGGCGCTGCTGGCGATCCTGGCGGCGCTGGCCGCGACGGTGCTGGTCAGCCTCGCGCTGCCGCGCCCGCCACTGAGACCGCCGACCCCGCGGCGGGGGCTGGCCGCCATCGTCGCCAACCGCACGTTGCTCGCCTTTGCGCTGTGCGCCGGCTTGATCCAGGCCAGCCACGCCATGTTCTACGGCTTCTCCAGCCTGCACTGGCGCGGCCAGGGCATCGGCGGCGGCATGATCGGCCTGCTGTGGGCGGCCGGCGTGCTCGCCGAGACCATCCTGTTCACCTTCTCCAACCGCGTGGTCGACCGGCTCGGCATCGTCGGCCTGCTGCGGCTGGCGGCCGCGGCCGGGCTGCTGCGCTGGCTGGCCTTCGCCGCGGACCCGGGCCTGGGCTGGCTGTTCCCGCTGATGACGCTGCATGCCTTCACCTTCGGCGCCACTCACCTTGCGACCATGCACGCGATCACCCGGCTGGCGCCGCCGGAGAGCGCCGCGACCGCGCAGGCGCTCTACAGCGCCGGCACCGGCGTGCTGATGGGCGCGGCGGCCAGCCTGTCCGGTTTCCTCTACGAAGGCGTCGGCGTCGCGGGCTACTTCGCGATGGCGGGGCTGGCGGTCGCCGCTGGCGCGGTGACCTTGCGGCTGGCCGAACCTCAACGGGTGCCCTGACCCTGTCGCCCCGGTGCTATGCTGGGCCGGACCGGCGAGGGAGGGCATCCATGACCACGACCGATTGTTATCCACGCAACCTGGTCGGCTACGGCGCCAACCCGCCGCAGGCGAACTGGCCCGGCGGCGCCCGGCTGGCGATCAACTTCGTGCTGAACTACGAGGAGGGCGGCGAGAACACCTTGCTGAACGGCGACGCCTTCTCCGAGACCTACTTGCACGAGATTCCCGGCGGCGCGCCGCTGGTGGGCCTGCGCAACACCAATGTCGAGAGCATGTACGACTACGGCGCGCGCGCCGGCTTCTGGCGCGTCATGCGGCTGTTCGCCGAGCGTGAGATGAACTTCACCTGCTACGCCGTCGCCCGCGCGCTGGAACTGAACCCGGATGCCGGCAAGGCGATGATCGACGCCGGCCACGAGGTCGCCTCGCACGGCTACAGGTGGATCGACCACCAGTACATGGACCCCGAAACCGAGCGTCAGCATATCGCCAAGGCAGTCGAGATCACCGAGCAGGTCTGCGGCCAGCGCCCGCTCGGCATCTATGTCGGGCGGCTGTCGCCGAATTCGCGCCGCCTTATCGTCGAGGAAGGTGGTTTTCTCTACGACAGCGATGCCTACGACGACGATCTGCCGCATTGGCAGACCGTCGACGGCACGGGCCACCTGGTGATCCCCTACACGCTGGACAATAACGACATGAAGTTCGCCGTGGCGCCGGGCTTCACCTCGCCGGACGGCTTTTTCCAGCACCTGAAGGACAGCTTCGACATGCTCTATGCCGAGGGCGCGACGCATCCGAAGATGATGAATGTCGGCATGCATTGCCGCATGGTCGGCCGGCCCGGCCGGGCCATGGCGCTGGCCCGCTTCCTGGACTACGTGAAGGGCTTCGACGACGTCTGGGTCGCCAAGCGCATCGACATCGCGCGGCACTGGATCAGCGAGCATCCCTACAAGCCATGAGTACGCTCGACATCCGCGTGATGACCGATACCGACCTGGCCGCGGCGCTGGACATGGCGGCGGCGGAGGGCTGGAATCCCGGCCTGAACGATGCCGCCTGCTTGCCGGTCGCCGACCCGACCGGCTTCCTCATCGGGTGTCTCGACGGCAAGCCGGTGGCGAGCATCTCGGTAGTGCGCTACGGCGCCGACAAGGGCTTCCTCGGCTTCTACATCACCAAGCCGGAGATCCGCGGCCAGGGCCACGGCCTCGCCATCTGGAACGCCGGCATGAAGTACCTGCAAGGCCGCAACGTCGGTCTCGACGGGGTCCCGGACCAGCAGGACAATTATCGCAAGTCCGGCTACACCCTGGCCTTCCGCAACATCCGCTATGCCGGCACCGGCGGCGGTGGTGCGCCGGACGGGCTCATGCCGTTGAACGACGTGCCGTTCGAGCAGGTGCTGGCCTACGACGCCGCGATGTTCACCGCCGCGCGGCCGGAATTTCTCAAGACTTGGATCGCGCAACCCGGCGCCGCCGCGCTGGCCGCGCTTGACGATGGCCGGCTGGCGGGTTTCGCCGTGGCGCGGCCGTGCCGCGAGGGCTTCAAGGTCGGCCCGCTTTTCGCCGACGACGAGGCCACGGCGGAACGCCTGTTCGCCGGCGTCACCGCGCCGGCCGCCGGCCAGCCGGTGTTCCTCGACGTGCCGGAGACCAACGCGGCCGCCGTCCGGCTGGCGGAACGCCACGATATGGCGCCATCCTTCGAGACCGCGCGGATGTACACCGGACCGGCCTGGCCGATACCCTTGGACAGGTTGTTCGGCATCACGACGTTCGAACTCGGATAAGAGCTTGGGAGAGACGCGATGAACCAACAGGCCACGGCACCCGCGGAGGCCCCGGCGCTGCTGGAACGCCCGGAGCCGGGCATCGCCTGCCTGGCGCTGAACCGGCCGGCGCACAAGAACGCGCTCGACCTGGAAATCCGCGAACTGCTGCTCGACTACCTGACCGAGGCGATGGAGGATCCGGACGTCCGCGCCATCGTGATCTACGGCAAGGGCGGCACCTTCTGCGCCGGTGGCGATATCACCACCATGAAGGACACCAGCCCCGAGGCGGCGCGCGCTCGCATGCAGCGCGGCCATCGCTTTGTGCGCCAGCTCTACGCCTGCGAGAAGCCGGTGGTGGCTGCTGTGGAGGGCTACGCAGTCGGCGCCGGCGCCGGCCTGGCGCTGCTCGCCGACACCATCGTCATGGGCGAGGGCGCAACGATGGGCTTCCCGTTCTTCAACATCGGCCTGATTCCGGACTGGGGCATCCTGCATACCCTGCCGCGCCGCGTCGGCGTCGGCCGCGCCAAGCAGTTGCTTCTGAACGCCCGCATGGTCAAGGCGGCCGAAGCGGTCGACCTCGGCATGGCCGACGAGACGGTGGCCGACGACGCGGTGATGGAGACCGCGATGGCCCGGGCGCGACGTTTCGCGCGACAGCCGGCGCACGCCTTCGGGCTGGTGAAACGCCAGCTGCACCTGTTCCCGACGCATTTCGACCTGTCGCTGGAGACCGAGACCATGGGCCAGTCGCTGAACTTCGGCACCGGCGATTTCGACGAAGGCCGCGCCGCTTTCCTGGAGAAGCGCAAGCCGACCTTCGGGTAGCGCCATGGCCGGGACCTTCCAGACGCTGGAACTGACCCGCGCCGACGGGATCGTCACCATCGCCATGAATCGGCCGGAGGTGCTGAACGCGGTCAGTTCCACCGTCTTCGCCGATCTGCGCCAGGCTTTCGACGAGATCGCGACGGACGACGAAGCGCGTGTCGTGGTGATCACAGGTCGTGGCCGCGCCTTCGTTGCCGGGGCGGACATCAAGGAGATGGCGGACATGAGCCGCCAGGCTGCCGAGGCGCGCTCGTGGAACGGCATGCGGGTCTATGACCAGATCCGCCATTTGCCGCAGCCGGTGATCGCCTCGGTCGGCGGTTACGCGCTCGGTGCCGGCATGTTGCTGGCGCTGGCCTGCGACATGCGCATCGCGGGCGAGGGGGCCGAGTTCGGCTATCCGGAAATCCGCCTCGGCATCTTCCCGGCGACCGGCGGCACGGTGTTGCTGGAACGACTGCTGGGGTCGGCCACCGCGCGCTACCTGTGCCTGTCCGGTGTCCGCTTCCCGGCCCGGCGCGCCTATGAGCTTGGTATCGTCAATGAGCTGGTGTCCGACGACCAGCTCGCCGCGCGGACCGCGGAACTCGCCGCCACCATCGCCGGCTACAGCCCGCTGGCCCTGCGCGAGCTGAAGGGCGTGCTCAACGCGTCATTGGAACGCGACTTCGCCGGCGCCCGCGAATATGAGATCGACGCCTACGGCCGCTGCTTCGACAGCGACGACCGGCGCGAGGGCATGGCCGCCTTCCTCGCCAAACGGCCGCCGCGCTTCACCGGGCGCTAGCTGGCAATGGATACACCGGCGGCAGGCAGCGGACGCGGGCAATCGGCCGCCTCGATCGGCCTGCTGATCGCCTGCCTGAGCTGCGCCGCGGCCGCCGGCTCGGTCGCGCTGGGGCTGCATCCGGCAATCGGCATTGGCGCGCCGATCGCCGGCGCCCTGGTCTGCGGCCTGCTGTTGTGGCGCGGTCGCAGCCGCGCTGACGGCAACTGGTCGGCGATCGAACAGGCCAGCGGCCGGCTCAGCTACCTGTCGAGCAACATGCACCTGATGGCCGACAATCTCGACCTTGCCCTGGTCGTGATCGACCGTGCCGACAGCTACGTCTTCGTCAATCGGACCTACGCCCGCTGGCTCGGCCGCGACCGCGACGCCTTGCTGGGCCAGGTGTTGGGCCAGGGCGGCGACGGCCCGTTGCGCGAGACTGTTTCCCGGGGCCTGGCCCGGGCCCGCGCTGGCGACATGGTCCATGTCGAGGCCGAAGTCGCGCTGGCTGCCGGCAACCTTGATCTGTCGATCTGGCTGGTGCCGGAGCGCAGCGAAGCCACCGGCCAGGTCACCAGTGTCGGCCTGCTGTTCCTGGATCGAACCGAGCGCCGCGGCTACGAGGCGCATCTGGCCGACTGCCGGGCACGGATGGCCGAACTCGCCGATGCCGCCAGCGCCTGGCTACTGGAGGTCGGCCAGGACGCCCGGCTCGGCTTCCTGCCGCTGGAAGGCGGCGCGCCGGCGATCGACACGCAGGCGCGACTGTCGCTGTCGAATGGCGGCGGCAACGCGCTGTTGGCCAGTGAGGTGCGTGCCGCGGAAGCCTTGGCGCGGCTTCAAACCGTGTTGCAGTCGATTCCTGCCGGCTTTGCCCTGCTCGACCGTGGTGGCCGCATCGTGCTGTCGAATGGCCGGCTCGGCGAGCTGCTGGCCGGTGATGCGCAGGCGTTCGGCGCCGGCATCGCGCTGCATTCGGCGATCGACGGGCTGGTTGGCCAGGGCAGCTTCGCGCAGGCGGCCGGGCACGAGGCGATCTGGCTGGCGGACCGGTTCGGCGACGGCGTGCATTGGACCGGCGTAACCGAGGAGCAGATGGCCGACGGCCGCTGGCTGCGGGTCGGCGGGCGCATGACATCGGCCGGCGGCTCGATCCTGACGGTGATGGACGTCAGTGCTTTAAAGTCCGCCCACGCCGAATTGGAGGTGGCGCGCGAGGATGCGCGCGGCGCCGCCGACGTGCGTGCCGCCATGGTCTCCGAGTTCGGCCATGATCCGGCCGACACGCGGGGCCGGCTGCTGATGAGCCTGGTGCGTGTCTTGGATGCCGGGCTCGGTGCCGAGCAGCGCATGCTGGCCCGGCTGTCGCGCGGTGCGGCGGAGTCGCTGCTCGACCAGATCGACGAGGGTCTCGATCTCTCGAAACTGTCCAACCGGTCGACCGTGCCGCTGGCGGTGCCGTTCGAACCGGTCGGCCTGGTGGAGGATATCGGCCGTTTTCTTTGCGGGCGCGATCCGTACAAGTCCGCAGAGATCGGTGTGGTGGTCGGCGCCACGGTGCCGGCCGGGCTGGTCGGCGACGTCACCCGCCTGCGTCAGGCGTTGCTCGACCTGTCGGTGCGCGGGCTGCGCCACGGTTCCGACGGCATGGTGATGCGGCTGGACTGGTCGCCGGTCGACTACGCCATGGGCTACCTGCGGTTCGAGATCGAAGTCGTCGGCACCGACGTGCCGGACCGTGCCGCCGGTTCGCTTACCTACGCACGCGAGCTGCTGACCAACCTGGGCGGCCATGTCGGCACCCGTGTCACCAACGGCCGGCGCATCTACTGGTGCACGGCGCAATTCTCGGTGGCGCCGGCGGCACGCGCCTCGGTGGTCGACGGCCGCGCGTTGCCGCAGGCGCGCGTGCTGCTGTGCCTGCCGCCGGTCGCGGCGCAGGCGGTGACGCAGCAGTTGCGGCTGTGGCGTTGCGCCACCGTGGACAGCGTCGCCCCGGCCGACTTGCGCGGCGCTATTGCCGGCGATGGCGAGCCCTATCACCTGGCCCTGGTCGACCGGGCGCTGGCCGGCGTCAATGCCGGTGCCGCGCTGCTCGATCTCGCCGGCAACGGTACGCAACTGGTGCTGGTTCAGGACGAAGCGGCGCCGGATGCCGAACCGTCGGCACTGGACGCGGAGGCGCCGGTACAGCTCGCCCGCCGGCCGTTGTTGCCGAACGCGATCTGGCAATGGCTGCGCCGTGCCGACGTGCCGCTCACCGCGCCGGGCGAGACGGTCGACGCACCGCCGCCGCCGGATCAGAACCAGCCGTTGCAGGTGCTGCTGGCCGAGGATTCGCCGACCAACCAGCTTGTCACCAAGGCGATGCTCGACGGCATGCCGGTCGAGATCGACATCGCGCCGGACGGCCAGCAGGCGGTGGAGTCCGCGCGCCTGAGATCCTACGACCTGATCCTGATGGACGTGGCGATGCCGGTGATGGACGGCCTGTCGGCGACCGAGGCGATCCGCCGGACCACCCCCTACAATCAGCACGTGCCGATCATCGCGCTGACCGCCAATACCATGTTCGACGACCAGGAGCGTTGCCTGGCCGCCGGCATGAACGACTTCCTGTCGAAGCCGATCACGCGCCAGGCGCTGCTCGGGACCCTGTCGCGCTGGTGCCGCGAGGTCGGCATGCCCGATGGCAGCAGGCCGATCTCGTCCGCCGGCCTGCTCGACGACGCGACCTTGTCGCAGTTGCGCCACGACACCGGCCAGGACGCCTACCAGCGGCTGATCGCCAGCTTCGCCGCCGAGGCGCGCAGCCGCCAGGCCCGCCTGGCCGCCGCCGCCGCTGCCGGCGATCGCGTCGCGGTCGAGCACGAGGCACATTCGCTGAAGAGCACATCCGGCACCTACGGCGCGCGCAAGCTGGCGCAGATCGCGGCCGCCATCGAAGCGGCGGCGATGCAGGACTCGCTCGCCCGGGTGGAGCGCGACATCGCCGGCCTGACGCAGCTCACCGAGGCGACCCTGCAGGCGCTGGAGGCGCCGAAGGCGGATTAGTCGCACGTTCCGAGCAGAAGGCACCGGGCCGCAACGACGCTGGCGTTCGGTGGCCGCACCCGCTCGCTGCGGATCCGCGCAAGCGGGCCCAGCCCTATTCGCCGGTCTTCCAGTTCAGGCGCTTGCGGTAGATCGTCGAGGCGGAGATGTCGAGCAGGGCGGCGGCTTTGGGGATATTGCCGTCGCAGGCGGCGATGGCGCGCTCGATGGCGTCGCGCTCGACGTCGGCCAGGGGCCGGACCTCGCCATCGCCGATCGTCGCGGACGCCGTCACCGGTGCCCTGTTGGACGGGATCGACCGCGATGTCGCAACCGGTCGGCGTGGCAGGCCGGCGCTGTTGCGTGGGAGCGGCGGGGGCAGCATGTCGGGCGTCACCTCCACGCCGTCGTGCAGCACCACGATGTTGCGGATCACGTTCTCCAGCTGGCGCACGTTGCCGGGCCAGGCGTAGGCCAGGAAGATGGTCTCGGTCACCGGCGCCAGGCGCTGGAAATGCTTGCCCTCTTCCTTGGCGATGCGCTGCAGGAATTCCGCCGCGATCTCCAGCACGTCGTCGCCGCGTTCGGCCAGCGGTGGCAAGTGAACCGGGATGACGTGCAGGCGATAGTATAGATCCTCGCGAAAGCGGCCTTCGTCGACCGCTTGTAGCGGGTCCTGGTTCGTGGCGCAGATGAAGCGCACGTCGACCTTCTCCAGCTTGGTGCCGCCGACCTTGTTGAAGCTGCCGGTCTGCACGAAGCGCAGCAGCTTCGACTGCAGGTTGACGTCCATCTCGCAGATCTCGTCCAGGAACAGCGTGCCGCCGCTGGCGCGCGCCGCCGCGCCGTCGCGCTCCTCCACCGCGCCGGTGAAGGCGCCGCGCACGTGGCCGAAGATCTCACTCTCGATCAGCTCGCGCGGAATCGCGGCGCAATTTATTGCGACCAGCGGTCCGGCTGTGCGCGGCGAGCGCCGATGGATCGCCTCGGCGCACAGTTCCTTGCCGGTGCCGCTGTCGCCGGTGATGAACACCGTCGCCTTGCTCTGGGCCGCGGAGTCGATGATCCGATACACCGCCTGCATCGGCAGCGAGCCGCCGATGAAGCCGGCATAGGTGCTCCGGACGATGTCCTCTTCGTAGCGCTCCACGATGCGGGCCAGGCGCTGGCGTTCCATCGCGTTGCGTGTCGTGTAGATCAGCCGGTCGGCGTTGAATGGCTTGACCAGGAAGTCGTCGGCACCGCCGCGCATCGCCTCCACCGCCATGTTGACCGAGGCGTGTGCCGTGATCACCACGACCGCGGTCTGCAGCTGCTGTTCGCGGATCCGGCGCAGGATGGTCAGGCCGTCCATGTCCGGCAGCTTGATGTCGAGTAGCATCATCTGCGGCCGGTGCGTGGCCAGGAAGTCGAGCGCCTCGTTCCCGGTCTCGGCCAGCACCACGTCGTAGGGCTCGTCGCGCAGGTATTCCATGTAGGCGCGCGCCAGCGACGGGCTGTCCTCGACCAGCAGGCAGGTCGGCATGTCTGTCGCATGCGTCGGCGCTTCGTTGATCGGCGGTCGTTGCGCGGCAGTGTCGGACAAGCTTGGGGCGGCTCCATCGGCCGCGGCGGTGTTGGCGGCCGGCCTATTGTGCGGTTGTCAGGGTAATTCGTTTCGCCGGAAGTTGCACCCGCACGCGTGTACCGATGCCGGGATTGGAGTCGATGCTGAGCGAGCCCTGGTGCAGCTCGACAAGGTGCTTGGCCAGCGGCAGGCCGAGACCGGTGCCCTGGTAGCGCCGGTTGAAGGCGGCGTCGACCTGACCAAACGGCGTCAGCGCCACGTCGATGTCGGCTGCCGCGATGCCGATCCCGTTGTCGGTCACCGACAGTTCCACGCCGGTCGACGGGTCGGCCCGCGCGGCGATCACGATCTCGCCGCCACGGGCGGTGAACTTGATCGCGTTGGACAACAGGTTCACCAGCACCTGGGTCAGTATCCGGTCGTCGGCCCACAGCGTTGGCAGGTCGGCCGGCAGGTCGCTGCGCAGGGTCTGGCCGTTATGCGCCGCGTGCGCCGCCACCAGGCGCAGCGATGCCTCGACGATCGCGGTCAGCGCCACCGTCCCTTCGCGCAGCTCGAATCGGCCGGCCTCGATCTTCGCCAGGTCGAGCAGGTCGTTGATGATGCCGAGCAGGTGCTGGCCGCTGGCATGGATATCGCGCGCATAGCCGACATATCGCGCCGAGCCGAGCGGACCGAACATCTCGCTGTGCAGCATTTCCGCGAAGCCGATGATGGCGTTCAATGGCGTGCGCAGCTCGTGGCTGGTGTTGGCCAGGAATTTCGACTTCGTGAAGTTGGCCGTTTCCGCCTGCTCTTTCGCCAGACGCAGCTCGCGCTCGCTGCGGCGTTGCGCGGTGACGTCGCGATAGACCGCGACGTAGCCGCTCTCCACCGGCCGGCGGGTCACCTCGATGTCGCGGCCGGCACCGACCAGCAGGCGTGGCGCTTCAGGCTGTTTGCCGCTCGCCGTAGCCTGTAGCAGCGCAACCAGGTGCCGCTCGATCGCCGCCTCGTCGCCCAGCCCGTCCATCATGGCGTCGTCGGCCTGGCACAGGCGCGCCAGTGCTTGGTTGTGGGCCAGCACGCGGCCGTCGGGTGCGAACAGCGCCAGACCGTCGTCGACGCCGTCGGCAAGCATGCGCAACTGAGCCGCGGTCTCTTCGAGACTGGGCGGTGCGGGCGGGCACTGACCGTGATTGTTCATGTTATGTTCGGATCAACGCCACCGGTTCCGTCCTCATGGTGTGTGCGGTGGCCTTCAAGTAAGCTAGATCGGTGTCGAGGCCGGTCAACAGCATTGGCTTAACAACACCGTCGGTGACGCGTCCTGCCGGCGACCCGATTCGAGACCGTCAATGTCCGCCGCCGGATCGATCGGGCAACTGCGACTCGACTGCAACAGTTTCCGCTACATCGTTGTCGTGACTGCGATCTTGACAGACGGCATCACCCTACCTAGCCTTCCCGTAGGGCGAGGGTAGGATACATTCTGATGCGGCCGAACCGGATACCGGCGGTGCGTATGGCGCGCGGCGCGTCGGGGCACTCAAGGGTGCCCCTGGCATTTGCGCCAACGCTGTCGAAGGCCGGGGCGGATAGAGGAGGGGCACGGTGGCCGAACATTTTACCGTTGCGGTAGTGGGGTCGGGACCGGGCGGTTTAAGCGCGGCGGGCCGCGCGGCGGCGCTGGGCGTTTCGCACGTGCTGTTCGAGCGTACCGATCACGCCTCGGACACGATCTACAAATACCAAAAGGGCAAGTATGTCATGGCGACGCCAGACATTTTGCCGTTGCGCTCCGACTGTTCCTTCGACGCCGGCATCCGCGAGGACATCCTCGGCGCCTGGGACAACGAGCTCGAAAGCCTCAAGGTCAACATCAGGTACAACACCGAGGTCACCGGCATCACCGGTGAGCGTGGCAACTTCGTGATCACGGTGAGCGGCGGCGAGCAGGTCACCGCCGAATACGTGATCATGGCCATCGGGCTGCAGGGCAACCTGCGCAAAATCGAGGTGCCGGGCGCGGCCGAGTCGGATCACATCCAGTATCAGCTCGACGACCCGGACGAGTACGAGGCCGAGACCATCGTCGTGGTCGGCGCCGGCGACGCGGCGATCGAGAACGCCGTCGCGCTGGCAAAGCAGAATACCGTCATCATCATCAATCGCCGCGACGAGTTCGCGCGCGCCAAGCAGGGCAACCTGTCGCTGATCACCGCCGCCATCGATAAGGGCGAGGTGCAGTGTTACTACAGTTCCGATCCGGTCGCCGCCGCGCCGGGCTCGATCACGCTGCGCACGCCGGACGGCGACGCCGAGATCAAATGCGACCGCGTCATCGCCCGTCTCGGGGCGATTCCGCCGCGCAAGTTCGTCGAGGATTGCGGCATCGTCTTCCCGTCGAAGAACCCGGCGGCGCTGCCGGAAGTCTCCTCGACCTATGAATCGAACGTGCCCGGCCTGTTCATCATCGGTGCGCTCGGCGGCTATCCGCTGATCAAGCAGGCGATGAACCAGGGCTACGAGGTGGTCGAGTTCATCAATGGCAACACCGACCTGAAGCCGGCTGACGAGCCGTTGCTGGAAGACAAGTTCAAGAACCTGCCGGACCCGAACGTGGAGCGGTTCCTGGCCAAGGTGCAGTCCAGCGTGCCGCTCTTCGCGCAGCTCAACACGCTGCTGCTGCGCGAGATGATGCTGGATTCGGAAATCCACACGCCAAAGGCCGGCGATACAATCTTCGAACGCGAGGAGTTCACCAACACCTTCTACACCATCGTCGAAGGTGCGGTGAACATCGAGGTCAACCCGAACGATCCAAACGAAGTCGTGACCCTGGGGCAGGGCGAGTTCTTCGGCGAAATGGGCTTGCTGGCCGGCCGGCCGCGCACCGCCACGGTGAAGGCGAAGACCGCCTGCACCCTGATCGAGACCAACCGGCGCACCATGATCAAGCTGATCAACTCGGTCGCCGAGGTGAAGCAGGTCATCGACCAGACCGCGATCGTGCGCCAGATCCAGACCTACCTGGCGCCGGAGGTGTCCAAGGAGGACCTCGGCGGCGTGGTCGAAAGCGCGACGCTCAATCGCTACCGCGAGGGCGACCCGCTGTTCGGCGAAGGCGAGGACGGCGACTCGGTACACCTGATCCGGCGCGGCTCGGTGACGGTGTCCAAGCGCATCGGCGGCCGCGACATCGTGCTCTCCTATGTACCTTCCGGCCATTACATCGGCGAGATGGCGCTGCTGTCGGACGCGCCGCGTTCCGCCACCGTGAAGGCGGCGATCAACAACACCGAGACGATCCGGATCGAGGGCGCGGCGTTCAAGGACCTGTTGAACCACGCACCGGATCTGCGCGCCGATCTGGAACGCCGCTTTCGCGAGCGCTTGACCGCCAATGAACGGTTCCAGCAGATGCCGGAATCGGGCGGCATCATCGAGTTCCTGATCCAGCAGGGCGCCGGCGAGGCGACCGACGTGCTGCTGATCGACGAAGGCCTGTGCGTGCGCTGCGACAACTGCGAGAAGGCCTGCGCCGAGAGCCACGACGGCATCAGCCGGCTCGACCGAGAGGCCGGACCGACCTTCGCCAACGTGCACGTGCCGACCTCGTGCCGGCACTGCGAACATCCGCACTGCATGGCCGATTGCCCGCCGGACGCGATTCACCGCGCCGAGAATGGCGAGGTGTTCATCGACGACACCTGCATCGGTTGCGAGAACTGCAAGAACAACTGCCCTTACGGCGTGATCCAGATGTCGGCCAAGCCGCCGAAGAAGCCGGGTCTGCTGAGCTGGTTGCTGTTCGGCGCCGGCCCGGGGCCGGGTCAGGATCGCACGGCCAAGGCCGAGGGCCAGAAGAAGGCAGTGAAGTGCGACATGTGCAAGGGCATTCCTGGCGGGGCGGCGTGTGTCCGGGCCTGTCCGACCGGCGCGGCGATCCGCGTCGGACCGGAGGACTTCATGCACTTGGCGACGATGGCGAACCGTTAGCGCGGGTGCGTCCGGTGACGGTACAGGCGGTGTAGGCAAGGGGGCCATGCACGAATCAATTCTGACCTACAAGCGCTACCTCTACCTGCGTCTGGCGGTGCTGGTCGTGCTGGTCGCGGTTGTACTCTACGCGGTCCAGGATCTGGTCTGGCGCCCGGTCGGTCCGCCCAACGGCGGCACCTGGCTGGGCTACGGCCTGGGCACACTGGGAGCGCTCCTGATCCTGTGGCTGATGTGGTTCGGGGTGCGCAAGCGGCGCTACTCCAACCCCAAGAAGCTGGAAGACTGGCTGTCGGCGCATATCTACCTGGGCCTGGCGCTGATCATCGTCGCCACCCTGCACACCGGTTTCCAGTTCGGCTGGAACGTGCACACGCTGGCCTACACGTTGATGATGCTGGTTATTCTGTCGGGCGTGTTCGGGCTCTACGCGTATATCCGCTACCCGACGGAGATGACCCAGAATCGGCGCGGGCTGACCTTGCGCGACATGATGCTGCAGATCGCCGAACTCGACGCCGAGATGCGCGACGTGGCCATGAGCCTGGGTGACGAGACCAACCAGGTGGTGCTGAAGGCCAGTCAGGAGACCCGCATCGGCGGCGGTTTCTGGCGCCAGCTAAGTGGCGTCGACCCGAAATGCCCGACCCGCGCGGCGCTGCAGAAGGTCGAGGCGCTGGCCGAGCAGGACGCCAGCGGTGCGCAGGGCATGCGCCGGCTGCTGGCGATGCTGACCCGCAAGGATGAACTGTTGCAGCGCGCCCGGCGCGATGTGCAGCTCAAGGGCCTGATGGACGTGTGGCTGTATTTCCACGTGCCGCTGACCTTCGGCCTGATCGCCGCGCTGATCGCCCATGTCGTTTCCGTCTTTTTCTACTGGTAGGAGGTAGCCCATGGACTGCGTCGTCTCCTACCTGACCCGCAAGTCGCGCGGCGGCTATGCGCAACGCGATATCGAGATCACCGCCGACGTCGTCGATATCGGCCGTGGCGCCGATTCCAAGGTCTTCCTGGAAGACCCGCGCATCCCGCTGCAGTGCGCCAAGATCACCAACCAGCCGGGCGGTATCTTCATCGAGTCGGTGGGCCCGCTCGACATCCGCCTGAACGGCGCACCGACCACCACCGCGCGGATCAAGCCGGGCGATCAGGTCGCGGTCGGCCCCTACGAGATCAATGTCGTCGAATCTTCGGCCGGCAAGGACCTGGCGATCACCGTCGAACTGGTGCGGCCGCTGGGCGATGACCTGGCGCAGCTTGCCGCGCGCAGCCGCACCGAGATGCCGAAGAACACCAAGCGGCGCTGGTCGTGGCTGCTGTTCCTGCTGTTCGGCATCGTCTTCCTGGCGCTGCCGGTGGCCGCCTTCATGCTGCCGCAGGTGCAGGAAGTGACCAAGACGTGGCCGGTGACACCGGACCGGCCGTGGCTCTCCGGCGAGATTTCCGGCAACCACAAGTTCTTCGAGAACGACTGCAAGGCCTGTCACCAGAAGCCGTTCGAGCAGGTCACCGATCAGGCCTGCGTGGCTTGCCACGGCCGCATCGCGCACCACGCCGACGCGGCGCGCTACGAGAAGATCGCCGACGCCGGGCAGAAGTGCCAGAGTTGTCACAAGGAGCATAACGGCAAGGCGCAGATCATCCTGACGGAGCAGCACTTCTGCGCCGATTGCCACGTGAACCTCGATCAGCGATTGACCGACACCGGCTTCCAGAACGTCGCCGACTTCGGCTCGAACCATCCGCAGTTCCGGCCGACCGTCGTGGTCGCGCATGCGAGCGGCGAGATGAAGCGCCTGAGCCTGGAAGACCCGGCGGCGGTCAAGGAAGACAGCGGCATCCGCTATCCGCATGACGTGCACCTCAAGCGCACGCCTGCGGCGGCGTGGAAAGGGCTGGACGAACTGACCTGTTCGTCGTGCCACGTGCCCGAGCCCGGCGGTGTCGGCATGGCGCCGATCAGCCAGGAAGCGCACTGCCAGGAATGCCACCAGTTGCGGTTCGAGCCGAAGCGGCCGGAGCGTTCGGTGCCGCACGGCAAGCCGAAGGAAGTCCAGCTCATCATCAAGGACTTCTACGCCAAGGTGGCGCTGGAGGGTGGCTTCGACGATCCCGACGCGCCAGCGGTGGTACGCCGCCGCGTCGGCAGTCCGCTGCCGGCCGATGCCCGCGAAGACGCGCTGGCCTGGGCCGACGCCCGCGCCAAGGAGGCGATCACCGGTGCCTTCGGCAAGAGCCTGTGCGGCTATTGCCACGTGGTGACGGAAGACGCGTCGGGCACCTGGGACGTGGTCAAGCCGCGCATCCCCGATCGCTGGATGCCGCACGGCATCTTCGACCATGGCGCGCACCAGGACGTCGAGTGTGCCGACTGCCACCAGGCCGAGGCCTCCAAGTCGAACAAGGACGTGTTGCTGCCGCCGATCGCCACCTGCCGCGAATGTCATGGCGGCGAGAAGGCGACGGCGAAGATTCCGTCGACCTGCGTGATGTGTCACGATTTCCACAACGAGCCGTTCGGACCGATGTATCCCGAAGCGGCCAAGCGCAAGCCGAACATGGCTGCGTCGTCTGGCAATTAGGGGTCGCATGGGCTATGTCTTGGGACCGCTGGCGGGGTTCGAATTGGCGAAGGGAGGGCGACTTGGCCGTGCTTGATGGCTTGGCCAGGCTGGCGACCGGAGTGGCGTTGTCGGTCGGCCTTTCGGTGGCGGTCATGCTGCTGCCCGGTGCCGCCCAGGCGGCGGAACGGCTGAACGCCAACGGCGCTCGGCTCGCCGATGCGGCGGTCGACATCTCCGATTCCGTGACGCTGACCCGGACGATCTCGCTCGGTGGCGACGCCCCGGGTGCCTTCTACGTCACCGCGAATCTGCCCGACGGCCGTCGGCTGCAACGCAACAATCTCGGCTACTGGGTGCCGTGGAACGGTCGCCGCGCCAGCTTGATCGACAATCAGTTCGCGGTCGGCGACGACCAGGTCACCTACAAGATCCTGCGCCAGAACATCGCCGACATGTTCTTCCCGATCACCATCACGCTGGGCTATCGCGTCGACGGCGTGATCAAGTACGGCGTGTTCGACGTCCAGCCGGAGCAATGATGATCGCGTTTGCCCGACGACTCGTCCAAGGCCTGCGCGCCCTCCCGGCGGCGCTGGCGCTGTTGATGCTGGCGCCCGCGGTGGCGGACGCGCAGGAAAACCTCACCGTCGCCGAGGTCCAGACCGTGATCGCCCAGGCCGCGGCCGAGGCGACCGCGCGCGGCATGCCGGCGACCATCGCGGTCACCGACCGGGTCGGCAACGTGCTCGGCGTGTTCCGCATGACTGGCGCGCCCGACGCCATGCGCGTCGTCTCCGGCCGCACCGTCGGCCTGGGCTTCGACTTCGCCCGCTTCGGCCTCGACAACCTGATCGTGCCGCTGGGCGGTATTCCCGCGATCCCGACGCTGCGCCTGGTGCCGACCGAACTTGGCGCCATCGCCAAGGCGGTGACCGGCGCCTACCTGTCGTCGGGCGGCAACGCCTTCACCACCCGCACGGCGAACCAGATCGTGCAGGAGAACTTCAACGTCGGCGAGCTCGGCCAGCCGTCCGGCCCGCTGTTCGGCGTGCAGTTCTCGCAACTGCCCTGTTCCGATCTTTCTTCGCGCTTCATCGGCGGTAACGTTAACGACTTCATCGGCCCGAAGCGCTCGCCGCTGGGGCTGGCGGCCGACCCCGGCGGGTTGCCGCTGTACAAGAACGGCGTGCCGGTCGGCGGCATCGGCGTGCTGGCCGACGGCGAATACGGCATCGACCCGGTGATCACCGACGTCGACGAGAGCGACGATGAGATGATCGCGCTGGCCGGCACCCGCGGTTTCGAGCCGCCGGTCGATATCATGGCCAACCGGATCACGGTCGAAGGCAAGACGCTGCGCTTCACCGACAAGGGCATGAGCGCCCTGCGTACCGATCCGGGCAACGCGCCGGCCTTCGCCGCGATCAACGGCACCGTCGGCAACCTGATCATGGTGCGCGGCTACAACGCCGCCGCGGCGATCGTCCGCGGCCGCGCCTTCGGTACCCCGGAGAGCGGCGTGCGCCCGGAAACGACGGGTATCTACGCCCCGACCCAGCCGTTCGTCCTGGTCGACGGCAACAACAACAACCGCTATCCACCGCGCGCCGGCACCGACGGTATCCTGACCGCCGCAGAGGCGACCGAGTTCGTGCGCCAGGCGCTGAAGATCGCCTTCGCCGGCCGGGCCCAGATTCGCCGGCCGCTGAACAGCTTCATCCAGGTGACGGTGTCGCTGGTCGACACCAACGGCGCCATCCTGGCGTTGGCGCGCACGCCGGACGGGCCGATGTTCGGCACCGATGTCTCGTTGCAGAAGGCGCGGACCGCTGCCTTCTTCTCCAACCCCGTGGCGGCCGCCGCGCTGCGCGCCGCCGACGCCAACATCACCGACCTCGGCGCGCCATTCCCGAACTACGCCCGCATCGGCCCGTATGTCGACGCGGTGCAGGCGTTCGTCGGCCCGACCGCGCTGTCCGACGGCATCGCCTTCGCCGACCGCTCCGGCGGCAACCTGTCGCGGCCGTTCTACCCTGACGGCAGCCAGGACAATCAGCCGGGTCCGTTCTCCAAGCCGATCGGCATCTGGAGCCCGTTCAACGTCGGTCTGCAGCTCGACCTGGTGCTGCCGCAGGTGGTGACTCATATCCTGTTCACGCTGGGCATCTCGCCGACCGACACCCCGGTCGGCTGCACGCCGCTGAACCCGACGCTGGCCACCGGCCTGTCGCAGATTCCGAACGGCATCCAGATTTTCCCGGGCAGCGTGCCGGTCTACAAGAATGGGGTGCTCGCCGGCGGCCTGGGCGTTTCCGGCGATGGCATCGACCAGGACGACATGATCTCCTTCCTGGGCGCCCACAAAGGCGGCCTGGCGGCGAATACCGGTATCGGCAATGCCCCGGCCAACATCCGCGCCGACACGCTAACGCCGCAAGGCACGCGCCTGCGCTACGTCAACTGTCCGTTCAAGCCGTTCGTGGATTCCGACGAACAGAGCCCGTGTAAGGGCAAGTAAGATGCAGTGGTTCCGTTCCCTCACCGTCGTCTCGCTGTTGCTGACTCCGCTCGCCGCGGAGGCCGGCAAGGAGCGTTTCTCGCTGCCCGCCGGCTACGGTACCGGCAACAAGGGCGTGGAAGTGGCGCAGCAGCGCCGTCCCGGCTCGCAGCCGCGCTACCAGGCGCCGGTCGAGATCGATCCCGACGCGGTGCCGCCGCCGAACCCGAACCTGCCGCAGGACTTCATCCCGATCCCGGACCGCTGGCGCCTGATCGAGGCGGTCGGCGTGAACGAGAAGTGGTGGGACCCCTATAACCAGAACACGCTGAAGGGCGACCGGCCGATCTTCGACGACTGGTTCGTCAACATCGTGGTCATCTCCGACACCATCTACGAGCCGCGCACCTTCCCGATCCCGGTCGGTATCCAGACCACCAAGCGTGCCGGTTCGCTGGACACCTTCGGCGACACCTCCACCGAGGTCTTCAACACCAACCTGATCACCTCGCTGCAGTTCATCAAGGGCAACACGGCCTACAAGCCGCCGGACTATGAAATCCGCATCACGCCGGTGTTCAACTACAACAAGGTCTGGGCCGACGAGCTCCGCGTGCTGCGCATCCAGCCGGAGCGCGGCGACGAACGCTCCGACCGGTTCATCGGCTGGCAGGAACTGTTCCTCGACTACCACATCCGCAACGTGTCGGATCGCTACGACTTCGACTCGATCCGCGTCGGCATTCAGCCGTTCTCGACCGATTTCCGCGGTTTCCTGTTCCAGGACAACCAGGCCGGCATCCGTCTGTTCGGCACCCGCGACAACAACATCTTCCAGTACAACCTGGCCTACTTCCGCAAGCTGGAGAAGGACACCAACTCCGGCCTGAACGACCTGACCGAGGACATTCGCGACGACGAGCTGTTCATCGCCAACCTGTACTGGCAGGACATGCCGGTGCTGGGCTTCGTCAGCCAGGCCACCGTGGTGCACAACCGGAACCGCGAGAAGGACAACTTCTACTTCAACAACAACGGTTTCCTGGAGCGGCCGGCCTCGCTCGGCGACGAGCGTCAGCGCGACTACGACGTCACTTACTTCGGCTTCAACGGCGATGGCCATTTCGGGCGCTTCAACCTGACGGTTTCCGGCTACTACGCCTTCGGCAAGGACAGCCACAACGTGTTCTCCGGCGTGGAGGACAGCGATATCCGGGCCTGGTTCGTCGCCGCCGAGCCGTCGGTCGACTTCTCGTGGATCCGCATTCGCGGCTCGCTGATGTACGCCTCGGGCGACGACGATCCGTTCGACGACCGCGAGGAAGGTTTCGATGCGCCGTTCGAGAACCCGCAATTCGCCGGCGCCGACACCAGCTACTGGATCCGCCAGACCATTCCGCTGATCGGTGGTGGCGGCGTCATCCTGTCGGGCCGCAATGCCATGTTCCCGGCGCTGCGCTCGTCGAAGGAGCAAGGCCAGTCGAACTTCAACAACCCCGGCTTGACGTTGATCGGACTCGGTACCGACATCGACATCACGCCGGAAATCAGGCTGTCGACCAACTTCAACCGGCTCGATTTTGTCGACACCGCCTCATTGGAATTTCTGCGAAACCAGGGCGAGATCGACGAAGGCATCGGTTGGGATCTGTCGGCGGCGCTGATCTGGCGGCCGCTGTTCATCCAGAACATCGTCTTCCGCCTGTCCGGCGCGGTGTTGCTGCCGGACCAGGGTTTCAAGGACCTGTACCGGGTCAATGACGATAGTGAAGATTTCTTTTACTCCGTCTTGGCCAACATGGTGCTGACCTACTAAGGAGCACGCGTTGCGGTTTATGAATCGGATCGTCTTCGGCCTGGTGTTCGCTCTGGCCGGCGGCGCGGCAAACCTGACTCAAGCAGCGGAAGGCGAGAAGCCCGTCGACCGGGTCTATGTCACCGCCCCGTCGGCACCGCAGTTCCAGAGCTGGGAACAGGCGGAGCAGAAGAGCGCCGGCTGCGTCTCCTGCCACGAGAGTTCTGACCTCAAGACCATGCACCGCAACCCGGCGGTGATCCTCGGCTGCACCGACTGCCACGGCGGCGACGCCACGGTGATGCGCCCGCCAGGCACCGGTCCGGGCGCGCCCGGCCACGGCGACGGCAAGCACGACGGCAAGAAGGGTCACGCGGCCGGCGCCGGCGGCGGTGACGACCATGGCGGCGGCCATGCCACCCGGATCTACGAGCCATCCTATCGCCATGCGATGGAAGAGGCGCACGTGCTGCCGTCCTACCCGCAGGGCTGGCACTACCCGTCGTCGGCGAACCCGAAACACTCCTACACGCTGCTCAATCGCGAAGCGCCGGAGTTCGTCCGCTTCGTCAACCCGTCCGACTATCGTATCGTCCATGAGGCCTGCGGCGCCTGCCACCTGCAGGATATCGAGGCCGCCAAGCGCTCGCTGATGTCGACCGGTGCGATGCTGTGGGGCGGCGGCGCCTACAACAACGGCATCCTGCCGTTCAAGAACTACATCCTGGGCGAGGGCTATACCCGCGACAGTCAGCCGGCGGCGTTCAAGAGCCTGATCCCGGAAGACGCGACCGACGAGTTCAGGGCCAAGCTGAAGGCGCGCGGTGTGATCGAGCAGTTCGTGCCGCTGCCGGCCTTCGAGGTGACCCCGCCGGGCGACGTGTTCCGCATCTTCGAGCGCGGCGGCCGCAACATCATCAACCTGTTCCCGGAGATCGGCCTGCCCAACGCGCTGGGCCAGACCCAGCGTCTGGAGGAACCGGGCCGGCCCGACATCCGCCAGTCGAACCGCGGCCCCGGCACCGGTCTGCGCGTCGCCGTCCCGGTGCTGAACATTACCAAGACCCGCCTGAACGACCCGTTCACCTGGTTCCTGGGCAGTAACGACAATCCCGGCGACTTCCGCACCTCCGGCTGCGGCTCCTGTCACGTGGTCTACGCCAACAACCGCGAGGAGAAAGCGTCCGGTCCGTATGCCCGTGATGGCCACTGGGGCGAGACCAAGACGGTCGATCCGACGATTCCGCACGGCGAGGAAGGCCATCCGCTGAAGCACGAGTTCACCCGCGCGGTGCCGACGGCGCAGTGCATGAACTGCCACATGCACCAGCCGAACATCTTCCTGAACTCGTACCTCGGCTACACCATGTGGGACTACGAGTCCGACGCCCCGTCGATGTGGCCGGAGAAGCAGAAATACCCGACCTCGGCGGAAGACTTCGAGGTCCTGATGCGCAACCCGGAAGAGGCGGCGACCCGCGGCAAGTGGGCCGACATCGACTTCGTGCGTCAGGTCTACGACATGAACCCGGAGCTGAAGAACACCCAGTTCGCCGACTATCACGGCCACGGCTGGAACTTCCGCGGCATCTTCAAGAAGGACCGCAAGGGCAACCTGCTGACCGCCGACGGCGAGATCGTCGAGCCCGACGATCCCAAGAAGTGGGAAAAGGCGGTGCACATGTCGTCGATCCACGCCGACAAGGGCATGCACTGCATCGACTGCCACTTCACCAACGACGGTCACGGCAACGGCTACATCTACGCAGAGGTCGCCAACGCGGTGGAGATCCGCTGCAAGGATTGCCACGGCACGGTCGACAGCTATCCGACGCTGCGCACCTCCGGCCCGGCGGCCCGGCCCGGCGGCATGGACCTGTCGGTGCTGCGCACCCAGGACGGCCGGCTGCGCTTCGAGTATCGCGGCGACGACTGCGAGATGCCGCTCGACCAGCGCGTCGACTGCAAGCTCTATCAGCGCCCCTCGCTGTGGGGCACCGACATGCCCGACCCGACCGAGCCGACCATCGTGGAAGCGCTGGGCGAGTTCCGCGAATGGGAAGTCTCGCTGGTGCGCTCCAGCGTCAATCCGGGCTCGCCGGGCTACAACGAGAAGGCCGCGCGGGCCAAGCTGATGGCGCGCGACAAGTCGATGGAATGGGGCTGGGGCGTGGCCGGCAACGAAGCCGACCGGGCGCATCGTGACGACGACATGATGTGCTTCACCTGCCACCTGTCGTGGACCACGAGTTGCGCCGGCTGTCACCTGCCGATCCAGGCCAACCGCAAGATGCCGCGCCTGCACTATGAGGGCGGCGTGACCCGGAACTTCGCGACCTACAATCCGCAGGTCGTGCGCGACCAGATGTTCCAGCTCGGCCGGCACCAGACCACAAAGGGCAACGCGATCGCGCCGATCCGGTCGACCTCGGCGCTGGTCCTGTCGTCGAAGAACATCAACCGCGAACGGATCTACATCCAGCAGCCGCCGGTCGCTGCGTCGGGCTATTCGAGCCAGGCTTTCGCGCCGCATTTCCCGCATACCGTGCGGCTGACCGAGACCAAGACCTGCACTGACTGCCACCTGAGCTCGGAGAACGACAACAACGCGATCATGGCGCAACTGCTGCTGCACGGGACCAACTTCGTGAACTTCGTCGGCTTCAATGCCTGGGTCGGCGGCGATGGTGGCTTCGAGGCGGTGACCGTCACCGAATGGGAAGAGCCGCAGGCGGTGGTCGGCAGCTACCTGCAGAAATACGCCTATCCGGACTGGTACCGCGAGCATCAGGAACGCGGCAAGGAACTGCCGATCTACTACACGCAATCGGGCTGGCGCACCGGCTGCATCCAGCTGCGCGGCGAGTATCTCTACGTCGCGGAAGGATCGAACGGCTTCCAGGTCTATGACGTCGCCTCGATCGCCAACAAGGGCATCTCCGACCGCATCATCACTGCGCCGTTCGGCCCGCTGGGCCACGACACGCGGGTCGAAACCACGAACGCGACCTGTGTGGTGCTGCCGACCAACCAGCCGATCCATCCGGACCGGTTGACGCATGATTTCACCGGCCAGCGCAGCGACGAGGAACAAACCAAGCTGATGCTGGAGGACAACCAGGAGCAGCCGTTCCACCCGATCTACGACTACGCCTTCGTCACCGACAGCGTTGAGGGGCTGATCGCGGTCGACGTGAACACGCTGTCCGACGGCGAGCCGCGCAACAACTTCCTGGAGCGGGCGGTGACCTGGAATGCCGGTGGCGTGCTCGATGGTGCCCGTCACCTGACCATCGCCGGGTACTATTTCTATGTCACCACCGACAAGGGCGTGGTGGTGCTGAACATGGACGATCCGCTGCAGCCCAAGGTGGTTTCGGTGATCGAGATGCGCGACGTGCGGGCCACGGCACTGCAGTTCCGCTATCTCTTCGTCACCGACGCGGAGGGCTTCAAGGTCGTCGATGTCACCAACCCGGAGGCGCCACGGCCGGTCGATGGCGCGGTCGTGCCGCTGAAGAACGGCCAGCGAATTTACGTCGCGCGCACCTACGCCTACGTCGCCGCCGGCTCGGAAGGCCTGGCGATCATCGACGTGGAGCGGCCGGAGCAGCCGAAGGTCTACCAGATGTACACCGCCGGCGGGCAGCTCAACGACGCCTATGACGTCGTCGTCGGCTCGACCAACGCATCGCTCTTCGCCTACGTCGCCGATGGCGTCAACGGCATGAAGGTGCTGCAGCTCACCTCCCCGGACAGCCAGCCGCGCTTCTACGGCTATTCGCCGGAGCCGAAGCCGGAACTGATCGCCTGGCGCAAGACCAACTGGCCGGCGATTTCGGTGTCCAAGGGCCTGGACCGCGACCGCGCGGTCGACGAGACCGGTGGCCAGATGGCGGTGCTCGGACGGCTTGGCTCGCGTCCGTTCACGCTGAAGGAACAGCGCGAGTTCTACCTCAACGAGGACATGAGCCCGTGGACCGTCACCGACGAGGTGGAAAAGGACAAGTTCATGTCCGGCGCGCCGAGCCGGAAGACCGCCGAGGGCCGTCACAAGGACGACCGCGCCCAGGCCCCGGCCGGTTCCGCGGTGCAGTAGACACGGGATCGCCGGTCAAGCCCGGGTCATGGCGGATGAGGGATTTTCGTCACGCCCGGACCTGACCCGGGCATCTCGCCGGCCGGTTATCCGCCGTTGGCGTCCTGCCACTTGGTGAGCAGGAACTCGCGGCCGACCTTTACCGACGGTTGGCCGGCGTAGGCGATGATGTCGGCCGTCGCGTAGGTCTCGCGCCAATTCTCCGGCAGGAACGAGCCGGTGCCGACGACATCGATCGGCGCGCCGACGCCGCCCATCACCTT
The DNA here is from genome assembly GCA_040223615.1 of Alphaproteobacteria bacterium. Classification (GTDB taxonomy): domain Bacteria; phylum Pseudomonadota; class Alphaproteobacteria; genus JAVKFY01. The sequence goes on from JAVKFY010000044.1 coordinate 32,887, forward strand.
GCACTTGGCGACGTTGAAGCCGGACGACGCGACGATCTTCACCTTGTCGAAGCCGGCCGCGTCGAGTTCGTCGCGCATGTGGAAGATGGCGGCCGCCGATACGCCGGTGCCGACCAGCCAACGCAGCTCGTCCTCGGTCCGGTACTGCCGCACCGCCTTCGGCACGTGCTTCTCCAGAACCGCGTAGGACAGCGCCGGATCGAGGCCCTCCACGAAGCGCCCGCCGTGGGTATCAAGGCGAACCGAGATCCGTCCCGCCGCGGCCATCTCCGGGAAGCGCCGGGCCACGGCCAGGGCATCGGAGACCTCCTGGCCGTAATAGTCGACCAGCACCGTCAGCGGATCGTCCGGGAAGGTCGCGACGTACATTTCCGCCGCCCGCTCGGTCGAGCCGGCATAGCCGATCAGCGCGTGCGGCATCGTGCCCATGCCGCCCTGGCGCCCGAAATAGCTCGCGGTCGCGTCGGTGGCGTTGCCGATGAAGCCGATGGCGCCAGAATCCTTCTGCGCCATCCGGCTGCCGACGCTGGCGGCGTAGGCCATCATCTCGGCCATCTCGAAACCGGCACAGTGCCGTGCGTCCATCGCCAGGAAACCGGTTTTCGGCATCTCCTGGCACATCGCGAAGGCGTTGTAGGCGGCGACGCACGCCGGGCCCAGCTTCTGCAGCAGGATGGTTTCCAGGTCGACCAGGTGCACGAAGGAGCCGGACACGTACAGCAACGGCTCGCCGGCGCCGACCCAGCCGCCTTCCTCGAAGCAGGGGCGGATGTCGAAGCTGGTGTTTCGCGCCGCCTCGACCTGGCGCAGCCAGTCGATCGCCAGCTTCGGCGTGAACACCACCGGTCGGCGCATGAACACCGCATAGGTGACGCTGGCGTCGCCCTCGTGCTGCACCACCTGCTTCGTGCGCTTGAAGTAGTGATCGGTGTAGCGCGATATCTCGTCTTCGATATCCATCGCCGCCCCCTCGTCGCGGTCGGTGGGCAGGGGTGGGTTAGGCGCGGCGCGCCACGATGCGGGTCGCCGTGCCGTTCTGCTGGCGCTGCTTCTTCAACGTCTCGGCCACCAGGAAGGCGAGTTCCAATGCTTGCGAGGCATTGAGCCGCGGATCGCAATGCGTGTGATAGCGCGACGACAGCTGCGACTCGTCGATGAGCTGGGCGCCGCCGATACACTCGGTGACGTTCTGCCCGGTCATCTCGACGTGGATGCCGCCGGCGTGCGTGCCTTCGCCCTGGTGCACCGCGAAGAAGCCGCGCACCTCGGCCAGCACCCGGTCGAACGAGCGCGTCTTGTAGCCGGTCGACGACTTCACCGTGTTGCCGTGCATCGGATCGCAGCTCCAGACCACGGTGCGGCCCTCGCGTTCGACGGCCTGTACCAGTCGCGGCAGCTTCTCCAGCACCTTGTCGGCGCCGAAGCGGCAGATCAGCGTCAGCTTGCCGGGCTCGTCCTGCGGGTTCAGCGTGTCGATCAGGCCGATCAACTCATCCGGCTCCAGGCTCGGGCCGCACTTCAGGCCGATCGGATTGGACAGGCCGCGGGCGAACTCGATATGCGCGCCATCCGGCTGGCGCGTGCGGTCGCCGATCCAGACCATGTGCGCCGAGGTGTCGAACCAGCCGCCCGAACGGGTGATGGTGTCGCGCCGGGTCAGCGCCTCCTCGTATGGCAGGTGCAGCGTCTCGTGCGAGGTGTAGAAGTCGGTCTGGCTCACCGCCGGCACGGTCTCGCCGGTGATGCCGCAGGCCTCCATGAAGTCCAGCGCGTCGGTGATCCGGTCGGCGGTCGCGCGATAGCGTTGCGCCGCCTCGGTGCCCTCCACGAAGCCAAGATTCCAGCCGTGCACGGTATGCAGGTCGGCATAGCCGCCGGATGCGAAGGCGCGCAGCAGGTTCAGCGTCGCGGCGGCCTGGCTATAGGCCTGCAGCAGGCGGTCGGGGTTCGGCTCGCGGGATTCGCGGGTGAACTCGATACCGTTGATGATGTCGCCACGGTAGATCGGCAACTCCTCGTCGCCGATGGTCTCGGTCGGCGACGAGCGCGGCTTGGCGAACTGGCCGGCCATGCGGCCGACCTTCACCACCGGCATCGAGGCGCCGTAGGTCAGCACGACCGACATCTGCATCAGCACGCGGAAGGTGTCGCGGATATTGTCGGGGTGGAACTCGGCGAAGCTCTCGGCACAGTCGCCGCCCTGCAGCAGGAATGCTTTTCCGGCGGCCACCTCGGCCAGCCGCTCGCGCATCTGCAGCGCCTCACCTGCAAATACCAGCGGCGGAAATCGGCGCAGCTTATCGAGGACGGCGTCGAGCGACGCCGCGTCGCGGTATTCAGGCATCTGCGCCGCTTCGCGGCCGCGCCAGCTATCGGGGCCCCAATCCTTGGCCATGAGCCCGGCTCCTTGCGCTCAATTGCTGCATTGAAGCCCCGTTATAGGCCCGCCAACGCCGAAAAGCCAAGCCGGCGATTCGCGACGGTGCGTCGGTCGGCTACTCCGCCGCCTTGGCCGTGGGCGGGGTCCACTTGGAGCGCATGGTGACGAATTCCTCGGCGGCGGAGGGGTGGATGCCGACGGTGGCGTCGAACTGCGCCTTGGTGGCACCGCACTTCAGCGCGATACCCAGGCCCTGCACGATTTCCGCTGCGTCCGGGCCGACCATGTGGGCGCCGACCACGCGGTCCGACTTGGCGTCGACGATCAGCTTCATGAAGGTCTTCTCGTCGCTTGGGGTCATCGTGTGGCGCATCGGCGTGAAGGTCGACTTGTACAGGTCGATGTCGCCGTACTTCGCGCGCGCCTCGGCTTCTGACAGGCCGACACTGCCGATCGGCGGCTGGCTGAACACGGCCGAGGGCACGTCGTGGTGGTCCGGCTTGCGCGGGTTAGTGCCGAACACGGTGTCGGCGAAAGCATGCCCCTCCATCAGCGCCACCGGCGTGAGCTGGATCCGGTCGGTGACGTCGCCGACGGCGTAGATGTTGGCGATGTTGGTGCGCGACCAGTCGTCGACCTTGATGGCGCCGCCCTTGTCGGTGGCAACGCCGGCGGCTTCCAGGCCCAGCCCCCGGGTGTTCGGGATGCGTCCGGTGGCGTACATCACCAGGCCGGTGTCGAAGGTTTCGCCGGTCTCCAGGTGCACCCGCACGCCGCCGTCGATCGTCTCCAGCCGATCCGGGTTCTGGCCGATACGCAGGTTGATGCCCTTCTTGCGGAGCTCGATGGCGAGGTGGTCGCGCACGTCGTCGTCGAAACCGCGCAGGATCTGCTCGCCGCGGTAGAGCTGCACCACGTCGCGGCCGAGCCCGTTGAAGATGCCGGCGAACTCCACCGCGATATAGCCGCCGCCGACCACCGTGATGTGCTGCGGCAGCGTCTCCAGGTGAAAGGCTTCGTTGGAGGTGATGGCATGCTCGATGCCGGCGATATCCGGCTTCATCGGCGTGCCGCCGACCGCGACCAGGATGGTCTCCGCCGTGACCGTGCGGTCGCCGACCTGAATCGTGTTCGCGTCCTGCAACACGCCGCGGCCGTCCAGCACCTCCACATTCGCGCCCTGCAGGAGGCGGATGTAGATGCCGTTCAGCCGGTCGATCTCCTTGTCCTTGTTCGCCACCAGCGTCGGCCAGTCGAAGCTTGGCGTGCCGTTCAGCGACCAGCCGTAGGAGGCTGCGTCCTCGAAGTCGTCGGCGAAGTGCGAGGCGTAGACGAACAGCTTCTTCGGCACGCAGCCGCGGATCACGCAGGTGCCGCCGTAGCGGTATTCCTCGCAGATGCCGACGCGCGCGCCATGGCCCGACGCGATGCGCGCCGCGCGCACGCCGCCCGAGCCGCCGCCGATGACGAAGAGATCGAAGTCGTAGTCGGCCATGCCGCCCTCTCGGTTACTTGTCCACGTCGCCCATGCAGAGGTACTTCACCTCGACATACTCGTCGATGCCCTGGTGCGAGCCCTCGCGGCCGATGCCGCTTTCCTTCATGCCGCCGAACGGGGCGACGGCGGTGGAGATGATGCCGGTGTTGACCCCGACCATGCCGTATTCCAGCCCCTCCGACACGCGCCAGCAGCGGCCGATGTCGCGGCTGTAGAAATAGGCGGCCAGGCCGAACTCGGTGTCGTTGGCCATCCGGATCGCCTCGGCCTCTTCGGTGAAGCGGAACAGCGGCGCCAGCGGCCCGAAGGTCTCCTCGCGCGCGCAGGCCATGTCCGGGGTCACGTCGGCCAGCACGGTGGGCTGATAGAACGTACCGCCGAGCTCGTGCCGGCTGCCGCCGACCACCACGCGGGCGCCCTTGCCAAGCGCGTCGTCGACGTGCTCCTGCACCTTCAGCACCGCGTTCATGTCGATCAGCGGGCCTTGCGCGACGCCGTCCTCGGTGCCGTCGCCGACCTTCATCGCCGCCACCGCGGTGGCCAGCTTTTCGGCGAAGGCGCCATACACGCCGTCCTGCACCAGCAGGCGGTTGGCGCAGACGCAGGTCTGGCCGGTGTTGCGGAACTTGGAGCCCATGGCGCCCTCGACTGCCGCGTCGAGATCGGCGTCGTCGAACACGATGAACGGCGCGTTGCCGCCGAGCTCCAGGCTGAGCCGCTTCACCGTGCCGGCGCAGGCCTCCATGAGCTGCTTGCCGATCTCGGTGGAGCCGGTGAAGGACAGCTTGCGCACGATCGGGTTGGAGGTCATCTCCGCGCCGATCTCGCTCGACTTGCCGGTCAGCACCGAGAACACGCCGTCGGGCACCCCGGCGCGCTCGGCCAGGTCGGCGATGGCCAGCGCCGTGTAGGGCGTCGCGGTCGCGGGCTTGACCACCATGGTGCAACCGGCGGCCAGCGCCGGGCCGGCCTTGCGGGTGATCATCGCCGCCGGGAAGTTCCACGGCGTGATCGCCACGCAGACACCGACCGGCTCCTTGATCACCACGATGCGCTTGGTCGGGTCGTGTGTCGGTATGGTGTCGCCGTAGAGCCGCTTGCCCTCCTCGGCGAACCATTCGATGAATGAGGCGGCGTACACAACCTCGCCCTTGCTCTCGGCCAGCGGCTTGCCCTGTTCGACCGTCATCAGCATCGCCAGGTCGTCGGCGTGCTCCAACATCAGGTCGTTCCAGCGGCGCAGGATGCCGGCGCGCTCGCCCGCGGTCTTGGCCCGCCAGGCGGGCAGGGCGGCGTTCGCGGCCTCGATCGCGCGGCGCGTCTCCTTGGTGCCCATCTGCGGCACCGTGCCGATGTCTTCGCGCGTCGCGGGGTTGTTCACCGGAATGGTCGCGCCGTCGTCGGCGTCGCACCATTCACCGCCGATCCGGCATTGCTGCCGGAACAATTTCGGGTCGTTCAGATGCATGCTCGCCTCCTTTGGCAGGTCAATGACAGCATAACGCGGGCGGTTCCGGCCGGCGAGGTCAGGCGGCGGCCGCCTGCCTCACATAGGGGCGCTCGTTGATCGGCAGGTGTAACAAGGTCGCGAGCACGGCCAGCGCCACCGCCATCCACCAGACCAGCTCGTAGCTGCCGGTGGCGTCGAACAGCCGGCCGCCCAGCCACACGCCCAGGAAGGCGCCGACCTGGTGCGACAGGAACACGATGCCGAACAGCGTGCCGACCGAACGCAGGCCGAAAATCTGCGCCACCAGCCCGCTGGTCAGCGGCACCGTGCCGAGCCACAGCAGGCCGATGCCGGCGCCGAACAGGGCGGCGGAAAGGGGTGTCAACGGCGCCAGAAGAAACGCCAGGATGACCACGGCGCGCGCGCCATAGAGCCCGCTCAGCAGCCATTTCTTGGAAAACTTGTCGCCGAAATAGCCGCACGCGAACGAGCCGATGATGTTGAACAGGCCGATCAGGGCGAGCGCCGTCGCGCCGGACTCGGGCGGCAGGCCGGAGTCGGTCAGGTAGGCGGGCAGGTGGGTGCCGATGAAGGTGACGTGGAAGCCGCAGACGAAGAACCCGGCGGTCAGCAGCAGGTAGCCGCTGTGCGTCCGCGCCGCGCCGAGCGCTTCCGTGATCGACAGCGAGCCGGCTTCCTGCTGCGGCTTGCCGCTGACGAAGATCGCCAGCATCGCTGCGCTCAGCACGATCACGGCAAAGGCCATGAAGCCGACCGACCAGCCGTGATTGGAGATGAAGGATTGTCCGATCGGCACCATCAGGAACTGGCCCAGCGAACCGCCGGCGGTGCAGATGCCGAGCGCCATGCCGCGCTTCTCCAGCGGATAGTTGCGCCCGACCGCGCCGAGTACGGCGGCGAAGCTGGTACCCGACAGACCCAGCCCGATCAGCACGCCGCCGCCGACATAGAGATCGAACGGCGTCGTCGCCTGGCCCATCCAGTAGAGGCCGGCGGCGTACAGCGCGGCGCCCACCGCCACCACCCGCCCGGATCCCCAGCGGTCGCAGGCGGCGCCGAAGAACGGCTGCGTCAGGCCCCACAGCAGGTTCTGGATCGCGATCGACAGCGCGAAGATCTCGCGCCCCATGCCCAGATCGCCGCTCATCGGCGCCAGGAACAGCCCGAAGCTGTTCCGGATGCCGATCGACAGGGTCAGGATGGTGGCGCCGGCGATCAGCACGATCAGCGGCGCGCGCCAGGCGGGGCGCTGCATGGGCGGTTCCTCGGTGCCGCGCCGGGCGCGGTGCTACGGCTTTGCTGGCCGGAGTATATGACAGGTCGAGTGGCCGTAGGCGATCAGCTTGCCGTCCGGCCCGACCAGCTTCGCCTCCGACCGCCCGACCGTGCGACCCAAGTGGATCACCGTGCCCTCGCACGTCACCTCGCCCATGCCGGGCGTCATCGGGCGCACGAAGTTGGTCGTCAGGTCGATCGTGGTGAAGCCGACGCCGGGCGGCAGCAGCGTATGGATGGCGCAGCCCGAGGCGCTGTCGATCAGAGTCGCCGCCAGCCCGCCATGTACCGCGCCCAGCGGATTGCAGTGAAATTCCGCCGGCTCGACGGCAAAGACCACGCGACCTTCCTCCACCGACTTCACGGTGAAGTCCATCAGCCTGCCGATCGCCGCGACCTCGACCTCGCCGTTCGCCATCGCCCGCAGGTAGGCCAGCCCGCCCATGGCCAGCCCATCGGCGGCCTTGGCGCCGGGTTCGGCCCACTCCACGACGCGGCGGCGGGAGGTGGCGGTTGTGGTTTTGGTCATGGCTTAGGACTCCAGTGCAGCGTCTTGACTTAGGCGCTATTGGGTTACGGGGCCAGAAAAATGTATCTACACATAAATAGGCGCCACAACGAAGTTCTTAGGGAGAGGATTGTTTCTCGGCAAGAACGTAATGAACAATTGCTTGGATCAGGATGTGGGGGAAAGCATGAGCGTGAACACAGGCAACACGACTGAACCTAAGAGAATTATTGAGCGAAGCTTTGTTGCTTTCGTACTTGGGGTGATCGTCGCTGCAGTTGTTGGAACCGTGGCAGCGATGGGATGGCTAGAGAGCTTCGTCGATGCACGAATTCAAGCTGCCGCTATTCCGGGACCACCCGGGCCAACTGGGCCAACTGGGCCGGCTGGACCTCCTGGTCCACCGGGTGAGCCTGGTTCCCTAACCAGCGAAACTTTGCAAACTGCACTGTCGGGCGCCGTCGTCGCTTTCGCTCGCGGCGAGAGAAGTGGAGGTGCTTGTCCCACTGGATGGGAACTTTTCGTGCACGCCGGGGGCAGAGTGATCGTAGGGGCCGGTCAGCACCAAAACAAAGATGCCTATGGCATGCAGATAACCACATTTCCAGCTTTCCTAGACAATCCACAAAAGGCGGTTGGCGGTTCGGAGCAGCACGTGTTGAGAGTGGAAGAACTTCCACAGCACCGCCATCTGTTGCCGAGCGCTGACAACCTTGATTCAGTATGGTCAGTGCCTTTCGGCCCGCAGAACGGTGGTTACGGCAACAGGCATCCGCGCGAAACCGATGTGGCGGGTGCTAACGAGGCGCATAACATCATGCAGCCGTTTATCGCACTCTACTACTGCATCAAGAGTTAGGCCCGCACGTCGTCGGACCTCTCTATTCGCCATGCGGCGCCGAGGCCAGCTTGAGGAACGTCCGGTCCTCGCGCAGCAGGAATTTCTCGGCCTGGGCGAAGGCGTAGTTCTCCTGGCCCAGCGGGTCGGCGGCGAGTCGCGCGCGATAGGCCTCGTAGGCCGCCAGGCTCTCGATGTGGTAGATGCCGTAGGCGAGCGTGGACGAGCCCTCATGCGGCGCGAAGTAGCCCACAAGGTCGGCGCCGCAGCGCGGGATCGCCTGGCCCCAGTTTCGCGCGTACTGTTCGAACTGCGCTTTCTTGGTCGGGTCGATGTGGTAGCGGATGATGCAGGTCAGCATGCGCGGTCTCCCGGTTGAGGTGCGCTACTGTCCCACGTCTTTTTGCGGCGATGGTTTGATGTGGAGCGAATTGTGATTCCTGACCTGTTCGGACCGCGCCTGCATCTTCGGGCGGCGACGGCGGACGACATCGAAGCGGTACACATGCTGCTGATCGATCCGCAGGTGCGGCGCTACCTGTGCGACGGCGAGGTGTTCACGCACGCGCAGGTCGCGGCGCTTTACGCCGAGGCCGAGCCGCACCGGCCGCGCGAGCTGGGCTGGTGGATCGTGGAGCGGGCCGACGACATGATCGGCATGGTGGCGCTGCTGCCGGTCTCCGAAACGGCGGTCGAGCACGTGCCGGAGCTGGCCGGCGAGATCGAGCCGACCGTGGCGCTGTGGCCGCAATCCTGGGGCCAGGGTTTCGCCGCCGAAGCGCTGGCGGCGCTGCACGCGCATGCCTTCGACACGCTCGACCTGCCGGGCCTGGTGGCGATGACCGACGAGCCCAACAGTGCCAGCCAGGCGATGCTGACCCGCGCCGGCTACGTCAAGACCGGCGAGAGCACCGGCCCAGCCTGGCCGACGTGGACCTATCGGCTGGATAGGACATAGCCGTCATGCCGGCACTGCGCCGGCATCCATGTCAAAGCAAGCGATAGGCTCGCGGCCCTACAGCGGCATGGACCCCGGCTCAAGGCAGGGGTGATGGTCATGGGTTACTCCACCGTCACCGACTTCGCCAGGTTGCGCGGCTGGTCCACGTCGGTACCCTTCAGCACCGCGACGTGGTAGGCGAGCAGCTGCATCGGAATGGTGTAGAGGATCGGCGCCACGAACGGGTCGACGTCCGGCACCTCGAAGCACAACGCATGGTCGCCGGCGCGCGCGATGCCTTCGCGGTCGGAGACCAGCACCACCTTGCCGCCGCGCGCCGCGACTTCCTGGATGTTCGACGCGGTCTTCTCGAACAGCGCGTCCGGCGGAGCCACCACCACGACCGGTACCAGTTCGTCGATCAGCGCGATCGGCCCGTGCTTCATCTCGCCGGCGGCATAACCCTCGGCATGGATGTAGCTGATTTCCTTCAGCTTAAGCGCACCCTCCATGGCGATCGGGAAAGCGGTGCCGCGGCCGAGGTAAAGTGCGTCGCGGGCCTTGAACATCTCCTGCGCGATGACGTCGAGCTTGGCTTCGCGCGCCAGCATCTCCGCTGCCTTGCCCGGCACGCTGATCAGCGCCTGGGTGAGCTGCGCCTCGCGCTCCGTGCTCAGCACGCCGCGCTGCTTTGCGGCAACGATGACCAGCGCCGCCAGCGTGGCGAGCTGGGTGGTGAACGCCTTGGTCGAGGCCACGCCGATCTCCGGCCCGGCATGCGTCAGCAGCACCATGTCGCTCTCGCGCGCCATGGTGGAGTTCGGCACGTTCAGCACCGACAGGATCTTCTGCTCTTTCTTCTTTGCCAGACGCAGCGCGTGCAGCGTGTCCATGGTCTCGCCGGATTGCGAGATGAAGATGCCGACGCCGCCCTTGGGCATCGGCGGGTTGCGGTAGCGGAACTCCGAGGCGATGTCGATTTCCACCGGCAGCTCGGCGATCTGCTCGAACCAGTATTTCGCCACCGCCGCGGCGTAATAGGAGGTGCCGCACGCCACCATCGAGACCTTCGGCACGTCCAGGAACGAGAACGGCAGGTCGGGCAGGGTGATGGAGCGGTCGGCCGGGTTCACGAAGGCATGGATCGTGTCGCCCAGCACCGACGGCTGCTCGTGGATCTCCTTGAGCATGTAGTGGCGGTGGTTGCCCTTGGAGATGTCGCCCAGCGCCAGCGCCGTCTCCTTGATCTCGCGCTCGATCGGGCGGTCGTGCTCGTCGTAGACCTGGGCGCCGTCGCGGCTCAGCACCACCCAGTCGCCTTCTTCCAGGTAGCTGATCTTGCGGGTCAGCGGCGCCAGCGCGATCGCGTCGGAGCCGAGGAACATCTCGTTCTCGCCATAGCCGACAGCCAGCGGGCTGTTGCGCCGGGCGCCGATCATCAGGTCGTGCTCGCCGGCGAAGATGATCGCCAGGCCGAACGCGCCCTCCAGCCGCTTCAAGGTCGCCGAGGCGGCCTCCACCGGGCTCATGCCGTCGTTGAGATTGGCGGTGATCAGGTGCGCGACCACCTCGGTGTCGGTCTCCGAATAGAAGTTCGAGCCGCGTCCCTGCAACTCGCAACGCAACTCGCGGTAATTCTCGATGATGCCGTTGTGCACCAGCGCCACGCGGTCGGTGGCGTGCGGGTGCGCGTTGGTCTCGTTCGGCACGCCGTGCGTCGCCCAGCGCGTGTGGCCGATGCCGATGGTGCCGGCCAGCGGCTCGGCCTCCAGGCGAATGCCGAGGTTGCTCAGCTTGCCCTCGGCGCGGCGCCGGTCGATGTGGCCGTTGATCAGCGTGGCCACGCCGGCACTGTCATAGCCGCGATATTCCAGCCGCTTCAGGCCCTCCAGCAGCAGAGGCGCCACTTCGTTCTTGCCGATAATGCCGATGATGCCGCACATGTCGTGGCCGGCTCCTTACTTGGCTTTCTTGGACTGGTCTTTCAGCGCCTGCTTCTTGGCGCGGAATGGCGGGGCGTAGCCGGGGATGTTCTTCTCCTCGGCCCGGGTGATGCCGAGCGCGTCGGCCGGGACATCCTTGGTGATAGTCGAACCGGCGGCGACGATGGCGCCGTCGCCGACCGTCACCGGCGCCACCAGCGCCGTGTTCGAGCCGATGAAGGCGCCGGCGCCGATCTCGGTTCTCGATTTCAGGAAGCCGTCGTAGTTGCAGGTGATGGTGCCGGCGCCGATATTAGCGTTGGCGCCGACGTAAGCGTCGCCGATGTAGCTCAGGTGGTTGGCCTTGGCACCGGCTTCAAGAGTGGCCGCTTTCACCTCCACGAAGTTGCCGACGCGCACCCTCTCGCCAAGCTCGGCGCCGGGTCGCAGCCGGGCATAGGGTCCAACCTGAGCTTGAGCGTGCACCACGCACCCCTCCAAATGTGAAAAGGCGCGAATCTCGACGCCGTCCTCAACCCTAACGCCCGGACCGAACCAAACGTTCGGTTGCACCACCACGTCGCGGCCCAAATTCGTGTCGTGGCTGAACCAGACCGTGGCCGGGTCGATCAGGGTGACGCCGTCGTCCATCGCCTGGTTGCGCAGCCGCCACTGCGCCGCCAGCTCCGCCTCGGCCAGCTGCCGGCGCGAATTCACGCCCAGCAGCTCGGTGGGATCGCCCTCGATGACGCCGACCAGCCGGTTGTCGCGTCGGGCCAGGGCGACGATGTCGGTCAGGTAATACTCGCCCTTTGCATTGTCGTTGCCGATCCGGTCGAGCAGGCCCCATAGCGCCTTGCCGTCGATCGCCATGACCCCGGAATTGCACAGGTCGACCGCGCGTTCCTCGGTGTCGGCGTCGCGATACTCCACGATGCGGTCGAGATAGCCGGCGTCGTCCTGGATCAGACGGCCATATTCCGCCGGATCGTCAGGTCGGAAGCCCAGCACCACCACGGCCGGGTCGTCGTTGGCGGCCCGCGCGGCCGCCATTTCGGCCAGCGTTGCCGTGGTGATCATCGGATTGTCCGCGAATAGGACAAATACGTCGCCCTCGAAGCCGTTCAGTGCGTCCCTGGCCGCCATGACTGCATGCCCCGTGCCAAGCGGCGGATCTTGAATTGCGACAGTCGCGCCCGGCACCGCCTCGGCCAGTGCCTCGGCGTTGGCCTTGCCGGCCACCACCACGGTCCGCGCCGGCTTCAGGCCGCTGGTCGCGGCCGCCACGTGGCCGATCATCGGCCGGCCGGCGATCTCGTGCAGGACTTTCGGCAGCGTCGACTTCATGCGCGTGCCCTGGCCGGCGGCGAGTAACACAACGGCGATCTCACGGGCTGAGGACATGTCTGCAAGCCATTGAAATTAAGGCGATTCACGAGATTCGAGCAGGAAGGTGCCATAGCCCCACGGCGCCCACCAACTCAAAACGTGTGTCAGAGTCTTACGGATGTGGTTAACAACCGCTATGTCCGCCGTCACAAACGGCAAACAAAGGATAAGAAATGCAGGAACTGAGGGCGCATTTCGACGCGCTGGTCTTCGATCTCGACGGCACGCTGGTGGAGACCGCGCCGGACCTGGAGGCGGCGCTGAACCACACGCTGGCCGCGCACGGCTATCCGACGGTGCCGTCGGCCGACGTGCGCCCGATGATCGGCGATGGCGCGCTGGCGATGCTGCGCCGTGGTCTGGCGGCCAGCGGCATCGAGCTGGACGAGGCGGCCATGCGCCCGCTGTTCGACGCCTACTTCGACTACTACCTGGACAACGTGGCGAACCAGAGCCAACCGTTCCCGGGGTTGCTGGCCCAGCTCGACGCCGCCCGCGCCGCCGGCTTCAAGCTCGGCGTCTGCACCAACAAGGCGATCGGCTTCACCGAGAAGTTGCTCGACCTGCTCGACCTGGCGAAATACTTCGATGCCGTGCTCGGCGGCGACAGTCTTCCTGTGCGCAAACCCGACCCCGAACACTTGCTGGCGACCCTGCGCCAGATGGATTGCGCGCCCGATCGCGCGGTGATGCTCGGTGACAGCAACAACGACGTGCAGGCCGCCCGCAACGCTGGCGTGAAGGTGGTGCTGGTCAGCTTCGGCTACACCGCGATTCCGGTCGCCGAACTCGACCGCGACGTCCTGATGGACCATTTCGACGAGCTTCCGGCCGCGCTCGCCACGCTTGCTTGACAGGCCGCCGGGCCCGGCCCTATAGCAGCCGTCTGTCCGCTTCGGGCGCGTAGCTCAGTTGGTTAGAGCGCTGCGTTCACATCGCAGAGGTCGCTGGTTCGAGTCCAGCCGCGCCCACCAGCCTTCGCTCGCTCAGCAAGGGAAGGGTGCCACGCCGTAGCCCCCTTGGCCGAAGGCGGGCCGGTTCCCGCCAGCTACGGCTTCGCCACATACCGCACACCCTCCAGCCCCTCGAAATGCCGGTCGCAGGTCAGTACGTCCGCGTCGTGCGCCTGCGCGGTGGCGTAGATGATGGCGTCCGCCGTCGCCAGCTTGTGCCGTGCACACAACTCCGCCGCCACCAAGGCGATCCGCGTGTCGAGATCGGCCACGATACAGGTCGCCGAGTAGGCCACCACCTGATCGGCCCGGTTCTCGCCGATCTCGCGGACGCACCACTTCGACAGCTCGTGCTGTACGATGGTCGGCACCAGCCACTGCGTCGGCTCGGGAAGCTCCGCGGCAATCGATCCGCCGACCTCTGAGCCGATCAGCCATTCGATCCAGGCCGAGGTATCGACCAGTCGCATCACGCCCGGTCCGTGCGGTCTCGATAGCCCTCCGCACGCGCCCCGGCGGCGATGCCGGCCAGATCCTCGCGAGACGGCACGGGCATCAGCAGGACGCCCTCGCCCTTTGGGATGAAGACGAACTCCTGGCCTGCCTTCCACTGTTTCGCAGTGCGGACGGCCTTCGGGATGGATATCTGAAACTTTGCCGAGAGACGTGCTCTGTCGTTCTCGTTCATACGACTTCTCTATCGATAGCTATTTTGTAAGACAGTAACTCGAAACTGTTGCGAGTACCACGCCAGCGGTGCGCCGAAGCGGCTACACTCACGCCGACCCCCAAGCGAGGCCGGGCCATGCCGCGTGAGATCCTGATCAACGCCTTCCACATGAACTGCGTCGGGCACCAGTCGCCTGGCCTGTGGACGCATCCGCGCGACACCGCGCGCGACTACACCGACCTGGCCTACTGGTGCGACCTGGCGCGCACGTTGGAGCGCGGGCTGATCGACGGGCTGTTCATCGCCGACGTGCTGGGCGTCTACGACGTCTATGCCGGCGGGCCGGAAGCAGCGTTGCGCGCCGGTATCCAGGTGCCGGTCAACGACCCGTGCTTGATCGTGCCGCCGATGGCGATGGTCACCGAACACCTGACCTTCGGCATCACCTGTACGCTGAGCTTCGAGCCGCCCTATCCGTTCGCCCGGCGCATGTCGACGCTGGACCACCTGACCGGCGGCCGCGTCGGCTGGAACGTCGTCACCGGTTATCTCGACAGCGCCGCCAAGGGCATGGGCGACAAGCAGCAGACCAGTCATGACCTGCGCTACGACATCGCCGACGACTACATGGCCGTGGTCTACAAGCTGTGGGAGGGGAGCTGGGCCGCCGACGCCGTCCGCGTCGACCGCGAGGCCGGCGTGTTCGCCGATCCCGACCGCGTGCGCCGCATGCGCCACGACGGCCCCTACTATCAGCTCGACGCCATGCACCTGTGCGAGCCGTCGCCGCAGCGCACGCCGGTGCTGTACCAGGCCGGCGCTTCGCCGCGCGGGCGTCAGTTCGCGGCGGAGAACGCCGAGTGCGTCTTCGTCAACGGTTCGCGCGCCGCGCTCAAGGGCTACGTGCAGGACTTGCGCGAGCGCGCCGCGGCGGCCGGTCGCGACCCGGCCGACCTCAAGATCATGACGCTGGCGACACCGATCGTCGCTCGCACCACGGCGGAGGCACGCGACAAGCACACCGAGTACATCCGCCACATGAGCCACGAAGGCGCCCTGGCTCTGCTCTCCGGCTGGCTCGGCGTCGACCTGTCGCGGGTCGGCCTGGACGAGACCGTCGCCGAGGTGAAGACGGAAGCGATCCAGTCGGCGCTGGAGCAGCTGGTGAAGGGCGACCCGGACAAGCACTGGACCGTCCGCCGCCTGGCCGAGCATGCCGGCATCGGCGGGCGCAGTCCCAAGCTCGTGGGCTCGGCCAGCGAGGTGGTCGACGAGATGCTAGCCTGGGTCGACGAGACCGGCATCGACGGCTTCAACCTGGCCTACGTGGTGATGCCGGAGAGCTTCGAGGACCTAGTCGACCTGATCGTACCGGAGCTGCAGGGCCGCGGCCGCTTCAAGGCCGCCTACCGCCCCGGCACCATGCGCGAGAAGCTGTTCGGCCGCCGCCTGCTACCCGACAGCCACCCGGCGGCAGTCCACCGCTGGTGAGGCCGGCGCCTGCCGCGGCAGGCGGACGATGGCGCTGGTGCCGTAGCCCGGCGCGCTGCGCAGCTCGAACTCGCCGCCCATCAGCGCCGCCAGTTCGGCGGTGAGCGGCAGGCCCAGGCCGGTGCCGCCGTGGTTGCGGATCAGCGCGCTGGCGACCTGGCCGAACGGCGCCATCACCTTGGCGATGTCCGCCTCGTCGATGCCGATGCCGTTGTCGTTGACCGTGATCACCACCGCCCAGTCCGGGTCGCGTTTGGCGATGACCGTGGCGTTGCCGCCGGGGCGGGTGAACTTCACTGCGTTCGACAACAGGTTGACGATGATCTGGCGCAGCTTGCCGGCATCGGTATGCAGCACCGGAAGGTCGGCCTCGATTTCGGTACTGAGCTTGACGTTGCCTTCGCGGGCCTGGCCGCTGAGCAGTTCGACGGCGAAGTCGACCGCCTCGCCGATGTCGACGTCGCCCCGTTCGAGCTCCATCTTGCCGGCCTCGACGCGGGTCAGGTCGAGTATCTCGTCGATCATCGCCAGCAGGTGCGAGCCGGAGCGATGGATGCCGGCCGCATAGGATTCGTAACGCTCGTCGCCGAGCGGTCCGAAGGTGCGGCTCTGCATCACATCCGAGAAGCCCATGATCGCGTTCAGCGGGGTGCGGAACTCGTGGCTCATGTTCGCCATGAACTTGCTCTTCGCCCGGCTCGCGGCCTCTGCTTCGCGGGCGGTGGCGCGCAATGTCGCCGTGGTTTTCGCCAGGTCCGACAGCATCTGGTTGAAGGCGATCGACATGGCGTTGATCTCCTCCGGGATCAGTCGTGGCATGCCGGTCACGCGGGCGTCGACGTCGCCGGCGCTGACCGCCTCGGCGACGCGCGCGACCCGTTCGATCGGTCGCGCCAGATAACGGGCCATCAGCCAGGCCAGGACGGTCGCGATCAGCAGGCCCAGCAGACCCACATAGGTCGAGATCGACTGCACCTGGTTGGCATGCGCCGCCAGTTCGGCCAGCGGTTGCGGCACCATCACGCCCCAGCCGGTCCGCGCCACACTGGTGAAGCCGGCGATCATGTCGGCGTCCATGGCTGGCGAGTAGAAGGTGGCGACGCCGGTCTCGTTGGCGATCATGCGTTTCACCGCCGAGATCTTGGAGATGTCCTTCATCTCCAGACGCCAGCCCTCGTTCGGGTGTGCCAGCACCCGGCCGTGCTGGTCGACGATCGCCGAATGCCCGCGCTCGCCGAAGGCGATGGCCTTCTGGACCTCGACCAGATACCCGGTGTGCAGGGCGCCGATGGCAACACGCCCGGCACCCAGGTCCTTGACCGTGTAGAGCGTCGGCGTGCCGGCGCCGTTCGCGAGCACGCCGGAGAAGGCGACGCTGCCGGTGGCGGTCAGCGCCAGCGCGCGCAGCGGACCAAGTGGCGGCAGGCCGCCGATTTCCCTTTCGTCGGCAATCATGACTTTGGATTCGACCGCGCCATCGGCGCCGACGATACAGATGTGTTCGAAGCCCATGGCCGCGAGCAGGGGTTCCAAACCGTGGTCGTCGGCAAGGTCGGCGTCCATTTCCGCGACCGCGCGCACGAACACGGCTTCCACGTCGCGGCTGTACCGGTCGAGCGCGTAGGACAGGTTACGCGCCAGCAGCAGGTGCCGCTCGCTGACCTCCGCAAGTTCCTTGTCGTAGGCCGACCGCTCCAGCCACAAGGCCAGCAGCCCGACCGGGATCGTCGAGATCAGCGTGAATGCGACGAACAGCACCCAGCGCAGGCTGAAATACTGATCCAGCAAGCCCGGAAGCCAGTTCGGTGTGCCGACTTCACGCCGGCCGCGTATCGACGCTTGGGAGACCTCGCTCGGAATGCCGGCGGCCATCCGCTTCCCTTCTGAGTTAAGTAAGCGGATACTTGCCGAGCGACGTTAACAATAGGTTGCGATCGCGAACGGCGTTCGCTCGCGGCTCAGCCGGGCGACGCCTCCACCTCGACCCAGTTGGTGTTGTAGGTCATCGCGCCACACGGCGACGATGCGTCGGCGGGAACCGACGTCGCGGTGGATACGCCGGCCGCCGGATAGACCTGGCGGTGGCTAGTCGACCCCGTCGACGGCGATGATCACCGAGTCGGCCACGCGATGGCGCAGCGCTTTCAGCTCGTCGTAGTCGGGATCGGCGAACAGTGCGCGGATCGCGGCGCGGTCCGGGAAGTGGAATATCACCAGCCGGTGCGACCGCCAGTCGCCTTCGATGACGTCGAAATCGGCGCCGCGCACGAGGTACTCGCCGCCGTGCTTCTTGGCCAGCGCCGGCACGCCCTCGCGGTAGCGCGCGAAGCCTTCCGGTTCGTGCACGTCGAGGTCAACGATCAAGTATGCGGTTATCACTCACTCTTTCAGCGACACGCTCGGCGATGGCGACGATGCGCGTCATCTCGCGCAGTACTGGCTTCTCGATCAGCTTGCCGTCGATGACGACGAGGCCGGTGTCGGCCTCCGCGAAGGTTGTCAGGATGCGTCGCGCGCGGGCGACCGTCGCTTCGTCGGGCGTGAACACGGCGTTGATCGCGGCGATCTGCTTCGGGTGGATCGCGCCCTTGCCGGAAAAGCCCAGGTCGCGCACCAGCGCCGCCTCGCGCGCCATGCCGTCGGGGTCCTCCAGGTCGAGCCACGGCACGTCGATGGCGTCGATGCCGACCGAGGCGGCCGCGTGCACGATGCGGCTGCGGGCGTAGAGCAGCGGCTCGTAGGCGTTCTTGCAGCGCAGCTCGGCGGCCATGTCGACGCCGCCGAAGAACAACGCGTCGATCCGGGGTGAGGCGCGCGCGATGTCCATCACCGCCTCCAACGCCGAATTGGTCTCGATGATCACGTGCAGCCGTGTCGGGTGGCCGCGTTCGCTCAGCACGTCGTCGAGCCAGACCACCTCGTCCGGTGTGCGCACCTTCGGCAGCATCAGCGCCGGCGGCGGCGTGTCGGTGGCCAGCACCGCCTGCACGTCCGCGAGGCCAAATGCCTCGCGCAGGCAGTTGATGCGCACGATCCGCTCCACGCCGTCGTCGGCCTGCGGCTCGGCGAACAGCGCGATGGCATTGGTCCGTGCGGCGGCCTTGTCCTTCGGCGCCACGCCGTCTTCCAGCTCGACGCAGACAATGTCGGTACCCGAGGCCAGCGCCTTCGGGTACATCGCAGGGTTCAGGCCGGGCGTGAAGATGAAGCTGCGCCGCGGCCGCGCGATCCGTTCGCTCACGGGCGTCTCCTAGGCCGGTTCGACATCGACCCAGTTGGTGTTGTAGGTCATCGCGCCACACGGCGAGGCGACGTCGGCGGACAGCGCGTTGGCGCAGCCGGAGCGGTCGACGCCGTTCTCGTCCGGCGCGAACCAGGCGCCTTCCTTGATCGACACCACGCCCGGCGCGATCCGGTCGGTGACCTTGGCCGGCAGCAGCGTCGCGCCGTATTCGTTGAACACCCGCACCATCTGGCCGTCGACGATGCCTCGCGCGTCGGCGTCGTCGACATGCAGCCAGACGTCGTCGGGATCGACACGGCCGAGCTTCTCCTGGTTGCCATGCACCGAATGGGTGCGCGCCCGCGACTTGGGGCTCAGAAGTTGCAGCGGATGGCTGCCGGCCGGTGGCTCGACCCAGGTCGGCACGGCAGAGATTTCGCCCAGCCCGTACGGGTTCGGGTTCTCGGCCAGGGTCGTGGAATAGACCTCGATCTTGCCCGACGGGGTGGAAAATCTGTGCCGTTCGGGGTCACGGATCTGCGCCGCATAGGCTACGGCGTCGGCCGGGGCGGGCAGGCGGGCGACGCCGGCCTTGCGGAAGGCATCAAAGTCGCCGACCGCGTTGCCGGTCAGCTCACGCAGCCAGGTCTCCTCGTCGCGGTCGTTGTAGTCGTCGATGCCGACCCGCGTCGCCAGGTCGGCGAAGATGTCGATGTCGTTGCGGCACTCGCCCATCGGCGCAATCGCCTGGCGCATGTAGATCGAGTAGTGCCCGGCGCCGGCCCACGGCGTGTGCACGTCGTTGCGCTCCCAGAAGGTCGTCGCGGGCAGCACGATGTCGGCATGTTGCGCGGTCGGCGTCAGGAAGTGGTCCTGCACCACGATGCACTCCACCCCGTCCAGCGACGCGGCGATCCGGCCCGCGTTCGGGCATTGGTTGAACAGGTCACCGCCGGCCGAGTAGATCAGCTTGATGTCGGCCGGATAGCCGCCGGCCTCGCCGCGTTCCAGCAGGTCGCCCAGCAGCGCCGTCGCCACGCGGGCGGACGTCGGGTTGGTGCCTTCGGGCAGCGAGCGGATGCCGGAGCGGCCGGTGGCGCCGTTCGACACGCCGGAACTGCCGCCGACGATGCCGACATTACCGGTGATCGCGGCCAGGGCGTAGGCGGCGCGGTGGAACTGCTCGCCGTTGATGGTTCGGCCCGGCGCGTAGCCGCACTGAATCGCCGCCGGCTTCGCGGTGGCGAACTCGATCGCCAGCCGGCGGATGGTTTCGGCCGGGATGCCGCACTTGCCGGCCGCCCATTCCGGCGTCTTCGCCACGCCGTCCACGTCGCCCATCAGGTAGGCCTTGTAGGAGGCGCCGCGCGGCGCGCCCGCGGGCAGGTGTTCGTCGTCGAAACCGAGCACGTATCTGTCGCAGTAGGCCTGGTCGTGCAGCCCCTCGGCCACGATCACCTGCGCCATGGCGATCAGGGCGGCGGCGTCGGTCGACGGGCGGATGTAGATATGCTCGTCGGCCAGGCTGGCGCTGGTCCGGGTGCGGCGCGGATCGACACAGACGATGCGCACGCCGGCCGCCTTGGCCTGGCGCAGATATTGCGGCGTGTTGGTGCCGAAATGGCCGTCGGCCGGGCTCCAGCCGCACATCACGATCAGCTTTGAGTTGACGAAGTCGGTCGGCTCGCGCCCTGCCGCCTTGTACGGCACGTCCGGGCCATAGGTGGTGCGGACGGAGAAGATTTCCGCCTCGCACGACATGTTCGACCACAGCACCGTGTTGCCGCCGAACTTGTTGAAGAATCGCGTCGCGGTCGACCGGTTGTGCAGCATCGACAGGCTGCCCGAGCGCGAGCCGTCGAGGATCGCCTTGTTGCCGTAGGTCTCGCGCACGCGCTTGAGCTCGGCCGCGACCGTATCCAGCGCCTCGTCCCAGGAAATCCGCTCGAACTGGCCGGAGCCGCGCGGGCCGGTGCGCCGCATCGGGTGCAGCAACCGGTCGGGGTGATAGACCCGCTCCACCATGCCCAGGCCACGCGCGCAGGCGGCCAGCGGCGGCAGGTCGGGATTCCAGCGCCGGCTGTCGGTGGAGATCTTCTCGATTCTGCCGTCGACCACGTGCGCGTTGACGACACAGCGCCCGCCGCAATTGTGGCCGCAGGTGCTGGTGACGACGGTCTCGCCCGGCTGGGCCGCCGGGCGCGGCGCCTCATAAATCGTGTGCGTGCTCATGCGTGCATTATAGCCGGCAACCGTGACCGTTACTTCGGTTATGAACGAACTTCCGCATGCCGGACGGCGGGCTGGAGATTTCGGATGCGTCCCACGCCGAAATCGCCTACACGCGCGGCAACCGTTGAGGGGACATCGCCATGCTCGACTGGATCGCCGATCCCGCCATCTGGGCCAGCCTGCTGACGCTGACCGCGCTGGAGATCGTGCTCGGTATCGACAACGTGATCTTCATCTCGATCCTGGCTGACCGCCTGCCGGTCGAGCAGCGCCGCCGCGCGCGCCTGATCGGGCTCAGCGGCGCCCTGATCATGCGGATCATCCTGCTGGCGATGATCACCTGGATCATCGGCCTGACCAAGCCGGTGTTCACCGCCTTCGAGATCGACTTCTCGTGGCGCGACCTGATCCTGCTGGCCGGCGGTCTGTTTCTGCTGGCGAAATCGACGCGCGAGATCCACCACTCGGTGGAGGGCGACGGCATTGACGGTGCGGGCGGTCAGGCCACCCTCAATTTCGGCGTCGCCATCCTGCAGATCATGCTGCTCGACCTGGTTTTCTCGCTTGATTCCATCGTCACCGCCATCGGCATGGCGCAGGAACTGTGGGTCATGGTCGCGGCCGTGGTCATCTCGATGGCGGTGATGTTCGTCGCTTCGGGACCGATTTCGGCGTTCGTGTCGCGCCATCCCACGGTGAAGATGCTGGCGCTGAGCTTCCTGCTGCTGATCGGTGTTGCGCTGATCGCCGATGGGCTGCATTTCCACATCCCCAAGGGCTACCTGTATTTTGCGGTCGCCTTCTCGGTCGGTGTCGAGGCGCTGAACCTGATGGCGTCGCGCCGGCGCAAGGCGGCCAAAGGCGGTGCCTAGGAACACGAAAGGCGCCCGAAGGCGCCTCATGCAGGCCGGATGGAACAAAGCCCCGCGTCCGGGCGGGGCTTTGATCAGGCGGCGCGGCGGTGCGGAATGAACTGCTGCCGCGGCTCGGTCTCATGCTCGCGCAGCGCCATCTTGAAGTGGGTGCCGCAGTAAGAACTGCCGAGCTTGCGGCTTTCGCCGCAATAGTGGTGGTTCGGCTTGTCGCCGTGGTCCCACATCGGCCATTTGCAGCCACGCGGGGAAAAAGACTTCTCCATTGCTCTACTCTCGTTTACGGAATTGCGGAACACCTGCGGATTTGGTTTCGCAGGTGCGAAAGATCAAGTGTGATACTTTGATGATAGACACAGGGCGACGCGACATAGGGTCGCACGAACGGAGCCGCTGGCGATGCCGCTGGACTGGTTGATCGTCAGCCAGGGCCAGATCGGCCTGTGGTTGCTGGGCATCGGCGGGCTCTACGTGGCGCTCATCCTGGTGCCCTTGACCGCCCGCGCGAGCTGGCGCTCGCGGCTGCTGCTGGGTACTGACGCATTCTCCAAGTTCCTGTCGGGACTGTTGTTTTCGGTGCCGGGCATCGTCTTCAACCTGGCCGTGCTGGTGCTCGCGGTGGGCGGCGCGGCGCTGTGGGCGCTGCAGCCGATCCCGCGTCTGCACGAGATCGAGCCGGTCGAAGAGGTCCGCGTTGCGCCGGACAATAGCAAGCTCATCCTCTATGTCGGGGGCTGGGCCGGAGAGGACGCGCGTCGGCTGGTCGAATTGCTGCGCGGCGACCGCGCGCTGGCCGACGCCGACATTCTGGTGGTCGATTACGTCGACGTGTTGGCCCGGCGCGAGCCGCGTCTGATCGAGCTGGCGCAGGGCCTCTATGCACCGGTCCATGGCGCCATCGCCGATCCGAAATACAAGTCCGTCGTGGTGATCGGACATTCCGTTGGCGGCCTGCTGGCCCGCTGGTGGGCGGCGCCGATGGCGAAACGCGACAAACCGTTGCCGGTCAAGGCGCTGATCGACCTGGCGGTGCCCAAGAGCGGCGCCGACCTGAGCGCGCTCGGCCGGGTGCTGGGGCTGCGGCCCGACCTGCTGGCCGACGTCGATGACGACGCCGGCCTGGCCGGCGCCGCGACCCGCCGGTTCCGCGAGTGGATGCCGAATACCGGCGTCTACTGCCAGCGCGGCGACAAGGACAAGGTGGTGCCGCGCGACAGCGCCATGCAGAGCTGCGCCCGACGCGAGGAGGATCCGGATGCCGACCACCGCACCATCGCGGCGCCGGCTGACCGCGAGACGCTGACCTACCGCCGGGTGTCGGGGCTGGTGGCCGAGGCGCTGGCGCGCTGAGCCGCGATCCAGCCGGCGACGTCGCGCCACACCGTCTCCGCCTGCAGGTCGCGCAGCAGCATGTGATAGCCTTCGGGGTAGCGGATAGTGCGGTTGGGCGCGTCGAGCTTGGCCGCCATCGCCGCCACCGGGCCGGGCGGCACGATCTCGTCGCGCTCGCCGTAGAGCAGCAGCACCGGGACGCTGACCCCGCCAGCCGCCGCCTGCGCCCGGCCCATCAACTGGGTCAGGCCGTACACCGCGTCGACCCGCGTGCGCTTGATCACCAGCGGATCGCGGCCCAGCGCCCGCAGCATCTCGATATTGTCCGACGGGATCCGCCGCAGGCCGCCGCCGGTGGCATGGTTCCATGGCGTCGTATGCGCCATGAACCAGATCCCGGCGCGGAAGAGGGGGTTCATCTCCTTGCCGCCCCACACCGCCGGCGCCGCCAGGATCAGCCCGTCGGCGTGCGCCTCGCCGTCGGCCAGCGCCAGGATCGAGACCGCGCCGCCCATCGAGTCGCCGAGCAGGTAGACCGGCGTGTCCGGATGCCGCGCCCGCAACGCCGTCAGCGCGCCGCGGGCATCGGCGACCAGCGTTTCCGGCGCGGCCCAGATGCCAGGTTGCGGCGCCGCGCCGAAGCCGCGCTGGTCGATGGCGTAGGTGGCGATGCCGTGTTTGGCCCACCATGCGGCCGGCGCCGCGAAGGCATTGCCGTAGTCGTTGAAACCGTGCAGCGCCAGCACCACCGCCCTGGTATGCGGGTTCGCCGGCCAGTGCTTTAGCGGTAGTCGCGCGCCGTCGGCCGCGACATAGGCCTCGTCGGTGAGTGCCGGGCTCTGCACTGCCGGCCCCATCTCCTGCACGCTCGGCGCGCAGGCGGCCAGCGACAGCATGAATTGCAGCATGAGCAGCGCGGGCCATCTCATCCGCCGCCCTCCAGCAGTGCCGCGACCCGCGCCCGCAACTCAGGCAGCAGTTCGGCGTCGAACCACGGATTCTTCCTCTGCCACCCGGTGGTGCGCCAAGAGGGGTGCGGCAGCGGCAGAAACCCCGGCCCATGGTCGCGCCAGCCGGCGACCGTCGCCGTCAGCGTCTTTCCGGCGCCCTTGCCGAGGTAATAGCGCTGGGCATACATGCCGACCAGCAAGGTGAGCGGTACGTCGGCGAGGTGCGGTGCCAGGCGCGGATGCCACGTCGGCGCGCATTCCGGCCGTGGCGGATTGTCGCCGCCGCGCGCGTCGCGGCCCGGATAGCAGAAGCCCATCGGCACGATCGCCACCCGGCTGGCGTCATAGAAAGTCTCGCGGTCGAGTTGCAGCCAGTCGCGCAAGCGGTCGCCGCTGGCGTCGTCCCACGGGATACCGCTCTCGTGCACCTTGGTCCCCGGCGCCTGGCCGACGATCAGCAGCCGCGCCCCCGGCTCGACGCGCAGCACCGGACGCGGCCCGAGCGGCAGCGCGTCCGCGCAGATCGTGCAGGCGCGCACCTCGCGCAGCAGCCGGGGCAGGGCGGTAACGGTCATCGGGGCCGCACTTTGCCGCCACGCCCGTCTGGCTGGCAAGCATCGACGCGGCCCGACTTCGCCGTATACTCCGCGCCATGCGATGGCCGCTTGTGTTGTTACTGACCTGCGCGTGTGCCGCGCCCGCCCTGGCGGCGACGCCGGGCGGTCCGAACTGGATCGTCGATCCCGACAAGGGGTGCGGCACCTCGAACCCGTTCCCGAACCCTGACGACCGGATCGAGTGGGATGGCGGCTGCCGCAACGGCATGCTGCACGGGCCCGGGACCCTGATCTGGTCGCAGAAGGGCGAGGAATACGAGCGCGACGAAGGCAACTTCACCGACGGCGAGCTCGATGGCCCGGCGATCATCAGCTTCCCCGACGGCCGGCGCATCCACGGGCGCTATCGCGACGGCACCCGCGACGGGCCGTTCACCGTGGTGATGCCCGACGGCACCCACGTCCGCGCCACCTACCGCGACGGCGAACTGGTCGGCGAGTACCAGATGTCGGCCTCCGAGGTCGATGCGTGGGCGGCGGAACGCGCCGCCGCGCCGCCGCCGACCACGGTCACCGAGGTCACCGGCACGGGCGACAGGGTTCGTACCACGACGACGACCGAGGCCGCGCCGCCATCACCTCCGGCGCCGCCGGCGGTCGATACCGGCCGGCCGCCGCGGCTCGGCCAGACCCGCCCGACCGTCGCCGCGCCGGTGCCGAGACGCGAGACGACGCCCGCGCCAACCCCGGCGCCGCCACCGGCACGAACTGGCAAGCCGCCACGGCTGGCCGCCGCGCCACCGCCGCCACCCGCGCCGGCACCAATCCCGACACCGACACCGACACCACCGGCCGTGATCGAACGCGGGACGCCGCTACCGGCCTTGCCGACCCGGCGCTCGACGCCGTCGATCGTGCAGCGCTCGACGACCCCGCCGCCGCCACCGCCGCCGCCGA
>JAVKFY010000045.1:0-56621 GCA_040223615.1 Alphaproteobacteria bacterium
TGCGGCGAAGGGCTGCAACCCCTGCGCGGCCAAGAAGGGCTGCAACCCCTGTGGCGCCAAGAAGGGCTGCAACCCGTGCAAGTCGGGCAGCCTGGACGTGACCAAGCCGTTCCAGGTCGCCGGCAGCCATGCCAAGAAGGGTTGCAACCCCTGCGCGGCCAAGAAGGGCTGCAACCCGTGCGCGGCGAAGACGGGCTGCAATCCTTGCGCCGCCAAGGGCTGCAACCCGTGTGCCGCCAAGAAAGGCTGCAACCCGTGCGGTGCCAAGAAGGGCTGCAACCCGTGCAAGTCGGGTTCCATCCTGGACCGTCGCGGTCCGGTCATCGCCGACGGCGAGACCCGCTCGGGCATCCGCTGGGCCGCCTATTCGGCCTGACGCGGACGGCGTCGAGTTGCCAACGCAACGGCGCCCCCGCAGCGGGGCGCCGTTGTCGTTTCTGGCAGCAGTCGATCGAGGCGAGTGCTAAAAGGCTGATATCGTTGACGAAATGGTAACAAGGCTCTTGCGACGCTGAACCCGGGTGGCGAACATTTCCCTATCTGCCATTGCAGGAGTAGGTCATGAGT
Organism: Alphaproteobacteria bacterium; assembly: GCA_040223615.1. Classification (GTDB taxonomy): domain Bacteria; phylum Pseudomonadota; class Alphaproteobacteria; genus JAVKFY01. The sequence continues at coordinate 568 of JAVKFY010000045.1, forward strand.
CACGCGTTTCGGATGCAGCTCGACGGCTATCGGCTGACCACGGCGGAAATCCTCTACCGGATGCCCGATGCCCAGGCGCTGTTGCAGAGCTATGTCTGGCAGAACTACGACAAGTCGCCGCATTTCCCACGGCTGCGCGAATTTCTCGACTTCTGGGCACGCGAGCTGGACGGGCCGTTGTATTCGGTCCGGGTGACCTCGGCCGAGCTTATCGGCGGGCGCAAGTATCACCACCACCAGCACAGCTTCAGCCTGCACTGAGACCGGCGTACCTGCATCCGGGCCGCGGATCGAGTAACCTCGATCGCTGAACCAGTGCAGCGAACGGGAGCCAGCCATGGCGCGGGTACGCGATGTCGAGAAACATGAACTGCCGGCCGACGTGCAGCCGGTCTACGAGCGGTTCTCGCAACAGTACGGCCCATTTCTGAACCAGGTCCGGGTGTTCGCGCACCGGCCGCCGGCGGTGCGCCACATCATGGGGTTGCTGCTGGAACTCGCGGACGAGAGCCTGCTGCCGAAGCGCTATCTGGAAATCGCGCTGGTCGTGGTCTCCAAGCTGAACGAGTGCCGCTACTGCGTCGCCCACCATGCGCCGCGGCTGGTCGAGCAGGGCCTCGACCCGGAGACCACCGCCAACATCCTGGAGCCCGACTGCCCCGGCCTGGACGAGGTCGACCGGCTGGTGCGCGACTACGCGGTGCAGGTCACCACCCAGCCCAACATGATGCGCGACGGGATCTTCGAGCAGCTGAAGGAACACTTCAGCGAGGCGCAGATCGTCGAGCTGACCTTGCGCACCGCGCTGTGCGGCTTCTTCAACCGGTTCAACGACGCGCTGCAGATCGGCATGGAGGACGGCGTGATCGAGGACATGCTGGCGCATGGCGGGCGCGTCGACGACCTGCCGGCGGAAGCGGCGGAGTAGGCCGATGGCGCAGCTCGAATGCTTCTTCGACTGTTCCAGCCCGTGGACCTATCTCGGCTTCCACAATATCCAGCCGCTGGCGGCCGAATTCGGCATCGAGATCGACTGGCGGCCGATCCTGGTCGGCGGCGTGTTCAACACCATCAACCCGTCGGTCTATGCCAGCCGCGAGCAGCCGGTGGCGGCCAAGGTCGCCTACCAGGGCAAGGACCTGGCCGACTGGGCGCGGCTGGCGGGGCTGCAGATCCGGCACCGGCCGACGATCTTCCCGATCAACTCGGTGAAGGCGATGCGCGCCTGCCTGGTGGCGCAGGAGCAGGACAAGCTGGTGCCGCTGGCGACGCTGTGCTTCGAGGCCTACTGGGGCGACGACCGCGACATCGCCGACGACCAGGTGATGCGCGAGCTGATCGCGGCGGCCGACCTCAACGCCGACCGGGTGATGCAGCGCATCGCCGACCCGGCGATCAAGGATCGGCTGAAGGCCAACACGCAGGAGCTGATCGACCGTGGCGGCTACGGCTCGCCGACCTTCTTCGTCGACCGCGACGATATGTACTTCGGCAACGACCGCCTGCCCCTGATCCGCGACGCGCTGGAGCGCGTGAAGGCTGGCTGACACGGCGCGTCCGGTCCTGCCCGACGTGCTGGCGCCGGGGCTGCGTGTGGTGTTCTGCGGTTCGGCGGTGGGGGCGGTGTCGGCCAAGGTCGGCGCGCCCTATGCCGGGCCGGGCAACAAGTTCTGGCCGATGCTGCACAAGACCGGGCTCACGCCGCGTCTGATGCGGCCGGACGAATATCTGGAATTGCCCGGCTTCGGGATCGGGCTCACCGACCTGGCGAAGCACTACTCTGGCGCCGATGCTGGGCTTCGGCCCGAGGACGATGACGTCGATGCGCTGATCGCCAAAGTCGAGCGCTTTCGGCCTCGGCTGCTCGCGTTCAACGGCAAGCGCGCGGCGAGCAAGGTTCTCGGCAAGTGCGACTACGGCGAACAGCCCGACCGGCTGGCCGGCGCGCGCGTCTTTGTGCTGCCGTCGACCTCTGGCCTGGCGGTCAGGTTCTGGGACGAGGCGCCGTGGTTCGCGCTGGCTCAGGCGGCCCTTGGCGCGGCCGCCTTCACCGGGTCGTCGACGTAGGCGTCGTACTTCTTGAAGTTGTCCTGGAAGCGGCCGACGAGGTCCTGGGCGGTGCGGTCGTAGGCGCCCTTGTCGTTCCAGGTCTGGCGCGGCGCAAGCAGTTCCGCCGGCACGCCGGGGCAGCCTTCCGGCACGTACAGGCCGAAATTGTCGTCCGCCTTCAACGGCACATCCGACAGCCCGCCGCCCAGCGCCGCGCGCAGCAGCGCCCGGGTGTGCTGGATCGGCATGCGGTAGCCGACGCCGTACTGGCCGCCGGTCCAGCCGGTGTTGACCAGCCAACAGTTCACGCCGTGCTGGGCGATGCGTTCGCGCAGCATGTTGCCGTAGACCGACGGGTGGCGCGACATGAACGGTGCGCCGAAGCAGGTCGAGAAGGTCGCCTGCGGCTCGTTGCCCAGGCCCTTCTCGGTGCCGGCGACGCGCGCGGTGTAGCCGGACAGGAAGTGGTACATCGCCTGTTCGGGGGTCAGCTTGGCGATCGGCGGCAGCACGCCGAAGGCATCGGCGGTCAGCATCACCACGTTCAGCGGATGGCCGGCGACGCCGGTGGCCGAGGCGTTGGGAATGAAGTGCAGCGGGTAGGACGCCCGCGTGTTCTCGGTGTAGCGGTTGTCGTCGAGGTCGAGCGCCCGGGTGTCCGGGTCCAGCACGACATTCTCAAGGATGGTGCCGAAGCGACCGGTGGTGGCGTAGATCTCGGGCTCCGCCTCGGCCGACAGGTTGATCACCTTGGCGTAGCAGCCGCCCTCGAAATTGTAGACGCCATCGTCGCACCAGCCGTGCTCGTCGTCGCCGATCAGCATCCGGTCCGGATCGGCCGACAGCGTCGTCTTGCCGGTGCCGGACAGGCCGAAGAAGATCGCCGAGTCGCCCTTCTCGCCGACATTCACCGAGCAGTGCATCGGCAACACGTTACGCGCCGGCATCAGGAAGTTGAGGATCGAGAAAGCCGATTTCTTGATCTCGCCGGCATACGACGTGCCGCCGATCAGCACCATGCGTTTCTCGAAGTTCATCAGCACGTAGGTGCCGGAGCGCAGTCCCGGGGTGCCTGTCGCCGCGACCAGGCCGGGCGCGTGCAGGATGGTGAACTGCGGCTCGAAATTCGCCAGCTCGTCGGCCGTCGGCTGGATGAACATGTTGCGCGCGAACAGGTTGTGCCAGGCCTGCTCGGTCACCACGCGGACCGGCAGGCGGTAATCCTTGTGCGCGCCGACCCAGCAGTCCTGCACATACAGGCGCTTGCCCTGGTAGTAGCTGAGCTGGCGCGCGAGCAGGTCGTCGAAGATCGCCGGGTCGATCGGCTTGTTGGTGTTGCCCCAGTCGATGTTGCCTTCCGACTCGGGGTTCTTGACCAGGAACTTGTCCTGCGCCGAACGGCCGGTGTGCACGCCGGTGTTGCAGACCAGGGCGCCGCCCTTGCCCAGGACGCCTTCGCCGGCGGCGAGCGCGTGCTCGTACAAGGTCGAGGTGGACAGGTTCCAGAATGTCTCGCCGACATTCTCCAGCCCGTGCTGGTCCAGTCCGAAACGGCTGATGTGCAGGCCGCTCTGTTTCACTTTGACGCTCCCTCCCGGCGGGAAATTCGGCATGGCTTCAATGTAGGACAGCCGCCAGGAGATATAACCCCGCGTCTGGCCCGACGATGGCCCGTTTCTGGCCGCGACACGTCACGGTATAGGTGTCTCGCGGTTTCGGAGCAAGCAGCGTGCCACAGGCCGGCTCAGGCGCGCGATCGAGCCCGTTTCACCAGGTCAATGAGTGTGGCACGAGCTTCGTTTCCGTTGCGAATCGGTTGCAGGAAGGGCAGTCGCAGCACCGTGCCGCCGCGCCGCAGATCGCAGCCTTCCGGGTCGATCCCGGTCATCCTCCAGCCCTCTCCTTCGGCACCCAGTAGCCTGGTCGCGTACAGCTGGATGGCGTCGGCATGGTCCTCGTTCATGTGCCCGACGATGCTCGCCTCGGCCTCGGCGAGCGGTGATTCCCGGCCGTGCTCGGGCAGTAGGTCGTGTGCCGCGATGCGGTGAATGGCGCCGAATCCGGCCACCATGTGGGCCCATTCGACCTCGACCGCGAAGAAGGAAAAATCCCCGAAATCAACGTATTGCGCGGCCTCGGGGTGGCGCGCGAGGAACCGCGCGCGGTGCCGGGGTTCGCTGCTGACCGCGGCGCGGCCCTGTACCGAGACGCGGGCGCCGGTGAGCGGGCTGTCGAGCCCGACGGTGCCGTCGAACAGCAGCGAGACGCTGGCGTCGGTGGCGATGTTCCTGGTGTGCTCGGCGAGCCTGGAGATCAGCAGCAGCGGCGTGGCGTCCTGATCGCAGGCGACCAGCACCAGCGACACATAGGGCGCGGCGCCATCGGCGGTCAGGGTTCCCAGGCTGGCCCGATCGAGACCACGGATCAACGCACGTGCGGTCGCCGCCGGCGTGGCTTTCGGTGTCGGGTCGGTCGGCACTTTGCCTAACTCCTGTGCAGGTGTAGCGTCGCCGGCCTCTCGTCGCGGGAACCAGCATGCCATGAGCGCGCCCGACACCGCCATCGCCACAGCTGCGTGGTGGCCCGATCTGGCGCGCCAGATCGGCCGCAACGTGCGTCTGGCGGCGCCGGTCGCGGCCTCGCGGCTGGTGATGTTCCTGATCATCACCGCCGACGTGGTGATGGTCGGGCGGCACGATTCGACCGAACTGGCCTACCTGGCGCTCGGCTTTTCGGTGCAGGGCGTCTTCATGCTGGTCGGCATCGGCATGCTGATCGGCACCGGCGTGCTGACGGCGCAGTCGCGCGGTGCCGGCGCGGAAGGCGAGTGCGGCGTGATCTACCGCGTGGCGCTGGCTCATGCGGTCGGTCTGGGCGTGCTGTTCGCGGCGCTGTGTTTCGCTGGCACCTGGTTCTTCCGGCTGACCGGCCAGGGCGAGGACCTGGCGGTCGGCGCCGGCCAGGTGATGGTCTGGCTCGGCCTCGGCCTGCCCGGCCTGATGGTGATGGTGGCGACGTCGCTGTTCCTGGAGGCGCTGGGGCGGCCGGGTGTCGGCGTCGTGGTGTCCGGCGCCGGGTTGGCGCTGAACGTCGCGCTGAACATGCACTTCATCCCGCAGGCCGGGGCGGATGGGGCGGCGATCGCCACCACGCTCGTGCGCTGGGCGATGGCAGCGCTGATCGTCGTCTATGCCTTCGCCACCGTGGAGCGCGAATATGGCCTGGGCGCGCCGTTCGCCGGCGGCTGGGCGATCGGGCGCAAGCTGCGGCGGCTGGGCTATGCGCTGGGCCTGGCGCAGGGGCTGGAGTCGGCGGCGTTCGGCTCGCTGGCGCTGGTCGCCGGGCTGATCGGCGTGCACGCGGTGGCGGCGCATCAGGTCGCGCTGCAGGTCGCCGCCTTCTGTTTCATGGGCGCGGTCGGCATCTCTACCGCGACGGCGGTGCAGGTCGGCATGGCGGTCGGGCGCGGCGACCAGCGCGGCATGGCGCTGGCCGGCTGGGCCGGCTGCTCGCTGATCCTGATCTGGATGGCGGTGCTGGGCCTGGCGGTCGGGTTCGGCCGCGCCGTCATCGCCGGCTGGTTCACCGACGACGCGGCGCTGATCGCAGTGGTGCTGCCGACCTTGCTGGTGGTCGCGGTGATGCTGCCGACCGACGGGCTGCAGGGCGTGCTGATGGGCGCGCTGCGCGGCACCGGCGATGTCTGGATCCCAACCGGCATGCACCTGTTCTCGTTCATCGTGATCATGGCGCCGTTGTCGGCCTGGTTCGCGCTGGGGCTGGACTGGGGCGTGCCGGGCCTGTTCGGCGGCGCGGCCTGTGGCGTGACCGTGGCGGCGTTGCTGCTGGCCTTGCGCTTCCTGGTTATCGGCCGGCGGGTGGTGGCGCGCCTGTGAGCTTGCCGCGGTAGCGGATCACCGGCCCGACAAGCGGAAAGGCGACATCGATGTCGAAGCTGAAGGCTTCGCCGTCCGCGCCTTCGATGCAGTCGATCCGCGGCAAGGTGAACCGGGGCAGCGCCACGCCCAGCAGGTGCCAGCGCACCAGCGTCCAATGCAACCCGTCGGTAACCGCCAGGTCGTAGAACAGGTCGAACGGCCCGAACCGTTCGCGCAAGTGCGGTCCGGCGGCGTCGATGCGGCTGGCGTAGCGGCGTTTGTCGAAGGTGCGGGACCAGCGCTCGCCGCCGCCGTCCGGCACGAAGCGCACCTCGACCGGCACATCGCGGCCGGCGCGCGGCAGGCCGCTGATCAGGCAGAGCAACCACGCCGCCCAGCCCGGCGCCACCCGCACGTCGGCCCGACCGGCCAAGGTCAGCGGCGCGTCGAGCCCGTGCACGCGCCGCACCGGCGCCGGCAAACGGGCGAAATCGGCGCCCAGCAGGCGCTGAAAAGCTGTTGGCGAAACTGTCATCGCGTCCCACATGGCCGGCGACGCCGCGTGTGCCGCCGCCGCAATCGCGCCACCTTTCGGTCACATTGGCGGGCCATTCGCGCGATACTGTCCCGGCCAGAGGGCGGCTGGAAGAGGAACCCTGCCTGTGACGGCGACTATCGCGCTGGTCGACGACGACCAGAACATCCTGGCTTCGGTGTCGATCGCGCTGGAGGCCGAGGGCTATCACGTGACCACCTACAGCGGCGGCGAGACGGCGCTGGCCGGCCTCTCGCGCGTGCCGGCCGACCTGGCGGTGCTCGATATCAAGATGCCGGGCATGGACGGCATGGCGCTGCTCAACCGGTTGCGCCTGCAGACCGACATGCCGGTGATCTTCCTGACCTCGAAGGATGACGAGATCGACGAAGTCCTGGGCCTGAAGATGGGCGCCGACGACTACATCCGCAAACCGTTCTCGCAACGGCTGCTGATCGAGCGCATCCGCGCCGTGCTGCGCCGGGCCGAGGCCGCTGCCAGCGATACGCCGACCGACGCCGGCAAGGTGCTGACGCGCGGCGAGCTGACCCTGGATCCGACCCGGCACGCCTGCACCTGGAAGGGCGAGGCGGTGCAGCTCACCGTCACCGAGTTCCTGATCCTGGAGGCGCTGGCGCGCTTTCCCGGGCATGTGAAAAGCCGCGATAACCTGATGGACGCCGCCTACAACGACAACGTCTACGTCGACGACCGCACCATCGACAGCCACATCAAGCGGCTGCGGCGCAAGTTCAAGGCGGTCGACGACGCGTTCGGCGCGATCGAGACGCTGTACGGGCTGGGCTACCGGTTCAAGGAGAGCTGAGCCGGATGGCGGCGCCGGCGCTCGGCAAGCCCGGGCCGCGACCCGGTTCGGCCGAGGCGGCGCCCGCCCGTGCCGCGCCCGCGCCGCGTCGTCGGCGGCGCCGGTTTCCGTCGCTGTGGCTGCGCATCCTGGCGCCCAACGTGCTGGCGCTGGCGATCCTGGTCGGCGGCATCCTCTATCTCGACCAGTACCGGGCCGGCCTGCTCGACAACAAGATCGCGGCGCTGACGATCCAGGCCGAGCTGATCGCCGGCGCGCTCGGCGAGAGCGCGGTCGGCGGCGGCGAGCGCGGCAAGCTGGAAATCGAACAGGTCAACCCGCTGATTCGCCGCCTGGCGCTGCCAACGCGCAGCCGGGCGCGACTGTTCGCGGTCGACGGCGAACTGCTGGCGGACAGTCGCGCGTTGCTCTCCGCCGGGCGCCTGGTGCAACTGCGCACGTTGCCGCCGCCCGATTCCGGCTTCTTCGGCCTGGCCTGGCTCGACGCGCTGTTCGAGGAACTGCTGCCGCGGCTGCCGAGCCGCGACGCCTTTCCGCTCTATCTGGAACGTTTGAACCAGCGCGCCGCCGACTATGACGAGGTCGGCGTGGCGCTGCTGGGCCGCAACGACAGCCGGGTGCGGCGGAACGAGGACGGCCGTCTGGTGGTCTCCGTCGCGGTGCCGGTACAGTACCTGCGCCGGGTGTTCGGCGCGCTGCTGCTGAGCGCCGACTCCGACGATATCGAGGCGGCGGTGCGCGACGTGCGGCTGGCGATCCTGCAGGTCTCCGCCGGCGCGCTGGCCATCACCGTGCTGCTGTCGCTGTTCCTGGCCGGGACCATCGCGCGGCCGCTGCGGCGGCTGGCCCAGGCCGCCGAACGGGTGCGGCGGCGGGTCGGGCAGCGGGTCGAGATCCCGGATTTCTCGCGCCGGCGCGACGAGATCGGCGACCTGTCGGTGGCGCTGCGCGAGATGACCGACGCGCTCTACACCCGCCTCGACGCCATCGACCGTTTCGCCGCCGACGTCAGCCATGAAATCCGCAATCCCCTGACCTCGCTGCGCAGCGCGGTGGAATCGGTCGCCAAGGCGCAGTCCGACGAGCAACGCCAGCGCCTGTTCGCGATCATCCAGCAGGACGTCGGCCGGCTCGACCGGCTGATCTCCGATATCGCCAATGCCAGCCGGGTCGACGCGGACATGATGCGCGCCGAGGTCGAGCCGCTGGACCTGTCCGAATTGTTGTCGACGGTGGCCGATATCGTGCGCCAGCGGCAACCCGATGGCGGCGTGGCCGTCATCGTCGACCTGCCCGACGCGCCGGTCGTTGTCGACGGGATCGGCGGCCGGCTGGCGCAGGTGGTGGAGAACCTGCTGGCCAACGCGGTCTCGTTCAGCCCGGCCGGCGGCACCGTGCGGGTGCGCCTGCGCGCCGCGGGCGACGAGGCGATGATCGCGGTCGAGGACGACGGACCCGGCATCCCGGCGGGCGAGGAGGAAGGCATCTTCACCCGCTTCTACAGCCAGCGCGAGGGTCACGGCGCGTTCGGCCAGCATTCCGGCCTCGGCCTGTCGATCGCGCGCCAGATCGTCGAGGCCCATGACGGGACCATCGACGCCGCCAACCGCGCCGAGGGCGGCGCGGTATTTTCCGTCCGGCTGCCGCGCGGTCGTGACCGTTGACCTTGCCAGGCGGCGGGCGCACCCTCGCCGGCATGCAACGGGTTCATGCCTCTTGTGTCGAGATCGGTACCGCCGCGGTGCTGCTGCGAGGCCCGTCGGGCAGCGGCAAGTCCGACCTGGCGCTGCGCCTGATCGACCAGGGCGCGCGGCTGGTCGCCGACGACTATGTCGAGCTCTCGGTGCGCCAGGGCCGGCTCTACGCGGCACCGCCGGCTGCGTTGGTCGGCAAGCTGGAAGTGCGCGGCGTCGGCGTGGTGCGGCTGACCCACGTGAACCGCGCCCGGGTCGGAATGGTCGTCGACCTGGTGCCGAAGACCGTGGCCCGGATGCCGGACCCGGCCACCGTGACGCTTGAAGAGATCGTCCTGCCGTTGCATACCCTGGCCTCGTTCGAGGCCTCGACACCGGCCAAGCTGCGGCTGCTGGTGCGGGCGTTGGACCACGATATGATCGAGACCTGATGGCGGGCGACGAACCAACAAGGAAGGGCGAGGCGTCGGTCCGGCTGCTGCTGGTCACCGGCATGGCCGGGGCCGGCAAGACGCTGGCGCTGAAGGTGCTGGAGGATCTGGGCTACGAGGCGGTCGACAACCTGCCGCTCGGCCTGATGGACCGGCTGCTGGAGCCGCCAGCCAGCGGGCTGGAGCCGCAGGCGATCGCCGTGTCGGTCGATTTCCGGACCCGCGACTTCGGCGCCCAGGCGATGCACGAGCGCATCGTGCGGCTGCGCGAACGCGGCGACGTCGAGCTCACGGTGGTGTATCTCGACGCCGATACCGAGACGCTGCGGCGGCGTTTCACCGAGACCCGCCGGCGGCATCCGCTGGCCGAGGACCGGCCGGTGATGGACGGCATCCTGCGCGACCGCGAATTGTCGCGGCCGATCCTGGACGAGTCCGATCTGCGCATCGATACCTCGCAGCTCTCCGGCAACGACCTGCGCCAGATATTGGCGCACCATTTCCAGCTCAAGGGCGAGCCGGGCATGACCATCACGGTGCTGTCCTTCTCGTACCGCATGGGCCTGCCACGGGAGGCGGATCTGGTTTTTGACGTGCGTTTCCTGCGTAACCCGCACTACGACGAGGCGTTGCGGCCGCAAACCGGGCGCGACCTGCCGGTGCAGCGCTACGTGCAGGACGATCCGGCCTATGCGCCGTTCCTCGACAAGCTCACCGATCTGCTCGGCCTGCTGGTGCCGCGCTACCAGGCCGAGGGCAAGAGCTACCTGACCGTCGCGTTCGGCTGCACCGGCGGCCGGCACCGCTCGGTCACTACCGCGGAGCTGATGGCGCAACGGTTGCAGACGCTGGCCGGGCGCATCGTGCTGCGCCACCGCGAACTGCTGCGCGAAGCCCGCGAGGCGGCGGCGTGACGGCCCGCGCGAAGAGTACCGCCATGAGCACGCAACAGCACGCCTACCCTCTAGAGCCGGCAGCGTCCTGCCGGGTGCTGCCATGATTGGCATGGTCCTGGTCACTCATGGCCGCCTGGCCGAGGAATTCATCGCCGCCACCGAGCACGTGGTCGGCCCGCAGCAGGCGATCCGCGCGGTCTGCATCGGTCCCGATGACGACATGGAGCAGCGCCGCAACGAGATCATCCAGGCGGTCGCGGATGTGGAGAGCGGCGACGGCGTGGTGGTGCTGACCGACATGTTCGGCGGCACGCCGTCGAACCTGGCGATCTCGCTGCTGGAGAAGGGCAACGTCGAGGTGGTCGCCGGCATGAACCTGCCGATGCTGATCAAGCTGGCCACGGTGCGCAAGACCGAGCCGCTGGCCGTGGTGGTGGAGAAGGCGCAGGAAGCCGGCCGCAAGTACATCAACGTCGCATCGGTGCTGCTCGGCGGCGAGGGCAAGTGAACGCCGGCGGCGGCGGGACAGGCGGCGACCGCCGCGTCCTGACCATCTGTAACCAGAAAGGGCTGCATGCCCGTGCCGCCGCTAAGTTCGTGATGTGCGCCGAGACCTTCGAGGCCGAGGTGATGGTCAGCCGCGCCGACATGGCGGTCTCGGGCCGCTCGATCATGGGGCTGATGATGCTGGCCGCCGCGCGCGGCTGCGACATCGAGGTCACCGCCAGCGGGCCGCAGGCGACGGCGGCGCTGGACGCGCTCACCGCATTGGTTGACGGCGGGTTCGGCGAGGACGTCGGCGAGGATACGGGCGCCGGGAAATGAGCTCGCGCACCGAACCGGGCGGCGAACAGGTCTTCGATGGCCTGGGCGTTGCCCCGGGCATCGCCATCGGCCCGGCGCACGTGGTCGAGCCAGGCATGGCGCGGGTGCCGGAATATCCGATCCCACGCACGCGCATCGACGCCGAGTTGGTGCGCTTCGCCGCCGCCGTGGCCGATTCCAGCGAGCAGATCCGGCGCCTGCAACGCAAGGCCGGCGATCTGTCGGGCGCGGCCGGCGAGGAGCTCGGCTACCTGCTGCAGGCCTACCAGCAGATGCTGTCCGGCAGCCGCCTGATCCGCGGCGTGGAAACCCATATCCGCGAACGCGCGATCAATGCCGAGGCCGCGGTGAATGCCGAGGTGCGGCACATCGGGCGCGACTTCGCGGCGATGACGGACCCCTACATCGCCGCCCGCATGGCCGACATCCGCGACGTCGGCGCGCGGTTGATCCGCAACCTGCGGGCGGCCGGCACCGGCGATACGATCGGCGAGTTGCCGTCCGGCGCGGTGCTGATCGCCGACGAACTCAGCCCGGCCGACACGGCGGCGATCGATCCGGCCCAGGTCGGCGGATTCGCCACCGTGTTCGGCGGCCCGGAGAGCCACACCGCGATCATGGCCCGCTCGCTGGGCCTGCCGGCGGTGCTCGGCGTCGCCGGGCTGATCAACCGGGTGCGTGCCGGCCAGACGGTGATCGTCGATGGCGGCCAGGGCCGGGTGGTGATCGATCCGTCGCCGGCCACCGTCGCCGCCTACGAGGCGCGCCAGGCGGCGTTGCGGGTCGAACAGCGCGGCCTGCAACGGCTGCGCAAGCTGCCGGCGGAAACCCGCGACGGCACCCGCATCACGCTGCAGGCCAATGTCGAGCTGCCGAGCGAACTGGCGATGGCGCGCCGCGTCGGCGCCGAGGGGATCGGTCTGCTGCGCTCGGAGTTCGCGTTCATGAACCGCGACACCCTGCCGAGCGAGAACGAGCAGCTCGCGGCGCTGTCGGCGCTGGTGCAGGGCATGGACGGCCAGCCGGTCACCATCCGCACGCTTGACGTCGGCGGCGAGAAGCTGGCGCACGCGCTGGACGAACACTTCGCCGATACCGCCAACCCGGCGCTCGGGCTGCGCGCGATCCGCCTGTCGCTGCAGCAACGGCCGCTGTTCGAAACCCAGCTGGCGGCGATCCTGCGCGTCGGCGCCACCGCGCCGGTGCGGATCCTGCTGCCGATGGTGACCTCGGTCTCCGAGGTGCGCCAGGCGCGCGCGGCGGTGACGCGCGTGGCGCGGCGGCTGAAGCGGCGCGGCGTCGCGATCGCCGATCCGCTGCCGCCGGTGGGCGTGATGATCGAGACCCCGGCCGCCGCGCTGGCCGCCGACGGGCTGGCCTTTGAATCCGACTTCTTCTCCATCGGCACCAACGACCTGACGATGTACACGCTGGCCATCGACCGGTCCAACGAGCAGGTCGCGCACCTTTACGACCCGCTGCACCCGGCCGTCCTGCGGTTGATCCAGTTCGCCACCGAGGCGGCGCTGCGGGCGCGGATCGACGTGGCGTTGTGCGGCGAGATGGCGGGCGATCAGCGCTACACCGCGCTGCTGCTCGGCATGGGCCTGCGCGAACTGTCGATGGCCGCCACCAGCCTGCCGCGGATCAAGCGCCGGATCCGCAACATGCGCCTGGAGGCGGCGGTGCGCTGCACCCAGGCGATCATGCAACAGCCCGACCCGGCCCGCGTCTCCGCCCTGCTGGACGAGTTCAACAAGGGCTGAGGCTGCTTGTCATTCCCGCGCAGGCGGGAATCCAACGCAACCGCCGTGAAGGATTCACGCGTAGGCGCGGAGTCGAAGCGGGAAGAACGCCCCGTTCTCCGCGTCTCCGCGTGCCCAATTAACGTTGCCTGAATGCCGGTATAGTAAACATAAAGATATCTTTATTTTTTGATTGCGATGTTTTTTCGGCCATGGCATACCGCCGGCAACTCGAAATCAAAGCTGGAGCACGACCCGGATGAGCGCTGATTACAAGGTGCGCGACATCGCGCAGGCCGAATGGGGCCGCAAGGAAATCGCCATCGCCGAGACCGAGATGCCGGGCCTGATGGCGCTGCGCGAGGAATTCGGCACGTCGAAGCCGCTGCAGGGCGCGCGCATCGTCGGCTGCCTGCACATGACGATCCAGACCGCGGTGCTGATCGAGACGCTGACGGCGCTGGGCGCCGAGGTGCGCTGGTCGTCGTGCAACATCTTTTCGACCCAGGACCACGCCGCGGCCGCGATCGCCGCCACCGGCGTGCCGGTGTTCGCCTGGAAGGGCGAGACCGAGGAAGAATACTGGTGGTGCGTCGAGCAGACGATCAACGGCAACCCGGACTGGAAGCCGAACATGATCCTGGACGACGGCGGCGACCTGACCCAGGTGATGCACGAGAAGTATCCGGAGCTGATGGCCGAGGTGAAGGGCATCTCGGAGGAGACCACCACCGGCGTGCTGCGGCTCTACCAGATGCAGAAGTCCAACACGCTGCTGGCGCCGGCGTTCAACGTCAATGACTCGGTCACCAAGTCCAAATTCGACAACCTCTACGGCTGCCGCGAGAGCCTGGTCGACGGCATCAAGCGGGCGACCGACGTGATGCTGGCCGGCAAGGTCGCCGTGGTCTGCGGCTATGGCGATGTCGGCAAGGGCTGTGCCGTCAGCCTGCGCGGCCAGGGCGCCCGGGTGATGGTCACCGAGATCGATCCGATCACCGCGCTGCAGGCGGCGATGGAGGGCTACGAGGTGGTGACCATGGACGAGGCCGCCTCGCAGGCCGACATCGTGGTCACCGCGACCGGCAACAAGGACGTGGTCACGCTGGACCACATGCGCGAGATGAAGGACCGCGCCATCGTCTGCAACATCGGCCACTTCGACAGCGAGATTCAGGTCGAGAGCCTGCGCAACTACAAGTGGGAGAATGTGAAGCCGCAGGTCGACGAGGTCGTGTTCCCGGACGGCAAGCGGCTGATCCTGCTGGCCGAGGGCCGGCTGGTGAACCTGGGCTGCGCGACGGGGCACCCGAGCTTCGTGATGAGCGCGTCGTTCACCAACCAGACGCTGGCGCAGATCGAACTGTGGAACAACAACACCGACGGCAAGTACGAGCGCAAGGTGTACGTGCTGCCCAAGCACCTGGACGAGAAGGTCGCGGCGCTGCATCTGGAGCGCCTCGGCGTGAAGCTGACCACGCTGACCGATGATCAGGCGGCGTATCTCGGCATTCCGGCGCAGGGCCCGTTCAAGCCGGAACACTACCGCTACTGACGCAAGCGACGTTGTTGCGGCATCGGTAGGCCGCGGCGGTGGCGGTATTGTGACCGCTGGCCCTGTCTCGGTAGTCTAGCGGCCGGGGATTCGCCCCGCCCGGCGCAGCTCGCGTCGGGAGACGGAGGCGTGCATGCTGATCGCCGCACTGGCGCTGGCTGTCATTGTTCTGGCGGCCTTGAGTGCCTGGCTCTGGCGCGAACGCTCGCGCCAGGCGGCGGCGCTGTTGCGGGCCGGCCAGGACGAAACCGAACTGCAATCGCGACTTGCCGCGGCCGAGACCGGCGCGCGGCAGTCGTCCGCGGCGCGCGCCGCGGCGGAGGACGAGACCGCGCGCTGGCGGGCGGTGCTGGAGGCGCTGCCGCTGCCCTTGTGGCGACGCGACGGCGAAGGCGCCATCGCCTGGCACAATCCGGCCTATGGCCGCACCGTCGACCATGACGGCGACGGCGAACCGCCGGAGATCGAGAGTGCGCTGGCGCCGGGCAGCGCGCGGGCGATGGCGCAGGCGGCGATGGCGGCCGGCGCCGAGGAAACCCAGACCCGCTACTTCGTGGTCGACGGCCAGCGTCGCGCGCTGCAGGTCGCCGAAAAGCCGGAAAGCGGCGGCGTGCTGGGCTTCGCCGTCGACGTCACCGACCGCGAGGACCAGCGCGCCGAGCTGAAGCGCCACGTCGACGCCAATGCGCAGATTCTCGACCACCTGAACACCGCCATCGCGATCTTCGGTCGCGATCGCCGGCTCAGTTACTTCAACAGCGCGTTCACGCGATGCTGGCGGCTGGACGAGGACTGGCTCGCCGAACAGCCGACCCACGGCGAGTTGCTGGACGCGATGCGCGACAGTCGGCTGCTGCCGGAGCAGGCCGACTTTGCCGCCTACCGGGCATCGATCCAGGCGCTCTACACCACGCTGCTGGAGCCGACCGAGGCGCTGGAGTACCTGCCCGACGGCCGGGTGTTGCGCCGGGTGATCTCGCCGCATCCGATGGGCGGGCTGCTTTTCTTCTACGAGGACGTGACCGACCGGCTGGCGCTGGAGCGTTCCTACAACACGCTGATCGCGGTGCAGCGCGACACGCTGGACCATCTTTATGAAGGCGTCGCGCTGTTCGGCTCCGACGGCCGGCTCAAACTGTTCAACCCGGCCTTCCAGCAGGTCTGGAATCTCGACAAGCAAATGCTGGAACAGGAGCCGCACATCGCTGAGATCGTCGATTCCCTGCGGCCGATCTTCGATGAACGCGGCGACTGGGCCGAGACCCGCGCGGAGATGATCACCCAGGTCACCGAGCGCGAGGCGCAGGCCGGCCGGGTCGAGGCGGCCGACGGCCGTCTGCTCGACTTCGCCGCGCTGCCGCTGCCCGATGGCAACATGCTGTTCACCTATCTCGACGTGACCGACTCGGTGTTGATCGAGCGCGCCCTGCGCGAGCGCAACGAGGCGCTGGAGACCGCCGACCGGCTGAAGTCGGAGTTCATCGCCAATGTCAGCTACGAGCTGCGCACGCCGCTGAACGTGATCAACGGCTTTTCCGAGATCCTCGACGCGGAGTATTTCGGCGAGCTGAACGAGCGGCAGAAGGAGTATGCCGACGGCATCCTGCGCTCCTCGCGCCAGCTCATGACGCTGATCAACGACATTCTCGACCTGGCCACCATCGAGGCCGGGCGGCTGGAACTGGACCCGAAGCGGTTCGACATCCGCGAGGCGCTGGTCGCGGTGCAGGGCCTGGCGCGCGAAGCGGCGCGGGTGCGCGAGCTCGACATCGACGTCGCCTGCGCCAGCGACATCGGCAGCATCGAGGCCGACGAGTCGCGCATCAAGCAGGCACTGTTCAATCTCGCCAGCAATGCCATCAAGTTCACCCCGCCGGGCGGCCAGGTGACGGTTGGCGCCGACCGCGACGCCGACGAGGTGCGGCTGTGGGTGGAAGACAACGGCGTCGGCATTCCGGAGGGCGACCAGGACGTCGTGTTCGAGCGGTTCCATCGCGGCCGGCAGTGGCAGCGCGGCGCCGGTGCCGGCCTCGGCCTGTCGCTGGTGCGCAGCTTCATCGAGATGCACGGCGGCCGGGTCAACCTTGAGTCGCGGGTCGACGAGGGCACCCGCGTGACCTGCCACCTGCCGCCCGCCGCCACCGTCGGGGCCACCGGCGAGGCGGCGGACTGAGCGCTACGCGGCGGCGTCGCGGGCCATGCCGGCACGGACGCGTTCGACCAGATCGGGTGGCGCCTTTGCCGGCGAGCCGGCGTCGAAGGGCGGGTCCGGGTCGTATTCAATGCCAAGCTGCAGTGCCTGCGCCACCGTCGGGCCCATCAGTTCCGCGGTCAGGGTGAGCGCGCCGTCGATGCCGGCGGACACGCCCGCCGTGGTCAGGATGTTGCCGTCTCGGACCACGCGCTTGGCGACCGGCTCGGCGCCCAGCGCCTTGAGCTGGTCCATCGCCGCCCAGTGCGTGGTCGCGCGCTTGCCGTTCAGCAGCCCGGCGCGCGCCAGGATCAACGAGCCGGTGCACACGCTCATGGTCCAGGTCGCGCTGGCATGCGCGCCACGCAGCCAGGCCAGGGTCGCGTCGTCGCAGGCCGCCTCGATATCCGAAGCGCCGGGCACCACCAGCAGATCCGGCGCCGGCAGGTCGGCCAGCGCCACCTCGGCGTACAGCGTCATCCCGAGGTCGGTGGTGATCGGCCCGGCCACGCGAGCGACCCGGTGCGCGGTGGCGCCGGGCAGCCGGGCCAGCACCTCGTGCGGCCCGGTCAGGTCCAGGCAGGTCATCTTGTCGTAGAGCAGGAAGGCGATGTGCATGGGGTGCTCCGATCAGCGGTCGCGCCGCGGCGGATTGTCGGTCAGCCGGGCGAAGGCGGTCCGTGCGCGTTCGCCGGCGCGGACATCGTCAAGCAGCCGCTTGGTGAAATGGTGGATCAGGTAGGCGCCCTGGATCTCCCAGGCGAGCTGTTCGGCGTCGGTGTCGGCCGGCAGGTGGCCGCGCCCGATCGCGTCGGCGACGTAGCGTTCCAGCGCCTCCAGCCAGGATTGCTGCTGCGCCACCAGGTGGTCGCGCACCGGGCCGGCGATGTCGTCGAACTCGGCGGCCGCGGCGACGAAGGGACAGCCGCCGGCCCAGCCCGATGCGGCGGTCCAGTCCAGCCAGGCCTGAAAGATCGCGGCCAGGCGCGGCAGGCCGGCGGCGGCCTCGCGTCCGGCGGCGATGACGTGGTCGCGGAAGTCGAGCGCAGCGCGGTCGAGCAGCTCGACCTGCAGGGCTTCCTTGGACGGAAAGTGCGCGAACAGGCCGGACTTGGAGACGCCGGCGGCGCTGGCCAGGGCACCGAAGGTGAGGCCGGCGAGGCCGCGTTCGCTGGCCATCGCCGCGCCGAGGGTGAGCAGCCGGGCCTTGGGCTGCGATTCAGCGGTACGATTCATACCGTCAACATAGATTCGACCGATCGGTCGGTCAATAATCAACGATCGGTCGGTCGTATCAGTCGGCGATCATCGTCGCACGCGCCAGAATGCGCCGCGCCTCCTCGACGTGCAGGTTCTCCACCAGCTTGCCGTCGAGCACCGCCAGGCCGCTGCCGGCCGCCATCGCGTCGTCGTAGGCGGCGATGGCACGCCGCGCCCAGTCGATCTCGGTGTCCGCCGGTCCGAAAACCGCGTTGCAGGGCTCGACCTGGGTCGGATGGATCAAGGTCTTGCCGTCGAATCCGAGCGTGCGGCCCTGTTCGCAGACCGCGCGGAAGCCGGCGGCGTCCTTGATGTCGAGATAGAC
Organism: Alphaproteobacteria bacterium; assembly: GCA_040223615.1. Lineage (GTDB taxonomy): Bacteria > Pseudomonadota > Alphaproteobacteria > JAVKFY01. The sequence goes on from JAVKFY010000045.1 coordinate 18,778, forward strand.
GCCGTCGAGCAGCGTCAGCCCCGCCGCCCGGCCGGCCAGCAGGATCAGCGACAGGCTGGTCAGCATCGGCATGCGGTCGGGGGTGTGCCGGGCGTGCAGGTCAGTGGTGAGGTCGGACGTGCCGGCGACCAGGCATTCCAGCCGGTCCGACGACTGCGCGATGGCAGCGACGTTCAGGACGCCGCGCGGGGTCTCGATCATCGCCCAGATGCCCTTGCCGGGCGGCAATGTCCGCGCCGCGGCCTGGACCTGTTCCGCTCGCTCGACCTTGGGCAGCAGCACCGCGTGTGCCGCCGAGGCGGCGGCGGCGCCGAGGTCGTCGGCGCCCCAGTCGGTATCGGCGCCGTTCACCCGCATGACCAGCTCGCGGGCGCCGTAGCCGCCCTCGCCCAGCGCCGCGACGGCCTGCGCGCGCGCGGCGACCTTGGCGTCGGGCGCCACCGCATCTTCCAGGTCGACGATGACGACATCGGCCGGCAGTTCGCGCGCCTTCGCCAGGGCGCGCCCGTTGGCGCCGGGCATGAACAACGCGCTGCGGCGCGCCGAACGCGGCTCGGTCATCGGCAATCTCCCGTGTCTCGCCACAGCGTAGCGGCGCAGCTTGCCGTTGTCCCGCTACCGTACACGGTGTGACGGGGCGCACATGGGTGCGGGACATCGGTGTCCCGCGATGGGCCGGAGCGGCCCGAAATCACGTCCGCAGACATTTGCCAAGTATTTGATCTATGGCCGATTTGGTGCCGGCACGGGTCTTGCTGCGACTTGGCGACACCGAGCCGGCAAGCGCCCTGCGACCGGCGATGAACCAATGGAGTTACTCGTTGCGGACAAGAATTCTATCGATGGTCGCCGGCGCCCTGATGGTGCCTGCGACCGCTCAGGCTGGCTCGGTCGTCTACGACGAGTTGAGTGACTTTGTTTTCAACGGTTTCAGCCAGGGCTTGGGCGCGTGCCAGTTCGAGGACGTTTGCTCCGCGGTAGCTGCCAACCGTACCGGCCTGAGCCGGGCGTTCGACGGCGGCACCGCGACCGGCCAGTTCCACTCGCTCGGCGTTTATGGATTCGCGACCTTCGGCACGGCCGATTCGCAGAGCCTGGTCGACCTGTTCACCCTGGAGTCGACGTTCGGCGGCAATGGCGGACCGACCTGGCCGGAGCGTCTCGGCCTGTTCTTCTCGAACGGCGTGAATGCGGCGAATATCGCCACCTGGAGCGCTGACCTGCTGGCCGAAGCGGGCGCGATCTCCAATCCAGGCCTGGCCGACTTTGCCGGCGGCGCCGGTGCGTCGATGGCGCAGGTCGACGGCAGCGATCTGGCCGCGCTGCTGCGCGCCAACATCCTGCCCGACGGCGTGCTGGGCGCGGTCCTGAGCAACGATGAGTCGTCCGGTTTCGACATCGAGACCGCCGCCGGCGTGTCCGTCATCGGCAGCGATATCGGGAGCAACGGTTGGCGTTTCGATGTCGACGTTGCGCTCGACGTTTTCGGCAACTACAGCTACCTGACGTTGATCGACCTGACGATGAGCGACAGCCCGGATTTCTGGGTCGGCCGGTCTGGCGATGGCTGGGATCTGGCCGAACTGCGGGCGACGTCGGTGCCGGAGCCGGGCACGGTCGCGCTGCTCAGCGCCGGCCTGCTGGGTATCGGCGTGGCGCGCCGGCGTCGCGCGGCCTGACGGCCAGCACCCGACAATATCTGATCGGCGGCGGTCCTCGGGCCGCCGCCTTTCATTTGGGCGGTGCTAGAGTGGTGCCATGGGCATCGTCTGCATCTCCAGCCATGTCGCCTACGGCCATGTCGGCGGGCAGGCGGTGATCCTGCCGCTGCAGTGCGCCGGCCACGAGGTCTGGCACGTCCCGACCGTGCTGTTCTCCAATCATCCCGGGCATGGTGGCTTTCGCGGCCGGCCGGTGGCGGCCGACTGGTGCGCCGACATGGTCCAGGGACTGCACGAATCCGGGTTCCTGGGCCGGGCGCGCGGCTTGATCAGCGGCTATCTCGGCGACGGCGCGCAGGCCGACGCGGTGCTGGCGGCGCGTCGCCGCATCCCCAGGTCGGCGCCCTATCTGTGCGATCCGGTGCTGGGCGACGCCGGGCGTGTCTATGTCAAGGACGAGGTGGTCGTCGCGATGCGCGAACGGCTGGTGCCGGCGGCCGACGCGGTGACGCCGAACCGGTTCGAACTGTCGCTGCTGACCGGCCGGCCGGCCGACACGCTGGAAGACGTCCTCGACGCACTGACGGAGCTGCGCGCGATGGGGCCGCGGCTGGCGATCTGTACCTCGGCGATGCGCGACGACGACCGGCTGGTGTCGGTGCTGGCCGACGACGACGGGTTTCGAGGGGTTTCGGTGCCGCGCCATGCCTCGGCGCCCTACGGGACCGGTGACCTGCTGGCGGCGCTGCTGCTCGCCGGGCTGGTCGCGGGCACCGATCCGGCCGACGCGCTGCGCCAGGCGATGGATATCCTGCACAGCGTCATCGCCGACAGTCTGGCAGCGGCCTCGCCGGAGCTCACGCTGGTCGCGTCGCGTGCCCGTTTCAGCGAACCGGTGCCGCAAGTCGCGCGGGTCATACCGCTTCCGGCATAAACGAGTGGGCGACGCACCGGCCGCGCTTGCCGGGTCGGCGGAAACGCGTTAGGACACTGCGCAGCGGTGCACAGCAGCAATTTTCGATGACGGCAGGGGAGTTTTCATGGCGCGCAACAAGATCGCCTTGATCGGCGGCGGCAACATCGGCGGCACGCTGGCGCATCTGGCCGGCCTGAAACAGCTCGGCGACGTGATCATGTTCGACATCGTCGACGGTCTGCCGCAGGGCAAGACCCTGGATATCGCCGAATCGTCGCCGATCGACGGTTTCGACGTCGCCCTGAAGGGCACCAACTCCTACGCCGACATCAAGGGCGCCGACGTGGTCATCGTCACCGCCGGCGTCGCCCGCAAGCCGGGCATGAGCCGCGACGATCTGCTCGGCATCAATATCAAGGTGATGGGCCAGGTCGGTGCCGGCATCAAGAAATATGCGCCGAACGCCTTCGTGATCTGCATCACCAACCCGCTGGACGCCATGGTCTGGGTGCTGCGCGAGAGCTGCGGCCTGCCGACCCACAAGGTGGTGGGCATGGCCGGCGTGCTGGACAGCGCCCGCTTCCGCTACTTCCTGGCCGAGGAGTTCGACGTCTCGGTCGAGGACGTCACCGCCTTCGTGCTCGGCGGGCATGGCGACACCATGGTGCCGCTGCCGCGCTACTCCACCGTCGCCGGCATCCCTCTGCCCGACCTGATCAAGATGGGCTGGACCACGAAGAAGAAGCTCGACGCCATCATCCAGCGCACCCGCGACGGCGGCGCCGAGATCGTCGGCCTGCTGAAGACCGGCTCGGCCTTCTACGCGCCGGCCGCGGCGGCGATCCAGATGGCGGAGAGCTACCTGCTCGACAAGAAGCGCCTTTTGCCCTGCGCGGCCTATCTCAGTGGTCAGTACGGGGTGAAGGACATGTATGTCGGCGTGCCGGTGGTGATCGGTGCCGGCGGCGCGGAACGGATCGCCGAGATCGGCCTTAACGCCTCTGAAAAGAAAATGTTCGACAAATCGGTTGATGCGGTGCGCGGCCTGGTCGACGCCTGCAAGAAGATCGACCCGTCGCTCGGCAAGGCCAGGAAGGCGAAGAAATAAGTCGATGAATATCCACGAACATCAGGCCAAGGATGTGCTCGCCAAGTTCGGCGTGCCGGTGCCGAAGGGCGAGGTCGCCTTTTCCGTCGACGAGGCCGTCGCCGGGGCCAAGAAGCTGCCCGGCCCGGTCTGGGTGGTGAAGGCGCAGATCCACGCCGGCGGCCGCGGCAAGGCCGGCGGCGTCAAGCTCGCCAAGTCGCTGGACGAAGTGAAGGCGCACGCCGCCGACATCCTGGGCAAGACCCTGGTCACCCATCAGACCGGCCCGGCCGGCAAGGAAGTGCAGCGGCTCTACGTCGAGGACGGCTGCGACATCGCTCGCGAGCTCTACGTCTCGGCGCTGGTCGACCGGGTGACCGGGCGGGTGGCGATCATGGCGTCGACCGAGGGCGGCATGGACATCGAAGAGGTCGCCGCCAAGACGCCGGAGAAGATCGTCACCGTGCATGTCGACCCGGCCGCCGGCTACCAGCCGCACCTGGGCCGCCAGCTCGGCTTCGCGCTGGGTCTGAAGGACAAGCAGATCGGCCAGGCCGTCGCTTTCTTCGGCGCGATTTATCGGGCCATGCAGGAGACCGACGCCAGCTTGCTGGAGATCAACCCGCTGGTGGTCACCGGCGCCGGCGACCTGCTGGCGCTCGACGCCAAGATGAACTTCGACGACAACGCGCTGTACCGCCACAAGGACATCGCCAGCCTGCGCGACCTCTCCGAGGAGGACCCGTCAGAGGCGGAGGCGTCCGAGCACGAGCTGAACTACATCAAGCTCGACGGCTCGATCGGCTGCATGGTCAACGGCGCCGGCCTGGCGATGGCGACCATGGACATCATCAAGCTGCATGGCGGCGAGCCGGCCAACTTCCTCGACGTCGGCGGCGGCGCCACCAAGGAGCGCGTCACCACCGCGTTCAAGATCATCCTGGCCGACCCGAACGTGCAGGGCATCCTGGTCAACATCTTCGGCGGCATCATGCGCTGCGACGTGATCGCGGAAGGCGTGGTGGCGGCGGCCAAGGAGGTCAGCCTGGACAAGCCGCTGGTGGTGCGACTGGAAGGCACCAACGTCGAGCTCGGCAAGAAGATCATGGCCGACTCCGGCCTCGCCATCGTTTCCGCCGACGATCTGGGCGACGCCGCCGCCAAGATCGTCAAGGCCGTGAAGGAGGCCGCCTGATGGCCGTCCTCGTCGACAAGAACACCAAGGTCATCTGCCAGGGCTTCACCGGCCGGCAAGGCACCTTCCATTCCGAGCAGGCGATCGCCAACGGCACCAAGATGGTCGGCGGCACCAGCCCCGGCAAAGGCGGCTCGGAGCATCTCGGACTGCCCGTCTTCGACACCGTCTCCGAGGCCGTGGACAAGACCGGCGCCACCGCGTCGGTGATCTACGTGCCGCCGCCATTCGCGGCCGACGCGATCCTTGAGGCGATCGATGCCGAGGTGCCGCTGGCGGTGTGCATCACCGAGGGCATTCCGGTGCTCGACATGGTGCGGGTGAAGCGCGCGCTTTCGGGCTCCAAGACGCGGCTGATCGGTCCGAACTGTCCCGGCGTGATCACGCCCGACGAGTGCAAGATCGGCATCATGCCGGGCCACATCCACCAGCGCGGTCGGATCGGCATCGTGTCGCGCTCCGGCACGCTGACCTATGAGGCGGTGGGTCAGACCACGGCGGCCGGGCTGGGCCAGACCACCTGCATCGGCATCGGCGGCGACCCGGTCAACGGCACCAACTTCATCGACTGTCTGGAGATGTTCTTGGGCGACGACGAGACCCAGGGCATCATCATGATCGGCGAGATCGGCGGTTCGGCCGAGGAAGACGCCGCCGACTTCCTGAAGCAGAACAGGGTGAAGAAGCCGACGGTGGGCTTCATCGCCGGCGTTACCGCACCGCCGGGCCGTCGCATGGGCCATGCCGGCGCGATCATTTCCGGCGGCAAGGGCGGTGCCGACGACAAGATGGACGCGATGCGTTCGGCGGGGATCACCGTCGCCGCCTCGCCTGCCGAACTCGGCAGCACGATGAAGAAGGTCATGGGCGGCTGACACCGGCGCGTCGCAACGCTGGTGCCATCATGGCGGTCGAGACGGCAACTTCATAGGGAACGCGCCTTGATCGGGCGCGTCTGAAGGGCATGACGGCACAGCTTGAGGCAACCTCGTTCCTGTTCGGCGCCAACAGCGCCTTTATCGAACAGCAATACCGGCGCTATCTGAGCAATCCCGGTTCGGTCGACGCGTCGTGGCAACGGTTCTTCTCCAGCCTGGGCGACGAGATCGACGACGTGCTGGCCGACATGCGGGGCGCCAGCTGGGCGCCGCGCGACCGGCTCGGTTCCGGCTACATCGCCGGCGCGGAGGAAATGGGCGAGATCATCCTGGCGGCCAGCGCCGCGCCGCAGGCGGCCGGCGCGGTCTCCGCCGGCCAGGTCCGCCAGGCGACGCTGGATTCGATCCGCGCGCTGATGATGATCCGCGCCTACCGCGTGCGCGGCCACCTGCAGGCGACACTGGACCCGCTGGGCCTGAACCGGCGCACCGACCAGCACCCGGAACTCGATCCCAAGACCTACGGCTTCACCGAGGCCGACTGGGACCGGCCGATGTTCATCAATTTCGTGCTCGGCCTGGAGCAGGCGACGCTGCGCGAGATCATGGAGATCGTGAACCGGACCTATTGCGGGCCGATCGGCGTCGAGTTCATGCACATGCAGGGTCCGGAGGAAAAGGCCTGGATCCAGGAGCGGATCGAGGGTCGGCACAAGGACTTCTCGTTCACCTCCAACGAGAAACGCGCGATCCTGCGCCAGCTCACCCAGGCCGAGGGCTTCGAGCGGTTCCTGCAGATCAAGCACACCGGCACCAAGCGCTTCGGCCTGGACGGCGCCGAAGCGCTGATGCCCGCCATGGAGGCAATCGCGGAGCGCGCCGGCGAGACCGGGGTACGCGAGATCTCGCTCGGCATGTCGCATCGCGGCCGGCTCAACGTGCTGTCCAACTTCATGATGAAGCCGTTCACGGCGATCTTCGCCGAGTTCGAGGGCATGCCGGCCAATCCGCTCGACGTGCAGGGCTCAGGCGACGTGAAGTATCACCTCGGCACCTCGGCCGATCGCGAGTTCGGCGGCCGTCAGCTGCACCTGTCGCTGGCCGCCAACCCGTCGCATCTGGAGGCCGCCGACCCGGTGGTGCTGGGCAAAGCGCGGGCCAAGCAGGCGCAGTTCGGCGACCACGAGCGCGCCCAGGTGATGGGCCTGCTGCTGCACGGCGATGCCGCCTTCGCCGGCCAGGGCCTGGTCGGCGAGTGTTTCATGATGTCGGACCTGGATGGCTACACCATCGGCGGCACGCTGCACCTGATCGTCAACAACCAGATCGGCTTCACCACCAATCCGAACGCCAGCCGGTCGTCGCCCTATTCGTCCGACGTGGCGAAGATGGTGGCCACCCCGATCTTCCACGTGAACGGCGACGACCCGGAGGCGGTGTGCCATATCGCCCGCATCGCCATGGACTACCGCCAGCAGTTCAAGCAGGACATCGTCGTCGACATGTTCTGCTACCGCCGGCACGGTCACAACGAATCCGACGAGCCGGCGTTCACCCAGCCGGTGATGTATCGCACCATCGCCGAGCATCCCTCGGTGCGGCAGATCTACGCCGACAAGCTGATCGCCGAGGGCGTGGTCACTGCCGATGAGGCACAGACCATGGTGTCCGACTTCAGCGCCAGGCTGGAGAACGACTTCGAGGCCGCCGCCGCCTACAAGCCGAACAAGGCCGACTGGCTGGCCGGGGCCTGGACCGGGTTCGAGCGCGCGCGCGGCGAGGCCCGTCGCGGTACCACGGCGGTGAAGACCGATACGCTCAAGCGCGTCGGCGAGGTGCTGACCACGGTGCCGGACGATTTCAACCTGCACCGCACGATCCGCCGCCAGCTCGAAAACAAGAAGAAGATCTTCGAGTCCGGCGAGGGGATCGACTGGGCGACCGGCGAGGCGCTGGCCTTCGGCACGCTCTGCCTGGAGGGATTTCCGGTGCGCCTGTCGGGCCAGGATTCCGCCCGCGGCACCTTCTCGCAGCGCCATTGCCAGTTCGTCGATCAGGTCAACGAGGACGTCTACACGCCGCTGGCCAATCTCGACCCCAAGCAGGCCGACTTCGAGGTCGTCAACAGTCCGCTGTCGGAAGCCGGCGTGCTCGGCTTCGAGTATGGCTATTCGCTGGCCGAGCCGCGCGGCCTGATCATGTGGGAAGCGCAGTTCGGCGATTTCGCCAACGGCGCGCAGGTGATCATCGACCAGTTCGTGTTCTCCGGCGAGGCCAAGTGGCTGCGCATGAGCGGCCTCGTAATGCTGCTGCCGCACGGGTTCGAGGGGCAGGGGCCGGAACACTCCTCGGCCCGGCTGGAGCGTTACCTGCAGGCCTGTGCCGAGGACAACGCGCAGGTCGCCAACGTCACCACGCCGGCGAACTATTTCCACATCCTGCGCCGGCAATTGCACCGCAAGTTCCGCAAGCCGCTGGTGCTGATGACGCCGAAATCGCTGCTGCGGCACAAGCGCGCGGTCTCCAAGCTGTCCGAGCTGGGCTCGGGCTCGACGTTCCACCGGGTGCTGTTCGACGATGCCGAGATCGGCACCTCGTCGACCAAGCTGGCGCCCGACAGCCAGATCAAGCGCGTCGTGCTGTGCTCCGGCAAGGTCTACTACGACCTGCTGGACCGCCGCGAGGAGCTGGACAAGAAGAACGTCTACCTGATGCGCCTGGAGCAGCTCTACCCGTTCCCGAAAACGCCGCTGTCGAAGGAACTGGCGCGCTTCCCCAATGCCGAGATCGTCTGGTGCCAGGAAGAGCCGCAGAACATGGGTGCGTGGTGGTTCGTGATGCCGCGCATCGAGCAGGTGCTGAAGAAGCTGAACCACAAAACCAAACGCCCGCGCTACGTCGGGCGGCCCGAAGCGGCGGCGCCGGCGACCGGCCTGGCGTCGGTACACAAGCGTGAACAGGCGGCACTGGTAGACAACGCGCTGACGCTGTAGCCGGCGCGCCAACGAGGTAGCCTATGGTCGAAATTGTCGTGCCGACGCTGGGCGAGTCCGTCACTGAGGCGACGGTCGCGCAGTGGATGAAGAAGGTGGGCGAGGAAGTCGCCCGCGACGAAATCCTGGTCGAACTGGAAACCGACAAGGTCGCCGTCGAGATTCCGGCGCCGGCCGCCGGCGTGCTGCGCGAGATCATCGCCGACGTCGGCACCGACGTCGAAGTCGGCGGCATCCTGGCGGTGATTGAGGAAGGCGCCAGCGGCACCAAGTCGTCCGGTAACGGCGCCGGCAACGAGAAGGCCAAGGACGAGGCCAAGACGGAAGCGAAGCCCGAAGCCAAGGACGAGCCCGAGGCCAAGCCGGAAGCCAAGGCCGAGGCGCCCAAGCCCGAGGCCAAGGCGGACGCCAAGCCCGAGGCCAAGACAGCGCCGGCGAAACCGGCGGCCGACGTGCCGCTGCTGCCCGCCGTGCGGCGCATGGTCGAGGAACTGGACCTGAACCCGGCCGATATACCCGCCACCGGCCGCGGCGGCCGGCTGATGAAGGAAGACGTGCAGGCCTACGTCGCCAAGCTGCGCACCGCCAAGCCGGCGGCCGCCGCGCCGGGCAAGGCCGCGAAACCCGCCGCGCCGCCGCGCGAGGGGCCGCGCCCGGAAGCGGCACGCGAGGAAGTGGTGAAGATGACCCGGCTGCGCCGGCGCATCGCGGAGCGCCTGAAGGAGGCGCAGGACACCGCTGCGATGCTCACCACCACCAACGAGGCGGACATGAGCGCGGTGATGGCGGCGCGTTCGACCTACCGCGACGTGTTCGAGCGCAAGCACGGCGTTCGGCTCGGCTTCATGTCGTTCTTCGTGCGTGCCTGCGTGCTGGCTTTGCAGGAACTGCCGGCGGTCAACGCCGAGATCGAAGACGAGAACCTGATCTACAAGAACTACTACAATGTCGGCGTCGCGGTCGGCACGCCGCAGGGGCTGGTGGTGCCGGTCCTGAAGGACGCCGACACCATGTCCTTCGCCGACATCGAGCGGACCATCAACGACTTCGGCCGGCGCGCGCGCGAGGGCAAGCTGACCATCGACGAGATGCAGGGCGGCACCTTCACGATCTCCAACGGCGGCGTCTACGGCTCGCTGCTGTCGATGCCGATCCTGAACCCGCCGCAGTCTGCCATCCTCGGCATGCACAAGATCCAGCAGCGCGCGATGGTGATGGCCGATGGCAAGATCGAGGCGCGGCCGATGATGTATCTCGCGCTGAGCTATGACCACCGCATCATCGACGGCCGCGAGGCGGTCACCTTCCTGGTGCGGGTGAAGGAATATATCGAGGAGCCGGAGCGCCTGCTGCTCGGCATATGAGGTGACGCGATGAGCGACGACCGCTACGACGTGGTGATCATCGGTGGCGGGCCGGGCGGCTATGTCTGCGCCATCCGCTGCGCCCAGCTCGGCCTGAAGGTGGCTTGCGTGGAGAAGCGCGGCAGCCTCGGCGGAACCTGCCTGAATGTCGGCTGCATTCCGTCCAAGGCGCTGCTGGAAAGCTCGCACCTGTACGCCCAGGCCGGCCACGAACTGGAAGCGCACGGCGTCGGCGTGTCGGGCGTGAAGCTCGACCTGAAGGCGATGCTGGCGCGGAAAGACAAGGTCGTCGGCGACCTGACCAAGGGCATCGAGCACCTGTTCAAGAAGAACAAGGTGACATACGTGAAGGGCGCTGGGCGCATTGTCTCGGCGACCGAAGTCGAGGTCACGCCGGCCGAGGGCGACAAGCAGACCCTGGCGACCAACGCCATCGTGGTCGCCACCGGTTCCGAGGTGACGCCGTTGCCGGGCATCGAGATCGACGAGAAGCAGATCGTGTCGTCGACCGGCGGGCTGGAGCTGAGCAAGGTGCCGAAGCACCTGGTGGTGGTCGGCGCCGGCTATATCGGCCTGGAACTCGGCTCGGTCTGGCGCCGGCTGGGCGCCGAGGTCACCGTGGTGGAGTTCCTCGACCGGGTCACGCCGGGCATGGACGGCGAGCTGTCGAAGCATCTGCAGCGGGCGCTGACCAAGCAGGGCATGAAATTCAAGCTGAAGACCAAGGTCACGTCGGCGAAGGCGGCGAAGTCGGGCGTGACGCTCTCCGTCGAGCCGGCCGACGGCGGCGACGCGGAGACGCTGAAGGCCGACGCGGTGCTGGTCTCGATCGGCCGTCGTCCGTACACCGAGGGGCTGGGTCTGGCCGAGGCCGGCGTCACCGTCGACAACCGCGGCTTCGTGCCGGTCGACGACCACTACAAGACGAACGTCGATGGCATCTACGCCATCGGCGACCTGCTGCCCGAGAAGCCGATGCTGGCGCACAAGGCCGAGGAGGAGGGCGTCGCCGTCGCCGAGATCCTGGGCGGCAGCGTCGGCCACGTGAACTACGGCGCCATTCCCGGCGTGGTCTATACTTGGCCGGAGGCGGCGACCGTCGGTCAGTCGGAAGAGCAGCTCAAGGACGCCGGCGTCGAGTACAAGTCCGGCAAGTTCGCGTTCATGGCCAACAGCCGCGCGCGCGCCAACGGCGACGCGGAAGGCTTCGTGAAGATCCTGGCCGACGCCAAGACCGACCGCGTGCTCGGCGCCCATGTCATCGGCCCCGACGCCGGCACGTTGATCGCCGAACTGGTCCTGGCGGTGGAGTTCGGCGTGTCGTCGGAAGACATCGCGCGGACCAGCCACGCCCACCCGACGCTGAACGAAGCGGTGAAGGAAGCCGCGCTGGCCGTGGCGGGCCGGACGTTGAACGCGTGACGTCATACCCCGGTCAAGCCCACGGCTGTCCGGTTAAGCTCTGGCGGGTCCAACAACACGCGTCATGCCAGCGCAGGCTGGCATCCAGGCAACGTTGATATGGGCACGCGGAGCCGCGGAGAACGCGGAGTTGCTCGGATCCACCGCGGAGGTGGGACAACGCAACCGTTTGATTTGCAAACGAACTTGACCGCCGTGCCGGACCTTAACCGGACACCCGTGGGTCAAGCCCGGGCATGACGTTGTCTTTTCAATCCGTCATGCTGGACTTTGGAGCACAACGAGAATGGCCGCCCCGGAGGGCGGCCATTCATGTCCGGTTTTGTCCGGAACGGCTACATGCTCGGCGCCGGCATCTTCACGTCGCGGTCGATATACGCGTTGGTGAAGTGCTCGGTGATGTCGAACTTGTTGTCGAGGTTGAAGTACGCCTCGATCAGCTTGTAGTCGGCGGCCATGCGGTCCGGGTCGAGATAGCCCAGGCCCTGCTCGCGGCTGATCGGGTGGTCCATCAGCTCCATGACCAGCTTCCAGTTGGCCATCGAGTCTTCTTTCTTCAGGCCGCTGTTGGCGGCCAGCAGGGCGTCGATGCACGGGTCGGGCGTCTTGACGCAGTCCTGGTAGGCCTGCTGCGTCACCTTCACGAAGGCGGCGACGGTGTCCGGGTTTTCCTTCAGGAAGTCGGCATTGACCACGACCGAGTTGCCGTAGGGGTTGATGCCGATGTCCTTGCCGGCGACGAAGCCCATGTCATCGCCGAACACGCGCTGGAAGATGAAGTGGATGTTGTAGAAGGACGTGGTGACGTCGATCGAGTCCGACTTCAGGGCGGAGATCTTGGCGTTCGGCTGCACGTTGACCCACTTCACCGAGTCCGGCTTCATGCCGACCGACTTGGCGAAGGCCGGCCACATCTGCCGCGCCGCGTCCCACGGCGGGTTGCCGATCTGCTTGCCGGCGAAGTCCTTCACCGAGGCGATGCCGGAGCTTTTCTTCCAGTAGAAGCCATACGGGCTGTTGGCGTAGATGTTGAAAACCGCTACCAGCTCGGCGCCCTTGCCGACATTGACCAGGGCGGTGCCGAGGTCGGCGATGCCCATCTGGTTCTGGCCCAGGCCGACGCGCTGCGACGACATGGTCGAGCCCTTGCCCGGCTCGATGGTCAGGTTGATGCCGGCTTCCTCGTAGAGGCCGCGCGACTGCGCCCAGTAGATCGGCGCGTGGTCGCCGCCGGCGACCCAGTTGAGGATGAAACTGACGTCCTTGGCGCCATGCGCGGCGGCATGCGCGCCGCCGACGCCCAATGCCAACGTGCCGGCCAGACCCAGGCCCAAACGGCGCAACCAGCCTTTACCCATCATTCGAACCTCCCTGTCGGCACCCGCGCTTGTCAGCAGCGCGGCACATGCCGTAGTGTTGTAACCAACCGGTTACTACGGTACGGCGCGGCATGGTGGCTGTCAACAAACTGAGCCCAGAGAAGATCGGCCCGGAGAAGGCGCGCAAGACACCCGCGCGGCGCGATCCGAAAGGGGCGCGAACGCGAATCCTGGCGGCCGCGCGGGCCGAATTCGCGGCCAAGGGGCTGTCCGGTGCCCGGGTCGACGAGATCGCGCGCCGCGCCGGCACCAACAAGCGCATGCTGTACCACTATTTCGGCAACAAGCAGGAGCTGTTCCGGCTCACGCTGGAGGGCGCCTACGCGCATATCCGATCCGCCGAGCGCGAGCTCAAGCTGGACGAACTGGCGCCGAACGACGCGATGCGGGTGCTGGTCGGGTTCACCTTCGACTACCTGGCTGAGAACCCGCATTTCATCACCCTGCTGAACAGCGAGAACCTGCACAAGGCGCAGCACCTGGCCGGCTCGGAGCTCATCCGCGAGATGCACTCTGCGATGGTCGACATGATCGGCGGCGTGCTGCGGCGCGGCGAGGCCGATGGCAGCTTCCGCGCCGGGGCCGACCCGGTGCAGCTGTTCATCTCGATGACCGGCGTCAGTTACTTCTATTTCTGCAACCGCTACACGCTGTCGAGCATCCTCGGCCGTGACCTGATGGCGCCGATGGCGATGCGCGAGCGGCGCCAGCACGGCATCGAAATGATCCTGGGGTACCTGAGACCATGAGCCAATTGCACATGTCCGACCTGCCTGCCGACGTCCTGGCGCGCCTGCGCGAAGGGACGGTGATCCCGGCACATCCATTGGCGTTGACCGCGACTAGAGAGCTCGACGAGCGCAGGCAGCGGGCGCTGTCGCGCTACTACCTCGATGCCGGCGCCGGCGGGCTGGCGGTCGGCGTCCACACCACGCAATTCGAGATTCGCGAGGTCGGCCTGTACGAGCCGGTGCTGCGCATCGCTATGGAGGAGGCGACCGGCTGGACGAGCAAGCCGACGATGATGATCGCCGGACTGGTCGGGCGCACCGACCAGGCGCTGCGCGAGGCCGACGTGGCGCTCGGGCTGGGCTATCACGGCGCGCTGCTCAGCCTTGCCGCGTTCAAGGGCGCCTCCGACGACGAGATGATCGAGCACTGCGCCGCCGTCGCCAAGAAGATCCCGCTGGTCGGCTTCTACCTGCAGACGGCGGTCGGCGGGCGGGTGCTGTCGGCCGACTTCTGGCGCCGGTTCTGCGGCATCGACAATGTCGCGGCGATCAAGATCGCGCCGTTCAACCGCTACAAGACGATCGACGTGGCGCGCGGGCTGGTCGCGGCCGGCGCCGAGGACCGGGTCACGCTGTATACCGGCAACGACGACCACATCATCGCCGACCTGCTGACCCCGTTCACGATGCGGCGTGGCGACGAAACGGTGACCGTGCGGATCAAGGGCGGCCTGCTCGGCCACTGGTCGGTGTGGACCCAAACGGCGGTGCGACAACTCGCGCGCTGCCACAAGGCGGCGGAAAAGGGGGTGATCGAGAGTGACCTGCTGGCGCTCGACGCCCAGGTCACCGATTCCAACGCGGCGGTGTTCGACGCCGCCAACGACTATGCCGGGGTGATCGCCGGCTGCCACGAGGTGCTGCGGCGCCAGGGCCTGCTCGACGGCATCTGGTGCCTGAACCCGGACGAGACGCTGGGACCGGGCCAGGCGGACGAACTGGACCGCGTCTGCGCCGCCTATCCGCACCTGGTCGACGACGACTTCGTCAAGGCGAACCTGGAGCGCTGGCTGGCATGAGCGCGCAACAGCCCGCTCATGCCCTTGGGCCGGCCCTCGACGCATCGCGTCGAGCCGGTCGGGCGCGGCCATGAGTCTCACCGAAGAGCAGCTCGCGCGCTACCGCGAATGCGGACACCTCACGGTCGAGGGCGTGTTCGCGCCGGCGCGCATGGTCGCGGCGGCGGCCGACGCGGAGGCGTGGGGCAATGAATGGGTCGCCGGCCTGGATGACGCGCAGCGCGCCTGGTACCTGGAGCGTGGCGGCGAAGGCAGCGCGCGCGACCTGCGCAAGCTCGACCAGCCGGTGTTCGAGCGGCCGACCTTTCGCGCGCTGGCCGAGGACGACGGTCTGCTGGCCCTGGTCGAGGGTCTGATCGGGCCGGTCGGCGGCGTCGCCTTCTCGCAGATTTTCTTCAAGGCGCCGGAGATCGGCGGGCCGAAGCCGGCGCACCAGGACAATTTCTACTTCGGGCCGGACGACGACGACGGCATGGTCACCGCCTGGATCGCGCTGGACGACGCCACGGTCGAGAATGGCTGCATGTTCTACGGCGAGGGCAGCCAGCGCGGCGGCACGCTGCCGCATGTCGCGCCGGAGGGGCAGCCGTTCAACCTGATGCTCACCGAGGCACAGGTCGCCGGCCTCGACATGGCACCGGCGCCGGTGCCGCGCGGCGGCGTGTCGTTCCACCACGGCGATTGCGTGCACCGGTCGGCCGACAATCGGTCGCCGCACTGGCGCCGGGCCTGCGCTGTGCACTATTACAACCGCTCAACGCGCCTGGTCCGCCCGGCGCTGACCTACGATTTCGACAAGTTCGTGCGATTCGGTTGAAGGCTGCGCAGGCAAAGATGAGTTCGCGGGCCCTTTCCCCCAAACGTCACCCCGGCCTTGAGCCGGGGTCCATGGTAACGCCTGTCCGGTCATCGACATCGACCCCGGGCCTTGGCGCTGCGCGCTTCGCCCGGGGTGACGAACATCGTTGGGTGGCCGGCGTCGCCCTTCCTGCAACCGACGAGAGCTGATGCGCGACGACCGCCGTATCCTGGGCCGTATCGCCGTCGTCATCGGCGTGCATCTGGCCTTCTTCGCCGCCTGGCAGCTCTGGGTGATGCTGGGCGAGATTCCGCGCTACGTGATGGCGACGCCGGCGGAGACCTTCGCGACGCTGTCCGGCAACTACGCCTGGATCGAGAACACTGCTGTTACCGCGGCGGCGATCTTCGGCGGCTTCTGGCTGGCGGTCGCGGTCGGCGTGGTGCTGGCGGTGTTGTTCTCCTGGTCGGACACGCTGCGCACACTGGTGATGCCGCTGCTGGTCAGCCTCAACATGGTGCCGAAGGTGGCGCTGGGGCCGATCTTCATCGTCTGGTTCTCGTTCGGCATCGTGCCGAATATCATCATCGCCTTCACCATCTGCTTCCTGCCGATCCTGATCACCATGGCGCGCGGCCTGAACGAGATCGAGCCGGAGCTGCTCGACCTGGTGCGCGCGCACCGCGCCAGCCGCTGGCAGGTGTTCAGGAAGATCCAGCTACCCGGCTCGCTGCCGTACCTGTTCTCCGGCATGAAGGTGGCGGTGGTTCTGGCGGTGGCGGGTGCCATCGTCGGCGAGTTCATCGCCTCGTCGGCCGGGCTCGGCTACCTGATCCTGCAGGTGCAGGTGACCCAGGACATGGCCGGCATGTTCATGGCGGTGATCCTGATCACGCTGATCGGCGTGGCGCTGTACGGGCTAGTGCTGCTGCTCGAATGGCTGTTCGTGGTGCGCGACGCGCGGATGGCATGAGTAGCGACGCGTTCATCCATCTGGCCGGCGTGCGTAAGACCTACCGCACGCGCGGGCAGGAGTTCCTCGCGGTCTCCGACGTCAGCTTCGACGTGGCCGCCGGCGAACTGGTCAGCCTGGTCGGGCCGTCGGGCTGCGGCAAGACCACGGTGCTGAAGATCCTGGCCGGGTTGCACGATTTCGACGAGGGCACGGTGCGCATCGGCGGCGGGACGGAGTCGTTCGACGCCAGCCGCGACATCGGCATGGTGTTCCAGCAGCCGGTCTTGTTGAAGTGGCGCCGGGTGCTGGAGAACGTGCTGCTGCCGGCGGAACTGCTCGGACTGCCGATGCGCGAGGCGCGTGAGCGCGGCCGGCACCTGCTCGACATGGTCGGACTGTCGGGCAACGAAGACAAATATCCCTACGAGCTCTCCGGCGGCATGCAGCAGCGTGCGGCGATCGCGCGCAGCCTGATCCACGATCCGAAGCTGATCCTGATGGACGAGCCATTCGGCGCGCTCGACGCGTTAACCCGCGAGCGCATGAACCTGGAGCTGCTGCGAATCTGGCAGGAGAGCGGCAAGACCATCGTGTTCGTCACCCACGGCATCCAGGAGGCGGTTTTCCTGGGTAGCCGGGTCGTGGTGCTGACCGCCGGGCCGGCGCGCATGGCGGACAATTTCGAGGTCGACCTCGAACATCCAAGACATCTGGACGTGAAGACCACCAGCAAGTTCGGCGACTATACGCGGCGGATCTACCGCCTGCTCGGGATGGAGTGAAACGACAATGGCGCAACATCGCCTCGGCGTGATCATGCACGGCGTGACCGGCCGCATGGGCACCAACCAGCACCTGATCCGCTCGATCCTGGCGATCCAGCAGCAGGGCGGCGTGGCACTGGCCAATGGCGACCGGGTGATGCCGGACCCGATCCTGGTCGGCCGCAACGCCACCAAGACCGGCGCCCTGGCGCGCCGGCACGGCATCGAGCGCTGGACCACCGACCTGAAATCGGCGCTGGACAATCCCGAGGACAGGCTGTTCTTCGACGCCGGCACGACGCAGATGCGCGCCGAATTGCTGCGCCAGGCGATCGCCAAGGGCAAGGACATCTACTGCGAGAAGCCGGTCGCCGACAGCCTGGCCGACGCGCTCGACGTGGCGCGGCTGGCCGACAAGGCCGGCATCAAGCACGGCGTGGTGCAGGACAAGATCTTCCTGCCCGGCCTGCTGAAGCTGCGGCGGTTGCGCGACGCCGGCTTCTTCGGCCGCATCCTGTCGGTGCGCGGCGAGTTCGGCTACTGGGTGTTCGAGGGCGACTGGATGCCCTCGCAACGGCCGTCGTGGAACTACAAGAAGGGCGAGGGCGGCGGCATCATCCTCGACATGCTGGCGCACTGGCGCTACGTGCTCGACCACACCATCGCGCCGGTCAAGGCGGTGAGCTGCATCGGCGCGGTGCACATCCCGGAGCGCTGGGACGAAAACGACCAGCCCTACGATGCCGATGCCGACGATGCCGCCTACGCCACCTTCCAGCTCGAGGGTGGGGCGCTGGCGCAGATCAACTCGTCATGGGCGACCCGCGTCTATCGCGACGACCTGGTCACCTTCCAGGTCGACGGCACCCACGGCTCGGCGGTCTGCGGCCTGCACAGGTGCATGGCGCAAGGGCGCGTCGGGACGCCGAAACCGGTCTGGAACCCGGACGAGCCGCGCGCTACCGACTTCCGCGGCCAGTGGTACGAGGTGCCTGACAACCAGGACTTCGACAACGGCTTCAAGGCGCAGTGGGAGGCGTTCATCCGCCACCTGCACGGCGAGAACGACGCCTGGTCGCACACCCTGCTGGAAGGCGCCAAGGGCGTGCAACTCGCCGAAGCCGGCCTGAAGAGCTGGAACGAACGCCGCTGGATCGACCTGGAAGAGCTGAAGGTTTGAGACGATGCCGAGCCTGAACCTGCCGCTGCCCGATGGCGCGATCGCCAGCTACACCACCGGCGCGCCGCTCGACTTCGAAAAACCGTCGCGGCCGTTCAACCGGGTGGCGCTGGCCGCCGCGCATGTCGTTGCCGACCCGACGGCCGAGCACGATCCGTGGCTCGACGTCGCGGTCGATTGGGACAAGACCGTCGACTACCGCCGCTACCTGTGGTCGCTCGGCCTGGGCGTGGCGGAAGCGATGGACACGGCGCAGCGTGGCATGGGCCTGGACTGGTCTGGCGCGCAGACGCTGATCCGTGCCAGCCTGGCGGCGGCCGCCGAAACGCCGGGCGCGGCGGTGTTCTGCGGTTGCGGCACCGACCACTTGACCCCCGACCCGGACGTCACCGTCGACGACGTGATCCGCGCCTACGAGGAACAGTTCGCGTTCGTGGAGGGCCTGGGCGGGCGCATCATCCTGATGGCCAGCCGCGCCCTGGTCCGCGCCGCGAACAGCCCGGATGACTTCGTGAAGGTGTACGACCGGCTGCTGCGCCAGGCGAAACAGCCGGTGATCATCCACTGGCTCGGCGAGATGTTCGACCCGGCGCTGGAAGGCTACTGGGGCCGCGACGACCACTATGAAGCGATGGACGTGGCGCTCGATGCGATTGGCCAGAACGCGTCCAAGGTCGACGGCATCAAGATTTCGCTGCTCGACAAGGACAAGGAAATCGCGATGCGCCGGCGGCTGCCGGCCGATGTGCGGATGTATACCGGCGACGACTTCAACTTCGCCGAGTTGATCGCCGGCGACGAGGACGGGCATTCCGACGCCCTGCTCGGCATTTTCGATGCCATTGCGCCGGCGGCCTCGGCGGCGCTGGGCGCGTTGTCGGGCAACCGGCCGGATGCATTCCACCGCATCCTGGAGCCGACGGTGCCGCTGTCGCGCCACATCTTCCGGGCACCGACGCGGTTCTACAAGACCGGGGTGGTGTTCATGGCCTTCCTGAACGGACACCAGGACCATTTCCACATGGTCGGCGGGCAGCAGTCGGCGCGCTCGATCCTGCACTTGGCCGAGCTGTTCCGGCTGGCGGACAAGGCCGGGCTGCTGCGCGACCCCGACCTGGCGGCGCGGCGCATGCGCCAGACCTGCGCGCTGGCCGGCCTGGCGGCCTGATGCGCGACTTCGCGGCCGACGCGTCGCTGATGGCGCTGAACACGGCCACGCTGGGTCCGGCGGCCAGTCTGGCCGACGCCATCGAAGGCTGCGTGCGCCATGGCATCGGCGCGATCAGCCCGTGGCGCGACAAGATCGCCGCCCACGGCCTGGACAATGCGCGCCGCCACATCGCCGACGCGGGGCTCGCGGTGAACGGCGTGGTGCGCGGCGGCATGTTCACCGCGCCCGACTGGCTGGACGACAACCGCCGCGCCGTCGACGAGGCTGCCGCGCTGGGCGCCGCGTCGCTGGTGCTGGTGGCCGGCGGCCTGGAGTCCGGTTCGCGCGACCTGCCGCAGGCCCGTGCGCTGGTCGCCGAACGGCTGGCCGAGCTGCTGCCCCACGCGCGCGACGCCGGCGTGCCGCTGGCCATCGAGCCGTTGCATCCGATGTACGCCGCCGACCGCGCCTGCGTGAACACGCTGGCCCAGGCGCTCGACCTCTGCGAAGCGCTGGGCACGGGCGTCGGCGTCGCCATCGACGTCTACCACGTGTGGTGGGATCCCGACCTCGCGACCCAGGTCGCGCGAGCCGGGCGGATGGGCGCGATCCTGGCCTACCACGTCTGCGACTGGCGGGTGCCGACCCGCGACCTGCTGCTCGACCGCGCCATGCCGGGCGACGGTGTCATCGACCTGAAGGCGATCCGCGCCATGGTCGAGGCGACCGGCTTCGACGGTTTCGCCGAGCTGGAGGTGTTCTCCGAGGCGGACTGGTGGCAACGCCCGGTCGACGAGGTGCTCACCGTCGGCGTGGAACGGCATCGCACCGTCGTCTAGCCAGCCCGGGCAATTTCCGATTGAATATTTCGCGATTTCGCGAAATAAGGAAGCATGAACGACGACGACGCGGTCGCGACCTTCGGCGCGCTGGCGCATCCCGGACGCTTGGCGGTGTTCCGGCTGCTGCTGGCGGCGTGGCCGGGCAGCCTGCCGGCCGGGGCCATCGGCGAACGCCTCGGGGTCCAGCCGTCAACCCTGTCGGCGCATCTGGCGCATCTGGAGCGGGTTGGGCTGGTCACCGGCGAGCGCGTCGGCCGCCAGGTGCCGTATCTCGCCGTCGCGTCGGGTTTTGGCGAATTGTTGCGTTACCTCACCACTGATTGCTGCGGCGGCCGGCCGGAATTCTGCCACCCGCAAATCATCCGCCCCCTCCAGTTGACGGAGCGAAGCATGAGCGATTCCAAGGTCTACAACGTCCTGTTCCTGTGCACCGGCAACTCGGCGCGCAGCGTGATGGCCGAGTGTCTGCTGAATCGGGAGGGCCAGGGCCGGTTCCGCGCCTTCAGCGCCGGCAGCCACCCGGCCGGACAGATCAACCCCAACACCGAGGCTCTGCTGGCGCGCTACAACTTCAAGACCGATGAATTGCGCTCCAAGTCGTGGGACGAGTTCGCCACGCCGGAGTCGCCGGCGATGGATTTCGTGTTCACCGTTTGCGACTCGGCCGCGGCCGAGGTCTGTCCGGTGTGGCCGGGCCAGCCGATGTCAGCGCACTGGGGCTTTCCCGACCCGGCGGCGTTCGAGGGCAGCGCGGCGGAGACCGCGGCGGTGTTCGCCGACGTGTTCAAGCAGATATCGACCCGGATCTCGATCTTCGTGAATCTGCCGCTGAACGCGCTGGACAAGCTGGCGCTGCAGAAGCGGCTGGACGAGATCGGCGAGACCACCAGTACCGACAACGCCGCCTGACAGGAGCGACATGTGAGCAATCCGACCGAAACCCTGGACACGCCGGCCGGCGGCATCGGCTTCTTCGAGAAGTGGTTGTCGGTGTGGGTGGGCTTGTGCATCTGCGCCGGGTTGCTGCTGGGCAACCTGTTCCCGGGGCTGTTCGCGCTGCTGGCGACCTGGGAATACGCCTCGGTCAACCTGGTCGTCGCGGTGCTGATCTGGGCCATGGTCTACCCGATGATGGTCGGGGTCGACTTCGCCAGCCTGCGCCACATCGGCGACCGGCCGAAAGGGCTGGTGCTGACCCTGGTGACGAACTGGCTGATCAAGCCGTTCACCATGGCGGCGCTGGGCGTGCTGTTCTTCGAGATCGTGTTCGCCGACCTGATCGCGCCGGCCGACGCGCAGCAGTACATCGCCGGCCTGATCCTGCTCGGCGCGGCGCCGTGCACGGCGATGGTGTTCGTGTGGTCGCAGCTCACGCGCGGCGATCCCACCTACACGCTGGTGCAGGTCGCGGTGAACGACGTGATCATGATCTTCGCCTTCGCGCCGATCGTCGCGGTGCTGCTGGGCGTCACCGACATCGCGGTGCCATGGGAGACACTGTTGCTGTCGGTCGCGCTCTATATCGTGATCCCGCTGGCGGCCGGCGCGCTCACGCGCCAGCGACTGGTTGCAAACGCGACGCGAGGCTCCGGCGAGGCCGCGGTGAACCGGTTCACCGGTGCGGTCAAGCCATTCTCGGTGATCGGTCTGCTGGCGACGGTGGTGCTGCTGTTCGGCTTTCAGGGCCAGGTGATCATCGAGCGGCCGGTGCTGATCGCACTGATCGCGGTACCGCTGCTGATCCAGTCCTACGGCATTTTCGTCGTGGCTTACGGCGCCGCCTGGCTGTGGCGGGTGCCGTTCAACGTCGCCGCGCCGTGCGCCCTGATCGGTACCTCGAACTTCTTCGAACTCGCGGTTGCGGTCGCGATCAGCCTGTTCGGGCTGAACTCGGGCGCGGCGCTGGCCACGGTGGTCGGCGTGCTGGTCGAGGTGCCGGTGATGCTGTCGCTGGTCGCCTTCGCAAATCGCACCCGGCGACACTTCCCCTAGCGCGGCTCAGCCGACGATGCGCGGCGAGCGCCATAGACCAGGCACGTTGCCGACCAGGAAGCGGTAGACCGCGCCATCCTTGTCGGCCAGCGGCAGGATCAGGCGGCGCCAGATCTGTACCTCGACCTGGCTCGGTGGGATGTGGGCGGTGAACAGCGGCAGCCGGCGGCGCTGCGCCGCGACATAGCAGGCCTGGAAGAAGGTGGAGATGAACGGCGACGGGCCGATCTCGCTGGTCAGCTTGCCGGTGCCATCGAAGCCCGAGCGTTGCGCGATCTTCGAGCCGTAGAGGCGGTAGCGGAAGTCGGCGCCGCCGTCGACCACGTCGAGTAACATGATGTGGCCGAGCGCCGGGCGCAGCAGTTCCGGGCTCAGCTCCGGCGCGACCGGCAATTCGGCGCCGTCGCGTAGCTGGTCCCATAGGCCGCGCAGGAAGCGCAGCTCGCGCACCTCCAGCTCGTTGGCGCCCGGGTTCCAGACGAGAATCGGCGTCGGCAGTTGCTGCGTTTCGAACAACGCGTCAACGCCGGAAAAATCGTCATCGGCCAGTTGCAGCGCTAGTCGCTCGCTATCGGCATTTGGCACAGGTTCAATCGTGTAAAGCGTCCCCAAAACCAGATCATCTCGCGCCCGGGCGCGCGGCGCAAGCAACGGTTGTGTGAGCGGTCCGGGGCGCTCGCCGTCAAGTCGCGCGGCGGGCGACGACCTTGCACATGCAGTTGAGCGCGCCGCGATTCTCGGCGAATTCCAGCAGGTTGGCGACGGTATGGACGTCGAACCCGAGACCGCGCCAGATCGCCGTGTTGGCCCGTTCGACCGGCGCCAGCTCGGCCCGGTGGCCGTGCGCGAAACTCGGTAGCCAGACCGTGCGCCGGCCCGGCCCGGCCCGGCGTCCTCCACCAGAACGTTGTTGACCGGAAGGTGCAGCCAGGTGCGGTGCCTCGCCGCCGGTTCGTCGATCCAGATCTGGGGCTGTGGATTGCGGATCACCTCGGCGCCGGCGGCCACCAGCGCCGCCGCGGCTTCGTCGAAGCGGTCGGCGTCGGCGTGGTCCAGTAGCGGCAGGCCAATCGACCTCGGTCAGCGGGATACCCGTCGCGTCGGCCAGCAGGCGCGCCGCCTCCCGGTCCTGATAGCGCGCGAAGCGGCTCGCGGCGAACAGCCGGGGCGAGTCGTCGGGCGTGACGGCGGCAACCGCGACGTCCTGCGCCCAGTGCGAGTAGTTCAGGTCGTCGGGGGCCGGATGCAGGCGGACCGGCGCGCCGTGGCGGTCGAACCAGGGCCCCACCCGGTCGCTGGCGCAGGGGAAGACCAGCGCGTCGACGTCGGCTTGAGCCGGCAATGCGGCGATCACACTTCGCAATGCGTCGGTGAAATGCCCCGCCGCGAAGGCCAGGTTGGTCAGGAATAGCCGGTCGATACGGCCGAGGGCGGCATCGACCAGTTCGAGCGCCATCGTTGGCGCGTTGCCGCGCGTGGCGCTAGCTGGCTTCGGCAAGACCGGCCGCGCGTGGCCGATGTCGCATACAGGATCTTGAAAAGATGGTGCCGGTGGACGGACTCGAACCGCCGACCCACGCATTACGAATGCGTTGCTCTACCATCTGAGCTACACCGGCCAGAATCGCGCGGTAGGTAGCAGACGCGGGGTGGCGGCGCAAGGTCGGGGGCCAGTTCAGGCGGTCACCGTGGTCTTGGCCTTGTAGCGGCACAGGTCGCGGATCGTGCAGGCCGGGCAATCCGGCTTGCGCGCCTTGCAGACATAGCGGCCGTGCAGGATCAGCCAGTGGTGCGCGTGCAGCTTGTAGTGTTTCGGCACCCGCTTCTCCAGCTTCAGCTCGACTTGCAGCACGTTGTCGCCCTTGGCCAGGCCGGTGCGGTTGGCGACGCGGAAGATATGGGTGTCGACCGCCATGGTCGGCTGTCCGAAGGCGATGTTGAGCACCACGTTGGCGGTCTTGCGGCCGACGCCAGGGAGCTTCTGCAGGACGTCGCGGTCGGCCGGCACCTGGCTGTCGTGCTCGGCGATCAGGATCTCCGACAGCGCGATGACGTTCTTGGCCTTGGTGTTGAACAGGCCGATGGTGCGGATGTGCTGCTTCAGCGCGGCCTCGCCCAGCGCCACCATCTGCTCCGGGGTCCGGACCTCCTGGAACAGCTTCTCGGTGGCCTTGTTGACGCCGGTGTCGGTGGCCTGCGCCGACAGCACCACGGCAACCAGCAAGGTGTAGGGGTTGACGTAGTTCAGCTCGCCGCGCGGGTCCGGCATCTGCCGTTCCAGGCGGGCGAACATCTCCTCGATACTGGCCTTGTTCATGGCGCCCTGCTTAGCATCGCGCGCGCCCGCGGGCTATATTGCAGGCATGATCGAGCCCGCCGCCCCGCTGGCGATGAACGCCGTCCTCTATCCGCACCGCAGCCTGGCGCCGCGCGGCTTCATCGTGCTGATGTGCGCGGTGGCGCTGGTCAGCTTCACGGCGGGCATCGTCTTCGCGGTGCACGGGGCGTGGCCGGTGTTCGGTTTCTTCGGGCTCGACGTGCTGGCGCTGTACATCGCCTTCCGGCTCAGCTACCGCGCCGGCCGGCTGCTGGAGACAGTGCAGATCAGCGCCGGGGAGGTCCGGCTGGCGCGCGTACAACCGAACGGCAAGCGCCAGGACTGGTCGTTCGCGCCCTACTGGCTGCAGGTGGTCGAGGAGCAGCCCGACGGACGCAGCGGCTGGCTGCTGCTGCGCAGTCACGGCCGCTCGGTACGCTTTGCCGAATTCCTGAGCCCGCCGGAACGGACCGCGCTGGCGAACGAGATGCGCAATACGCTGCGCCGTCTGCGCGAGGCTCAGAACCCCAGCACGTCGTTCATGTCGTAGAGCCCGGCCGGCTTGCCGGCGAGCCAGCGCGCCGCGGTGACGCCGCCGCGGGCGAAGATCGCCCGGTCGGTGGCCAGGTGGCTGATGACCACGCGCTCGTTCTCGGCAGCGAACATCACCGAATGCTCGCCGGCGACGTTGCCGCCGCGCATCACCGCATAGCCGATGTCGCCGCGCCCGCGCTCGCCGGTGATGCCGTCGCGGCCGCGCGCCGCCACCTTGTCGTGGTCGACGCCGCGCCCGTCCGCCGCTGCGCGGCCCAGCGTGAGCGCGGTGCCGGACGGCGCATCGACCTTGTGCTTGTGGTGCATCTCCACGACCTCGATGTCCCAGTCGGGATCGAGCTTGGCCGCCACCTCGCGCACCAGGTTGATCAGCAGGTTGACGCCGACGCTCATGTTGGCCGCGCGCATGATCGGCGCCTTCTTCGCGGCCTCGGCGATGGCGGCCTCCTGGTCCGGCTCCAGGCCGGTGGTGCCGGCGACCAGGCCCTTGCCGGTCTCGGCCGCGAGCTTGGCGTTGGCGACGGTGGCCGCCGGCGCGGTGAAGTCGAGCACCACGTCGGACGCGGCGAACAACGCACCGGCGTCGTCGCCGACCGCGATGTCGAGCGGCGCCAGCCCGGCCAGCGCGCCGAGATCGGCGCCGATGGCGTCATGCCCCGGCCGCTCGATGCCGCCGACGACGGTACAGCCCTCGGTGGCGTCGATCTGACGCAGCAGCGCCTGGCCCATGCGTCCGGCGCAGCCGACCACGCCCATCTTCACCGTCGCCATCGCCGCCTCCCTGGTGTTTCTTGTCGCGATGTCAGCTTAAAGCGTTTCCCGCTTGCGCGGAATCATGCCGGCCCGCGCCACTGGCGCGCTTGACCCGGCGCCAGCGGCAGGGCAAAGCGTGGCGGTGTCCTGGCTGCTTCCCTATCTCGACTGGAACCTGGCGGTGGCGGCGGTTGTCGCGACCATCGCCGGGTTGATGCGTGGTTTCGCCGGTTTCGGCTCGGCGATGATGATGGCGCCCGTCTTCGCGCTGCTGTTCGGGCCGACGGCGATGATCGGCATCGTCACCGGCATCGAGATGATCGTCACCGTGCAGCTCATTCCGCAGGCGATGCGACAGTGCGAGTGGCGCTTCGTCGGGCCGCTGTCGGTGGCGGCGGTGCTGTTCCTGCCGCTGGGCGGCTGGTTGCTGGTCTCCATCGACGCCGACCTGCTGACCAAGATCGTCGCCTCGATCGTGCTGATCTTCGTCCTCGTGCTGGTGTCGGGCTGGCGCTATCAGGGGCCGAAGAAGCTGCCGATCACGCTGGGGCTGGGCGCGGTCAGCGGCACCATGGTGGCGACCACCTCGGTCGGCGGCCCGCCGGTGCTGATCTACATGCTGGCCGGCAGCGACAGCCCGAGCGCGGTGCGGGCCAACATCATCGTCTATTTCGCGGTGATCACCGCGTTCCTGCTGCTGCAGCTCTGGTACCAGGGCCTGCTCGACGAGGGCACGGCGGTGCGATGCGCGCTGCTGGCGCCGCCGATGCTGCTGGCGGCGCTGGTCGGCGCGCGCAGCTTTCGCGCCTCGTCGGAAAAGCTCTACCGCTGGATCGCCTTCGCGTTCCTGTTCTGCGTCGCGATGATCGGGTTGTTCGGGTAGCGCGCGTCAGAAATCGACGCAGCGGCCGCCGCGCTCCCAGTCGCCGTAACGGGTCGGCTCCGGTCCCTTCGGGCCGCCGAACTCCTTGGATTTCTTGCCCGGCTTGGCGGGGGTGTCCGGCGTCTCGTCCTTGGCAGCGGCGGGCTTGGTGTCGTCGGCCATCCGGAGGCTCCCGTGGGTTTTCCGTACCGGCGCGGCTGGCAACCGCGCCACAGCCTCCTAAATAACCGCTTGGTCCCCTGGATGCCAGGGCGGCAAAGGGAGATAGTGAAGAGACCATGGCAATCGTGAACCTGCTACGGACGGGCGTGCTGCTGGCGGCGCTGGCCGGGCTATTCATGGCCGTGGGCTGGCTGCTGGGCGGCACCACCGGCATGCTGGTCGCGCTCGCCGTCGCGGCGGCGATGAACCTGTTCGCGTTCTGGAATGCGGACTCGATGGTCCTGCGGATGTACGGCGCGCGCGAGATCGACGCGGGCGCGGCGCCGGAACTCTATGGGCTGGTGCAGCAACTGGCGCGGCAGGCCGGCCTGCCGATGCCGCGTGTCTACCTGATCGAGACGGCGCAGCCGAATGCCTTCGCCACCGGCCGCAACCCGGACAACGCCGCCGTCGCGGTGACGCGCGGGCTGCTGAACATGATGAGCCGCGAAGAACTGGCCGGCGTGATGGCGCACGAACTGGCCCACGTTCGGAATAGAGATACGCTGATCATGACCGTGACCGCGACGATCGCCGGCGCCATCGGCATGCTGGCCAGCTTCGCGCTGTTCTTCGGCGGCAATCGCGACAACCCGGCAGGCCTGATCGGCACCATCGCATTGATGGTGCTGGCACCGCTGGCCGCCTCGCTGGTGCAGATGGCGATCAGCCGGGCGCGCGAGTATGACGCCGACCGCGCCGGGGCCGAAATCTGCGGCGACCCGCGCTGGCTGGCCTCGGCACTGGCCAAGCTGGAACGCGGCGCGGCGGCGGTCGACAACCACATGGCCGAGAACAACCCGGCGACGGCGCATCTGTTCATCGTCAATCCGCTGCACGCGCATGCGGTCGACGGCCTGTTCCGCACCCATCCGCGCACCGAGGACCGGATCGCCCGGCTGATGGCCATGGCCAGCGACTTGGTCGGCGAGGTGCGCCCGGCGCGAGCCAATCCGATGTCGGTCCCGCGTAGCAAGCGTCGGGCGGGACCTTGGGGATGAACGCGGCGCAGACCGGCGGCGGCGGACGGGTCGCGGCGCTGTCGCTGCTGCAACAGGTGCTGCGCGGGCGCCGCGCGCTGGACGAGGTCTGGCAGGAGGCGCTGACCCGCGACCTGGCCAGGCTGGAGCCGCGCGACCGGGCCTTCGCCCGGCTGCTGGTGGCCACCGTGCTGCGCCGGCTGGGACAGATCGACGGCTGCCTCGCCGCCTGCCTGAAGAAGCCGCTGCCGCAACTCGCGCCGATTGCGCACGACGCGTTGCGGCTGGGCGCCGCGCAGCTCTTGTTCCTGGGCACCAAGCCGCATGCGGCGGTCGACCGCACGGTGCGCCTGCTGCAGCGCCAGGGCGCGCTGGCCGGGCTGGCCAACGCGGTGCTGCGCCGGCTGGCGCGCGAGGGCGAGGCGTTGCTGGCGAAGCAGGACGAAGCCCGCGCCAACCTGCCGGGCTGGCTGTGGCAGAGCTGGGTTGCCGCCTATGGCGAGCCGGCGACACGCGCGATCGTGGCGCAGGCGCTGCGCGAGCCGCCACTGGATCTCTCATTTGCCGGCGATCCGCGCGAGTGGATCGAGCCACTCCAGGCCGAAGCGCTGCCGACCGGCGGCCTGCGTCGCACCGCCGGTGGTCAGGTGGCCGAGTTGCCGGGCTACGACGCCGGTGCCTGGTGGGTGCAGGATGCCGCCGCGACCCTGCCGGCGCGGCTGCTGGGCGACGTCGCTGGCAAGCGCGTGCTCGACCTGTGCAGTGCGCCGGGCGGCAAGACGGCGCAGCTCGCGGCGGCCGGCGCCAAGGTCACCGCGGTCGACATCGCCGCGCCGCGCCAGGCGCTGACCGGCGCCAACCTGAAGCGACTGCGGTTCGATGCCGAACTGGTCACCGCCGACGTCACGAGCTGGCGCCCGGCCGAACTGTTCGACCTGATCCTGCTGGATGCGCCCTGTACCGCGACCGGCACGCTGCGCCGCCACCCCGACGTGATCCACCTGAAGCGGGCGAGCGACGTCGCCAAGCAGGCCGAGCTGCAAGCCGGATTGCTCGACGCGGCGGCGGCCATGCTGGCGCCGGGCGGACGGCTGGTCTACGCGGTCTGCTCGCTGCAGCCGGAGGAGGGCGCGACGCAGGTCGATTCGCTGCTGTCGCGCGCTGCCAACCTGCGCCGCGACGCGGTCGGCGCCGACGAACTGCCGGACCTGGCCGAGGCGCTGACCGAGGCCGGCGACGTGCGCGTGCTGCCCTGTCACTGGGCCGAGCGCGGCGGCCTGGATGGCTTCTACATCGCGCGTCTGACAAGATAGGGCCACCGCTTGCGCCGCCCCGGCGCAGGCTGTACCAACGGGCGACCATGAGCGCGTCCGTGAAGATCGCCCCGTCCATCCTCGCCGCCGACTTCGCCTGCCTGGGCGAGGAGGTGCGCGCCGTTGCCGCCGCCGGCGCCGACTACATCCACGTCGACGTGATGGACGGCCATTTCGTGCCCAACCTGACCATCGGGCCAAGCGTGGTGAAGGCGTTGCGGCGCTACACGGCCAAGCCGTTCGACGTGCACCTGATGATCTCGCCGATTGATCCCTACCTGCCCGATTTCGCCGAGGCCGGCGCCGACATCCTGACCGTGCACCCGGAGGCCGGCGCGCACCTGCACCGCACGCTGCAACTGGTGCGCGCGCTGGGCAAGCGGGCCGGGGTGGCGCTGAACCCGGGGACGCCGGTCGAGGCCGTGGCGCCGGTGCTCGACCTGGTCGACCTGGTGCTGGTGATGTCGGTCAACCCGGGCTTCGGCGGGCAGAAGTTCATCGCCAGTCAGCTCGACAAGATCGCCGCGCTGCGCCAGCTCATCGACGCCAGCGGCCGCGACATCGAGCTGGAGGTCGACGGCGGCGTCGACGCCAGCACCGCGCCCGACGTGATCGCCGCGGGCGCGAGCGTGCTGGTCGCCGGGACCGCGACCTTCCGGGGCGGGCGACAGGCCTACGCCGACAACATCAAGCGGCTGCGCGGCTGCTCGTGAGATGACGCATCCGGCCGCGACCGTTCGCCCGCGTTACGACGGCCCGGTGCGGCGCGCCTGGGCCCGGGTGCGCGCGTCCGGCTACGGCACGGCGCTGCACCGCTGGTTCCTGTCGGGCCGGGCACCGGACGAACTGGCGCACATGCCGAGCGCGCGCTGGCCGGGCGATCCGCAGATCGGCAACGCGCTGTTCCAGGGCCGCTTCGCGCGTGCCGGACGCAGTGCCACGGCGCCGAATCAGCCGCCCTGGCGCCTCAGACCGTCCGACCCCGCGTTCAACCGCTGGCTCAGCGGTTTCGGGTGGCTGAATCATTTCGCCGCGGTCGGCGGCAACGCGGCGGCCGGACACGCACGCCGGCTGGTGCGGTCGTGGATCGACGTGCACGACGAGTGGTCGGCCGAGGCCTGGGCACCGGCGTTGCTCGGACGACGGCTGATCGTCTGGCTGACCCATGCCGGGTTCCTGCTGGACGGCGCCGACGACGGCTTTCGGCAGGCCTTTCTGGCCTCGCTGGCGCGACAGGCGCGGCACCTGGCGCGGGCCGCCGACGATGCCGCGCCGGGACCGGACCGGCTGACCGCGTCGGTGGCGTTGGCGCTGGCCGGGCTGAGCCTGCCGCGCGGCGAAGCGTGGCTGGCCAAGGCGCTGGATCGGCTGGGCCGCGACCTGCCGTGGCAGATCCTGGGCGACGGCGGCTACATCACCCGCGACCCGGAAGACCTGCTGAATGTGCTCCGCGACCTGATCGACCTGCGCGACGAACTGGCCGAGTCCGGGCGCGACATTCCGCAGGCGATCTTCAACGCCATCGACCGGGCGGTGCCGATGGCGCGCGCGCTGCGCCACGGCGATGGCGGACTGGCGCTGTTCAACGGCGGCTTCGAGGGCGACCCGACGCTGATCGACCTGGTGCTGACCCGCTCCGGGGTGAAGGCCAGGTCGCTGGACGACGGTGCGCATATCGGCTTCCAGCGGCTGGGCGGCCGGCGCGCGGTGGCGATCGTCGATGCGGGCATCGCGCCGCCGGGCGATCTTGGCCGGCATGCGCACCTGGCGCCGCTGTCGTTCGAGTTCTCCGCCGGCAAGGAGCGGCTGGTGGTGAATTGCGGCAGTGGCCGGGACCGGCTCGGCGACTGGCCGGCGGTGGCGCGGACCACGGCCGCACACTCGACGCTGGTGCTCGACGACCGCAACGCCATCGAGACCGACGCGGTGCAGCCGTCGCGCGTCGAGGTGCAGCGCAACCAGGACGAAGCCGGGGCGCAGTGGCTGGAGATGGCGCACGACGGCTATCGCACGCGATTCGGTGCGCGGCACCGGCGGCGGCTGTACCTGGATGCCGAGGGCGATGACCTGCGCGGCGAGGATTCGTTGGAGCTGGACGCACCGGAGCGTCTCGCCGGGCGCGCCGTGGCGCTGCGCTTCCACCTGCACCCCGGCGTGCAGGCCTCGCTGGTGCAGGGCGGCCAGGTGGTGCTGCTGAAGACGGCCAGCGGCAATGGCTGGCGCTTTCGCTGCGCCGGCGGCGAGCTGGCGCTGGAGGAGAGCATCTACCTGGGCCAGATCGACACCATCCGGCGCACCGAACAGATCGTGCTGCGCGTGGTCATCGACGGCGAGGCCCCGACCTTCAAGTGGGCGTTGCAGCGGGTGTAGGATCGCCGCGTCTGGGAGGACACGTCGATGGATCTCAACTACACGCACTTGCTGAACCGGGCGGCGCGGACGGCCGGCGACCGCGCGGCGTTGGTCGACGATACCGGCGTGATGACCTATCCGGCGTTGACGCGGCTGACCGACCGGTTCGCCAACGCGCTGCTCGCGGCCGGGTTGCGGCCGTCGGATTCCTTCGCGGTGCTGAGCCCGAACACCTCGCTGGCACTGGCCTCGCTGCTGGGCGGGCTGAAGGCCGGCGGGGCGTGGTCAAACATCAACCTGCGCAGCGCGCCGGCGATCAACGTCGACATCCTCGATCGCGGCGAGTGCAAGGCGCTGTTCATTCACAGCCAGGCGGCGCCGCTGCTCGACGAAATTCGCGCCGGCGTGACGTCGCTGCGAATCGTGGTCTGTCTCGATACCGACCTGGATGGCGTGCCTTCCCTCGCCAGCTTCTGCGAGGGCGCCTCGGAGGCGCCGTGCAACGTGGAACTGGCGGCCGACGCGGTCGGCTTTCAAGGCTCGACCGGCGGCACCACCGGGGCGCCGAAGATCACCCAGGGCGGGTCCGCCTTCCTGGCCTGGAACACGCTCGGCTTCATGGCCGACATGCCGTTCGACGCGCCGCCGGTGAACCTCGCGGTGGCGCCGATTACGCATGCCGGCGGCGTGGTGGCGATGGCGACGCTGGCGCTGGGCGGCACGGTGGTGCTGATGCCGGCGGCCGACCTCGGCCTGATCCTGAGCAACATCGAGAAGCATCGCGTGTCGTGGCTGTTCCTGCCGCCGACGTTGATCTACATGCTGATGAACCATCCCGACTGCCGCACGACGGACTTCTCCAGCCTGCGCTACCTGATGTCGGCGGCGGCGCCCTTCGCGACCGAGAAGATCGCGCAGGCGCGCGAGATGTTCGGGCCGGTAATCTGTCAGAGCTTCGGGCAGACCGAGTCCGGCTTCCCGCTGACCTTCATGTCGCCGGCGGCGATGAACCAGGCGCTGGACGAACCTGACAAGGCGCACCGGTTGCTGTCGGTTGGCCTGATGTCGGCCTCGGTTGCCGACCTGGGCATCATGGGCGAGGACGGCAAGCTGCTGCCGCCGGGCGAGGTCGGCGAGCTGGTGGTCCGTGGGCCGACGACGATGTTTCGCTACAAGGACGACCCCGACGCCACCGCAGCGATCCAGAATGGCGGCTGGCAGCATACCGGCGACCTCGGCTCGATCGACGCCGACGGTTTCGTCTACATCTCCGACCGCAAGCGCGACCTGATCATCTCCGGCGGGTTCAACGTGTTCCCGCTGGAGGTCGAGCAGGTCCTGGCGGCGCACCCGGCGGTGCAGGATTCCGCCGTGATCGGCGTGCCGGACGAGAAGTGGGGCGAGGCGGTGAAGGCCGTGGTCGAGCTGGCGCCCGGCCAGAATGTCGAGGCCGCCGAACTGATCCAGCTCTGCCGCGACAAGCTCGGCCCGGTAATGGCGCCGAAAAGCGTCGACTTCACCGAAACCCTGCCGCGCAGCGCCGTCGGCAAGGTGCTGAAGCGCGAGCTGCGCGACCGGTATCGCGGGTGAGCCGGTACGGGCGGCGGAACCAAGGCGACGTTTCGCGCGTCGCCTAAGTGGGCCCTGGCCACGAGCGAGTATATGGATACGACACCGCCGATCCCCGACGTGATCGCCGCGGCGATGCCGGCGGTGCGCCGTCGGCCGCTGCGGAAGATGCCAAAACGGCTCTACGGCTACGTCCTGCGCACCACCAGCGGCCAGCAGATCGGACTCTGCCTGCTGACCGTGCTGTCCTTCCCGCTGACGCTCGGGCCATTGGAGTTGCAGCGCCGGATCATCGACGGCGCGATCAAGGCGGACGACCTCGACCTGCTGCTGTTCCTGGGCGGTCTGTATTTCGCCGTGGTCGTCATGCACGGCGCGCTGAAGTTCGTGACCAACTTCTATACCGACCGCGTCGCCGAAGGCGTCACGCGCCAGCTTCGCCGGCGCATCGTGCACAACGATGCCTTCGCGTCGGAGGCCGACGAGGGGACGCGGCAGTCGATCATCGCGGCCGAGTCGGAAAAGGTCGGCGGCTTCGTCGCGGAGAGCATCGCCTTCCCGCTGCTGCAGGTCGGCGTGGTGCTGAGCGTGCTGGGCTACATGCTGGTGGTGGAACCGTTGATGGCGGCGGTGGCGATGGTCTTCGTGGTGCCGTCGGTGATCGTCGTGTGGCTGTCTCAGCCGGTGCTGAACCGGCTGTCGGGCGAGAAGATCAGCACCACGCGCGAGCTTGCCGAAGAGGTGCTGGACACGGAGTCCGAGGACGAGGACGAGGAGGCGGACGCGCCGGCGACGAACGCGTTGACCGAGCGCATTTACCGGCTTCGCCTGCGCTTCGCCTGGATCAAGCACGCGACCAAGGGCCTGAACAATCTGTTCGCGCGGCTCGGGCCGCTGTCGATCTTGCTGGTCGGCGGCTGGATGGTGATCGAGGGCCGCACCGAGGTCGGCACCATCGTCGCCTTCATCTCCGGCTTCGAACGGATGACCGGGCCCGGCCGCGACCTGCTGAATTTCTATCGCCGCCTGGCGATGATGCGTGTGCAGTACCGCCTGATCACCGACGCTGGCGGCTAGGTCGAACTCAACATCGCCGTAAGCAAGTGTCCGTCGTCATGCCGGCCCTGAGCCGGCATCCATGTCGATGGCGTAGGGTGTTGCGAGCACACCAACGCGCCGCAAACGACGCCATGGCCCCCGGATCAAGCGATGCTCGTGTTCGGTCGGCCTGAAGCCTGACTAGCTGTCGGGCGCGGACAACGGCCGGGTCTCGCCGATGGCCATCAGGCCGGCGCGGCCGGGGGTCCAGCCGGCGGCCTCGGCGGCGGCGCGGTAGCGGGCCGGCGGTTCGAACCGGTCCTCGTCGGTGAGCGTCACCGTGCCCCAGTGCATGCCGATCACACGCGCGGCGCCGACGTCGTCGGCGAGTCGCACGGCCTCTTCGGGCGTGACGTGCGAGGCCTTCATGATCGATTGCGGCAGGTAGGCGCCGATCGGGATCAGGCCGAGGTCGAACGGGCCGACACGCTTGCCGATTTCCTCGAACACCTGGCCATAGGCGGTGTCGCCGGCGAAGTAGACGCGGCTGTTGCCGTCGTCGAGCGAGAAGCCGGCCCACAGCGTGGCGTTCCTGTCGAACGGGCCACGGCGCGAGAAATGCACCGCCGGCAGCGCGGTGATGGTGAGGTCGCCGTGCACCACGCCGGCGTACCAGTCGAGCTCGAACACCTGGCGGTATCCCCGGGACCGAAAGAACTCGCCGAGCTTGAGCGGCACGAAGACGTACATCCGCTCCTTGTTCGGCAAGGCCTCGATGGTCTCGGCGTCGAGGTGGTCGTAGTGATTGTGCGAGATGATCAGCACGTCGATCTTCGGCAGCCGGTCGAGCGGGATGCCGGGCGCGACGTAGCGGCGCGGGCCGAAGCCGGCCGGGCCGGCGACCTCGCCGAGATAGGGGTCGGTCAGCACCCACATGTCGGCCATGTGCAGCAGGAACGAGGCGTGGCCGAGCCAGGTGACGCTGTCCTGGCCCGCCATCGCCGTGAGGTTGGCGAGTGCCTGGTCTTGCGGGACCGCGTGACCTTCAGGAATTTGCACGTCATCGGCGCGGCTGGCGATGCGGCGGAACATAAAGGGGAGGTAGTCGCTAAAACCGGCGGTGCTGGAAGGACTGCCAGGCGGGTTGCGGAAGGTGCCGTCGGCGAGGTGGTGATAGGGCTTGCCCTCGGCCCGAGGCGCCTCGTCGCTGCTGCACGCCGCCACTGTCATCGTGATCCCCACCGCTGCCACGACGGCCGCCAACCGATGCATCGCCGTCTCCTGCTTCCGTCGCCAGGCTAGATATAAGCGCGCGGCCGGATATTCCGAACCTTAATGGCCTTTCTCGCCGTCTTGGCCATGGCTTATGGTCGCGCGCCATGAGCCAACGCACGAACGAATTCGGCCAGCCGATCGGTCCGGCCGTGCCGGACTGGAAACCCGCCCGCTACCCGGACCTGTCCACGCTGGAGGGCCGTTTCTGCCGGCTGGAGCGGCTGACGGCGGACCACGCCGATACGCTGTGGCCGGCGCTGAAGGACGCGGAAGACAGCCTTTACACCTACCTGCCTTTCGGGCCGTTCGCCGGCCGGGCCGCGTTCGAGACGACGTTGCGCGCCCTGATCGACCGCGACGGGCTGGAGTACTACGCCATCGTCGACGGCGAGGGCGCGGCCGGCATCGCCAGCTACATGCGCATCGACACCGCCAACGGCGTCATCGAGGTCGGCGGCATCTGCTATTCGCCGCGGTTGCAGCGCACGGCGGTGGCGAGCGAGGCGATGTACCTGATGCTGCGCCACGCGTTCGAGACGATGGGCTACCGGCGATACGAATGGAAATGCGACGCCCTGAACGCGCCGAGCCGGGCCGCCGCGCTGCGCCTGGGCTTCCAGTACGAGGGTTTGTTCCGCCAGGCCATCGTCTACAAGGGCCGCAGCCGCGACACGACCTGGTTCGCCATCACTGACGGCGACTGGGCGCGCGTGAAGAGCGCCCACGAGGCCTGGCTGGAACCGGAGAATTTCGACGATCAGGGCCGGCAGAAGTCGGCGCTGGCGGCGCGCGCCTAATCGCCACGCCGGCGTCTGCACAGACTGCGAGCGCCGCGCCGCGCGTCGTGTGCTGATCAGGTGCGGGGTAGAAGTTGGGTCGTTTCGATCAAGCGGCTGTCAGCCAGGGCCGCCGCGCGGATCGGCGCAATGGCCTGATAGTCGGGATCCTTTAGCATCTCGACGAACTGTCGCCTGGTTGGGTAGCGGACGAGCATGACGACATCCCACTCCTCACTGCCGATGATTGACCGGCTGGCCCGACCCATCCAGATCGGTTCACCGCCAAAACGCGGATGCAGTTCGGCGAAACGCTGTCCGTAAACCCCGTACGCCTCCCGCCCACTGAGGCCGTCCACGCCGTGACCCGATTGTGCCACGTTGCGGTAGCGCAGCAGGTTGAGCATGACCACCGGCTCGGCCGGGTCGCCGCCCG
Source organism: Alphaproteobacteria bacterium (assembly GCA_040223615.1). GTDB lineage: Bacteria > Pseudomonadota > Alphaproteobacteria > JAVKFY01. The sequence goes on from JAVKFY010000045.1 coordinate 55,613, forward strand.
CCATTGCATCCAGTGCCTCGGCATCGAAATCCAGTTCGCCCATACCCGCTGCTCCTCCATTGCTTCCATCGCCGCGTTGACGCTCTCTCACGGCGCGGCGGTCCCCATGATCAGGCGAAGTGTGTTGGCCGTCGACATGCTGTCATCGTCGCCTGTAAAATTGCACTGCCCCGCCAACCGGCGGGGCACGTTCTCGGGGCGGGGTGAAAGTCCCCACCGGCGGTGACAGAGGCAACTCTGAAGCCCGCGAGCGCCCTCCGGCTTCCGCCGAAGGGGTCAGCAGATTCGGTGTGATTCCGAAGCCGACGGTGATAGTCCGGATGGAAGAGAACGGAGCGGCTTTGCGCCACCTGTCCGGGTGGCCGCCGGGCTTATCCGTACGCCCTGATTCTGGTCTCTGAACACAGGAGAACACCATGAATCAGAGCTCCCACGACCAAACCACGGCCACGACAGGCAACTATCGCATCGCCTTCGTCCAGGCGCGCTGGCACGCCGACATCGTCGACCAGTGCCGTATCGCCTGCCTGGACGAACTGGCCCGGCGCACCAACGGCACAGCCGAGGTCCAGGTGTTTGACACGCCGGGCGCATTCGAGATCCCCCTGCTGGCCCGCACGCTGGCCCGATCCGGGCAGTTCGACGCGGTGATCTGTTCCGCCTTCGTGGTCAACGGTGGCATCTACCGGCACGAGTTCGTCGCCGACGCGGTCATCAAGGGCCTGATGCAGGCGCAGATGGAGGCCGACGTGCCGGTGCTGTCGGCGGTCCTGACGCCGCACAATTTTCACGATGGCGAGGAACACCGGCGCTTCTTCCTGGATCACTTCCAGGTCAAGGGCCGCGAGGTCGCCGAAGCGTGTCTCGGCATCCTGTCGATCCGGCGCTACCTGCCGCCGGCGGCGTAGCCGCACGGGCCGTCAAACCCGCACTCCCCAGGGGAAACGCCGGGTTTAAGCCCTGTTATAGTTGGGTGGTGGCCAAAAGTGAAAAGTCGCCCAGGGCCCCC